>CAWFQO010000023.1:0-28658 GCA_963817865.1 uncultured Solirubrobacterales bacterium | reverse complement strand
CCTCGAGCTCGGCGGCGTTCGAGGCGTCGGGGTCGATCGCCTCCTCGACGAGCACGAGCGCCCGGTTCTCCGCCATCTGGAGGTAGCCCTCGGCCTGGGCGAAGCGGACGATCTCGGTCTCCGAGCGGTAGAGCCGCAGCTCGGTCGGCTCGAGCGTGGCCAGGATCGGCTAGTGGTTGGCCAGGATGCCGATCGAGCCGACCGTCGTCCTCGTCGAGACCATCTCGACCTCCTCGTTGAAGACCTCGCCCTCCGGAGTGAGGACCTCGACCCGGAACTTCGTGCGCGCCATCAGGCGGCCTTGACCACGTCTTCGATCGTGCCCTTGAGGAAGAAGGCCCGCTCGGGGACGTCGTCGTGCTTGCCCTCGAGGATCTCCTTGAAGCCCCGGATCGTGTCGGCGATGGCCACGTAGGCGCCGGGGGTGCCGGTGAACTGCTGGGCCACGAAGAACGGCTGGGAGAGGAAGCGCTCGACCTTGCGGGCCCGCTGGACGATGATCTTGTCCTCGTCGGAGAGCTCGTCGATGCCGAGGATGGCGATGATGTCCTGGAGCTCCTTGTAGCGCTGGAGGACCTCCTTGACCTCGTTGGCCACGGTGAAGTGCTCCTCGCCGACGACGTCGGGCTTGAGGATCGTCGAGGTCGAGTCGAGCGGGTCGACGGCCGGGTAGATCCCCTTCTCGGCGATCGCCCGCTTGAGGGTGGTCGTCGCGTTGAGGTGGGCGAAGACCGAGGCCGGCGCCGGGTCGGTGAGGTCGTCGGCCGGGACGTAGATCGCCTGGATCGAGGTGACCGAACCGGTCTGGGTCGAGGTGATGCGCTCCTGGAGCTGGCCCATCTCGGTCTCGAGCGTCGGCTGGTAGCCGACCTGGGAGGGCATCCGCCCGAGCAGCGCCGAGACCTCGGAGCCGGCCTGGACGAAGCGGAAGATGTTGTCGATGAAGAGGAGGACGTCCTGCCCCTGGTCGCGGAAGTACTCGGCCATGGTCAGGCCGGAGAGGGCGACCCGCATGCGGGCTCCGGGGGGCTCGTTCATCTGGCCGAAGACGAGCATCGTCTTGTCGATGACGCCCGACTCCTTCATCTCCAGCCAGAGGTCGTTGCCCTCGCGCGAGCGCTCGCCGACCCCGCAGAAGGCCGAGAGGCCGCCGTGCTCCTTGGCCAGGTTGTTGATCAGCTCCTGGATGAGGACGGTCTTGCCGACGCCGGCCCCGCCGAACAGCCCGACCTTGCCGCCCTTGGCGTAGGGGGCGAGGAGGTCGATGACCTTGATCCCGGTCTCGAACATCTCGGTGGTCGGGGTGAGGTCCTCGACCCGGGGGGCCGGCTGGTGGATCGGGCGGCGCTCGACGTCATCGGGCAGCGGGTCGCCCTCGTCGATCGGCTCGCCGAGCAGGTTGAAGATGCGCCCGAGGGTGATCTCCCCCACCGGGACGGTGATCGGCCCGCCGGTGTCGATCACCGTCATGCCGCGGGCGAGGCCGTCGGTCGAGTCCATGGCGACCGCGCGGACGCGGTCGTCGCCGAGGTGCTGCTGGACCTCGCAGACGAGGATGCCGGCGTCGTCGGGCCGCTCGACGGTGATGGCGCTGTTGATCTCGGGCAGCTCGTCGGGGAACACGGCGTCGATCACGACGCCCTGGATCTCCTCGATGCGGCCGGTGTTGGTCGCGCCGGTGTCGTCGGCTTCGGTGGTCGGGGCGGTGGCTGCTTCCATCAGATGGCTCCTTGTAGGCGAGTCGCGCTAGACCAGCGACTCAGCGCCGGCGACTACTTCCATTATCTCGGCGGTGATGTCGGCCTGGCGAGCGCGGTTCAGCTCGAGGGTGAGGTCTTCGATCAGCTCGCCCGCGTTCTCCGAGGCGCTGCGCATCGCGGTCATCCGGGCGCCGTGCTCGGAGGCGGTCGAGTCGAGCAGGGCCCGGTAGATCGAGACCTCGATGTAGTCGGGGACCAGCCGGCGGAGGATCTCCTCCGGCTCGGGCTCGTACTCGACGAGCGCGCGGTGGCGGGGCCGCTCGGCGGCCTCCTCCTCGGCTTCGTCCTCGTCCTCGCCGAAGATCGTCGCCTCGGCGATCGGCAGCAGGGTCTCGCGGGTCAGATCCTGGGTGAGGGCCGAGACGAAGCTGTTGTAGAAGATGTCGACCCGGTCGACCTGGCCGTCGACGTAGGCGCTGATCACCTCGCCGGCGATCGTCCGGGCGTCGGCGTAGGTCGGGCGATCGGTGAAGCCGGTGTAGGCCCCGGTGACCTCCTTGTTGCGAAAGCGCAGCGAGGAGACCCCGCGGCGACCCGAGGCGAACCAGACCGGCGTCTGCCCGGCCGCCTCGAACTCGGCTCCGGCGCGGATCCCGGCCCGGAGCACCTGCGAGTTGAACGCCCCGGCCAGCCCGCGGTCGGCGGTGACGAGGAGCAGCCCGACCTTCTGCTGCTGGTCGTGCGTGGCGAGCAGCGGGAGGCGCGCGGTCTCGCCGCTCCCGGCCGCCTCGGCCGCCTGGCGGGTCATCCGCCGCAGCGCCCCGGCGTAGGGGCGCAGGGCGACGATCCGCTGCTCGGCGCGCCGCAGGCGGGCGGCCGAGACGGCCTCCATCGCCTGCGTGATCTTCTGCACGTTCTTGAAGCTGGCGATCCGGTTCTTGACGTCGCGCTGGGACATCAGACGCTACGCGGCCGCTCCGGCGGAGACCTCGACCTCGGCGTCGTCGGTGTCAGCCGCCGCCTCGCCGGCATCGTCGCCGTCGTCGGGCTCGGCCTCCCGGGCGGCCGGCGCGGGCGCGCCGGCGTCGTCGGACGGCTGGCCCTCCTCGTCGAGGTCATAGCCGAACTCGTCGGCGAACTCGGCGACCGCGTTCTTGACCGCCTCCTGGGTCTCGTCCTTCCAGTCGCCGCCGGCGATCTTCTCGCGCAGGTCGCTGTGCTCGTCGCGCATGAAGCTGACGAGCCGATCGAGGAACTCGGGGACCCGGTCGACGCCGATCCGGTCGAGGAACCCGTTGGTCGCGGCGAACACCTGGACGACCTGGTCCTCGACGGCGAGCGGCGAGCGCTCGTTCTGGTTGAGCGCCTTGACCAGGCGGGCCCCCCGGGCCAGGGTGCGCTGGGTGTCGGCATCGAGGTCGGACCCGAACTGGGAGAACGCCTCGAGGTCGCGGTACTGGGAGAGCTCGAGCTTGAGCCGGCCGGCGACCTTCTTCATCGGCCCGATCTGGGCGTTGCCGCCGACCCGGGAGACCGAGATCCCGACGTTGATGGCCGGGCGGACGCCCGAGTAGAAGAGCTTCGGCTCGAGGAAGATCTGCCCGTCGGTGATCGAGATCACGTTCGTCGGGATGTAGGCCGAGACGTCCCCGGCCTGGGTCTCGATGATCGGCAGGGCGGTGAGCGAGCCGCCTTCGAGCTCGTCGGAGAGCTTGACCGCCCGCTCGAGCAGCCGCGAGTGGAGGTAGAAGACGTCGCCCGGGTAGGCCTCGCGGCCGGGCGGGCGGCGCAGGAGCAGCGACATCTGCCGGTAGGCGTAGGCGTGCTTGGTCAGGTCGTCGTAGACGACGAGGGCGTGGCCGCCCTTGTAGAGGAAGTACTCGGCCATCGCGCAGCCGGCGTAGGGGGCGAGGAACTTGATCGGGGCGGCCTCGTCGGCGGAGGCGGCGACGATGATCGTGTTCTCCATCGCCCCGGCCTCGCGGAGGGTCTCGGCGATGGCCACGACGGTGGCCATCCGCTGGCCGATGGCGACGTAGACGGAGACGACGCCGCTGTCCTTGTTGTTGATGATCGTGTCGATGCCGATCGTCGTCTTGCCGGTCTGGCGGTCGCCGATGATCAGCTCGCGCTGGCCGCGGCCGATCGGGATCATCGAGTCGATCGCCTTGATGCCGGTCTGCATCGGCTCCTTGACCGGCTGGCGCTGGACGATGCCGGGCGCCTTGAACTCGGCCATGCGCGTCTCGGTCGTCTCGATCTCGCCCTTCCCGTCGAGCGGCGTGCCGAGCGGGGAGACGATCCGCCCGAGGAGGGCGTCGCCGACCGGAACCTGGAGCAGCCGGCCGGTCCGCTTGACCGTGTCGCCCTCGACGATCTTGTCCCAGTCGCCGAAGAGGACGGTGCCGACGTTGTCGGACTCGAGGTTCAGGGCGAGGCCGGTCACGTCGTGGGGGAGATCGAGCATCTCGAAGGACATCGCGTTGTCGAGGCCGTGGACCCGGGCGATCCCGTCGCCGACCGACAGCACGGTGCCGACCTCGGTCAGCGAGGCGCTGCCCGCGTCGAGTCCCTCGATTCGGCTCTTGAGGATGCTGGTGATTTCGTCCGGCTTGATGCGCATGTCAGGCTCCTTGCGTCGCGGGGCGGCCCGCTCTCGTGGTCACTAGCCCCTGGCGACTTGCTTGCGTAGTTGTTCCAACCGGTTGGCGATCGACGCGTCGAGAATCGAGTTGCCCACCTGCACGATCAGTCCTCCGAGGATGTCCGGCTCGACGCGGGAGGTCAACTCCACCCGGCGGCCGGTCTGCTTGCCGATCTGCTCGCCGATCTCGGCGAGCGTGCTCTTGTCGAGCTTCGTAGCGCTCGTGACCTGGACCGGCAGGAGCCGGTTCTCCTCCTCCCAGAGGGCGTCGAGCTGGCGCCGGATGCGGAAGAGGGCCGGCATCCGATGCTTCTCGAGCAGGAGCTCGAGGAAGTTGGTCAGGGCCGGCTCGGCGTCGTCGAGCATCGCCGCCAGCCCGTCCTTCTTCTCCTCGGTCGAGAAGTAGGGCGAGAAGAAGAAGACCTGGAGATCGCGGTTCTCGTCGACCGCCGCGGCGAACTCGCCGAGTTGCTCGCGGACCGCGTCGAGGTCGCCCTGCTCGCGGGCGACCTCGAACAGCGAGCGTGCGTAGACGGTCGCGATCTCCTCCATCAGTTGTGCTCGGGCGGACCGGCGGCCAGGGCCGTGAAGTCGAGCTCGGAGAGGGCCTCCTCGACGAGCCGCTTCTGATCGTCGTCGTCGAGGACCTTGCGGGTGACCTTCTCGGTGGCGAGGATCGTCAGGTTGGCCACCTCGGCGCGGATCTCGAGGATCGCCCGCCGGGTCTCGGCCTCGACGTCGCGCCGCGTCTGCTCGAGCAGCTCCTCGCGGCGCTCCTTGGCCTCCTCGAGGGCCCGCTGCTGCGCCGACTCGGCGGACTTGTGCGCCCGGGCGAGGATCTCCTCGGCCTGCTGGCGGGCCTCCTGGAGGCGCTGGCGGTACTCGGCGAGGACCTCCTCGGCCTCGGTCTTCACCCGGGCGGCCGTGTCGATCGAATCCTCGATCGCGGCCTGGCGCTTGTCGAGGGCGTCACGGATGCGGGGGAAGACGGCCTTGTTGAGGATGAACAGCGAGATCCCGAAGACGAGCAGGGTCCAGAACATGATCCCGACGTCGGGCGTGATCAGCCATGAGCCGCTGGCGGCGATCGGCATGTCGGAGAGGATCGTCATCGGCTTAGAGGAAGAAGGCGATGAACCCGCCCACCAGGCCGTAGAAGAAGCAGGCTTCGGTCAGGGCGAAGCCGAGCCACTGGATCGAGGCGATCTCGTCGCGCATCTCGGGCTGGCGGGTGACCGACTCGATGACCTTGCCGAAGAGCATGCCGATGCCGGCCCCGGCGCCCGCCGCCCCGCCGCCGGCGCCCACGCCCAGGGCGATCGCCCGACCGGCCTTCACGCCGTACATGTCGGGCGTCGAGGCCGCGGCGGCCGCCGCGTAGATCGGATGGAACATGGACATGAAGAGGTGCGTCATTAGCATTGCTCGGGGACTCCTTGTGAGGGCTGGTAGCGGGGCACGGCGGCTAGTGCTTGGTCACGGCGCCACCGAGATAGATGGCCGCCAGGATGGCGAAGATGAAGGCCTGGAGGCCGGCGATCAGGACGGCCTCGAACAGGAAGATGGCGATCCCGAAGGGCAGGGTGAACCAGCCGAGGAGCTGGAGCCCGAGGAGCACCGCGAGGTCGCCGGCCATGAACGCGATCAGCAGGTGTCCGGCGAGCAGGTTGGCCCAGAGCCGGATCGTCAGCGAGAGGAGCCGCAGGAAGTTCGAGAGGATCTCCAGGGGGAAGATGAAGCCCAGCATCCCTCCGGACACGCCCTGGGGTACCAGGCTCTTCAGGTACCCGATGAAGCCGTGGGCGCGGATGCCCTCGACGTTGTAGGCGATGAAGACGAGCAGCGCCAGCATCAACGGGAAGCCGACGTTGGTGTCCGCCGCGTAGATCTGGAACGACGGGATCTTCGCGCCGAAGAGGTGGAAGCTCTCCCCGGAGTTGACGGGCAGCGGGATGTAGCCGATCAGGTTCGAGAAGAGGATGAAGATGAAGAGCGTGCAGATCACCGGGAACCACTTCCTGGCCATCCGCTTGTCCATGTTCTCGCGCGTCATGCTGAGCGAGAGGTTGTAGAACATCTCGACCGCGGTCTGGACCCGGTTCGGGCGCATCGTCATCCGCTTGGAGACCCAGGTCATCGTGCCGATGGTCAGGGCTGCGGCGATCACCAGGTAGAGGACGCCCTTGTTGAGGACGATCGGTCCGACGATGTGGACCCAGGTCAGGAGGTGGAACTCCTCCTGCGGGAGGAACGACTCGTTCTTGTGGCCCTTGATCCCGAACAGGACCCCGAAGACGACGAGGCCGAGGATGTAGACCCCGACGATCCCGTAGGTGATCTTCTTGCGCTTGGTCATCGCGTCCGCCTGGTCATCGAATGGGGGCGCCCGAGCCCGAGCCCGAGCCCGAGCCCGACCCGAGCCGGGGGCCCGCTGGCCAGCCGGATCGCGAAGGCGATCGAATAGGCGCCGACGATCACGAGCGCCGCGGTCAGTCCGTCCGCCCGGCCGCCGGCCAGTCCGGCGACGATGATCGCCCCGGCGAGCAGCCAGATCCGGCCGAACGCCTCGAACAGGTTGATGCCGAGCTGCTTGCGGGGGTCGGTCCCCTTCCTGGCCATGAGGCGCCGGTCGGTCACCGCGATGATCCGCTGGAGGATCCACGCCGCCGCGCCGACCATGTAGCCGAGCACGGGTGCCCCGAGCGCGAGGGCAGGAATCGTGGCGATTGCCACGAGCGCGACATCCAGATACCGCAGGACCACCATGAACCGCTCTTCGGGCGCCGCACCGACGCCTACCGCCAAGGGGCGCTCCCCGGACGTCGCCTGGGCGCCGCGCACGCGACACGGCGGGCGAGTCGGGAAGCTCCAGCGAGACGGCCGCCGCCTGCGATGCGCCGGCGCCACCCGCAGGGGGAATGGACGCAGCCGGGGTCGCGGTCGTCGGTTGAGAGTTGGAGGTCGATCAAGGGGATGGCGCAGGCGCGCAGGGCGGGACGCATGATATGCGGACCCGCAGCAGGGCGGCGCGAAGTCGGGGGTTGGGGATCTTTCATCTAGATGAGGGACCCCAGAAGCGGCGAAGCCCGCGCCGGGGCCTCGCGCGGGGACCGAGCGGCCGCGGCAGAGCAGCGCCGCTTGCGGCCGCCATCCTACACCTCCCAGGACTTCGTAACAAGTTTGTGACACCCGGCACACGGGGGTCGGGCCGGCGTGATCGGCGCCCGACGCGTCCGCTGGGGCCCGACCGGGGGCCTGCGCTCGCCGCGCACCGCGTCCGGGCACCCGCCGGCCGGGCGCCGGGCCGGGGCGAGCGCCGACCGTGGCGTCGACCGGCGGGGCGCGAGCGGACCGCCGGCCGCGGCGGCCGGGCCGCGGCCGTCGTAGCGTCGACCGGGGCGGATCGACCACGGGTCGCCGACGCGACCCGGGGGTGCCGTCGCCGGGCCGATCCAGTAAGTTGGACTCGCGATGGTTCCGCGTACACCCAAGGATCGTCGCCCGGGCTCAGTGGTCGCCCGGCTCGGCCGGCGGCTGCCCCACGGCTGGCCCGACGCGATCCGTCAACTCGCCCTCTGGGGCTTCGCCGACGTCCTCTACGAGGGGGTGCGCGGCCTCGTGGCCGGCAACCCGACCCTGGCCTTCGCCAACGCCGAGTGGCTGATCTCGCTCGAGCGGGCGACCGGGACGTTCTGGGAGCCGCACCTCCAGTCGCTGGTCGTCGGCCACCACGAGCTGATCGAGGCGGCCAACTGGATCTACCTGAACGCGCAGTTCACGGTCAACCTCGTCTTCCTGGCCGTGCTCTACGCCTTCCGGAACGACATCTTCTACTTCGTGCGGAACATGTTCTTCGTGGCCATGGGCGTCGCCCTGGCCATCCACCTGGCCCTCCCGGTGGCCCCGCCCCGGCTCTTCCCGCAGTACGGCTTCGTCGACACGATCCACGCGATCGCCCACATCGACCAGGACACGGGAGCGGTCTCGCTGTTCGTCAACCCATACGCCGCGGTCCCGAGCATGCACATGTGCTTCTCGCTCCTCGTCGGGGTCAGCGCCATGCGTCTGGCCCGGCGGCCGTGGGTGCGCGCCCTCGCCCTGCTCTACCCGATGATCGTCCTCACCGTGATCGTCGTCACCGGGAACCACTTCGTCTTCGACGCGCTGAGCGGCGCGGTCCTCGCCCTGGTGGCCGCCCTCGTCGCCCAGTCGGTGATGGCCCGCGCCCGCCCGGCCGCCTGGTCGTGGGGCCAGCGGGCCGCGGTCGGCCAGACCAGCCCGTAACCGCCCTCAGAGCGCGGTCGTCGTCTCGAGGCCCCGTCGATCGAGCTCGTCGAGCACGAGCGGGAGGGCGGCGAGCGTGCGCCGCCAGGAGCCGGGGGCGCTGTAGTCGTCGGCGTCGTGGGCGAGGAGGACCGACCCGGGACCGAGACCCGGGCCGGTCATCAGGCCGGCGATCGACTCGGGCGTGGCCCGGGCCTCCCAGTCGCGCCCCCAATGGGTCCAGAGGAGCGGGCGCCAGCCGTGGGCGTGGGCGATCGCCAGGGCAGCGGCGTTGAAGATGCCGTAGGGAGGCCGGTAGAGGGCGATCTCCGCGCCGGTGGCGTCCTCGATCCGGGCGCGGGCCCGGGCGATGTCCGCGGCGACCGCCGCACGGGCCGAGGCGCAGGAGGTTGCGATGGCGGTCGCAGTGGAGGCCGACCCGGTGGCCGGCGTCGACGATCTCCGCGGCCAGGACCGGGGCGCGGGCGACCTGCTCGCCGACGAGGAAGAAGGTCGCCCGGACCCGGCGGTCGGCGAGCAGAGCGAGGACGGCCGGGGTCCCCTGGGGATGGGGTCCGTCGTCGAAGGTCAGGGCCACCCCGGTCCCGTCGAGAGTCCGCTGGCCGACGCCGAGGGCGCGGCGCAGCGGCGCGAGGTGGAACGCGGCGCCCGGCAGGAGGTAGGCGCCGGCGAGGGCGGCGGCGCCGAGGGCCAGGGCCGCCGGCGGCCGCCCGGGCTGCGATGATCGCGCTGCGTCATGATCTCCCTGCTGTTGGGCATCGCCGCGGCCTCCGCCGCCTCCACGCTCTACAGCCTAGGGATTGCCGTCCAGGCGCTCGACGCCCGGGAGACCGACCAGGCGCACGGGCTCCAGGTCAAGCTGATCGGCCAGCTCCTGCGCCGGCGGCGGTGGGTGGCGGCGACCGGCATGACCGTCCTCGGCTGGCCGCTCCAGCTCCTGGCCCTGTCCTTCGCCCCGCTGGTCATCGTCCAGCCCGCCCTGGCCGCCGGCCTGATCGCCCTGCTCCTCGTCGCCCAGCGGATGCTCGGAGAGGTGGCCGGCCGGCGGGAGGTGCTCGCGGTGTCGGCGATCATCCTCGGCGTCGGCGGCATGGCCGCCGTCGCCCCGGGCCGGAGCACCCACCACGCCGACCACCGGGCGCTCGCGGTCGTCCTCGTCCTCCTCGGCGTCGCTCGCCGCCCTCCCCTACCTCCTGCGCCTGATCGGCCGGTCGCTGCCGACGCTGACCATGCTGAGCGCCGGCTTCTGCTTCGCCTGGAGCGGTCTGGTGACCAAGCTCGTCTCCGACGCCCTCGCCGGCTCGCACTGGGCGACCGCCGCTCGGCTGGGCCGCGGCCACGGCGGCCGCGTCCGGCCTGGGTCTGCTCAGCGAGATGAGCGCGCTGCAGGTGCGCCCGGCGATCCAGGTCGCCCCGGTCGTCTTCGTCGTCCAGACGATCGTCCCGGTCGGCCTGGCCGCCGTCCTCCTCGGCGAGAGCCTCACCCGGACCGCCTACGCCGGGGTGCCCCTGATCGCCTGCCTCGGCCTCCTCCTCGCCGGGGCGACGGTGCTCGCCCGCTCGCGCCTCCTGCTCGCCCTCACGGCGAGCGGGGAGCCGGTCGGCTAGCCGCCGCCTGGAGGACCGAGAAGGTCACGCCGGTGAGCCGCTCGGCGGCGAGTTCGGCGGCGAAGCGGTCGAACGAGCGCAGAGAGGCGGGCGACCCGTCGAGGGTGACCACGGCGACGTCGCCCCGGTCCGGCGCGGCCGCGGCGGGACCGGCGCGGCGGCGCTGATCTGGATCGATCCTTTGACCGGGGTCGCGCCGGCATGCTTGGCGAGGATCAGCTGGCCGACGCTCGGACCGTTCTGGGGCGCCAGGTAGAAGAAGTGGTGGCGCAGGTGGAAGGCCCGCTGCTCGAGCCGAAGCTTCCCGGCCGTCTGCATCCAGCGGAGGGCCCGGGCGCGATCGACCTCGCACATCGGCGCGTCGCCGAGGGCGCGGAGGGTCTGGATCGTCGCGCCCGTCGGGACGGTGGCCAGGGCGAAGGTCGCGTGGAGTCCGAGCCGCTGGAGATGGGCGGCGATGGCCGGGATCGCCGCTTGGGAGGTCCGGACGACCAGGCCGACGTCGGGCCTGTTCGTGGCGACGGTGACCACGGTGTGGACGCCGATGACCTTCGCGGCCAGGGCGGTGACCTCGTCGGTCGAGAGCATCCACACCCCGGCCGTCAGGGCGATCATCAGGCTCGCACCGTAGTGGGCGAGGCGCAGCCGCCAGAGCGGGATCGTCGCCACCCGGCGCGGCGACTCGAGCACGAGGTCGGAGGCCCGGGGCGCGGCGGCGGCGGCCGCGCCGACCGGAGCGCGGGCGGCGCAGGTCGCGTTGACGTGGTCGAGCAGCTCGTCGGTCGTCCCGGCCAGGCGGACGAGGTCGAGCTCGGCCATCGCCCGGGTGTTGATCTTGGCGTGGCCGACCGGCAGCCCGTAGGAGACGACCGGACACCCGCGGGCCATCGCCTCGAGGCAGGTGACCCCGCCGGTCGAGTGGACGAGGACGTCGGCGGCGGCGAGGATCTCGGACATCCGGTCGGTGAAGCCGAGCACGCGGACCCGCGGCTCGGCGGCGAACCGCTCGGTCAGCTTGTCCCGAACGGCGTCGTTCTTGCCGGCCAGGCAGATCAGGGTGGCGTCGGGGATCGCGGGCGAGCTCGTCGACGGCGCCGGCGATGTCGCCGACCCCCCAGCCGCCGCCCGAGACGACGATGACCTTGCCGTCGGCCGGGAGGCCGAGCGCCGTGCGGGCGCTCTCCTGACCGCACGGCTCGAGGAACTCGGCGGCGATCAGCGGTCGGACGAGGCGGACGCTGCCCGACCCGGCGATCCGCTCGACCGAGGCGACGGACTCGTCGTACATGACCAGGTGCATGTCGATCCCGCGCTGGGCCCAGAAGAACAGGCCGGTCAAGTCGGTGATCGTGGCCACGGTCAGCGCGTCGACGTACCCGAGCTCGCGCAGGCGCCCGAGGACGACGGTGACCGCCGGGTAGGTCGAGACGACCACGTCGGGGGCGTACTCGGCGATCCGCGCGCGCAGGCGGCGGGCCCCGAGGCGGTAGAGGAGCTTGGCGGCCAGCCCAGCGGAAGGGGGCGAGGTGCTCGAGCGCCCAGTACATCAGCGAGTAGGACCAGGGCATCAGCCGCAGCTGGGTCCGGTAGCCGTCCTCGACGACGTAGTGGAGGACCCGGCCCATCGAGCGGAGGCCGTCGATCACCGTCACCTCGACGTCGTCGTGACCCTGGTCGAGCTGCTGGGCGAGGGCGCGGGCCGCGGCCGCGTGGCCCTCGCCGACGTTGGCCGAGAGGATCAGGACGCGTCGCGGGCCGTCGGGCCGCTCGGGGGCGCTCGCATGTTGGCGTCGGAGGCGCAAGGGATTCAGGTGGCGCGACGAGAGGGCGCCGAGCGTCGAGACCGGCTTCGGTGAGCAACCCCCATCTCGACGGCTGCCTAACTGTAGCGGGACTCGGCGGCGCATGTAGGGAATCTATTAGTCGCACCGGCGGCACCGCCGGGCGCGAGAATGGGCGGATGGCGATCACGACGACGGTACCCGCGGCCGGGGCCGAGGTTGCACGTCCGACCGCCGCCCGGGCGCTCGGCACGCTCGGCCTCGGGGTGCTCGCGGCCGCCCTCCTCGGGCTCGGAGCGAGCGCGGCCTCGGGCGGGACGAGCCTCGTCCCGGCGGCCCGGTCCGGGCTCCCCGGATGGCTGGCCGGCCCGCTCGCCGGCCTCGGCGTCGGCGGGAGCACCCAGGCGTTCCTCCTCGTCCTCTGCGGCGCCTACGCCCTCGTCCTGACCTGTGCCCCGGCGATCGGTCGGCGGGTGCTCTGGAGCGGCATCGTGCTCACCCACGTCGCCGCGCTGGCGGCACCGCCCCTGTTCTCGGCCGACGTCTTCGGCTATCTCGACTTCGCCCGGCTCGGCGTTCTCCACGGGCTCGACCCATACACGCACACGGCGGCGGCCGCCGTCCACGACGCGGTCTACCCGTACCTCGGCTGGCACGACGTCCACTCGCCCTACGGCCCGGTGTTCACGCTCTTCACCTACGCCCTCGTCCCGCTCGGGGTGGCCGGGGGCATCTGGGCGCTGAAGCTCGTGGCCGCGGCGGCGAGCCTCGCCACCGTCGTCCTCGTCTGGCGGGCGGCCGCCCGCCGGGGCCACTCGCCCGCGCGGGCGGCGGTGCTCCTCGGCCTCAACCCCCTGGTCCTCGCCTTCGCGGTCGCCGGGGCCCACAACGACACCCTCGTCGGGCTGATCCTCACCGGCGGGCTCGTCCTCTGCCTGGAGGGGCGCGCGCCGACCGGGGCCGCGGCGCTGGTCGGCGCGGCCGCGGTCAAGCTGTCGGCCGGCCTGGCCCTCCCCTTCGCCCTGCTCGGCGCCCGCGGCCCCGGTCGGGCCCGGGCGGCGCTGGCCGCCGGGGGGCTCGCCCTGGCCGCGGCCGCCGTGATCGCGGCGGTCGGCTTCGGCCCGCACGCGACGGCGATCGCCGGCACCGTGCGCGGCCAGCAGCAGGTCGTCGCCACCCACAGCCTCCCGTCGGAGGTCTCCCGCCTCCTCGGCACCGGACGCCTCGGCGGCGGCGTGCGGGCCGCGTTCACCACGTTCTTCGTGGTCGCGCTCCTCGCCGCGCTCGCCCACGCCTGGCGCCACCACGAGCGCTGGCTCGAGGCCTACGGCTGGGCGACCCTCGCCCTGCTCTGCTCGACCGCCTGGCTCCTGCCCTGGTACGGGCTGTGGGCGCTCGTCCCGGCGGCCCTCAGCGGCGAGCGCCGGCTACGCGGGGCGACGCTGGTGCTCTGCGGCTACCTCGTGGCCACGCGGCTGCCGCTGGCCGACCCCCTGCTCGGCGGCTGACCGCGGCTCCGCTCCGGAGGGCGGGGACCGCTCCGAGGAAGCCCGGCCCTCCGACTGGACCACATCGAACTCGCCGGTCTCGAACTCCTCGACGACGGTGGCCGCGATCTCGGCCTCGCTCGCCTCGGGGGTCAGCCGGCGCAGGCGCATCGTGGCCAGGCGCTTGAACTTGAGGATCTCGAGGACGTAGATCAGGTAGACGCTGGCCACGGCGACGATCAGCCCGAGCCCGACCATGACCAGCGACCAGCCGGTGTGGAGGTGACCGTGGTGGTCGGAGTAGGGGACGAAGCGCAGGGCGAGGGCGAGGCCGGCGAGGAGGAGCGTCCAGCCGTAGAAGTAGACGACCGTCCGGCGCGGGCTGAAGCCGATCCGGGCCATGCGGTGGTGGAAGTGCTCGCTGTCGGGCTTGTAGATCTTCTGGCCGTACTTGAGGCGCTTGAGCACGACGAACGTCGTGTCGAGGAAGGGGACGGCGAGGAGGATCAGCGGCAGGACGAAGGAGACGACGACCGGCGTCTTGACCGTCCCCTCGACGGTCAGGACGCCCATCAGCAGGCCGAGGAGGTTCGACCCGCAGTCGCCCATGAAGCTCGAGGCCGGGGGGAAGTTGTGCAGGAGGAACCCGAGCGCCGCCCCGGCGGTCAGGGCGGCGAGCACCCCGGCCTGCTTCTGCCCGAGGTCGAAGGCGATCACCGCGAGGGCCGACGCGATGATCGTCGAGACCCCGGCGGCCAGGCCGTCGACCCCGTCGGAGAAGTTGACGATGTTCATCATCGCGACGAGGCCGATCGCCGTCAGGGTGGCCCCGGCGTTCGGGAAGTGGAGGGCCCCGAGGAAGGGGAGCGTCACGTAGTGGACGACGACCCCGGCGTTGACCGCGATCACCGCGGCGACGATCTGGCCGGCGAGCTTGGCTCCCGGCGGGAGGTCGAAGCGGTCGTCGAGGCCGCCGACGAAGACGATCACCCCGGCCGCGAGGAACACTCCGTGCCACTTGGCCGTGGCCGGGAGGAAGAGGAGTCCGGCGAGGAGCGCCCCGGCGAAGATGGCGAGGCCCCCGAGGAGCGGGGTCGCCCGGGACGAGAGGCCCCGCTCGCGCGGCTGGTCGACGGCCCCGACCCGGACGGCGAGCCGCATCGTGAGCGGGGTCAGCGCGGCGGCGACCGCCGTGGCCACGACGAAGGCGTAGAGCGCGTCGAGCTGGGTGATCCTCATCGGCTTGCAGCATCGCAGGGACGGCCGATGGCGGGGGCTGGAGTTCAGCCGGCGGCGGCGAGCCGCCCGGCGAGCACGTCCTCGGCCAGGGCGCCGGCCCGCAGGACGACCCAGGTTCCGGCGAGCTCGTAGGCGGTCAGATCGACGACGGTCGACGCCGTCCCGGGGAGCTCGCCGCCGTCGAGCACGAGGTCGGCGCCGGCGCGGATCGCCGGCGGCACGTCGGCCAGCCGGCGGGGGTCGGGCCCGCCGGCCGCGTTGGCGCTCGACTGGAGCATCGGCCGGCCCGGGGCGAGGCCGGTCGCCGGGACCCGCAGGCCCAGGGCCTCGCCGCCGGCCAGCGGGTAGCGGCGGCGGGGGTTCGGGACGAGCAGGGTGACCGGCCCGGGCAGGAGGGCGCCGAGCGCGGCCCGGGTCCGGGGTCCGAGGTCGTCGAGGTCGGCGAGCGCGGCCTCGACGCTCCCCCAGAGGACGGCGGCCGGCTTGTCCGGGGGGCGGCCCTTGAGGGCATAGAGGCGGCGGACGGCGGCCGGGTCGGCGGCGTCGCAGCCGAGGCCGTAGACCGTGTCGGTCGGGAAGACGACGACGCCCCCGGCGGCCAGGCACTCGGCGAGCCGGGCGCTCACCGGCGGCCGACGATCACCCGGTCGATGCCGGCGAGGTCCGCCCGCCGCTCGACCGCCGCGAAGCCGCCGGCCCCGAGCAGCTCGGCCACGGCCGGGCCCTGGCCGGCGCCGATCTCGAGCGCGAGGACGGGGATCGCGCGCCGCCTGGGCGATCAGGCGGCGGATCAGGTCGAGGCCGTCCGCGCCGCCGTCGAGGGCGAGGCGCGGCTCGTGGCGGGCGACCTCCGGCTCGAGCCGGGCGAGCTCGGCGGTCGGGACGTAGGGGAGGTTGGCGAGGACGGCGTCGAGCGGTCCCCGCGGTCCGTCGAGCAGGTCGCCGGCCTCGAACTCGACGTCCAGGCCGAGCCGGGCGGCGTTGGCCCGGGCGACGGCCAGGGCGGCCGGGCTGATGTCGCTCCCGGTGACCACGAGGTCGGGACGCTCGTCGGCCAGGGCGAGCGCCACCGCCCCGCTCCCGGTGCCGAGGTCGAGGACCCGGGCCCCGGGCTCCAGCTCGAGGCCGACCTCGACGAGGAGCTCGGTCTCCGGGCGGGGGACCAGGACGGACCGGTCGACGTGGAGGTCGAGGTGGCGGAAGCCGCGCCGGGCGAGGATGTAGGCGACCGGCTCGCGGTCGATCGACCGGCGGCGGACGAACGCCTGGAGGGTCCGGACGGCCGGCCCGGCGACCGGGAGGTCCGGGTCGGTGTGGAGGCGCTCGCGGCGGACCCCGAGGGCCGCGGCCACGAGCAGCTCGGCGTCGAGGCGGGGGCTCGGCGAGCCGCCGGCGGCGATCGCCGTCACCGCCCCGTCGAGGGCGTCCCGGGCGCTGACCGCGGGGGCGGCGCCGGGCCGGGTCACCGGAGGTCGGTCTGGGCCTCGAGCCGGCGGCGCTTCTCGTCGCCGACGAGGCCGGCGGTGAGGGTGTCGAGGTCGCCTTCGAGCACGTCGTCGAGGTTGTGGACGGTGAGCTTGATCCGGTGGTCGGTGACCCGCCGCTCGCCGTAGTTGTAGGTGCGGATCTTCTCGGCCCGCTCGCCGCTCCCGACCTGGGAGCGCCGGTCGGCGGCGACCTCGGCCTGCTGCTCGTCGAGCGCGCGCTCATACAGGCGGGCGCGCAGGACGCGCATCGCCTTCTCCCGGTTCTGGAGCTGGGACTTCTCGTCCTGCATCGAGACGACGATGCCGCTCGGCTTGTGCGTGACGCGGACGGCCGAGTCGGTCGTGTTCACCGACTGGCCGCCCGGTCCGCTGGAGCGGTAGACGTCGACCTGGAGGTCGTTGGGGTCGACCTGGACGTCGACGTCCTCAGCCTCGGGGAGGACGGCGACGGTGGCGGTCGACGTGTGGATGCGGCCCTGCGACTCGGTGGCCGGGACGCGCTGGACGCGGTGGGTGCCGCCCTCGAACTTGAACACCGAGTAGGCGGCGTCGCCCTTGACGGCGAAGGTGTACTTGCCGTCGCCGACGTCGAGCGGCTCGGTTTGGAAGCCGCGGCGCTCGGCGTACTTGGTCAGCATCCGGTAGAGGTCGCCGGCCCAGAGACCGGCCTCGTCGCCACCGGCCCCGCCCTGGATCTCGACGATCACGTTCTTGTCGTCGCTCGGGTCGCGCTCGACCATCGCCAGGCGGATCTCCTCCTCGAGCTCGTCGATCCGCGCGCGCGAGCTGTTGAGCACCTCCCGGAGCTCGGCGTCCTCGCCCTCGGCGAGGAGCTCCTGGGCGCCGGCGAGGTCGTCCCGGGCGTGGCGCCACTCCTCGGCCAGCCCGGCCGCCGCCTCGAGCTGGCGGTAGGCCCGGCCGACCTCGGCCCGGCGGTGACGGTCGCCGGTCACCTCGGGGTCTGAGATCTGGCGACCGAGCTCGGCGAACCGGGTCTCGATCTGGTCGACGAGGGCCTCGATCATGCTCGCGAGGGTAGCGGTCGGCGTCAGGCCACGACCTCGACCCCGACCAGCTCCGCCGCGGTGTGGCCGTCGCCCTCCTCGACCCGGAGGACGGCGTCGAGGGCGGCGATCGCCACGGCCAGCTGGTCGAGCTCCGGCTCGCGGGTGGTCAGGCGCTGGAGGGCGAGGCCCGGGCTCATCAGGACCTGGACCCAGCGCCGCTGGCGGTGGCGGCCGGCGAGCCGGATGACCTCGTAGGAGAGGCCGGCGATCACCGGGATGCCGAGGATCCGCGTCGCCACCAGCCAGTACCAGGCCGGGAGGCCGATCGGGGCGAAGACGAAGATGGCGATGATCATCACGATCAGGAGGAAGCTCGTCCCGCAGCGGGGGTGCAGGCGCGAGTGGCGCCGGGCGTTCTCCGGCGTCAGCGCCTCCCCGGCCTCGTAGCAGGCGATCGTCTTGTGCTCGGCCCCGTGGTACTCGAAGACCCGGCGGAGCTCCCGGAGCTTCGAGAGCAGGAGGAGATAGGCGAGGAAGATCGCCGTCCGCACGAGCCCCTCGACCAGCCAGAAGACGGTCGCCGAGTCGAGCCGGTCCCTGACCAGGCTGGTCAGCCCGACCGGGGCGACGAAGAAGAGGCCGACGGCGAAGGCGAGCGCCAGGGCGATCGTCGCGGCCCAGACACCCTTGGAGATCTCCGGCTCGTCGTCGGGGAGCTGGGCCGCGGCGGCGATCCCGAGCGCCCGGACGCCGATGGCCAGGGACTCGCCGAGGGCGACGACCCCGCGGATGACCGGGAGCCGCAGCCACGGATGGCGGCGCAGGGGCGAGGCGAGCGGGAACGTCTGCACCTCGATCCCCCCGGCCGGGATCGCCCGGGCCCGCGGCTCGGCCCGCTGGTCGGCCGTCGGCTTGCGCACGGCGACCGCCCAGGTCCGGACCCCGCGCATCATCACGCCCTCGAGGACGGCCTGACCTCCGACCGGCGCGTCGCGCACGGCCGCCGGCGCCGGTCGGGTCAGCCGGCGGGGGACGGCCTCCGCCGGCGCGGCCACCCGGCTACCGCGAGGCGGCGGCCCGGGCCCGGCTCTTGGCGACCCGGCGCTGGAAGCGCTCGACCCGCCCGCCGGTGTCGACCAGCTTCTGGCGACCGGTGTAGAACGGGTGGCAGTTGGAGCAGATCTCGACGTGGAGCTCGGGCTTCGTCGAGCGGGTCATGAAGTCGTTGCCGCACGTGCAGGTGACGTGGGCCTCGACGTAGGTGGGGTGAATTTCGCTCTTCATAGGACAACTGAGTGTAGCGACCCGCTACCCGCAGCCGACCGGCGTCGTCGAGACGGCCGGGCAGAGCGCGCCGACCACCGTCGACTCGGGCGGGCTCGGCTTCGTCGGAGCCGAAGCTCCCGCCGGCGGGAGCTCAACGACGCAGGCCGGCGTCACCTTGTGGGCCCGGCGGAGGACCCGCCGGCGGGGGCCGAGCCAGCGGAAGCTGACCTCGACCCGGAAGGCTCCGGGCGCGGTCAGGCTCGAGACCTCCTGGGTGTAGCCGAAGATCCCGACCCCCGGCGCCGAGCTCGTCCACACGCCGAAGCCGGGGACGCCGGTCACCGGATGGAAGCCGGGGTCCGGCGGGGTCCGCTCGTCGAGGTCGAAGCGGATCGACATCGTCGTCGTGCCGGGAACGGCGGTCATCTGGGCGGCGAACGTCGCGAAGCGCCCAGCCAGGTCGCTCGCCTGGTGGCAGATCTCGAGCGTCGCCGAGACCCGTCCCGGGGGCGGCGAAGCGCTCGCCTGGGCGGCGGCCCCACCCAGCCCGAGGAGGGCGGCGGTCACGGCGAGGATGGGCGGAACGCGGGCGGTCATCACCAGGGGAACACCGTAAGCCGGCCGAAGGTTGCGGGGGCCGGCTCAGGTGACCTGGTAGAGCGGCCCGTCCCCGCCCTCGGGCGGCGTCAGACGCCCGCCCTTCGCCGTGATCGCCCCGCACTGCACGCAGTTGGTGTAGTTGACCGTCACGTTGACCGTCCCCGTCGCCGGGACGTCGTCCGGGAGCTCGTAGACCCCGGCCGGGCACATCCACCGCCACGTCTCGGCGATCTCGACCGGCACGCTCCGGCGGATCCGGATGTGGTTCGGCGCGTCGTCGCGGGTCGCGTTGCCGGTGATGAACACGCTCGAGAGCTTGTCGAACGTGTACTTGTTGTCCGGCCTCGGGTAGCTCCGCTGGCGGTGGCCGACGAACATCGGCTGGTCGGCGTCCGGGTGGTTCGACCACCGGCCGCCCGGGAAGCGGCCCCGCGTCGCGATCATCGCGTTGACCACGGCGCCCCCGACGACGAGCCCCTTGTAGAAGGGCTGCTTCATGTTCCGGGTCCGGTAGAGGTCATCCCCGATGATCGAGTCCTCGACCGCCACCTCGTAGGCCGAGAGGTCCCGGGAGCCCTTCCGGAGCGCCGCGAAGATCGCCTCGGCCGCGAGGATGCCCGACTGGATCGCGTAGTGGATGCCCTTCAGCTCCGGGACGTTGACCATCCCCGCCCCGTCGCCGGTGATCGCCAGGCCCGGGACGGTCAGCTTCGGCATCGCCCAGTAGCCGCCCTCCGGGATCGCCTTGGCTCCCCAGGCGACCCGGGTCCCCCCGTCGAGGATCTCCCGGACCAGCGGATGGAGCTTGAACTCCTGGAGGACGTCGTGGACCGAGAAGGTCGCGTCGGCGTAGTCGAGGCCGGCGACGAAGCCGAGCGAGACCCGGTCCTCCCCCATCGGATAGAGCCACGACCCGCCGAACTCGTGGTACCTCGCCCGGGCCCGGAGCGGCCACCCGAGCGTGTGGATGACCTTGGTCAGGGGCTTCGGCACCTCCCAGACCTCCTTGACCCCGAGCGACCAGACCTGCGGCTCGGCGTACGCGGCCAGGGCGAAGCGCTTGATCGCCGCCCCGGTCAGGTGGCCCCAGACCCCCTCGGCGAGGACGGTGGCCCGCGCCGTGACATCCGACCCCGGCTCGAAGTTCCGCAGCGGCTGGCCGTCCCGGCCCCGGCCCTTGTCGCCCGAGCGCACCCCCCGGACCGACCCGTCGCCGGCGACGAGCAGCTGGGTCGCCGCGGTCTCGGTCAGCACCATCGCCCCGGCCTCCTCCGCCCGCTCGGCCAGCCAGCGGGAGAGGGCGGCCACCGAGACGACGTGGTTGCCGTGGTTTCGGAAGTTCGGCGGGACCGGCCGCAGCCGGATCGCCCGCTTGGCGCTGGCCATGAAGTAGACCGCCTCCCCCGGGACCTCGCCGAAGGTCGGCCAGTCCTTCGGGTCGACGTCGGGGAAGAGCGACCGGAGGGGCCCCGGGCGCATGACCGCGCCCGACAGGTTGTGCGCCCCGCAGGCCTTCGCCTTCTCGATCACCGCGACCGGCACCTCGCCCAGGCGGTCGCGGAGCTCCGGCTCGGTGTCGAGGAGCTGGAGCAGGCGGTTGGCCGCGGCCAGGCCGGCCGGGCCGCCGCCGACGATGACGACCCCGACCTCGATCCGGTCGTCCGGCGGGTCGAGGGTCTCCTTGATGAACTCCGCCGCCGGGTCGACCGGCGGCGGGAACCGGCTCGGGGCGACCGCGGCCACTACTCGGCTCGCTTGGCCTTCACGGCCTCGGTCAGCTTGGGCAGGATCTTGTTCAGGTCGCCGACCACCCCGAGGTCCGAGTACTCGAAGATCGGGGCGTTCGCGTCCTTGTTGATCGCGACGATGTTCTCCGCCGACTGCATCCCCACCTTGTGCTGGATCGCCCCGCTGATCCCGGCGGCCAGGTAGAGCTTCGGCGCCACCGTCTTGCCGGTCTGGCCGATCTGGGCCGCGTACGGATACCAGCCGGCGTCGACCACCGCCCGGGTCGCCGCCACCGCGCTGCTCGAGCCGAGGGCCGCGGCGAGGGCCTCGCACAGGGCGAACCCCTCGGCCTTGCCGAGGCCCCGGCCGCCCGCGACCAGGAGGTCGGCCCCCTCGATGTCGACGTCGGCCCCCCGCTGCTCGCCCCGCTGGATCATCGTCGCCCGGGTCGAGAAGTCCGAGAACTCGACCGCCACGTCCTCGACCTCGGCCGCCCCGTCCCGGCCGCCGACGATCTCGAAGGCGTTGAGGCGGCCGATCACGATCCCGACGTCGCTGCGGTACTCGATCTCCGAGATCGCCGAGTCGCCGAGGATCGGCCGCTCGGCCACCAGCTTCCCGCCCTCGGCCCGGACCGCCGTGACCTCCATGGCCACGCCCGCCCCGAGTCGCGCGGCCAGGCCGGCGCCGATCTCGAAGCCGAGGAGGCCGCCGCCGAAGAGCGCGTAGGCGATCCCCTGGTCGCCGATCACCTGGGCCATCGCGTCGACCACCGGCTGGGCCAGGCCCTCCGGGCCGTCGACCCGGTAGACCCGGCTCGCCCCGTAGGCCCCGAGCGTCGCGCACAGCTCGGGCGTCGCCGAGGCCCCGACGACGATCGCCCGGGCCTCGCCGCCGAGCTCGGCCGCCAGCTTCGCCGCCTCGCTGACCGCCCCGAGCGAGTTCTTGTTGAAGGCGCCCTCGTAGTGGAGCGCGTAGACCAGGATGTCGGCCACTAGATCAGCTTCCTCTCCGCCAGCCAGGCGACGATCTTCGCGACGGTCTCGTCGGTGTTCTCGTCCTCGATGATCGTCCCCGGCGCCTTCTTCGGCGGCGCCTTCGCCGCCGTCCAGTGGGCGGCCGACCCCTCGCCGCCGACCATCGCCTCGTCGATCTCGGCCGCGGCGGCCGACAGCGTGTCGAGCGGCTTCTTCTTGGCCCCCATGATCGCCTTGAGCGACGGGTAGCGGGGTTCGTTGATCGCGTCGCCGACCGCGATCACCGCCGGCAGCTCGACCGCCACCGTGTCGTATCCGTACTCGGCCTGGCGCTCGCAGCGCAGGCGCGGCCCGTGCCCGTCCCCGTCGCCCTCGACGTCGAGCTTGATGACCTGGGTCAGCGACGGCATCCGCAGGTGGTCGGCCACGACCGCGCCGATCGTGTAGCACTCGCCGTCGTCGGACTGCTGCCCGAGGAGGACGAGGTCCGGCGACTCCCGCCGGAGCGCCTGGGCCAGGGCATATCCGGTCGCCGCCACGTCTGACCCGGCGAGCGCCGGGTCGGTCAGGTGGACCGACCGGTCGGCCCCGAGGGAGACCGCCTTGTGGAGGGCCCGGACGGCCGTCTCCGGGCCCATCGTCACGGCGACGATCTCCTCGACCGGGAGCACGCCGCCCTCCTTGATCTGCATCGCCGCTTCGATCGCGTGCGTGTCATACGGGTTGAGGTTCCGCTCGCCGCTCCGGTCCATCCGACCGGTCGTCGGGTCGATCCGCTTCTGGACGGCGGCGTCTGGCACCTCTTTGACCAGGACGCAGATTTTCATTCAGGGAACGCTCCTCGCTGGCAAGGGAAGGCGAATCGTATCGGCTCGTTGACTGACGAGTCAGTCGACAATCCTACCCCGCTCGGCGGGCGGAGGTTCAGGCGGCGGCGGCGACGGCCGTACGGATGAAGTCGATGATCGACTGGGTCGACGCCCCCGGCGTGAACACCTCGGCCACGCCGAGCCGCTTCAGCTCGGGGATGTCGTCGGCCGGGATCGTCCCCCCGACCGTGATCACCACGTCGTCGATCCCCTGGGCCTTCAGCAGCTCGACGATCCGCGGCACCAGGGTCATGTGGGCCCCGGAGAGGATCGACAGCCCGACGGCGTCGGCGTCCTCCTGGATCACCGTCTCGACGATCTGGTCGGGCGTCTGATGGAGACCCGTGTAGATGACCTCCATCCCGGCGTCGCGCAGGGCCCGGGCGATGATCTTCGCCCCGCGGTCGTGCCCGTCGAGGCCGGGCTTGGCGACCACGACGCGAATCTTCTTCTGGGAGGCGGGGGGGGCGGACATGCGGGAGGCGCGGCCCGCGCGGCAGGCCGAGGCGCGGCGATTGTAGTCGACCCGCCGCCCCCGCCCCCGGCCGACCGCCGGTCCGGCCGATCCCCACGGGACGCCCCGCCCGGGCGCACCCGCTCCAGAACCCCCGCCGGCGAGGCGCCGGACCGCCGGTCTCGGGATGATCCGGGCATGAGCCTCGACCCGGCCGAACTCGCCCTCGCCCTCCGCGTGCTCGCCCAGGCCGAGCAGCTCCCGATCGAGCATCCCGACGCCCTGGCCATCCAGCGGGCGACCTCCCACCTCTACAAGGTGGTCAAGCGGCGCCGGCGGACCGAGCGGCGCGAGGCGATCCGGGCCAACGACGACGGCGTGACCGCCGTCACCGCCACCGGTGCTCCCGGGCGGATCGACGACGAGACGCGCGGGCGCGTCGCTGCACTCCTCCGCCCGCGGACGCTCGGCCGGGACGCTCCTCCGGGCGCGGGCCTGCTACGTCTGCAAGGACCGCTACACCGAGGTCGACTCCTTCTACCACCAGCTCTGCCCCGACTGCGCCGCCCGCCACCACGCCCGGCGAGACGCCCGGACCGACCTCCGCGGCCGGCGGGCCCTCCTCACCGGGGGGCGGGCCAAGATCGGCATGTACATCGCCCTGCGCCTCCTCCGCGACGGGGCCGAGACGACGATCACGACCCGCTTCCCCCGCGACGCCGCCCGCCGCTTCGCGGCGATGGACGACAGCCCCGACTGGCTCGATCGCCTCCGCATCGTCGGGATCGACCTCCGCGACCCGGTCGAGGTCTGCGCCCTGGCCGACGCGGTCAGCCGGGACGGGCCGCTCGACATCCTGATCAACAACGCCGCCCAGACCGTCCGCCGCTCGCCCGGCGCCTACGCGGCGCTCGCCCGGGCCGAGTCGGCCGCCCTCCCCACCGGGCCGCTCCCCGAGATCGCCAGCTTCGGCCGCAGCCTCGGCGCCCACCCGCCGGCGCTCGGCGGGGGCGTCGCCGCCCAGTCGGTGACCGCCCTCGCCCTCACCGCCGGGTCCGCCTCCCCGGCCCGGATCGCCGACCGGACGGCGATCGACGCCGGCGGCCTCGTCCCCGACCTCGACCCGGTCAACAGCTGGATCCAGCGGGTCGAGGAGGTCGATCCGCTCGAGCTGCTCGAGGTCCAGCTCTGCAACGTCACCGCCCCCTTCATCCTCGTCGGCCGCCTGCGGCCGGCGCTCGCCGCCGCGCTGGCCCGGCGCAAGTACGTGGTCAACGTCTCGGCCATGGAGGGCCAGTTCGCCCGCGGGTACAAGGGGCCCGGCCACCCGCACACGAACATGGCCAAGGCGGCGCTGAACATGCTGACCCGGACGAGCGCCCAGGAGCTCCTCGCCACCGACGGCATCCTCATGACCAGCGTCGACACCGGCTGGATCACCGACGAGCGCCCCCACCCGATGAAGATGCGCCTGGCCGACGCCGGCTTCCACGCCCCGCTCGACCTCGTCGACGGCGCCGCCCGCGTGTACGACCCGATCGTCCGCGGCGAGGCCGGCGAGGATCTCCACGGCTGCCTGCTCAAGGACTACCGCCCGTCGCCCTGGTAGTACGCCCGGTCGGGTGATTCGGCCCGGCGGTCCATGTACGCGCGGACGGGGGTCGGCGACACTCAGCCGTGGATGACCCGCACCCGGCTCACCCCGCTCGACGGCTCGTTCCTCCGGGTCGAGAGCGCCGCCGCTCACATGCACATCGGCTGGAAGGGGTTCTTCGCCCCCCGCGGCGACGGCCGGCCGATCGCCCTGGCCGAGCTCCGCGCCTCGATCGCCGGGCGCCTGCGCCACGCCCCCCGCTTCCGCCAGCGGCTCGCCTTCCCGCCGGGCGGGATCGCCGAGCCGGTCTGGGTCGACGACGAGCGCTTCGACATCGACCACCACGTCGTCGGCCTCGCCGAGCCCGGCCAGACCCTGACCCGGGTCCGGTTCGACGAGCTCTGCGACCGGGCGCTCTCCCAGCAGCTCGCCCGCGGCCGGGCGCTCTGGCGCGTGCTCCTCGCCCCCCGCCTCGACGACGGGACGATCGGCGTCGTCATGCAGGTCCACCACGCCATGGTCGACGGCAAGTCGGCCCTCGAGCTCGCCCTGCTGCTGCTCGACATCTCGCCCGACGAGCCCCTCCCCGCCCCCGACGGCTGGGAGGCGCAGGCCGCGCCCGGGGCGGCGCGCCTGGCCCTCGACGCGCTGGCCGACCGCGGCGGCGAGTCGCTCCGGCTGGCCGGCGGGCTCGCCCGGATGGCGGTCAACCCGGCCCGCGGCGTCCGCCTCGCCGACACGCTGCGCCGCGCGGCGATGTCGGTCGGCGAGGACGTCCTGCGGCCGGCCCCGTCCTCGTTCGTCAACGTCCCGATCGGGCCCCGCCGGGCCCTCGTCCACCAGTCGGCCGACCTGGCGCCCCTGCTCGCGGTCAAGCGCCGGTTCGGCGCGACCCTGAACGACGTCGCCCTGGCCGTCGTCGCCGGCGCCCTGCGACGGATCGTCATCACCGGCGGCGGACGGCCGGCTCCGCTCCGGGCGATGGTCCCGGTCAGCCGCCGTGGCCCGGCCGACGCCGCGAGCCTCGGCAACCGGGTGTCCTTCGTGTTCGTCGACCTCCCGGTCGACCGCGCCCACGCCGTCGACCGGCTCCTGGCCATCCGGACCGCGAGCACCGACTTCAAGCGCGACCAGACCGCCCAGGCCCACGAGGCGATCATCGACGCGATGGGCCTCCTCCCCGGCGTCCTGCGCGGCCCGGCCGCCCGCCTCGCCGTCAGCTCGAAGCTGTTCAACCTGACCGTCTCGAACGTCCCCGGCCCGCGCGTCCCCGTCTTCCTCCTCGGCGCCGAGCTCCTCGACGCGGTCCCGGTCGTCCCCCTCGCCGACGGTCACGCCCTCTCGATCGGGATGTTCACCTACGGCGGACGGCTGACCTTCGGCTGCTACGCCGACCCGGTCGCCCTCCCCTCGGTCGACGCCCTCCCGGGCGCCCTCGCGGCCAGCGTCGCCGAGATCGGCCGGCTCGCCCCCCGGGCGCCCGGGCCCCGCGAGGCGGCGCGGCGGCGGCGGGCCGTCGGGGCCGGCCGCCGAGCTCGCCGAGCTCGCCGAGCCGGCGGTCGCCGCCGCCGGGGAGTAGGTCAGAGGCCGAACGGGCCGAGCATGCTCCGGGCCCGGGACGCCTGCCCGAGCCGAGGCACGCCGAGGAGCTGCTCGGTCGTGCCGAGGAGCGAGTAGTGGTTGAACAGCGTCCCCGACCGGGTGCCCGGCCGGGTGCTCGGGCTCACCACGATCGTGGCGACGTGGCAGCCGGAGTCGGTCGTGTTGGTCGCGCAGTCGCTCGCGCTCCCGCCCGCCCCCTCGTCCCAGGTGAGGAAGAGCGCGACCGAGCCGGACCGGTACACGCTCGAGTCGAAGATCGCCGGGAGGTTCGCCGCGAGCCAGGCGTCGCCCTGCCCGATCGTCCCGTCGTGCATGTCGTCGGTCAGGTTCGGGGTGACGAACGAGAAGGCCGGGAGCCGGCGGCTGGTCAGGGCCGCGGCGATCCGCGTGTAGGGCACGTCCTTCTGGGCGCACCCGCCCGGGCTCGTGTAGTACGTCGGCGGGTTGTGGCGCACCGCGTAGCCCCCGGCGTCGGCCTGGTGGCAGTTGGAGGGCATCGTCTCCTCGTAGGCCCCCCAGTTGGGCACCTGGTTGAAGATGCTGCGCGAGCTCGTGCTGCACGCCCGGCGAGGGGTTGCAGTCGCTCGCGAACGCCGGTGAGGGCGGGCAGGGCCAGCCCGGATGTCGCGCCGACGTAGTTCGGGAGGCTCGGGTGGCCGATGTTGTGGTAGTTGGTGGCCAGGCCGCAGTCGTGCGCCAGGCGATTGATGTACGGAGCCTCGGGGGACCCGACGATGCTCTCGTAGCTGTGGTTCTCCATCCACACCCAGATCACGTGGGTGTAATGGGTGGCCGCGGTCCGCCGCGTCCCGCACGGCGGATCGCTCGTCCCGATCGGTGCGGCCACGACCTCTCCCGTCCCGCCGGTTCCCGCGCCCCCGGGAGACCAGGGCGAGCGCCGCGGCGGCCAGGCCGGCGACGACCACCACCAGCACCGCGAATGCGCGCTTCCTTCTCACGCGTCGTGGTTCGCCGCCGGGCTCGTCGTTCCTGTCAGAAGACCGGCGACTCGGTGTAGGTGCCGAAGACGGCTTGGAGCGACTCGACGATCTCGCCCTCGCTCGCGTGGACCCGGGCGCAGTCCATCAGCGCCGCCATCAGGTTGACCCCGGTCGCCGCCTGCTCGCGCAGGGCGGCGAGGCTGCGCTCGACGGCCACCCCGTCGCGGTGGGCACGGACCGCCTGGAGCCGCCCGATCTGCTTGGCCTCGAGCTGCGGATCGACCCGGTGGAGGTCGGTCAACTCGTCGCCGCTGTCGGTGTTGGCGTTGACCCCGACGACGATCCGCTCGCCGGCGTCGATCTCCTGCTGGAGCTCGAAGGCCGCGTCGGCGATCTCCCGCTGGGGGAAGTTCCGCTTGACCGCCTCGACCATCCCGCCGAGCTCGTCGATCCGGGCGAAGTAGACATACGCCTGGCGCTCGAGCTCGTCGGTCAGCGCCTCGACGAAGTAGGCCCCGCCGAGCGGGTCGGCCGTGTTGGTGACCCCGGTTTCGTGGGCGATGATCTGCTGCGTACGCAGGGCGACCCGGACCGCCGGCTCGGTCGGGAGGGCGAGCGCCTCGTCGTAGCTGTTGGTGTGCAGCGACTGCGTCCCCCCCAGCACTCCGGCGAGGGCCTCGATCGCCGTGCGGATGATGTTGTTGAGCGGCTGCTGGGCGGTCAGGGACACCCCGGCCGTCTGGGTGTGGAAGCGCATCTGCCAGGACTTCGGGCTCTTGGCCCCATACGTCTCGCGCAGCTCCCGGGCCCAGATCCGCCGGGCCGCCCGGTACTTGGCGATCTCCTCGAAGAAATCGATCTGGGCGTTGAAGAAGAAGGACAGGCGCGGGGCGAAGTCGTCGACGTCGAGGCCGCGGGCGATCGCCTCCTCGACGTAGGTCAGGCCGTCCTTGAGGGTGAAGGCCAGCTCCTGGGCCGCCGTCGACCCGGCCTCCCGGATGTGGTAGCCGGAGATCGAGATCGGGTGCCACCGGGGCATGTTGCGAGTGCACCACTCGATCATGTCCCCGCACAGGCGCATCGCCGGATCGACCGGGAAGCACCACTCCTTCTGGGCGATGTACTCCTTGAGGATGTCGGCCTGGATCGTCCCCGACAGGCGGTCGGCCCCGACCCCGGCCTGCTCGGCGGCGACGACGTAGAAGGCGAGCATGATCGCCGCCGGGGCGTTGATCGTCATCGACACGCTGACCGCCCCGAGGTCGATCCCCCCGAAGAGGGTGGCCATGTCGTCGAGCGTGTCGACGGCCACGCCCTCCCGCCCGACCTCGCCGAACGACTTCGGGTGGTCGGAGTCGTGGCCCATCAGGCTCGGCATGTCGAACGCCGT
>CAWFQO010000022.1:0-39734 GCA_963817865.1 uncultured Solirubrobacterales bacterium | reverse complement strand
CCCCGCTGATCGCCCAGGTGCTGAGCTCCCACGGGATCAGCCAGCCGGTCGTGGCGAGCCAGTTCCTCCCGAGCCTCGCCTGGCTCGATCCGTCCTACGTGACCACGAAGCTGACCGGCAACTCCGGGGGGACGACGCCGAACGGCACGCCGAAGCCGGGGAGCCACGGCCACGGTCTCCTCCAGGTGACGGTGGGGGCGACGACCCTGGCCCCGGGGACGACGCTCAACCAGATCAAGCTGACCCCGAACCTGACCTTCGACCTCCACGTGGCCAACCAGGGGAGCAACGACGAGACCGGCGTGGTCGTCACGCTCAAGATCGAGGGGACGACGACGACGACGCTGACCAAGACGATCGACACGAAGGCGATGACCGTCCAGGAGGTGCTCATCCCCCTGACGGCGACCCCGCCGACCGGGAACGTGAAGATCGTCGCCGACGTCGCCAAGGTTCCGGGCGAGCAGACGCTCAGCAACAACCACCTGACCTTCCTGGCCAGCTTCACGCACTGAGCGGGCGGCCAGTAGGTACGGTTGACGGCGTGGACCTGCTCGCCTCGGCCCAGGGGATCGCGGCCGCCGGAGGCGCCGGGGGCGCCGCGGTGGCCCTCGCCGCGTGCGCCGTCCTCGGCCTGAAGGTGCGGCGCCTGCGCGGCGACCAGCGGGCGGTCCTCGGCGAGCACGGCGACCGCGACCTGGTCGACTACTGCGCCGAGCTCGAGCGAGCCTTCGGGGCGCTGCGGGTCTACGTCGAAGGGGTCGCCCAGGCGCTCGACGGCCGGCTCGGCGAGGTCGAGGCCGGCCTGTCGGGGGCGATCGCCCACCGGGCCCTCGTCCGCTACGACGCCTACAACGAGATGTCCGGACGCCAGTCGCTGTCGATCGCCCTGCTCGACGATGCGGGCTCGGGGATCGTCATGTCCTCGATCCACCACCGCGACCAGGCCCGGATCTACGCGAAGCAGGTCCACGAGGGCAAGAGCGAGCTCGAGCTCTCGCCGGAGGAGCAGGACGCGCTGCGCCTGGCCCTCGGAAGGGATCGGGTCTGACCGGCTTGCGGGTCGGCTACCTCGGGCCCGAGGGCACCTGGTGCCACCAGGCGCTGCTCGGAGCCCGGGTGCCTGCGGGCGCCGGTGCGGGCGTGGCGGCGGGCGCCGGTGGCGGCGTGCCGGCGGGCGCCCGGCTCGTCCCGGTGGCGACGATCTACGAGACGGTCATGGCCGTCCACGAGCGGACGGTCGAGCTTGGCCCTCGTCCCGATCGAGAACTCGCTCGAGGGGTCGGTCGACGTGACCCTCGACGCCCTGGCGATCGACGCGGGCGACGTGGCGATCGTCGGGGAGACGGTCCAGCCGATCCGCAACTGCCTGATCGCGGCCGCGGGCGTCGAGCTCGAGGCGATCGAGACGGTCTACTCCCACCCGCAGGCCAACGCCCAGTGCGCCCGCTTCCTGCGGACCCGACTCCCGGGCGCCCGGATCGTGGCGGCGAGCTCGACGGCCGAGGCGGTGCGGACGGTCGCCGGCGACCCGGGAAGCCCGAGCGCGGCGCTCGGCAACCACCTCGCGGCCGAGCTCTACGGGGCCCGGGTGCTCGTCGACGGGGTTGACGACGCGCCCGGCAACGCGACCCGGTTCGTCTGGCTCGCCCTGCGCGACGGGGCTCCGCCGCCGCCGGAGTCCGGGCGGGCGAAGACGTCGCTCGTCTTCTGGGGGGCGGGCGACGAGACGCCGGGCTGGCTCGTGCGCTGCCTGTCGGAGTTCTCCGACCGGGAGATCAACCTCACGCGGATCGAGTCGCGCCCGCACCGGCTCGGGCTCGGCCACTACATGTTCTTCGCCGACCTCGAGGGCGCCGCCGGGGCCGCGCCGGTCGCGGCGGCGATCGACCGCCTCGAGGAGCACTGCGAGACCGTCCGGGTGCTCGGGTCCTACGCGGTCGCCGAATAGCGGGCGACCCGCCAGTCGCGGTCCCGCGGGTCGGGCAGATACACTCGCGGCCACGACGATGGCCACCGCGGACGCGCCAGCACCACTGGGGTCCGCGCCACCAGACGAGCACCAGTGGCGCGGATCGCCACCGCTGCCCAGCGCAGTGGTGGGTGGCCGGGTGCTCGTGCTGAACGCGACCTACGAGCCGATCAACGTCTGCACCGTGCGCCGGGCGGTGGTCCTGCTCCTCAAGGAGAAGGCCGAGGTCCTCGAGCAGGGGGGCTGGCTCCTCCATTCGGAGACGACGGCGATGGCTCGGCCGACCGTGATCCGGCTGATCACCTACGTACGCGTCCCGCGCGACGCCCACCGGCGCAAGATCACCCGCCGGGCGGTGTTCGCCCGCGACGACTGGAGCTGCCAGTACTGCGGGGCCCGGTCGAACCTGACCGTCGACCACGTCATCCCCCGTTCCAAGGGCGGCCCGTCCGACTGGGAGAACATCGTCGCCTCGTGCGCCCCGTGCAACCGCCGCAAGGGCGACCGGACCCCGGCCCAGGCCAACATGCACCCCCGGCGGGCGCCCCGGGTCCCCCACGCGGAGATCTTCATCCACGTCTCGAGCCCGACGATCCCGACCGCCTGGCTCGCCTACCTCCCGCACGCGGCGTAGCCCGGGCCCCGCGGCGAGGGAGGTTAGGCTGCGCGGTGGCGGGCGCTCCGCGCCGGCCGGCCCGCCATGAGCCTGCACGAGCTGACGCCGACTGACCGCCCGGACGCCGCCCGCGGGGACCCGTGCGTGGTGGCGGTCGTCCCCGGGCCGCACGGCCGGGGCTGCGTGGCGGCGCTCCTCGCCCGCACCCCGGTGCAGACGCCGATCGTCCTCCTCGGCGCCGCCGCCGAGGAGCTCGCCGGGCTCCTCGACGGGGAGCGGGCGGTCTGGCTGGGAGGGCCCGGCCACGCGACGGGCGACGTCGAGCGGGCGCTCACGGGACTCGCCCCGGCCGATGTCGCCCTCCTCACCGAGCCGTGCCTCGTCGGCGCCGAGTGGCTCGTGCGGCTCGGCGCGGCGGCGCGCGCCGACACGAGCACCGCCACGGCCAGCGCCCTCACCGACCGGGGCGGGCCGCTCGGCCTGGCCGCCGCCGAGGATCCCCCGCCGCCGCACGGCCGGCCGGCGGGGAAGAGCCTGCGGCTGCGACCGCGGCTGGCGCGCGCCGTCGGCCCGTGCGTCTACCTGCGCCGGGACGCACTCGAGCTCGTCGGGGGGCTCGACGCCGGGCTCGGGCTCGCCGACGCGGTCGAGGTGGACCTCGCCCAGCGGTGCGTCCTGGCCGGGCTCGGCCACGTCGCGGCCGACGACGTCGTGGTCGGCCGGGTCGGCCCGGCGGACGCCGACCGGGCGCTCGGCGCGCTCCGCGACCGCTACCCCTACCTCGAGGATCCGCCGGAGGTCGCGGCCTCGGGCGTCCTCGACCGGGCGCTCGAGGCGGCCCGCCCGCCCCGCGACCGCCTCTCGGTCACCGTCGACGGGCGCGCCCTCGGGCTGGCCATGACCGGGACCCAGGTCCACGTCTGGCAGCTGATCAGGGCCCTCGCGGCGACCGGGGCGCTCCGACTTCGGGTCCTCGTCGGGCCGGACACCCCTCCGGGAACGATCGGAGCGCTCGCGGACGTGGCCGGGGTCGAAGTCCTCCCCTTCGCCGCGATCGACGACGCGACCCGGGTCGACGCGGTGTTCCACCGCCCCCAGCAGGTCTTCGACCCGCGCGACCTCGAGCTCGCCTTCCGACTCGGGCGCCGCCTGGTCATCAACCACCTCGACCTGATCGCCTACCGCAACCCCGGGTACTTCCCGTCGCGGACGGCCTGGCTCGCCCATCGCCGCGTCACCCGGCAGGCGCTGGCGGCGGCCGACCGGGTGATCGTCTTCTCCGAGCACACCCGCGAGGAGATCTGCTCCGACGAGCTGGCCGAGACCGACCGCGTCCGGGTCGTCGCGCCCGGCCTCGACCACGACGAGACGCCGGCGCCGCCCCGGCGCCCCGTCGGGCTCGAGGAGGCCGCGGCCGGGATGCTGCTCTGCCTGGGTACGGACTTCCGCCATAAGAATCGAGTCTTCGCGCTGCGTCTCCTACACGCCCTCTCCGACCGGCACGGCTGGCCGGGACACCTGGTCTTCGCCGGGGCGGCGATCCCCGACGGATCCTCGCGCCCGGCCGAGGGCGCCTACGTCCGCGCGCACCCAGAGCTCGCCGGGCGGGTGGTCGACCTCGGGCCGGTGAGCGAGCCCGAGAAGGCCTGGCTCCTCGGGCATGTCGCGGCCGTCGTCTACCCGTCGGTCTACGAGGGCTTCGGCCTCGTGCCCTTCGAGTGCGCCCGGGCCGGGGTCCCGTGCCTGTTCGCGGCCCAGACCTCGCTGGCCGAGGTCCTCCCGGCGGCCACGGCGACGCTCGTGCCGTGGGACGAGGCGCGGAGCGCGGCGAACGCCCACCCGCTGCTGGCCGCCGGCGTGGAGCGGGAGCGCCACGTCGCGGCGATCCGGGCGGCCGGCGAGCCCCTGACCTGGTCGGCGGCCGCCGAGCAGACGCTCGCCGCCTACGGCGAGGCGGCCGTCGCCCCGGTCCGCGAGGCGGCGGCGCTCGGCCGCGACGGGCTGGCCCGCGAGGCGGACCGGCGCGAGCTGATCGATGCCCACGACGCCTTGGTCAGGCAGCTGGTCGCCGAGCTGCGGCACGCCCAGGCCGAGTTCGCCCGGGCGGAGGCCGCCTACGTCGCGCTCGGCCCGGCCCGCGGCCTGATCGGACCCGCCGGCGCCGTGCCCGAGGACGTTCAGCGCGCGCTGATGGCGCTCGCCTCCCGGCCGCGGCTCAGCCGCCCGGTGTTCGCCGCGGTGGAGCGGAGCTTCCGGATCGGGCGAGCGCTCCGTCGGCGTCTACGCGGCGCGTGATCCTCGCCGGCGATCCCCGAGTGTGGCGGGTGGCCGCCCTTCTCGCCGCGCCGCTGGCCGCGCTGATCCTGATCTGGTGCCTGGTCCCCCGCGACTACGTGACCGGCACCAACAGCGTCAACACCTACACCTATGTCGCCCCGACCCCGGCCGGCCAGCCCCTCTGCGTACCGGGCCTCGAGATCCCGGCCGGGACCGCCCGGATCGAGCTCGGCCTGATCTCCCGGACCCAGACCCGCCCCCCGCTCGAGCTCGCCCTCGACATCGGCGGCCGGGCCGTCATGAGCAGCCTGCCGCCCCGGCGGGTGGGATCCGACCGGATCAGCACCGCCGCCTTCCCGATCCCCGAGACCGCCCCGTCGCCGGGCGTACAGGCCGGGTCGCTGTGCCTGCGGGCCACCGACCTCGTCAACTGGGGCGGGACCCCGGTGGTCGAGGCGGGCGACGCGGTGCCGACGCTCGGGGGGCAGTCGATCGGCGTCGGGCGGGTCGCCGTGCGCTACCTCCCCCCGGCCGGGTCGAAGCGGAGCTACGCCGCCCGGCTCGGCGCGATCCTCGACCGGGCCTCCCTGTTCCGACCGGGGTTCGTCGGGGCGTGGCTCTACGCCGTGATCCTCTTCCTCGTCCTGCCCGGGCTCGCCTTCGCGGCGGTTCGCTGCGTCGCGCTCGCCGTGGCCGGGGAGCGCCGGCGCTACGGCCTCTGGGTCTTCGGGATCTGCGCGGTCAACGCGATCTGCTGGGCGCTGATCACCCCGGTCTTCCAGGTTCCCGACGAGGTCGACCACTTCGCCTACGTCTCCTCGATCGCCGAGCACGGGCGCTCGCCGGATCGGTCGCCCGGTCCGCACATGCGCTGGTCGAGCGCCGAGGCGCTGGCCATCCAGGGGACGCGGTTCCTCCTCGACCACCAGGGGCAGGACACGCGGCCGCCGTGGTCGGCAGCCGACGTCGCCCGCTACGAACGCGCCGTCGCCGCCCAGCATCCGCGTAGCGACGACGGCGGGGGGTACGAGACGGCGAGCCCCCATGGCCCGCTCTACTACCTGGCCCTCGCGCCGGCCTACCTCCTCGCGCCACACAGCTCGGTCCTCACCCAGCTCACGCTCGCCCGGATCACCTCGGCCCTGATCGGAGCCCTGGCCGCCCTCCTCACCTACCTGATGTGCGTCGAGCTCGCTCCGGGCCGACGCTGGCTCGGGATCCTCGCGGCGCTGCTCGTGTCGTTCCAGCCGATGTACGGCTTCATCTCGGGTGGGGTCAACAACGACGTCGGCGTGAACGCCGGTGCGGCCCTCCTCGAGCTCCTGCTCCTCCGCCTGGTGCTGCGGGGTCCGACCTGGCGGACGGCGCTCCTGACCGGGGTGGTGCTCGTCCTCCTCCCGTACGTGAAGGGGACGGCCTACTCCCTCTTCCCGGTCGCGGCCCTCGCGGTCCTCGTCGCCGTGGTCCGCCACCACCGGCGCCCGGCCGCCAAGTCGTGGGTGCTCCTCGCCGTCGCAGCCGCGGCGACCCAGGCCCTGTGGACCCGCGCCTCCCCCGTCTTCCACACGACCTTCTACACGACGCCCGGCGGGGGGGCGCCGACCGCGGCGCCGGCGGTTCACCAGCTGTCGGGGTACGTCTCCTACCTCTGGCAGGTCTTCCTCCCCCGGCTCCCGTTCATGACCCCGCACTTCCAGACGACCTGGCCGGCCTACACGATCTTCGTCGAGCGGGGCTTCGCGGCCTTCGGGTTCTACGCGGTCTACTTCCCGTCCTGGGTCTACGCGATCGTGCTCGCGGCGATGCTCGCCGTCCCCGTCCTGGCCGCGGTCGCCGCGGTCCGGGAACGCGCCTACCTCCGGCGCATGGCCTGGCCGGCGCTCCTCCTCGTCGCCTCCCCGGCGGCGGTGGTCGCCGGCTTCGAGGCGGCGTTCTACACGCCCGGATCGCGGCCGATGCTCGCCGAGTTCGGGCGCTACGCCTTCCCGGCGATCGGCCCCCTGGCGATCCTCGTGGTCGGGAGCCTCCACGCCTTCGGCCGGCGGGCGGTCCCGGCGGTCGGGACGGGGCTGGTGGTCGCGATGATCGCCTTCAGCTACGCCTCGCAGCTCTTGACCTTGACGGGGTACTACGCCTGAGGGTCGATCCCCGGCTCGCGCCTCGCAAACCGCGGCCAGAGATCCGGTCGTCCGCGCAGCCAGTCCGCGAGCGCCCGAAAGCCGGTCGCGACGTCATCCTCCACTCGCCAACCGAGCTCCTGCGCCGCCAGCGTCGGGTCGGCCACCCACACCTTCGCGTCCCACTCGCGTTGCGGTTCGGTGCCCCACTCCGGTTCGACCTCGAGGCCCATCTCCGCCCGCGCGATCTCGACCACCTCCCGAAGCGCGGTCTCGCGGCCGGAGCCGATGTTGTAGACCGCACCCCGGGGCAGGTCGGTCCGGGTCGCGACCTCGACGAAGGCACGGTTGACATCGCGGACGCTGACGAAGTCGCGTGGTGTCTCGGGAGAGACGAGCGGCGGCAGGCGCCCCTCGAGTCCCCGGGCGACGAGGTTCGGCATGAGCCGACCCGGCTCCTCCCAAGGACCGAACACGCTGTAGAGCCGCAGCGTGACGATGTGCCGGTCATCCCGCTGCGCCACGAACCGGCAGTGGATGGTGGCCGCGGCCTTCATCACCGCGTAATCGGAGTTGGGATCGACCCGCTCGGTCTCGCTCGGAGCGTGATCCTTGAAGCCGTATTCCGAGCTCGTTCCGGCGTGGACGAACGCCTCGAACCCCGCTTGCTCACACGCGGCCAGCAGGCGCACCGTGCTCACGAGGTTGGTCTGCATGATCCGCTCGGAGTCGCGCTGCCAGGAGTAGGCCCCGTGGGCCGCGAGGTGGAAGATCCACTCGGGACGCCGCTCGTGCACGACGGCGGCCACTCGGTGACCGTCGCGGAGGTCGACGGCGACGATCTCCGCATCTCCAGCGACCTCCGCGAGGCGCCACGTGGACCCCTCCGGCCGCTCGATCGCCACGACGTCGTGCCCGCGGTCGAGCAGCCAGCGGACAAGGCTCGCCCCGATGAATCCCCCGGCGCCGGTGACCAGCGCCTTCACAACCGGGTCGCGGCCGGCCCAGGCGCGGCGAGCGCGCCGAGCGCCGCCGTCGCGGCGCCGACCACGCTCGCCGCGTCGATGCCGTAGCGACGCTCGAGCCACCGCTGGGAGCCGGTCGCTCCGGCCGGCATCTCCCTGACCGCGCAGCGGACGACCAGCGTCGGCAGGCCGTGTTCGGCGACGACCTCGCTGACCAGGGACCCGAGCCCGCCGTTGGCGTAGGCGGCCTCATGAGTCACCGCCACGCGGACGCCGCGCAGGAGGGCGACGAGGTCGTCCGCCGGCGCCGGGGAAAGCGACGCGCAGACGCTCACCGAGGCGTCGATCGCGTGGTCTTCGGCCAGCAGGTCCGCCGCGCGCACCGTCTCGGTCGCGATCGCGCCGGTGGCGATCAATGCGACGTCGCCGCCGGAACGGACCGTCGCGATGCGCCCGAGCCCGAAGCGGCCGTCGAGGCCCGGTACGGGAACGCCGCCCTTGCCGATGCGGAAGTAGACCGGCCCCTCGACCGTGTGACCGGCACGCAGCCCGGCGCGAGCCTGGGCCGGATCGGCGGCGGCGATCACGGTCATGCGAGGTTGAGTCCGCATGAGGGCGATGTCCTCGAGCGCGTGGTGGGTGACCCCGTTGTGCGCGTAGTCGAACCCACCGCCGACTCCGACGATTCGCACCGGCAGGCTGTGGAGCAGCGGCCCGTTGCGGATGAACTCGTACGGGCGCAGCGTCGCGAAGGTCGCGATCGAGTACACGAACGGCCGCAGTCCGGCCTCGGCCAGTCCGGTCGCCACACCCACCATGTTCTGCTCGGCGACGCCGACGTTGTAGAACCGACCGGGGAAGCGCTCCGCGAACGGTTCGAGCACCATGAAGCCGAGGTCCCCGGTCAGGAGGACGACGCTCGAGTCGCGGTCGGCCAAGGCGAGCAGCTCATCGAGGAAGGCGTTCCTCATCCGACCTGCTCGATCGCCGAGGCGAACTCGTCGTCGTCCATCGGCATGTAGTGCCAGCGAATCTGCGACTCCATGAAGTCGACCCCCTTGCCGAAGGTCGTGCTGGCGATCAGCGTCCGGGGCCGCCCGTCCCTCGGTGCTTCGAGCGCCGCCCGGATCGCCTCCGGGTCGTGACCGTCGACGTCCACCCCGTCCCAGCCGAAAGCCCGCCAGCGCGCGGCCATCCCGGGTCCGAGGTCGAGGACGTCCTTGGTGTATCCGAGCGCCTGCTGGCCGTTGAGATCGACGATCGCCGTCAGGTTGTCGAGCCCGTGCTGGGCGGCGAACATCGCCGCCTCCCAGACGGAGCCCTCGTTGCATTCGGCGTCGGAGAGGAGGACGACGACCCGGCGCGGAGAGTTTTGGAGCCTGGCGGCCAGCGCCGCTCCCGCTCCCATGCTCAGTCCCTGGCCCAACGAGCCGGTCGAGAAGTCGACGTCGGTCATGGCGTGGTCGGGGTGCCCGGCGAGCAGCGTACCGTCAGCGGCGAACGTCTCGAGCTGCTCGGCGGTCAGCCGCCCGGCCACTTGCAGGGCGCAGTACCAGCCCAGCGCAGCGTGGCCCTTGGCGAGGATGAACCGGTCACGGTCGGCGCGAGCTTCACCGCGGTCGAAGTCGAGGGGCCCGTCGACGAGCACGGCGAGGATCTCCGCGATCGACAGGGACGACCCGATATGGCCGATGTGGGCGCGCCTGGATTGTTCGAGGATGGCGCGCCGGATCAACTGGGCCTGGGCGGCGGACACCGTCGGGAGCCTAGATCACCGGATCCGGTCTTGACGGAGCGTCGCCCGGTGACACCCTCTTCCTCCGGGCACGAATGACTACGCTACGCACCGAATGGCCGGCTCCGCATCGGTGAGCCCGTGAAGCTCTCCCCCGTCATCGCCTGCTACCGCGACGCCGAGGCCGTGCCGTACATGTACCGGCGCCTGGTCGAGACGTTCAAGCGCCTCGGGTGCGATTACGAGATCATCTTCGTGAACGACGGATCGCCGGACGACGCCCGGCTGGTGCTCAGCCGGATCGCCGCCGCCGATCCGAACGTCGTCGTCATCAACCACGCCCGGAACTTCGGCTCCCAGTCGGCCTTCACGAGCGGCCTGGCGGTCGCCACCGGCGACGCCTGCATCCTTCTCGACGGTGACCTCCAAGACCCGCCCGAGATGATCGAGGCGTTCGTCGAGCGGTGGAAGGAGGGATTCGACGTCGTCTACGGCGAGCGCGTCGGCCGCGAGGCGCCCCCGCTGATGCGCCTGTTCTACAAGTCCTTCTACCGTGCCTTCCGGCGCGCGGCCTACGTCAACGTTCCGCTCGACGCCGGCGATTTCTCGCTGATCGACCGCAGAGTGGTCGATGCGCTCAAGGCCATGCCCGAGAAGCAGCGCTTCATGCGCGGCCTGCGAGCTTGGGTAGGGTTCAAGCAGACCGGCGTTCCCTACGTGCGACCCGAGCGGATGTTCGGTGTCACCACGAACAGCTTCCGCCGGAACCTCGGTTGGGCCCGACGGGCGATCGTCTCGTTCTCCTACGCACCGCTGGACTTCATCACCGCGCTCGCCCTGTCGATCGTTGCCCTCAGCGCGATCGGCTTGATCGCCGAGATCGCCCTCAAGATCATCGCGCCGGCGCTCGCCCCACAGGGCTTCACGACGGTCATCACCCTGATCCTCTTCATCGGCGGGGTCCAGCTGCTGTGCCTGGCCATCATCGGCTCCTACATCGCTCACATGTACGAAGAGGTGAAGGGGCGGCCCTCGTATGTCGTCGACTCCGTCCTCAACCCACCCGGCGGCGCGGACTTCGAGCCGAGCGCGATCGAGCGCGGCCGGCACGAGCTGCGCGGCGAGACCGCGCCCCAGATCAGAGCCGGGTGACCCGCACCGCCGGCCCCCTGCGGTTCGAGCTCGTCCGCTTCTACGCGGTCGGAGCCTCGAGCACACTCCTGTACATCGCGTTGTACGCCGGAGGCCTCGTCCTCGGGCTCCCCTTCGGGGTCGCCGCCGCCGGAGCGTTCGTGGTCAGCGCCATCTACGGATACGCGATGCACGACCGCTGGACCTTTCGCACGAAGGCACCTACGCGGGCCGGGCTCGCCCGCTGGCTCATCCTCCAGGTCTCAATCCTCGGTCTGAACCTGCTGGGGTTGTGGGGGCTCGTCCGGCAGGTCGGCCTCGACCGGCTCGTCGCCCAAGTCATCCTCCTCCCCCTGATCCCCTGCGCGACGTACCTGCTCAGTCGCCGCCGGGTCTTCGCGACGCCGTAGGGCCTCATCTCGCCCGGGCCGTCACCGTCCAGCCGAGACAGTCGTCGCCGCCGTCGGAGCGAAGCGTCAGCTGAGCGAGCAGCGCCAGCAGCGCCAGGATGGGGAGGCCCAGGCCGGCTACGACCCGGCGAAGGCCCAACCCACCCCCCGGGGGGAAGAGCGGCGGGAGGAGCAGCGCCATCACCTTCGCGCAGGCAACGGTCCGCTCGTCGCCGCGGGCGTGGACGACGACATCGGTGAAACCGGCGCCCTCGAGCAGGATGCGCAGGCTCGACGGCGTGTAGCGCCAGTAGTCGTGCGGTATGTAGTGCCAGCGCGCCGAGAACGGGACCGTCAGCACGATGCGACCACGCGGGCGCAGGACGCGGCGCGCCTGCGCCAGGAAGACATCGGGCTCGGGGACGTGCTCGAGTGTCTCGGTGCTCAGCACAAGGTCGACCGACCCGTCGGCCACCGGCCACCGGTCGCCGTGGAAGTACTCCGTCTCGGGCATCGCGTAGCCGAAATCGGCTTCGGCGCTCGCGCTGTCGATCGCCCGGTATCGCGCGTCGGCAGGGAGGAGCGGCCGGTACGGTTGGGCGCCCGATCCGACATCGAGCACGTCGCCGCTCGCGTCGGCGAGCAGCACCGTCAGGTCCCGCCAGGCCGACGCGGCCTGGAGGTCGAGCAGGCGCCGCATCGCCCCGACCGCGCGGTCCCGTCTCGTGCGCGGCGCCCGGAAGGCCGGCGGCTGCCAGCGCTCGGTGGTCCGGAGGGCGAAGTTCTCCCGGTCGGGCAGCTCAGGCATCGGCATCGCTGCACCCCGGGTCGGAAGCCTTCCGGCCCCAGGCCAGGAGGTTGCCGACGGGCAGAGTGATCCCCCGGTCCCCGACCCGACCCCACCCGAGGAGCCGGTCCGCCAGCTCGCCGACTCTTCGCGGCAGCGGCAGGAGCCGGACCCAGTAGCGCAGCGGATAGCGGTTGCTGATCGCGCGATGGCCGACGTCGACGAGGCCGGCCGTCGCCAGTAGGCGCCGGACGCTCGCCGGGGAGAACAGCTGCTGATGCTCGACGTCGATGATCGGAGAGCGCAGCCCTAGAAGACGGTTGACCGGCGCGCGTCGATCGTGGCAGACGAGCACGAGGAGTCCGCCCGGCTTAAGCAGCGCAGCCGCGTCGCGAACGAGCACAGCCGGGTCCGGCACGTGCTCGATCGTCTGGAAGCAGGTGACCAGGCTGAGGCTGCCCGGCGGGCGCAGATCCGCCCTGAACACGTCGTGCTCGATCAGCTCCGCGACCCGTCCGCCGGCCGCGGCGATCGGAGCGTCGGAAGGCTCGACGCCACTGACGCCCGAGAACCCCGCGTCGAGCAGCTCGCCCAGGAAAGCGCCCTCGCCGGTTCCGATGTCGAGCGCCCCGTGGCGGTCGGGCAGGTCCTCGATTAGCGGCCCGAGCGCACCGCTGTAGGTGCGGGCGGCGAATCCCGCCTCGATCGCGCTGTCGAACGCGGCCTCCTCGTAGGCCCGCGCGAGCGCCTCCGGCGCGGGCGCCGGGCTGGCATAGACCAGGTCGCATACCGGGCACGACACGAGGCGCAGGCGCATGTGCTCGGGACGCTTGCGGGATGCGAAAGCGTAGCTGTCCAGCGCGCCGGCGTCGAGGCGCTCGTGGGCGAAGACGTCGCTGTCGTCCGTCGAGCGGCACACCGGGCACGCGCGAGCGTGCAGCTCGCCGAGGAGGGTGTCCAGCATGCCTCCAGGGTATTTACAATCAACGGCGGCGACACCCCTCGCCGTCTGCACCCCCCCCCCCCCCCCCCCCCCCACAGGCGGGCACCTTCCCCGCTGCCGGTCCTCGAAAAAAAAAAAAAAAAAAAAAAAAAAAAAAAAAAAAAAAAAAAAAAAAAAAAAAAAAAAAAAAAAAAAAAAAAAAAAAAAAAAAAAAAAAAAAAAAAAAAAAAAAAAAAAAAAAAAAAAAAAAAAAAAAAAAAAAAAAAAAAAAAAAAAAAAAAAAAAAAAAAAAAAAAAAAAAAAAGCCGTCCAGGCCGTTGGGGCCGAGGACGCTGAGGCCCGCGAAGGGGCCGCCGGGCGGCCCGAGCAAGGAGGCAACGGTCCCGGTCACGAGGCTGACCGCCGAGACGTTCAGGTTCAGGACCCGCGTGTCGCCAGGCGCATCCTGAGCGGGCGGCGCATCGGTCGAGAAGCGAATCGTGCTCGTGCCCGTCGGAAGGGCGATGGTGCGCTCGACCTTGGTGCCCTTCGCGGTCACCCGGATCGTCGAGACCGCTCCTCCCGGCCAGGCGATCCGCGCGTCGTAGGGATTGTCGTGACCGGTGCGCAGGACGGCGGAGTACGTCGCGCTCTGCGCGTGCGAGGACGGGTTGGCGATCCTCAGCAGCGCCGTGCGTCCCGCCCACCGCGGGCTGGTCGCCCCGGGCACGTCCGGCGCGAAGAATCCCGGTCCGTACTCGGTCGTGAGTGGATAGAGCGTCGCCGCGCGCAACGCCGCGATCCCCGGGCCGATCCGGTTCTTCAGCGCCTGGGCGTACGCCGCGAGGTCGACGTAGGCGAAGTGACCGTCGCGGCTCGTGAATCCGTGGTTGTGGGGAAGCGTCCCGAGCGCATGGAGGATGGCCGCCAGCTGCGGGCCGGCATACGCGGCCCGGTCGATCTGGAGGCCCGTGAAGCCGGCGGCGACGATCGACGGCAGAACGACCGAGAGCGGCTGGGTGACCACCGAGGACTGCCAGTCCTGCGGTCGTCCTGGGAAAGAACCGTAGCTCCAGCTCAGGGTCCCGGAATGAATGTAGCCGACGATGTTCGCGTACTGGGCGCCCTCCCCGCCGGCGACGACCGCCGGCAGTCGCTCATAGGGAAGCTCGAAGATCGATGCCCGCCGCCCCGCAACGGCCTGGATCTCGTGCACGAACGCGTCGTCACTGTTGTAGACGGCCGCCGACTGGGCGTAGGGCGGCGTCGATGTCAGCGGCGCCTCCTCGAAGATCCCGAACGCGACCACGGCCAGGGTGACGATCGCGGCTGTGACCGGCGGCCAGCCCCGCCGTGCGGCCAGGCGGGGGACGCCGTCCAGGAGGACCCCGACACCGATCAGAGCGAAGAACGAGATCAGCGGGGAGATCCGGTTGTAGGCGCGGATATCCGCGAAGACCAGGAACGAGAGCACCGCCCCGATCCCCCCCGTCGTTCCGATCAGGAAGGCGAGCAGGCTCGCGAAGGCCGTATCCCGGACGAGGCGGCTCGTCAGCGGGCCGTCGGGGACTCCGAGCAGGCCGAGGCCGCCGACGGCGAGGAGCCACAGGAACCCGATGGCCCCGACTACCCCCAGGCTGGCGGTCGTCGACTCGTTGGCGGCGATCACGCTGTGCTGGTTGTAATACGTGTCGGCACTCCCCAGCCCGGATATGCGGTCGAGGCTGTTGGGCAGGACGAGCTGGATCAGGCGGAGGCTGTAGAGCTCGCTCTCGACCGGCGCTCGCTGCACGATCTGGGCGTCGGACCCATGGATGGCCTGATAGATCAACGTCGGTGAGTAGTCGACGACGATGGTCGTCCCGATGAGGCCGACGACCGCCGCGCCGGCGGCCAGGATCGCGGCCCGCCTCGTCCTCAGCGCGGCCAGCGGCGCGCCGAGCGCGATGATCAGGATCCCGAAGAAGGCGTAGTACTCGGACGCCGAGCCGGCGACCACGCACAGGAGGACCGTGAGCAGCGTCCGACGCGACAGCCAGCTCGTCCATCCTCGGCCGGGCCGTGCGCGGCGGGCGAACAGGGGACGGCCGGCGAACGTGGAGAGGATCAGGTAGGCGACGATCGGGACGCCGTAGTACGCCGAGAACGTGAGGTGGAACTCGGCCCGCAGGAAGTGGAACGGGATGAACGCGAAGAGCAGCGCACACGCGGCGCCGCTGAGCCTGCTGATGCGCAAGCTCCGCAGTACGAGGAAGGCACTGGCGGCCACCGCCGGGTAGGTGAGGACGTAGAATACGTTCATCACCGTCGGCGCGTTCCTCGACCCCAGGCTGAGGATCCTGATCAGGACGAGCTGGAGGCTGTCCCCCGAGAGAGCCGGAAAGTCGTAGAGCTCGGCGCCAAACGGGGCCGCCAGATGCGGGTTGGTGTCATACCAGGTGTGCTCGGCGATGTCCTTGATGTAGGCGAGCGCGAAGCTCGCATCCCCGCCGTAGTCGAACGGCACGCTGAAGTTCGCGTCCCACAGCTTCAGCAGGACGGCGGCAATCGCCAACGTCGCGATGATCACACCACCGACCCATCGCAACTCGCGCCCGGAATCCCACGACGCCGGCTCGTCGACCGACGGGACGCGGGCCTCGGCTATTGAAGTGGCACTGCTCCCGGGCACCCCGCGGGCAAGGGCCATCAAGCGTCGGAGGCGGTCGGGGCGATCGCGACCAGGGCATAGTCGCCGGCGCTGAAGCTGTCCGCCTCCGCGTCGCCGGTCGCATTGGGATAGAAGACGTAGGCGGAGGCGAAGCCCACGATCCGCCCGAACGCCAGGGCGACCTCCGGAAAGATCGGATGCTGATGGGTCAGGTCGAGCCAGAAGTTCTTCAGGGCGGCGAGCGAGTGGGGGTTGACCGTCTCGGCGATGAAGAGACCGCCGGGCTCGAGCCGCGAGAGTGACAGGCGCAGAAACCGCTCGAGGACATCGCTCGCCAGGTGCTCGATGACCTGGGCGGAGAACACGACTCCCAGCGAGGCGACGGGCGTGGCCTCGAGGTACGCGTTGGCATCGGCCACGCGCGCGGTCACGTGGCCCTTCTCGTGACAGCGCTCGACCATCGGGGCATCCACGTCGATCCCCGTGGCGGGCACCCCCCGGTCGCGGAGGAGGTCCAGGAATTCGCCGCGACCGCAGCCGACGTCGAGTACCGGGCTTCGCTCCCCGATGAGGTCGAGGTAGACGCGCTGGCGGTCGCGAATCGTCGACTCCCGGCCGCGGAACAGATCCTCGAAGCTTAGATAGAGCGCCGGGCTCGGGCGGGCCTCGCCCGACCGAAACCCGTAGACCCGGCCGGCACCGGGCGTCTCGAAGGTCGTGAACGGCAGGAGGTCGGTGTCGGCGCGGGCCCGGAGCTCGCGCTTGAGGTCGCGGTGATCCGCGGCGAGCTCCTCATGGGCGGCGATCAGCTTCCGGTGGGAGGCGGAGAGGGCCTCGTGAGAGACGGAGAGGGCCTCGTGAGAGGCGATGAGCTCCTCGTGGCGGCCGAGCACCGCCTGGTAGGAGGCCACGAGGTCTCCGTGGACATGGGACCGGGCCGAGCCGGCGCCGAGCACCGCGACCTCCTCCCGCAGCCGCCGCAGTGTCGACTCAAGCGAGGACGCGCGCCGGCGCTGCGCGAGGTTCGCCGCCTCCCCGGCGCCCACCCTCCCCGCCAGACCCCGCGACGCGTCTTCGATCCGCCCCGCCAGCCGCCGCAAGTCAGCGAGCGCGGCCAAGAGGTCCCGACCGAAGGCCTCCTGGTGGGCGGTGTACGGGCGCATCGCCCGCAACGCCCCCACCCGCGCCGCCCTTCTCAGGCGGTCACCGGCGCTCGCGACCGGCGGCGAAGAACGCCGGAGGCGCGAGGCGACCGATTCCACCTCCGGTCCGACGGGGTCCGACGGGCCCGCCGCCTTGACCCGCAACCGCGCCCTCACGACGTCCAACCGGCGCTCCATGGCCTCGCCGGCCGCAAACGGCGAATGGCGAGCGCGAATGTCGGCCGCGCCGATCGCCGCCCGGCGCGCTGCCTCGGCCGGATCCTCGACGACCTTTCGCATCAATTCGGCGGCGTGATCGAGGTCGGGCTCGGCCCACTGACCATCCGCGGGGTACGGCCAGGCGCCCGCCCCGATCGCCACCATCGAGTGGCGGACGAGAAAGCTGTTCTTATCCGTCATGAACTCCAGATTGCCCGAATAGCCGGTGGCGATCACGGGCTTGCCGAGGTACAGTGCCTCGGCCGGAGTGAGGCCAAAGCCCTCCGCCCGATGCAAGCTCACATAGCAGTCGATCGAGGCCAGCAGCGCCGTCTTCTCCTCCGCCGACACATACGCGTCCAAGATCCGGATGTCAGCCCGGGCCTCCGCTGCCTTCAGGACCGCGGCGTGCTTCTCGGGCTGGAACTCGGCGTTGATCGACTTGATCACCAGCGACGTCGAGGACTCGACGGGGAAGGCGCGCTTGAAGGCCTCGATGACGCCGATCGGGTTCTTGCGCTCCATGACGCTGTTGAAGTCGAACATGAAGAAGAACACGAACGACGCAGGGAGCCCCAGCTCCCCGCGCGTCCGCGGCGGCGGATCAGCCACAATCACCGGGAGTGTGATCTTGACGACCGGCACCGACGTGAGCAGCGACAACGTGTCAGCGATGTGCTGCGTCGCGACCCAGACCTCGTCGATCAGATCAAAGGCTCCGAGCCATTCGGACGGGAAGCGCTCGACCTCCCACCACCAGAGTCCGATGTTGTAGCGGTCCGCGAAGAACTTGGGGTCGGTCTCGGCCACGAAGGTCGGCAGGAGGTCCGCGTTGACGCAGATCAGGTTCACCGGAAACGGTGCGCGCTCTGGGGCCACGAAGTCGTAGGACTGACCTTGTCGACTGGAGGGCACGAAGCTCCCGTGCACCGGCATGCTCGGGATGTTGCGGGCATCCAGCGCCGCGATCATCAAGCGGGCGGCCTCCCCGACGCCGAGCTCGGAGCGCAGGTAGCCAACCACGTTGACGCCCCAGGGCGGCGCCGCGGCGCTCAGACCCGCCGCCCGCGAGGCGCTCGGGTTGTAGCGAGGGTCCGCGAAGAGGTAGCTCGGGGGCGGAGGCAGGAAATCCTCGATCCCCGCATAGCTCTGACGCCCGTCGATGTGAAGCCACCCGGCGTAGGCCAGCGCCCCACCGTCGTCGAGGCGAGGATAGGCGGCCTGGAGATCCGACCGGCCACACCACAGCCACTCGGTCGCGCGATTGAGCCCGGCGTCCGCACCGCGGGTCGCTGGCGCGAGGAGCCAGGCCCGAAGTTGTGCGGCTCCGTCGCTCTCGAACGCCGAGAACTCGACGTCGCCGGACCGGACGCCCTCGCGATAGAGCCGGCGCACCCAGCCGTGGAGCTCCAACCCGTCAGCGCTCTTCGCGAAACCGTAGTCCTCGACTCGATCGCCCGCCCGCTCCGCCTCCACCTGCCGGCCATACCGCTCGAACAGCTCCGCGACCGTCGGTAGCGCCGCCAAGTGCTCGCGTGTCTGGTGGCGGCTGAGGCGAAACGGGTGCGCCGGATCGTACCCGCTGTAGTGCATGAACCGAAGCGGTGCTCCGTTCACCGTATACCCGGAATCCCCCTTCTCGAGGCGACGGCTGCTCAGGTTCCAGTAGGCCACGTTGTAGCCGGGATCGCGCAGGATGTGCAAGTCCGATACGAAGCCCGGAGCCAGGTCCATCCATCGCTGATCTACGAAGTAGCCGGTGGCGTGGTCGATGATGCAGTCGACCGCCAGGCGCTCGTGCCACCACGCGAGTAGCGCTATGACGTCGTCGCGTGGTGCCACCGCGATGAACCCGAGGTTGTAGGCTCCCGACACGAGGATGTCGAGATCGGCTGGTTGCCGCTTATCGGTGGGCAGAGGCTCGATCAGGTGTGGCGTCAGCACCAGTCCGTGGGCGCCGGCCAGCGTCTCCACCTCGTCCAGACGATCGAACACCTCGATGTCCGGATCCAGGTATACGACCGGACGGCTCGTACGGGCGAGGAGGTACCGGAGGAACGCAGGCTTGACCGCCGTCGAGAGCTCCGTTACGTCATACATCGTCGCCATGCGCAAGAACTCCGGCAGGCTGAGCTCTCCCGGACGCACAATGGTGAACGGCTCGTCGGTGTCCTCGAGCTCTTGATTGACATCGTCGATCACGAGGACGAAGATCGTGCCCGTCTCGTGATGAGCGAGAAACGACCGCGCCAGCACCCGTGCCTGGGCGAGGTAATTGCGGGCGACGACCGTGCAGACAATCATCGCGCGCAGTCTAGCCTTGGCCGGCGCGCTGCCAGCGTCGCACGAGGTCAGCCGATCCCGGCCTGCGGTCCCCCGCCACGATGGCCTCGCTCGCCCGGCGGGAGCCTCGTGGCGGTCGGCGCCCGGCCGTCAACAGCGGACCCTTTGCCGCTGGGCTTGCCCGCACGATCGACCCGGACAGCGGACAGCCGGCGACGCTCGTGGCCCGCGGCGTCAGCAAGTCCCTTCCGGATGCCGGAGGAGACGACGCACACGCTCAAGGAGCACGTCCTCCACCCCCGCCGGCGGACCCGCCACGAGACGCTCCAGGCCCTGGAGGACGTCTGCATGTCGATCGCCCCCGGCGAGTTCTTCGGCATCGTCGGTCGCAACGGAAGCGGCAAGGCACCCTGCTCAAGTGCCCTCAGCCAGCAACTTCCGATCTTCCCTGAGGTGGCGCTCGAACTCTGCCGGGAGGCCGGGTTCCCGTCGGCTTTCGTCTTTCACCCCGAAGGGGATGGCGACATCGACCGCGACCGTTTCACGACGGGCGAATACGCCGTACTCGCGGGGGACGCTTCGCTGCTCGAGGCCACACGGTCCGACGCAACGGCGGGGTCAGCCGCCGAGGGAGGAGACCGCGCACCGGAGGGGGCGCTCGTAGGACACGCGCGCGTATTCGGGCGGCCCGGGAGCGCCGCGTCCGGCCACCATCGCGCGCGATGGGCCCTCGACCGGCCAGGACCTCACGGTCTCGACCGCGAAGCCGCAGGACGTGCACCAATCGACGAGGCCGGAGACGTTCGGGGCGAACCAGTTGCTCGGATCGGCGCCCAGCTCGGCGAGCCGGTAGAAGCGCGCCAACGCCCGGTCCCCGAGCGCTCCGGTCTCGTGGTCGCACACCGCGGTCTCGACGTAGACCGAGCCGCGCGCCACCGATCGGACGTTGTCGAGGCCGAGGAGCGGATGACGGAGGTGATAGAGAACTCCCCAGAAGAGGACGATGTCGAACTGCTCGTCGAAGAGCGCGGACAGCTCGTAGACGCTGGCCTGCCTGAACTCGACCCGCGAGCGCAGGGTCCCGCAGATCGTCGCGAAGCCGAAGTGGGCATCGTCGGTCATGTCGAGGGCCACCACGGGATCGGCCCCCCGTCGCTCGAGCTCGAACGCGGCCCCGCCGTTGGTCGTGCCGATGTCGAGCGCGGACAGACCCGAGAGGTCGCTCGGGACCCCGGCCTGCGCGAAGAGGAAGGCGACGTCGCTGATCCCCGGGGTGACGATCCCCTGACCGAGCTCGAAGCGCTGGTGCCACAGGAAGTCGGTTCGCGACGCGAGCTCCGACAGCGCCGTTCGGTCGGGCGGTTCGGGCACGAGGGGGAAGTTTATGGGTTCCGAGTGCCGCGACCAATACGCTGCGCGGGTCTCGCCGGTGCGCAAGGGTTCGGCCGAGGGCGCTCGCGCGCTGCCGCGCCACCGCTTGGACGAGCGAACTGCACCCGGCCCCGGATCCGCCCTGGACGCACGAGCACGTCGCCGCCCACCGACGGGCGACGCCGGGCTCGACATCTTTGAGCGGCCGGCCGGCGGACGGCGTGCCGCTACGCTTGGCGACATGATCGACCCCGACAGCGGGCGGCCTTCGGCGCTCGTGGCCAGCGGGGTGAGCAAGTTCTTCCGCGTGCCGGAGGAGCAGGCGAGCACGCTCAAGGAGCGCGTCCTGCATCCGCGCCGGCGCTCGGGACATGCGACCCTGCGTGCCCTCGAGGACGTGTCGATGGCCATCGCCCCCGGGGAGTTCTTCGGCATCGTCGGGCGCAACGGGAGCGGCAAGAGCACGCTGCTCAAGTGCCTAGCCGGCATCTACGCCATCAACGACGGCGCGATCTGGGTCGCCGGACGCCTCTCGACGTTCATCGAGCTCGGCGTCGGCTTCAACCCCGACCTCGCGGCTCGCGACAACGTCGTGATGAACGGGATCATGCTCGGCCTCTCCCCCCGCGAAGCACGCGCCCGCTACCAGCAGGTGATCGAGTTCGCGGAGCTCGAGGAGTTCCAGGAGCTCAAGCTGAAGAACTACTCCTCGGGCATGCACGTCCGTCTCGCATTCTCGGTGGCGATTCAGGTCGACGCCGACATCCTCCTGATCGACGAGGTGCTGGCGGTCGGCGACGCCGCGTTCCAGCAGAAGTGCTTCGACGTGTTCCAGCAGATGCGCGACGACGGCCGGACGATCGTGTTCGTGACCCACGACATGAGCGCCGTCAACCGGTTCTGCCACCGGGCGATGCTGCTGGAGCGCGGACGCGTACTGATGACGGGTGAGCCGCAGGCGGTGACGGACCGCTACCTCGAGATCAACTTCGGCCGGGCCGGAGCGGATGACGTCGATGCCGGGGACGCGCGGGCGGGAGACGGCGATGCCCGGGTGGTCGAGGCGTGGATCGAGGACGAGGGAGGCCAGCGCATCTCCGCCGCCCTCCAGGGCCGGGAGCTCACGTTGAGCGCGCGCGTCGCGTTCGCCCGCGGCGTCGAGGATCCGGTCGCGAGTTGCTACGTCCTCAACAGCGACCACGTCGCCGTGCTCGTCGCCACCACCGCCGTCGAGCACGATCGGGCCGGTCGCTTCCGCCCGGGCGAGGAGGTCGTCTTCTCGTTCGCGTTCGAGAACGTGCTCGCCCCGGGCCGGTACAGCCCCGTCTTCACGATGGCCCACCGCGGCACCGGTCTCGACCTGATCGATCGCTACGAGGGCAGCTTCTCCTTCGTGGTCACCGGCACGGCGGCGCTCGGTGGCCTCGTCGACCTCCCGGTCCGCACGGCGGCCGAGCGCGTCCCGCGCCGTCCGGCCGAACGCGTCCAGACGTGAGCGGCGAGGCCCCGCTGGCCCTTGGCCGGCCGATCCGGGGGCCGTCGGCGCTGACCGACGACTGGGGCCGTTTCTGGCATTTGACCTTCAACCTCGCGCGCAACGAGTGGAAGCTCCGCTTCTTCGGTTCGGTGCTCGGCTACGTGTGGCAGGTGATGCGGCCGCTGCTGCTGTTCGGGGTCCTCTACCTCTTCTTCACCCAGATCGCCCGCGTCGACCAGACCGGCGGTCGCGACGCGGGTGAGCACTTCTACGGCAGCCAGCTCCTCGGCTCGATCGTCCTGTTCACGTTCTTCGGCGAGGCGACCGGCGGAGCGGTGCGCAGCGTCGTCGACCGCGAGAACCTCGTGCGCAAGATCCAGTTTCCCCGCCTGGTGATACCGCTCTCGGTTGTCCTCGTAGCCCTGTTCAACCTGGCCCTCAACCTCGTCGTGGTGCTGATCTTCGCCCTGAGCGAGGGTGTCCGGCCGATGCTCAGCTGGCTCGAGCTCCCAGCGATCATCCTGTTCCTCGGCCTCCTGGCCACCGGCATGGCCATGCTCCTCTCGGCGCTGTTCGTCCAGTTCAGGGACATGCAGCCGATCTGGGAGGTCGTGATGCAGATCCTCTTCTACGGGTCCCCGGTGATCATCCCCCTGACCACCGTGCGCGCCAAGCTCAGCGCCCCGCTCCTGCACCTCTACATGCTCAACCCACTGGCCGTCGCCTTCCAGGAGTTCCGCCACGCGATGATCTACAGCGGGGCGCCGAGCGCCGCCGCGGCGAGCGGCGGGTGGCTCGCGCTGCTCGGCCCGCTGGCGATCGTGCTCGGCCTGTTCGCGACCGGCTTCGTCGTGTTCAACCGCTCGGCCCGCCACATCGCCGAGAACCTCTGAGCCTCGGGGTCAGTCCGGCCCGCCGGCCCGCCGCGCCGCCTCGATCTCCAGCGGCGTGCGGAGCAGACGCTCCGGAGTCCCCGGGCGCCCGAGCAGGCGCCCCGCCTTGACCCGCGCCCCGGCGGCGGCCGTCCTCGCGAGCCGCTCTCCCAGACCGATCCCCTCGTGACGCCCGACGAACCGCGCCGGCTTGGTGGCCACCATGTTCATGGAGACGCCGCCCCAGACGTGGTTGAGCCACATGAGGTAGGCCCGCCGGGCCACGCGGCTCGCGCGCAGGGCGAACGCGACTCCCTCGGCCGCTCCCCGCCAGGGCGGCGTCCCCGTCTCGAGATGGAGGTCGGTGTCCCCGAAGAAGGCCCGGTAGTGGGGCTCGGTCACATCGGTGAAGAACCCGGCCCGCGTGGCCTCCCACCGGTAGCGCGCCGCCCAGTAGGCGTGCTCGTAGCCCTCGAACTGGTCGACCCCTTCGGTGTGGATGCCCGACCGGTCGCGCACGGTGCGCAGCGTCTCGTTGACCATCAGCAGCCGGCCCCCCGGACGCAGGACGCGGAACGCTTCGGCGAACGTGCGGCGCAGGCCGTCCGGATCGTTGTGGTGGAGCACCTCGCAGCAGAACACGTGGTCGACGCTGCTGTTCGCGAGCGGCATCGCCCCCATCGAGCCGACGACGCGCTCGAAGTAGACCTGCCCGTCGTCGATGAAGTACTCGGCCGTGTAGAGGCCCTGGAGCTCGGCGGTGACGATGTCGAGGGCGATCACCCGCAGGCCGCGCTCGGCGAACTGGTTGGCCGCCCAGCACGTGTTCGACCCGACGTCGACGATCGTCTGGCCCGGGACGAACCGGATGGTGCTGAGGAGCTGGTACATCGACCGCGCCTGCACGTACCAGTAGCCGTTCTCGATCTCGGGCAGCCGCCGCACCATCGCCCGATCCCACCCCTCCAGGCGCATCTGCTCGGCGAAGCGCGTGAGGCCCGCCGCCTCGGCGAGCACGTGCGGCGGCGGGTCGTGGAGGAGCTCGGCCACCCCGCGGCGCACCGGGAAGCTCGCGGCGCACCGGCGGCACCGGAGCGTCCCCTCGCGGACCTCGCGCCCGTCGCTCTCCGTCGCCGCGAGCTCGAGCGTCCCGTCGGTCCGGCAGGCCGGGCAGCGCAGCCCCGGCGCGAGCTCGGCCTTCATCGGCGGACCGGGCGCGGCGGGTCGGGGAGGGCGATGTGCTCGAGGTCGACCCGGCGCGGGCGGGCGGCCTCCTCGAGGAAGGCCTCGACCGCGTCGATCCGCTTCTCCCACGCGTAGTCGGCCGCCGTGGCGATGCCCGCCGCCCCGAGCCGCTCGCGCAGAGCGGCGTCCCCGAGCAGGCGCGCGATCGCCCCGGCCACCGCGGCCGGCGTCGGCTCGGGCATCAGGCAGTTCTCCCCGTCGCGGCAGAAGTCGCGGTTCCCGTGGGCGTCGGTGCACACGACCGCCCCGCCCGTGGCCATCGACTCGAGCGGGGGCAGGCAGAAGCCCTCGTGGATCGAGGTCTGCACGAACACGGTCGCCGCGCACAGGAGCTCGTTGACCTCGGCGTCGCTCGGGGCGACCACGTAGCGGATGCCCGGCTCGTCCGCCAGGTCGGGCTCGATCCCGAACAGGCAGAGCTCGGGGCGCGGCTCGGGCAGCGCCCGCCAGGCGGCCACGGTCAGGGCCAGGTTCTTGAGCGGCTGCGACCGGCCCAGCGCGAGCACCATGTCGGTCCGCCGCGCGACCTCGGGGAGCGGCCGGAAGCAGTCGCGGTCGAGGCCCGGCGGGATCAGCGCGGCGTCGAGGCCGAGTTCGCGCAGGCGGTCGCGATTCCAGCCGGAGATCGTCATGAAGCGGAACTCGTGCCGGTAGGAGGCGAGCACGCTGTCGCGGACCCGCTCGTCGTTCGGGTAGTAGCCCGTCTCGATGTCCTGGACGAAGTAGACGGGGATCCCGCGCAGGACGCTCCCCAGCCAGACCGGCGACGCCGTGTTCCACCAGGTCGCCACCTTGATCGCCTCCTCGGCCGCGAGCGCCGCGACGAGCTCCTCGTAGTCAGGGAAGGTCCGGACCCGGACGTCCAGGTCGAACCAGGCGGGCTGGCCGGCCAGCGACCAGACCTCCGGGTGGTGGCCCCGGGCCCGAAGGCGGTTGACGTGCTCGAAGACGTCGCGGTGCCCCCCGCCGACCCCGGTGTCCTCGGTCACGTAGATGACGCGCAGGCCACCGTCCGGCGCCCGGACCGCGCGCGCGTCGAAGAAGTCCCCCCAGCGCTCCCAGAACAGGCGCTGGGACGCCCGCTCGCGCTCGCCGACGTCGGTGCCCCGGGTCTGGGACTCGTAGTGGAAGAGCCGCGCCGCCGGCCAGTAGATCACCCGCCAGCCGGCCTGCCAGGCGCGCAGGCAGAAGTCGACGTCCTCGTAGGCCATCGGATACGCCTCGTCGAACCCGCCGATCGCCTCGATCACCGCCCGGCGCACGTACATGCAGGCCCCGGTCACGGCCAGCACCGGCGCGACCACGTTGGCCGGCCCCCAGTCGGTCATCCGGAAGCGGTAGCGATGGTCGAACCACTCGGGAGCCCCGAGGTTGCGCACGGTTCCGGCGAACTGGACCCGACCGTCGGCGTAGAGGAGCTTGGCCCCGACGATGCCGACGTCCGGGGCCCGGGCCGCGGCGGACTGGAGGCAGGCCAGCCAGCCGGGGGTGGCCTCCATGTCCGAGTTGAGCACGACGACGTCCTCGCCGGGCGCGGCCGCCGCGAGGCCGCGGTTGACGTTCGCGGCGAAGCCGCGGTTCTCCGCCCCGGCGACGACGTCGATCCCCGGGATCCGGCGGAGCGCCGCGAGGTGCTCCTCGCCGCTCGCGTCGTCGGCCACGACGATGCGCACCATGTCCTTGCGCGTCGTCTTGCGGATGCTCGCCACCAGCCGGGTGACGTGGTCGGCGTCGCGGTAGCTCGGGATCACGATGCTGACCGGCCGGCCGTGGCGCCTGTACCAGGCCAGGGCCGCGCGCTGCTCGCCCAGCCCCGCCCCCAGGCGCAGGCGGGAGCGCAGCGGGGTGAAGCGCAGCGGGTAGGTGAGGACCCGGTAGGCGAGCCCGGCCGGGCCGACGTAGCGGTAGGTGAGCTGGATCCGCCGCCACGGCCCGGCCGCGCGCGCCGGTCGGCTCGAGCTGTCTGGTGCGGCGGGCATGCGCGCGGCCGTCAGCCCGCCGGCTGACGGACCTCGGCGGCGTCGCGCTCGGGCGGGGACACCTTGGTCGGGCGGGCGAGGCCCTCGAAGTAGGCCTCGAGGGCATCGATCCTCCGGGGCCACCGGTACTCGGCGGCCGTCTCCAGCCCGGCGCGCCCCAACCGCTCGCGCAGGTCCGCGTCCTCGAGCAGGCGCTGGAGCGCCTCGGCCACGCCGGCGGCCGACGGCTCGGGCATCAGGCAGTTGAGCCCGTCGCGGCAGTAGTCCCGGTTTCCGTGGGCGTCGGTGGCGACGACCGCCGCGCCGGTGGCCATCGCCTCGAGCGCAGGCAGGCAGAAGCCCTCGTGGGTCGAGGTCTGCACGAACATCGTCGCCTCGCCCAGGAGCCGGGCGACCTCCTCGTCGCTCGGAGCCCGCACGTAGCGGACGCCCGGCTCGTGGGCGAGCTCGGGCTCGGTTCCGAACAGGCACAGCTCGGGGCGCGGCTCGGGCAGCCGCCGCCAGGCGGCGAGCGTGAGCGACAGGTTCTTGAGCGGGTTGGAGCGCCCGAGCGCGAGGATCATGTCCCCCCGGCGGGCGAGGTCGGGCCGCGGCCGGAAGGTGTCGAGGGCGACCCCCGGGGTGATCAGCGCCGCCTCGAGCCCGAGCTCGCGCAGGCGGTCGCGGTTCCACGAGGAGATCGTCATGTAGCGGAACTCCGGTCGGTAGGAGTCGAGCACCGCGTGGCGGGTGACCTCGTCGTCGGGGTAGTAGCTCGTCTCGATGTCCTGGACGAAGAACACCGGGATGCCCTCGGTCACGCTGGCCAGCCAGACCGGGGCCGCCGTCGTCCACCAGGTCGCGACCTTGATCGCCGCCAGCGGACGCAGCGCGGCGACGAGCGCCCCGTAGTCGGCGAACGACCGGACCGGGGCGCGCAGGTCGAACCAGTCGGGCGGCCCGCCGAGGCTGAACAGCGCGACCTCGTGACCGCGGTCGACCAGCCCGTTGAGGTGCTCGAAGACGTCGCGGTGGCCGCCGCCGATCCCCGTGTCCTCGGTGACGTAGACGACGCGCAGGGCCCCGGTCTCCGTGCGCACCTCGCGGGCGTCGAAGAACTCGGCCCACCGCTCCCAGAACCCCCGCTGGGAGCGCGGCTCGGCGGCCGGGGGGGTCGGGGTGGCCGGCTCGAGGCGGCGGAGCGTCGCGGCCGGCGCGTAGGACACCCGCCACCCGGCCCGCCACGCCCGCAGGCACAGGTCGATGTCCGCGTAGGCCATCGGGAACGCCTCCTCGAAGGCGCCGACCTGGGCGACGACCTCGCGCCGCAGGTACATGCAGGCGCCGGTCACCGCCAGCACCTGCCCGCCGACGCTGGCCGGCCCCCAGTTGCGCGGCATCCCCCGGTAGCGATGATCGAAGGCCGCCGGGGCCCGGAGGTTCCGCTGGGTGCCCCCGAACTGGATCGTCTCGTCCGGGTAGAGCAGCTTCCCCCCGACGATCCCCGTCTCCGCCGCCTGGTGGGCCGTCTGCTGCAGGCAGGCCAGCCAGCCCTCGGTGGCCTCGAGCTCGGCGCTGAGGACGACGACGTCACGGTCCGGCCCCGCCGCCCGCAGGCCGCGGTTCACCGCCGCGGCGATCCCCCGCGGCCGCTCGCCGGCGAGGAGCTCGACGCCGGAGATCCGGCGCAGGGCGGCCACGTGCTCGGGCCCGCTCCCGGCGTCGCTGACCACGATCCGCACCCGCTCGCCCGGCGTCGTGCGGCGGACGCTCGCGACCAGGCGGGCGACCGCCGGTGCGTCCCGGTGGCTCGGGATCACGATCGTCACCGGCGCGCCGCAGGTCGCGTACCACCGCTCGGCGCCGGCCACCACCGACGCCGGGCCGTGACCCGGCGTCACGCGCGTGCGCAGGGGGGTGAACCGGAGGGGGAAGGTCAGCGCCCGCAGGGCGAGCGTGCGCAGCCCGTGGTAGCGGTAGGTGAGGACGACGCGCCGGCGCATGTTGGCGAACGGGCCGCGGAAGGTCCCGGCCAGGAAGGACCGCCCGTCCCGATCGACCGACGGCGCCGGGGACCCGGTCATGGCGCCGCCGGCCGGGCCTCGGGGCGAGCGCCCGCGCGGCGCTCCAGGGAGCACCAGGCCGCCAGCCGCGGCGCGAGGGCGTCGGCCCGCGAGCCGAGCAGCGCTCCGGCCCGGCGCACGAGGCTCTGGCGGGCGCTGGCCGCCCACGTCGCCGCCCGGGTCGCCGCCGGCGCGCCCGACGCCGCGAGCTCGCGCCAGTCCGCCCCGAGCTCCCCGCGCAGCACGCCGAGGAGCCGGACGGGATCGGCCGGCTCGCGCCAGCCGTACACCTCGGCGAGGGCGCGCCACTCGTCGAAGGCCCGGCGGAACTGCTGGAGCGGCGTGTAGTCGTGCGAGTGGAGGACCGGCGCGTCGGGCAGGAAGACCTTGGCGTAGCCGCCGCGGAGCATGTCGAGGGCCAGCGCCTGATCCTCGGCGTAGTCGAGCTCCCGGAAGGGGATCCGCTCCCAGGCCGCGCGCAGCACGCACGCGTTCGCGTCGGTGAAGAACGTCCGCCGGCCGAAGAGCTCGAGCGGTCCGGCCGACCGCTCGGCCGCGAGCAGGCGGTCGACCCGGGGCGCCCCGTCGGGCGCGAGCGAGGCGAACCAGCGGTTGAGCTCGCGCGCCGTGTGCGGGGCCGCCCCCGGCCGGGGGCGGTAGGGGCCGAAGGCGAGGCCGACGTCGGGCGCGAGGTCGAAGGCGGACAGGAGCCGGGCGAGCCAGAGCTCGCCCGCGGGCTCGGCGTCCTGGGTGAGCAGGGCGACGTGCTCGCCGCGCGCCTGCGCCATCAGGAGGTTGCGCGTCGGGCCGTGGGCGAACCGGGCCGGCGGGATCTCGAGCACGCGGGCGCCGTGGCGGGCGGCGATCGCGGGCGAGCCGTCGCGGGAGCCCGAGTCGCACACGAGCACCTCGACCTCGGCGTCCACCCGCTGGGCGCGCACCGCGGCGAGCACGCCGCCGAGCGTGGCGGCGCCGTCACGCACGGGAATGGCCACCGTTACCCGGGGCATCGATCAGGAGTGGTAGCGCTGTTCCATCGCCCGGGGTGCTCCGGCTCCAACCGGCATGGCGGCGAGATTGGGCACGTCTGACCCCGGATGCTAGCCCCTACACGCGCGAGGGGCGCCTCGACGGGCGCCCCTCGTTCGATTCTGTGCTGGACACAAGCCGCGCAGGCATTACCACGTCTCCGGCCGGCGCCGGCAACGGCGCCGGGGAGGCACGGCGAGCCGGGGGGACAAGCTCCGACTGCCGGTACGGCGGTGGTCCGGGTTGGATTCCGCTAGGCGGGTCCAGCCGACTGCTCCGACCTAGGGGCCGGCCACCTCCAGAGTCCCAAAAGTACTGTCAACCAATGTAGGACCACCTCCTTTCGCTGGTCAGAGAAGAGTAGCGAACCGGCGGGACGATTTCGAACCGCCGGCGTCATCGGCGGGCGGCGGCGCCGTCCGCCGGGGCGCTGCTAGGTTGCGCCGGCTGCCTGCCATGGACCCCGCGCGGCCGACCCTCGACATCGTGATCGTCACCGCCCCGGGCAGCCGGGCCCACATCGGTCGCTGCCTGGAGAGCCTTCGGGCCCGGCCGTACACCGGCGGCGAGCAGCGGGTGGTCGTGGTCGACAACGCGAGCGCCGACGGGACCGAGGCGGTCGTCCACCGGTTCGGCGAGGTCGCCTGGGAGCCGCTCGGGCGCAACGCCGGCTTCGGCCGGGCGAGCAACCGCGGCGTCCGGGCGAGCGCCGGCGACTACGTCCTCCTGCTCAACCCCGACACCGAGGTCGGGGAGGGCACGCTCGACGCCTGCGCCCGGCGCCTCCAGGGCGATCCCGCCATCGGCATCGTCGGCTGCCGCCTGCACGACCGCGCGGGAAGGCCCGACCCGAACGCGAAGCGGACGCTCCCGACGCGGGCGGCCGCCCTGCGCCGGCTGAGCTACGCCGACCGCGTGCTCGGGCCCGCGGGCTACCACACCCCGTCGCTCGGGTTCCTCGAGTCCGGGCCGGTCGGGGCGGTGAGCGGCGCCTTCATGATGCTCCGCCGGGCGGCGCTCGAGGAGATCGGCCCGCTCGACGAGGGCTACTGGATGTACGGCGAGGACCTCGACCTCTGCGCCCGGGCCGGTGGCGCCGGGTGGGTCGTCTGGTACGAGGGTTCGGCCGCCGCGCTCCACCTCAAGGGGGGCACGACCGCGGGGCGGCGCGGCGTGCGCCTGACGGTGTCCTTCCACCGGGCGATGGGCCGCTACTACCGCCGCCACCTAGACGGTGGGCGCGTGGTCGACCTCGCGGTCTACGCCGGCATCCTCGCCCGGCTGGTCCTGGCGGTCGGGCTCGGCGCCGGCGCCGGCGTCGTGCGGCGGCTGCGCGAGGCGGGTGAGCGCGGCGGCGAGCGCGGCGGCCCATGACGGCTCGGCGGCGGCGAGCGCGTCCGCCCGGGCAGCGCTCGCCGCCGACCAGGCGGCCAGGTCGAGCTCCCCGCGGGCGACGGCGGCGAGCAAGCGGGCCAGGCCGCGGTGGTCGCCCGCCGCGAAGTAGACCGCGGCCCCGGCGGCGAGCTCCCGGTGGGCGGGGATGTCCGAGGCGAGCACGGGCGTGCCGCGCCGGAACCCCTCGAGGAGCGCGAGTCCGTAGCCCTCGAAGCGGCTCGGCGCGAGGAGCGCGCTCGCCGTGTCGAGGAGCGCCTCGAGCTCGTCCGCGCCGACCCAGCCGAGCAGCTCGAGGCCGACCTCGGCGCCCCGGGCGCGGGCGGCGGCGGCGGCGGCGGGCGCGAGCTCGACGGCCCCGGCCCAGCGGACGGCCGGCCGGTCCGCCGGGGCGAGGGACGCGAGCGCGTCGAGCAGGGTGTCGAGGCCCTTGTACTCCCGGACCGCGCCGACGACGACGAGGGCCGGGACGGCGCGAGCGGGTGGACGCGGCCGCAGGCGCCGGACGAGGCCGTGGTGGGAGGCGACGACGGTGACCGGGGCGTCCGGGGCGAGCGCCTCGGCGACGCTCGCGGCGGTGAAGCGAGAGCCGGTGAGGATCGCGTCCGCGGCGCGGACCGCCCGGGGAACGAGCGCGTTGTAGACGCGCCGCTCGAGCGGCCCGGCCGCGGTCGCCGGGGCGAGGAGCCGGCGGAGGTCGTGGACGACGAGGACGCGCCGGGCGCGACCCCACGGCGGGCCGATCTCGCTGACGGTGACGACGACCGCGGAGCGGCGATCGCGCACGGGCGCGACGAGGAGCTGGTGGACGAGCCGGCGCCAGGCCGGCCGGCTGGCGGCGAGCGGGCACTCGACCGTCGTCCCCGGGGGGAACCACCCGGCGACGAGCGGCCGGATATCGGCCGGACAGCGGACGACGAGCTCGCACCCCAGGGGCGGACCGGCGGTCAGGCTCGCGCCGATCCGGCGCACCGTCTCCCCGACGCCGCTGTAGCGCGGCGGCACGGCCAGGGCGTCGAGGATCAGCGTCCGCGGCGTCGCGAGGCGCGCCCACGCGAGCAGGAAGGCGACCGGCACGAGCCAGGCCGCGGCCGCCGGGACGCCGTTGCCGAGGTCGCCGCGGATCAGCACGAAGGCGGCCCAGAGGAAGGCGACCCGGGCGACCGGGCGCACCGGCGCCGGCCAGGCGGTCGAGCGGCGCCAGCCGAGGCCGACGAGGGCGCCGAGCGCGGCGAGGCCGGCGAGCGCCCCGACCGTCCCCGTCGCGTAGGCGAGCTCGGCGTAGAGGGGGACGGCGACGTGGACGCCGGCCCGGGCCATGCTCGGGTAGACCACCTCGGTGAAGCGCTGCGAGAGCCCCTCGGGCTTGTCCGGGTAGAGCTGGCGCGGGATCGGCTTGGCGAGGAGCGCGAGCAGCGGGTTGGTCGCCCGGATCAGCCGGCCGTCGGCGTGGAGGTCGACCGCCCACTGGAAGGAGGCGAACTGGCTCTCGAGCAGCGGCTCCCAGTTGCTCGGCGCCAGGTGGCGGCCGAGGCTCGCCGGGGTGACCGACCCCTCCTGGTGGAGGGCGTCGCGCGCGGCCTGCGTCACCCCGAGGACGAGCGCCCCACCGAGGAGGAGCGGGACGATCAGGAGGCGGGCGCGCGGACGGTGGGCGACGACCACCGCGGTCACGGTGAGGGCTCCCTCGATCAGGAACGAGCGCTCGCCGGTGGCCAGGGAGAGGGCCATGAGGACGGCGAGGCCCCCGACCGGGGCGAGCACCCGCCGGCGGGGCTCGCGGGCGGCGAGGCGGAGGCTGAGCTGGAGGCCGAAGCCGGGGATGGCGAACCCGGCGAGGAAGATCAGGTACGCGCCCCCGTGCCAGAAGCTCTGGATCGTCGTCGCGCTCAGCGGGGTGGCGAGCGCGGCGACGGCGAAGCGGAGCGCGGCGAGGAGCGCGCCGAGGAGCCCGGCGAGGACGAGGAGGTTCGCCGCCTGGGCAAGGCGCCGGGACGCGAACGCCGCGCCCCGAGGCCGGGGGGCCCGCGTGGCGAGGAGGAGGCCGCCGAGGCAGAGGAGCCCGCCGGCCCCGGCGAGGGCGAGCGTGGCCCGAAACGCGTGCGGGTCGATCCCGCCGCCGGCGGCGGCGACGCCCGGGAGCTCGGGATGGGCCGGGTGGGCCGCGGCGAGGACGGCGGAGAGGCCGACGTAGAGCCCGAGGACGAGCCCGAGGATCGGGCCCTCGAGCGGGACCCCAAGCCCGACCAGGCCGACCGCGCAGGCGAGGAACCCGCCGGCCACCCACCAGGCGGCGCCGCTCTCGCCCGATCCGAGGGCCCCCGCCCCGGCGAGGAGCACCGCGCCGGCGCCGGCGCCGAGGACGACCGCCGCGGTGAGGCGGCGGGCCCCGCCCGGCATCGAGCGCGGACGGCGGACGGCGCCGCGGCCGGCGCCGGGGAGCGGGAGGCGCAGGCAGGCGGCCAGGAGCCCGAGCGTCGCCGCGCCCCAGGCGGCGCCGGCGAGGACGAGCGCCGGGAGCGTCCGCACCGCCGGACTCCAGAGCAGCCCGAGGGCCGACACGGCGGCGAGGGGGACGAGCCCGGCGAGGACGAAGCCGAGGCCGGCGTGCCCGCCCCGGCGCAGGACGACGTGGAAGGCGACGAGGGTGGCCGAGCTCGAGGCGAGGGTGGCGATCGACATCGCCGTGAGGCCGACGGGGACGACGACCAGGAGCGTGAGGGCGACGGCGTAGGTGACCAGCGCGTTGGCGATCATCAGGGTCCGGGCCCGGCGCGGCGGGGCGAGGAGGTACATCACCGGCGTGGTCGGGGTGAGCACGAGCCCGAGCACGGTGGTCGCGCATTCGAGGCGCAGCACCCCGACCCCGCCGAGCCAGACCCGGCCGAAGACGAGCCGGGTCAGCGGGCCGGCGAACACGAGCATGGCGCTGGCCGCCGCCCCGCCGACGGCGAGGAGGACCGCGACCGCTTGGCGGTGGATCTCCCCGGACGCCGCGGCCCGGCGGGCGACGAGCGCCGGAAAGAGGATCCGGGCGACGAGCTGGCTGCCGAAGGCCGGGAGCGAGGAGACGGTGAGCGCCCAGAGGACGAGCCCGAGCTGGCGGCCCGACAGGAAGGCGGTCCCGGCGACCGGGTAGACGGCGTAGTTGAGCTGGTTGGCCAGGCGGCCGCCCAGCCACGAGCGCGAGAAGCCGAGGTCGATCGAGCTCCCGCCGGGGGACCGCCCGACACCGCCCCCGCCACCGCCACCGCCGCGCCCGCCGCCGCCCCCGCGCCCACCGCCCGCGCGCGCGCCGGCCGGACGCGGGCCACCCCGAGGGCGAGGGCGAACCCGGCCGCCGCGGCGATCGCCCCGGCGGCGGGCGTGGCCCAGGCGCCGACCGAGAGCTCGGCGAGGGCGACGGCGACGGCCACGAGGAGCGCCCGCTGGATGACCTCGATCAGCCCGATCGCCGCGAAGCGGCCCTCCGCCTCGAAGACCGCCGTCGGCACCATCTGGGCGGCGAGGAAGGCGGCGCAGACGACGAGCAGGAGGGCCGAGGTCCGGACGACCGCGTCGAGCGGCACGAGCGCGATCGCCGCCGTGGCGAGGACCACGGCGACCGCCAGGCGCCGCAGCTGGCGCCGGCTCACCGCCCCGGCCAGCCGCCGGGCCTGACCCGACCGGATCAGGGCCGCGCCGTAGCCGAAGTCGCCGACCGCGGTGACGAAGGTCATCACCGCGAGCGTCCAGCCGAAGTAGGCGAACTGCGACGGCTCGAGGATGTGCGAGAGGACGAGGACCCCGAGCGCCGTCAGGCCGGCGACGAGCGCCTGCCGGGCGCCGAGGGCGAAGGTCGAGCTCAGCAGGGCGCGACGGGTGAAGCCGGGCCGGGCGGGCGGAGGCGGAGGTCGGGGGGCCACGCTCGCTCGGGATCGTAGTTCGGCTCCGGGCCCCCGGGGCCCGCGACCCGTGGCCGCGGACCGGGGCGGCCCGTCCGCGCGTCCCCGTCCCGCCGACCCGGGACTGCTCAGAAACCAGACCCGGCAAACACGGCCCGGGCGGTCGAGGCGAGGATCAACAGGTCGAGTCGCAGGCTCTGGCGTTTGACGTAGTAGAAGTCGTACTGGAGCTTCTCGAGCGTCCCGTCGCGCGAGCCGCCGTAGCCGTAGTTGATCTGGGCCCAGCCGGTCATGCCCGGCCGGACGCAGTGGCGGGCGCGGTAGTACTCGATTTCGGCCTCGAGCCAGCGGACGAGGTCGACCTGCTCGGGCCGGGGCCCGACGAGGCTGAGCTGGCCGAGCACGACGTTCCAGAGCTGGGGGAGCTCGTCGAGGCGCGCCCGGCGCAGCGCCCGCCCGACCCGGGTGATCCGCGCCTGCTCGTCCCCGGCCCAGGCGGCGTCCGCCCCGGGTGCGCAGCGCATGGTCCGGAACTTGAGCAGGGTGAACGGCTCGTCGCCCTTCCCGACCCGGAGCTGGCGGAAGAGCACCGGCCCCCGGCTCGACGCCTTGACCGCGGCGGCGACGACCAGGAGCACCGGGGCCAGGACGATCAGCCCGGCCGCGGCGAGGAGGAACTCGCACGTGCGCTTGCACATCCCGTAGAGGCGGGGGCGGTGGATCTCGGCGACGTCGAAGAGGAACCAGCTCGGGGTGAGCTCGCTGAGCGGCTCCTTGCGGAAGTGGCGCTCGTAGAAGCTCGTCAGGTCGCGCACCCGGCAGCCGAGGAGGCGCACGCGGGCGGCGACCGCGCAGAAGGCGTCGCTCCGGGTCGCCTCGCTCGAGAGGACGAGCATCGTCGCCCCGGCCGCCGCGACCCGGGCGGCGAGGGCGTCGACCTCCTCGGGGCCGCCGGCGACGCTGGCGAAGCCGACGAGGCTGACGTCGCTCTGGCGGCGGACCTCGCGGGCGACGTCCTCGTACTGGTCGGCCGAGCCGATCAGGAACACCCGCCGGGCGGAGCGGAGATAGCGGACCTCGAGCGCGCGGAGCTCGGCGGCCAGGACGAAGGCGGCCGGCGTGGCCAGGGCGGCGACGGCGAGCGACCACGCCGGCGGACCGATCCCCCCGGCCCGGGCGGCCCCGAGGCTGATGGCCAGGGCGACGGCCGACGGCGGGAGGCTGCCGAGGACCCCGCGGGCCCCGACGCGCCCGGCGGTGCTGACCGAGCGGCTGTGGAAGGTCAGCCGCCCGGCGGCGGCGCCGAGGACGCCGGCGAGGAGGGCGACGATCGGGAGCCCGCCGCGGCCGACGACGGCCGGGAGGGCGAGGACGGAGGCGAGGCCGAGGGTGAGGAGTCCCGAGACGAGCTTGGTCTGCGGCCAGGTGGCGGTGACCGGGAGCTCGGGGCCGACGAGCTGGAGGTGGGGGGCGGGCGCCGGCGGGCGGCCCGGCTGCGGGCTGGCGTTCATCCGGTCGGGGCGGCGAACAGGGCGGCGTCCCAGGGGTCGAGGGCGGCGGCCCGGAGGTAGGCGGCGCGCGCGGCGGCGGCGTCGCCGCGGCGGGTGGCCAGGTCCCCGAGGAGGGCCCAGGACACGTAGTTGAGCGGCTCGATCCGCACGGCCCCGAGCAGCGTAGCGCGCGCATCCGGGTAGTCGCCGAGGCGGGCGAAGGCGGCCGCCCGGGTGTAGTAGGTCTCCGGGCGGGAGCCGTCGAGGCGCAGGGCCGACCGGGTGCCGGCGAGGGCGGCCCGGGGATCGGCGGGGAGCACGGCGGCCGCCCGCGCGGCGCGCTGCTCGGCCAGGTACTGGCGCACGAGCGACGGGGCCCCGACGGCGACGAGGGCGATCACGCCGAGCGTCCACGCGCGCAGGGCCCGGGCGGGCGGCGGACCGGCCGGGTCGGGCCCGCCGGCCAGGGCGCCGAGGCCGGCGGCGCCGAGGAGGGCGATGCCGGTCAGGCCGGGCATCGTGTAGACCCAGTCGACGCTCGTCTGGAGCAGCCAGACGGCGAAGGTCCCGCCGAGGGCGACGCTCAGGGCGGCCTCGCGCCGGCGGCTCCGGGCGAGTGCCCAGAGGACCCCGCCGATCGTCACGAGCAGGGCGAGGAGGCCGGGCAGGCCGAGCTCGGCGAGCATCTGGAGCTCGATCGAGTGGGGCTGGCGCACCGACTCGGGGTTCTGGCGGAGCTGGTAGTAGCGCAGGCCGTACCCTCCGGCCCCGACCCCGCGGATCGGCGCCTGCTCGAACTCCTTGATCGCCACCCGCCAGAGGTCGTAGCGGTAGCCGCCGGCGTCGGTGAAGCGGGCGGTCGCCGTGGCCGGGACGTCGCGCAGGGCGGTGAACGCCCGCCACTGGCGGGACGCCGTCCCGAGCGGGTCGTGATCGACGGCGAGGACGGCGACCGGGGCGGCCAGGAGCAGGCAGATCGCCCCGAGGCGGGGGGCCCGGCGGACGGCGTCCGGGACCGGGCGGGCAGCCAGGCGCCGGGCGAGCGCCCAGGCGAGGCCGGCGGCGAGGGCGGCCAGGACGGTGGCGAGGCCGGCGTGCGCCACCACCGACCCCGACGGCCCGTCCGGGTGCGCGGGGCTCCGGTCGGAGTAGACGGCGAGCGTCCACGGGAGGGCGGCCCCGGCGCCGGCGGCGACCGTGACGACGGTCCAGAAGCGGGCGAGCCGGCCGGGGATCAGGCCGAGGACGAGGAGGCCCGAGCCGAGCATGGCCGGGATCACGGCCCGCGACTGGGTGAGGACGAGCAGGCTGGCCTCGACGCTGGCCAGGGCGACGGCGGCCCCGGCCAGGGCGGGTCGGCGGTCGCGCTCGGCGACGGCGACGAGCGGCCAGATCCCCATCAGCATCAGGCAGGCGGTCCCGTTGATGTAGTCGACCGGCGCGTTCAGCCGGAAGGTGAGGAAGGCGGCCGTGTCGGCGGCGAGGAGGCGGCCGAGGGTGATCAGGGCGCAGGCTCCGATCGCGGCCCCGATCACCGCGGCGACGGTGCGCAGGCTGCGGCCCGGGCGGAGGGCGAGGGTGGCGAGGAGGAAGGCGGCGAGGTAGAGGACGAGGCGGTTGACCTCGGTCCAGGCGCGGTCGGGCGAGTCGGCCGAGGAGAGGCTGAGCGCGGAGAGAGCGAGCATCGCGAGGAGGCCGGCGGCCACCACGCAGGCCGGGCGGCTCGGCAGGCGGGGCCGGGCGACCACGGCGGCGGTCAGGGCGACGAGGGTCCCGGCGCTGACCGCCCCCCAGACGGCGAAGTCGTAGTACCCGCCGAAGAGCCCGGCCGCCCCGAAGACGACCGCCTGGAGAAGGACGATGCCGCCGAGGAAGGCGCCGGGGCCGCGGGCCGGCGGGCGTCCGGGCCGCAGCGGGGTCACCGTGGCCGGCGCCCGGAGCTCGACCGTGCGGGCCACCGGGGGTCAGGCCCGGCGCCAGCGGCGCGCGCCGATCCCGACGGCGAGGCCGGGGGCGAGCAGGGCGAGGGCGGCGGCGACCCAGAACAGGAAGACCGGCCCGCCCGCGACGACGGGGCGGCGATCGGCGGCGGGGATCAGGGTCTGCGGGGCGGCCGGCGAGGCCGTCGTGGTCCGGTTCGTCGGTCGGGTGGGGGGCTGGGAGCGGGGGTCGCCCCGCGAGATCCCGGCGCCGAAGAGACCGTCGTCGGTTCTCGGCCGGGGGACGGGGCGGGCGACGGCCGGGGCCGGCGGGGTCGCCGGGGCGGTGGTGGTGCTCTGGGGGTGCTCTGGGTGGTGGGGGTGCTCTGGGTGGCGGGGGTGCTCTGGGTGGTGGTGGTGCGGGGGCCGGGCTGCGGGTGTGGTGGTGCCGGGGGCGCGGGTGGTGTGGTCCGGGGGGCCGGGGGGGCCGGGGAGGCCGGGGAGGGAGCCGGGGAGGGGCCGTCGCCCTGGTTGCGCGCCGTCTGGAGGGGGATCGCGTACTCCTTGCCGGGCGGCGAGTTCGGGTCGATGTGGACCCCGCTCGACGCGGCGCCGGCAGGGCCGCAGGCGACGAGCGCGGCGAGCGCGCAGGCGGCATAGACTGCCCGACGACGTTTCGGCGGCACCGGGGCGATGATCGCACACGGGGCCGGGCCGATCCGCCGGGCGGCGGCGGGTGTTGGCGGTGGGACATGCGGCGTTCTGCGATCAAGACGGCGGGAGCGTGCCTGGCGGCGAGCGTGCTCGTCCTCTTCGGGTCGGCGGCCGGGGCCGGGCCGGCGGGGGCCCGGGCGTTGAAGGGGATGTGGGGCCCGGCGATCGGGCACGGGGTCTCGCAGTTCCCGATCTACCGGGACCTGGGGATCCAGCTCTACGAGACGAGCCTCGACTGGTCGGCGGTGGCTGCGGTCCGGCCGGGCCGGGCGCGCGACCCGGGCGACCGTGCGTATGTCTGGCCGGCGGCGCTCGACGCGGCGGTGGCCGCGAGCCGGGCGGCGGGGATGCGGGTCGCCGTCGAGCTGATCGGCGCGCCCCGGTGGGCCAACGGGGGACATCCGTCGAACTGGGCCCCGACCAGCCCGGCCGACTTCGCCGACTTCGCCTTCGCCGCGGCCCGCCGCTATCCGACCGTCCACCTGTGGATGATCTGGGGCGAGCCGACCAGGCGGGCGGACTTCGCCCCGATCGTCACCTCCGACCCGGCGAAGCCGCTGAGCGCGGCCGGGCGGGCGGCGCCCCACCGGTACGCGCGGCTGCTCGACGCGGCCTACGCGGCGCTCAAGCGGGCCGGGCCGGGGAACCTGGTGATCGGGGGGATGACCTTCACGACCGGGGACATCCGCACGCGCCAGTGGATCGAGAACCTCCGGCTCCCGGACGGACGGCCGCCGCGCCTGGACCTCTACGGCCACAACCCGTTCACCTCGCGCGACCCGAGCTTCGCCAACCCACCGTCGCCGGCCGGGGTGGTCGACTTCTCGGACCTGCCGCGGCTCGCCGGGTGGATCGACCGCTACCTCGGGCGGGGCCGGCCGCCGATCAGGCTCTTCCTCTCGGAGTGGACGATCCCGACGGCGGTCGACGACGAGTTCAACTTCTACGTCGACCCGGGGGTCCAGGCGAAGTGGATCGCCGACGGGCTCCGGCTCGCCCGGTCGTGGTCGCGGGTCTACGCGATCGGCTGGATCCACCTCTACGACGACCCGCCGGTCTCGGCCGGCGGGCTGCTCGACCTCGCGGGCGTCCCGAAGCCCGGCTACCTCGCCTGG
>CAWFQO010000021.1:0-68284 GCA_963817865.1 uncultured Solirubrobacterales bacterium | reverse complement strand
TCGTGGTCAGGATCAGCGTCTGGGTGCCCTGCCAGTCGTGGCCCTCCTCGCCGCCCGTCTCCCGGTCACCGCTTCACGTGCTCCGCTCCGAACAGCATCCTCGAGCTCCTCTCGCTCCTGGTATCGCCGCCCGGCGCCCGCCGCGCCTCCGGCGGGTCGATGACGGTCGTTCTACTTCGATGCTACGACGCGCCATCTCCGGAAGGACGTGCCCCGTCGCCGTCGAATAGGCAGCCATGCGCCCCGGAGCCGGTCGGGCAACCGGAGACGTCGCCCCGACGCGGCGGTCCCGGCGACCCTGCTTCCCGGCCTGCCCGGCTCCGGCCGGGCAGCGGCCCCGCGCGCGTTCACGACTTTCCTACCGGCGTAGCTGCTCTGACTCGCTGGACGATCGGCAAATGAACCGGAGGCAGAGACCATGCTGTTGACCAGCGTCACGATCCAGTTCTTTCGCAACTTCGTCGACCCGCAGACGATCTCCATCGAGGCCGACCTCACGGTCTTCGTCGGCAAGAACGAGTCCGGCAAGACGACGATCCTGAAGGCCCTCCACCGGCTCAACCCGGCCAACGGGGACGGCGCCTCCTTCGACCTCAAGACCGACTACCCCGCTGGCGGCTGGCCCCCGACCGCCGGAGAAATCGGCAATCCTCGACCTCGAGCCGGTCTGCGCCGACTTCGTTCTGGACAAGGACGACTGCCTCGCTTGGCCGAGTCCTCCTCCCCGCCCCCCCGCCTCCGGGTTCGATCTGCACGGCCGCCCGCTCCTACGCGAACGCCACCCGGATCGCGATCCGCGGCCGAGCTCGACCAGGTGGTGACCCGCCGTCGCCGAAGCCGTGCGGGGTGGGCGGCCGACGACCTCGAAAGCGCTGGTCACCGAGACGCACCTCGACCACCGTGGTCGCGGCGGCTCGGAGGCTGGCCAAGGGCCTTCGCAGGCCCGCCCCGGACGCCGGGGTGCGGGCCCGGGCGCTGACGAACCTCGCGGCAGCAGATCACCGACTACGCCTACCTGCTCAACTCCCGACAGCCTCGACGCCCCCGCACGGCGGCGGCGATGTGGAAGCGGCTGCCTCGGTTCTTCTACTTCTCGAACTACGAGCCCTGCCTGGCCAGACCGACCTAACCGAGCTCGCGGAGCTGGTCGCCCGGGCGGGGCGATCACCGAGCAGGAGCGCACCGTCGTCGCGCTCCTCGCCCACGCGGGCGAGAAGCCGACGGATTTCCTCGACGCGGACTACGACAGCCGCAAGGCCGAGCTCCAAGCCGGCGGGCGTCGACCTGAGCCGTGAGGTCTTCGAGTACTCGGGTGAGAACCCCGACCTCGCCGTCGTCTTCGACACCGACAACGTTCCGCTCGAGCCACCGCCAAGACCCCGCCGCTGATCCATCGCCTCCTGAAGATCGAGTTCCGCGACGGGCGGCACGGCGACGTCGAGACCAACTTCGACGCCCGGTCGACCGGTTTCCGCTGGTTCTTCTCGTTCTTCGCCGCCTTCAGCGAATACCTGGACACCGACGCCCGCTCGATGGTCCGGCTCGATCAGCCGGGGACCAGCCTCCACGGCGACGCGCAAACCGATTTCGTCAACTTCATCTGCGACGAACTCGCGTCGTCCAAGCAGACGCTCTACACCACCCACTCCCAGCACATGGTCGACCCGACCCGCTACGAGAAGCTCCGGGCGGTGCACGACCGCGCCACCCGGGCGAACCCCCCGATCTCGCTCGTCGTGGTCACGCCGGTTGACCTGACGGCCGATCGCGAGACCCTCCTGCCGATCGAGTCGGCCCTCGGCTCCTCAGTCAGCCGGGACCTCTTCCTCGGCGCCGGCCAGCACCTGGCGGTAGCCGAGACCGGCGATCTCATCTACCTCCAGCGCCTGACCGAGCATCTGCCTCCGCTGCGGCGATGACAGCGGACTCAACCCGCGCCTCGCCGTCCTCCCGGTCGGCGGCGCCGCCAACATGCCGGCCTTCGTGGCCCTCCTCGGGGCGCCAGCGGTCGCTCTCGGCCCTGGTCGAGGGATCCCGCACGGGTGCCGGACTTCGCCCGGGTTCAGGCCGCCGCCGAGGCCAACGGTGTCCCTGTGACCGCGCTCGTGGTCTGCGCCGATGCCGACGGCGAGCTGCCGAGAACCGCCGACCTCGAGGATCTCTTCGCCCACCAGCGACTACCTCAAGCTCTACAACTGGGCCTTCGACACGCCACGCTGACCACCCAGGGACGTGGCGCAGCACGCCCGCGCCGATCCGTCCAGCGCCTGCAGGACGTCGTCGGGCCATTTGACCCCGGCCCGCCCCGCCCAGGCGCTCACCGAGCATCGGACGGAGTTCTTCGCCCAGGTCGACCCGAGGACGGTCGACCGGTTCAGGAAGCTCTTCGTCCGGCTGAATGCCACCCTGCGGCCGGCCAAGGGAAGGACGCCGATCGCCGACGAGCTCAAGGTGCTGTCGGACCCCCGCACCCAGGTCAGCGCCCGCGGGAACCGGCACAGGTCGCGCTAGGAGGCGGCCGGGACCCGCAGGCGCGCCAGGGTAGAGGCCGAGTGGTCGGAGAGGCCGTCCCGGCGCCAGGCGTGCTCGTACTCGCACCCGAGGACCTCGACCCGGTCGGAGACGACGAGGTGGTCGAGGCGGTAGCCGCCGGCGTGGCGCGGCCACTCCCAGCTCCGCTCCCGGCGCTCCCATCCGTGGAGGGAGCGGAAGGCGTCGCGGAAGCCGTGCGGCTCGAGGCCGCGGATCAGGGCGAGCTCCGCCTCGTCCCAGCGCTCGCCCCGCTCGGGGCGCAGACGGCCGTACTGGTCGCGGGCGAAGGTCCAGATCCGACCGTCGGCGTGCTCCCGGCGCGGGGTGTTGAGGTCCCCGCAGACCAGGCGCGGGTGGTCGGCCGGCCGGGCCAGGTGGCGGTGGACCGCCTCGTGGGTGCGGACCTTGACCAGGTCTGCCCGCGTGCTGATCGGCGAGTGGACGTTGACCACCTCGAGCCCGTCGGCCAGGCGGACGGCGAGGACCCGCTCGGGGAGCGGCAGGTCGCCGACCGCGACGACCTCGACCGGCTCCTGGCGGGCGGCGCTCAGCACGGCGAGCGAGCGGCCGGCGTCGAGCGGCGCCTGCTCGACGCCCGGGTAGCCCTGGGCGGCGAGCTCGCGCCGCCAGACCGGGGCCGTCCTCGCCGTGACCTCCTGGAGGCAGACGACGTCGGCGCCCTCCCCGAGGACCCGCTCGACCTGCTCGGGCAGGCGGGCGACCCGGCCGGCGACGTTCCAGCACAGGAGCAGCAGGCTCAACCCCCCGCCCCGGCCGCCTCGAGGCGCAGGAGCGCGTCCTTGCGCTCGAGGCCGCCCCGGTAGCCGCCCATGCTGCCGTCGGTGCGGAGCACCCGGTGGCAGGGGACGACGATCGGGATCGGGTTGCGGGCCAGCGCCGTCCCGGCCGCCCGTACGGCCGCCGGGCTCCCGGCGGCCGCGGCCACCGACCGGTAGGTCTCGGTTCGGCCGTAGGGGATGCGCGCCGTCGCGTCGAGGACGGCCCGGTGGAAGCCCCGGGTCAGGGACCAGTCGAGGCGCAGGTCGAACCGGTCGCGGCGCCCGGCGAAGTACTCCTCGAGCTCGCGGCGAGCCGTGTCCAGGCGCGCCGGAGCCTCGAGCACGCGCGGCGAGAGGCGGGCGGCCAGCTCCTCGAGGACGGCGTCGCGCGCCTCGGTGTCGAAGGCCAGGCGGACGAGCCCAGTCGGGGTGGCGGCGAGGGTCAGCCGGCCGATCGGGCTGTCGGTCGACGCGAAGGCCACGTCGAGGAGTCCGTCGGCCGCGGCGGCGTTGGCCAGGCGCCGGCGCAGCCGGGCCAGGCGGTCGGGCGGAGGTCGGTCGGCGGTGCGCTGGAGGCGGGCTTCGAGGTCGTTCATCGTGGCTTTCCGATCTTCGGGGACCATGCCCGAACATGACGGCGCGCGCCGGTCGGACGTGAGGCGGGTCATCGGGCGTCGTGGAAGATGACGCCGAGGGTCGTCCGGCGCCCGCGGATCAGCGTGCTCACCCCTCGTCCGGCGCGAGGACGGCCGGCGTCTGGGCGAAGCCCCGGGCGTCGAGCTCGGCCTGGAGGTCGGGCCAGGGCAGCCGGGCCACCCGCGCGGCGAGCGTGGTCACCAAGCACCCCCGCGGAGGGTGCGCAGCCCTTCGAAGACGTTGCGCCGGGCCGCCTCGGGGCTCGTCTCCATGGCCGCGCCGACGCCGGCGTAGTCGAGGTCGAGGACGAAGCGGAGCGCGACGGCCTGGCGCTGCTTGACCGGCAGCCGGCGGACCCCGGCCCACAGCTCCGCGTCGGGCGGCTCGGCCGCTGGCGCGGCGCCGGCGAGCTCGCCGACCTCGGCCACCGGGAGCGGGGCGCGGGCCCCGGCCCGGAAGGCGTCGATCGCCTTGCGCGCGGCGATCCGCAGGAGCCAGGAGCGGACGGCGGCCGGGTCGCGGAGCGATGGGTAGGCGGCGAGGGCGGCGAGCATCGTCTCCTGGAAGACGTCGTCGGCCCGGTCGCGGCCGACCTGGGAGGCGCTGAAGCGCCAGACGTCGGCCGCGTGGCGCTCGACGACGACCTCGAACGGGGGCAGACCGGCTGTCCGCGGCCTGCGGAGCGCCGTCGCGCCGGCGGTTTTCGTCGGGCCCATGCCGATCAGACGGCGAGCCGGGTCCGGATGTGAGATCACGCCCAGGATGCTCTCAGCCGCACCCCGGGAGCGGCCCAGCGGCCGGGCGGAGGCTGTGTCCATGCCGGCCGCCGCGCGCATCGAGATCGTCCTTCCCGTCTACAACGAGGAGACGGCGCTCGCCGCCTCGGTGCGCCGCCTCCACGACCACCTCGGCGACGAGCTGCCGTTCGCCTGGCGGATCGTGATCGCCGACAACGCGAGCACCGACGAGACGCCGCGGATCGCCGCCGAGCTCGCCGCCGCCCTCGTCCTCGCCCAGCGCGCCGGCCTGCGCATCCACGAGGTCCCGGTCGACTGGATCGAGGACCCCTGCTCGAGCGTCGACCTGGTGCGGACCGCCCGCGCCGACCTCCGCGGCGTCGCCCGAATGCTGATCGCCCCCCGCGAGCCGAGCCCGCCCCGGCCGCCGGCCCGGCTCGGACCCGGGGCGACCTCGTCCTCGCCGAGCGTCTGAGCGCGCCGCGCGGCTCGGTCAGTCCTCGGCGGCCGGTCGGGCGCCGGCGGTCCGCCGGCGGCGGGGCGCCGGCTTGGCCTCCTCGGGCGCGGCGCCGTCCGAGGCGGTCGTCGTGCGCCGGCGTCGCGGCGCCGGCTTGACCTCGGCGGCATCGGCCGTCCCCTCGGCCGTCCTCCTCGGCCGCCCGGCCGGGGCCGGGGCGGCGGGGGCGCGGCGGCGCCGCGCGGGCTTGGCCTCGGCCGCCTCGGCCGGCTCCGCCGCCTCCGCGGCCGCCGGGACCGGGCTCGGGGCGAGGGGGGGCGCGGCAGAGCCGCCGTTGGTCCGGCTCCGCCTCCGGGGGGGCGCGGCCGCGGCGACCGCCGGGGTGCGCCCCTCCCGGGCCGGCTCCCGCGGCGCTTCGGGCGCCGGGACGGGGCGCTCGAGCGGGGCGTCGGGGGCCCCGGCGGGGCCGTGCCCGTTCACCTCGGCGGCGAGGCTCGGGGCCTGGTTCTCGTTCCCGTTGGCGGCGCCCCGGCGGCGGCGGCGCTTGCCCCGCCCGCGGCGCTTGGGGAAGTTGCGCAGGAGCTCGCGGGCCAGGGCCGGGGGCTTTCGGGCCATGCGGGTCCGGGCGCCCCGGAGGACCTCCTCGGCCTCGGGGGTGTGGGCGACGGCGGAGGCGAGGAGGGCGGCGGCCAGGCGTCGGTCCTGCTTGCGGGCCGCCTGGACGAGGCGGCGGGCGTTGCGGGCGTGGGCGGCGCCCGAGGAGTTGACGAGCAGGCCGAGGAGGCGCTTGGTCTCCGGCCAGCGCTGGACGGCGTACTCCTCGTGGACCTCGCGGGTGTACTCGGCCATCCGCCAGATCCAGGCGTTGGCCTGGTCGCGACGGCCGATCCGCTTGTCGACCATCGCCTGGAGCATGATCTTCGACCCCTCGCGCCGCTCCTCGCGGGTCCAGCCGCCGATCATGTCGATCGCCGTGTCGAACGCCTCGGCGTCCCGGATCGCCGCGATCTCGGCGAGGGCCTTCAGGCGCAGCTGGGGGTTCGTGTTGCGCTGGACGGCGGTCGAGAGGAAGCGCCGGCGGAGCTCGCCGGTCCGGTCGAAGTGGAGCATCGCCCGGGCTCGGCGCCAGCCGTGCGGCTGGACCCGGGCCCCGGCGAGGGCCGCCCAGACGTGCTGCTCGCCGTAGTCGAGGAACTCGACGGCGATCCGCCAGAGCTCGCGCTCGAAGACCTCGGCCCGGCGGTCGGGATCCGCGCAGACGGGGAGCACGCGGCGCTCGACCCGGACCCGGCGGCCGCGGCCGCGACGGACCGGGCCGACGACGATCGCCCCGCCGCGGTAGACGTCGCGGTCGAGCAGGGAGTGCAACGTGACGACCGGGTCGTCGTTCTTGGTCGCCGGGTGGACGAAGTCGACGACGAGGCCGGCCTCCTTGCCCGGGTGGCGGCGGGTGACCCGCCCGACCCGCTGCTGGTAGATCCGCTTCGACGCGGTCGGGGCGAGGTGGATGCAGACGGTCGCCCGGGGCGAGTTCCAGCCCTCGGCGAGGAGCTGGGCGTTGATCAGGACGTCGATGTCCCCGCGCTCGTAGCGGGCGAGGATCGAGGCGAGCTCGCGCTTCTTGGTCTCCCCGGAGACGGCCATCGCCTTCAGCCCCTCGGCCCGGAACGCCTCGGCCAGGTTGTAGGCGTGGCGGACCCCGGCGGCGTAGACGACCCCGGGGACGCCGTTGAAGCGGGTCTTGTAGAGGCTGGCCATGGCGACGTTGAACGGCGTCTGGTCGAGCAGCTCGGCGAGCATCTCCTGGTCGAACTCGGTGTCGATCTCGCCCCGGCGGAGGGGCACCTTGGCGATCGTCCGGACCCCGGGACCCGGGGGGATGCGCACGCACCGAAGCGGGGAGATGACCCCGCGGCGGGCGGCCTGGGCGAGGTCGAAGCGGGAGGTCTGGGTCGGGAAGAGGTCGGTGACGTGACGGGCGATCAGCGCGCCGGTGGCCGTCATGCCGACGAAGATCGGCCCGGTCCAGGCGCGGATCGCGGCGCTCGTCTTCTCGCCGAGCGCGGTGTGCGCCTCGTCGCAGATGACGATCGTGTAGGCCCCGGAGATGTTGCCGGCGTTGCGGACGAACCACTGGTAGGTCTCGACCGTGACCGGCCCGTCGGCCCGGTCCTCGTCGCCGAGGAGGGCCGGGCAGATCCGCTTCCGGTAGCCACGGTCCTTGAGCTCGCCGTGGAACTGGTCGACCAGGTTGCGGCGGTGGGTGAGGATCAGGACCCCGCCGGTCCGTGACGCCTCGACGAACCCGAGTGCGGCCACCGTCTTCCCGGCTCCGGTCGCGTGCTCGAACCAGAAGCGCTTCGCCGCGTTCGGGTCCTCGTCCTGCTCGGGGAGCTGGTCCTCGCCGTCCTGCGACGGCTCGTCCTCGTCGTCCCAGTCGTCGGGCGGGGCCTCGAGCTCGGCGCGGTCGAGCTCGGCCTCGAGCTCGGCGGCGACGTCGTCGTCGTCCTCCTCGTCGTCCTCGTCGTCGTCGACGGCGGCCGACCGACCGAAGTCGTCGTCCTCGTCGTCGTCGTCCTCCTCCTCGTCCTCGGGCTCCGGGCCGACCATCTCCTGCTCGCCGAGGTCGACCTGTTCGTCGTCGTCGACGCCGAGGATCGAGGCGGCGGCGAGCAGGTCGACAGCGCTCTTCCCGTTGCCGTTGCCGTTCGACCGCGACTGGGCCTCGGCGAGGAGGGCGGTCAGCGTCCCCGAGAGGGCGTCGACCTGGTGGGCGGAGAGGACGGTCCCGTCGACGAGCTGCGGCTCGTCGTCGGAGAGGACCCGCTCGAGCCCGAGCAGGAGCGAGAACTCCCGCCGCCAGGCCGGGGACGGCTGGGTGCGCCCGTCGGCGAGCTCGACGAGGGCGCCGTCGAGCGCCCGGCGCCGGGGGGTGCCGGGGGCGAGCGCGACGGCCGCGTCCTCCCCCTCGTGGAGGAAGGGCTCCCGCGTGAGAGCCTCCGCACGTGCGATGTCGGCAGGACTGGGAAGGGCCGGTTCGACCACTGAGATGGATTCAGCCATGGAGGCTCTACTTCGACGAGGTGGAGTCGCAGGCGACATGCTGCGCGACTCGGGAACACCGGATCAGCGGAGAGCTCGCCCGGAGGACGGGCTCGCACTATGCGCTTAAGGATACCGCAACATCGCCGGATGCCAAACTTCCGCGGCAGCCATGCATCGACTCCGCCCCGCCCGCGCCTGCGCTGCGGGCCTCATCCTCGTCCTGGTCCCCGCTTGCGGGGCCACCCCCCGCAGCGCGGCGCCGACCCCCCGGGAGGTGGCGGCCGCCTTCGCCGGCTCGCCGCCCGCCCTGGCCGCGCTCCACGCGCAGGCCGATCAGCTCCTCCCGGCGAGCACGGCCCAGGTCAAGGCGGCGCTCGCGGCGCTCCGCGGCTACCCGACCGTGGTCAACGTCTGGGGCTCCTGGTGCGGGCCGTGCCGGACCGAGTTCCCGATCTTCCAGCGGGCGTCGGTCGCCATCGGGCGCCGGGTCGCCTTCGTCGGCCTCGACGCGGCCGACAACCCGGGCGACGCCCGGAGCTTCCTGCGCCAGTTCCCGGTCACCTACCCGAGCTACGAGGACCCGGGCGCCCACACGGCCTTCGCCCTGAAGGCCGGGTCCTTCTACCCGACGACCCAGTTCTACGACCGGTCGGGCAAGCTCGCCTACACCCACGCCGGCCCGTATCTCACGGTCAACCAGCTGCTGGCCGACGCGCACACCTACGGCGGGGCGTAGCCACGGATAATCCTGCCTGGGTGGGGGGCGACGCCACCGGCTCGCCCCCCCGGGGCGGTGCTGCCGCGCCGACCGCCCGGGGCCGAGAGCGGTGGGCGCGCGGCGGTAGGGTGGAGCCCGTGCCCGAGCTGCGCGTCGATCCGCTGTCCGGCCGGCGGACGATCGTGGCGGCCGACCGGGCGGAGCGCCCGGGTGGGTGGATGCGCGTCGACCCACCCGAGCCGATCGACCCGGCGAGCGACCCGTTCGCCCCGGGCAACGAGGCCCAGACCCCGCCCGAGCTCCACGCCGTCCGCCCGGACGGCGGTCGCCCCGACGGGCCGGGGTGGAGCGTGCGGGTGGTGCCGAACCGCTACCCGGCGCTCGACGTGGCCGGCCCGGACCCCGAGCCCGATCCGAACCCGGCGCTGTTCACCGCCTGGGCGGCGAGGGGCGCCCACGAGGTGATCGTCAACGCCCCCGACTGCGTCCCCGCCCTCGCCGACCTCGAGCCGGCGCAGGTGGCGAGCGCGGTCGAGGTGTGGCGCGAGCGGATGGCCGCTCACGCCGGAGCCCCGTGCCTGCACCTGATGGTCGACGAGCGGCGCGAGGGGGGAGCCTCGCTCTGCCACACGCACGCCCAGCTCTTCGCGCTCGACTTCGTCCCGGCCGCCGTCGCCCGTGAGCGCGAGCGCTTCGGGGCCTACGCGACCCGGACGATGGGCCAGAACCTCCAGGCCGATCTCGTCCAGGAGGAGGTTCGCCGCCGGGTGCGGATCGTGGCCATCGACGACGACGCCGTCCTCCTCGCCCCGTACGCGTCGTACCTGCCCTACCAGCTGATGCTCGCGCCGCGCCGGCCCCGGGCCCGGTTCGAGGCGGACGGGCCGACCGGGGCGGGGCTCCTCCACGCCGGGCTGCGCCGGCTCGCGCGCCGGCTCGGGGCGAGCCCGCCGCTGCACCTCTGGGTGCGCACCGCGCCCCGGGGGGCCGACCACTTCTGCTGGCGGATCGACATCGTCCCTCGCCTGACCCACGTGGCCGGGCTCGAGCTCGGCACCGGCGTGCACCTCAACCCGGTCGCGCCCGAGCAGGTGGCCGCCGAGCTGCGCGAGGCGTGAGCGGCCCGGCGTGATCGCGGTCGTCGCCGTCGTGCTCGTGGCCGGCGTCGCGGGCATGGCGGCCGGCCGGCGGTGGACCGGCTCCACGCGGGTGGCCCGGGCGGTCCTGGCCGCGATGCTCTACGTCCTCTTCCCGGTCGTCACCTTCGCCAACGTCGCCCACCTGCGCCTGACGACCCAGATCGGGGTCGGACTCGGGCTCGCCTACGCCTCGCTCGCCGTCGCCGGCCTGGCCGGCTGGTTCCTCGGCGCCCGGGTGCTCCACCTCGAGCGCCCGCAGACCGGGGCCCTGATCTGCGCCGGCCTCCTGGCCAACACCGGCTATCTCGGGCTGCCCCTGACCGCGGCCCTGCTCGGGAGCCGCCAGCTCCCGGTCGCCGTGCTCTACGACCAGATCGTCTCCGGCCCGACGCTCCTGATCGCCGGCTTCGGCGTCGGCGCGGCCTTCGGCACGCGGGCGGGCGACGGCGCCGCCCAGCGGGTGCGGTCCTTCGCCGCCCGCAACCCCCCGCTCCTGGCCCTGGTCGCCGGCCTCCTCGCCGGCCCGGCGCTCGCCCCGCCCTGGCTGCTCGACGTCTCCCACGCGATCGTCCTCGCCCTGCTCCCGCTCGGCTTCCTGGCCGTCGGCGTCAACCTCGCCGCCCACGGCCGCCCGGCGGCCGGTCGCGGACCGGCGCTCGCCGGGGCCGTCGGCCTGCGGCTCGTCGTCGCCCCGCTCGTCCTGCTCGGGCTCTCCCGCGCCGTCCTCGGGGTGCCTGACGCGTATCGCCTCCAGTCGGCGATGCCGACCGCGGTCAACTCGCTCGTCGTCGCCCACGCCTACGGCCTCGACCTGCCGCTCGCGGCGGCGGCGATCGGGTGGAGCACGGGCCTCGTCCTGGCCGGCGGGCTGGCGGCTAGCCTGCTCCTCTGATGCGGGCACTCGTCCAGCGGGTCACCCGCGCCTCGGTCGCCGTCGACGGCCGCACGGTCGCGGCGATCGGGCCGGGCCTGCTCGTCCTCCTCGGCGTCACCCACGGCGACGACGCGACCGGGGCCGAGCGCCTGGCCGAGAAGGTCCGCCGGCTGCGGATCTTCGACGACGCCGACGGGCGGATGAACCTCGCCCTCGGCGGGCGCGAGGTGCTCTGCGTCAGCCAGTTCACGCTCTGGGCCGACACCCGCCGGGGCAACCGCCCGAGCTACGCGGCGGCGGCCCCGGCCGCGGTCGCCGAGCCGCTGTATGAGCGCTTCTGCGAGGTGCTCGGAGCCCGGCGCGGGGTCTTCGGCGCCCGCATGGCCGTCGAGCTCGTCGGCGACGGGCCGGTCACGCTGATGCTCGAGGACTGACCGGCGCCGGGCGTCGGTAAGCTGCCGGCGGATGCCGCCCGCCAGCCGCCTGGTGCCCCGCTACGCCGCTGAGCCCCCCCACGACGGCGTCCCGGACGGCCCGTGGCGGGACCGCCTGTCCGCCGAGTTCCTCGGCGCCGCCCAGCGGGTCGCCGACGAGTCGGGCGAGCCGGGCGAGCTCGTCTTCTACCCGGACCGCAGCTGGCACGGGCGGACCTACGTCCCGGCCGCGGCGCCGACCTCGACCGGGATGGAGATCTACGGGTTCGTCGCCTACGTCCCGGGCGGGGGCGAGGACGGCGAGCCGGACGACTTCGTCGCCCAGGTCGACTTCACCGAGGAGACGGCCGAGCGCAACCCCGACTGGGAGCTCGACCTGAGCGACGAGGTGGTCGGGAGCTGGCGCGGCCACGGCGACCGCGTGGCCGCGATGACGCTGGTCTGGGGCCGCTCGCTGATCCCGGGGGGCAACCTGGTCACCGCCCTCCTCGGCGGGGTCGCGGTCGACCAGTGCCGCCTCGACGGCGACCGCTTCACCCTGCTCGCGCCCGACGACTTCGGCGGGGACCTGCTCGAGGTGCGCCTCTACTCGGCGGACGGCGAAGAGCTCGCCCGCGAGTCGCTCTACGAATAGTGGTCGCCGGCGACCCGATCGACGCGGCGATCCGCGGCCGCCGCACCCACAAGGCCTTCGGCGCCGAGCCGGTCGACCGGGCGACGCTCGAGGCGCTCTTCGAGCTCGCGCGCTGGGCGCCGAACCATCACCTGACCGAGCCCTGGCGCTTTCGCGTGCTGGGGCCCCGGGCGCTGGCCGCGCTCAAGGACGCCGCCGGGATGCCCGACGCGACCAAGCTCGACCGGGCCCCGACCCTCGTCGTGGCGAGCGTGACCCAGACCGGCGCGGACGACCAGCGCCTCGAGGACGTCTGCGCCGGGGCCTGCGCCGTCTACATCGTCCTGCTCGCCGCGCACGCCCGGGGACTCGCCGGCTACTGGCGCACTCCGGCCGTCCTGCGCACCGGGGCCGGGCGGGCGGCGCTCGGGATCGGCGCGGACGAACTTCCGCTCGGGCTGATCCACCTCGGCCCGCCCCGTCAGGAGCGCGAGGCGCCGGAGCGGGCCGGCGCGGCCGCCTTCGCCACCTTCCTCGACTGACCGGTGGCGCGGCTGCGGGTGCGAAGCCTCGACCCCGGGGAAGAAGCCTGTGAAGCTAGAGGGAATCGAGGCCGGCGACATCGTGCACGTGGATGTCCACGGCCGGCGATTCTTCGCGATCGTGACCGGCCCGGCCCCAGACGGCCTGGCCCTGCGCCCGATCGACCGCGGGGTCAACCGCTACTCCTGCCGCTCGCGGCAGGTGGTCGCCCACTGGGCCAAGCGCGGGCGTCCCCGCCCGGTGGCCGGACGCCTCGAGCCCTCGCCCCATCAACTCCAGCTGGACACGTCGGCCTGAGACCCGACGCAGGTCGCCGGCCTGTGTTGTTGAATGGCGACCCATGGGAATCGCCCGCCGCCCATCGCCGCTCGCGCGGGCCCTGGTCCTGACCTCCGCGGTCGCCCTGCTCGCCGCCGGCGGAGCGCAAGCCGCCTCGCCCCCGACCGGCCTGCTCCCCACCCTCCTCGGCGCCATCACCGGGGCCCCGGCCCCGGCCGTGCCCCCGGCGCCGGCGCCGGCCGGCAATCCGTGTGCCGCCGCCCCGGTGGCCGGCGACACCTCGATCTCCCTGACGAGCTCCTCCCTCCCGCGCACCGCCCAGCTCCACCTCCCGCCGCAGATCCCCGCGGGCCGGACGGTCCCGCTCGTCGTCGCCTTTCACGGCGCCGGGAGCAACGGCCCCCAGTTCGCGATCGACAGCGGCCTCTCGGCCGAGGGCGACCAGTTCGGCTTCGCCGTGCTCTACCCGTCGGCCCTCGGCCACCAGTGGGCGATCACGGCGGCCAAGCCGCGCGACGTCGACTTCGTCTCCGACCTCCTCGACCGCGTCGAGGCGATCGCCTGCATCGACCACCGGCGGGTCTACGCGACCGGGGTCTCGATCGGCGCCGGCATGGCGGCCCGGGTCGGCTGTGAGCTCAGCGAGCGCACCGCCGGCCTCGTCCTCGTCTCCGGCGGCTATCGCGCCCTCCCCCCGTGCCACCCCGACCGCCCGGTCTCGATCCTGGAGATCCACGGGACCTCGGACTCGACCGTCCCCTACAGCGGCGCGGGGCCGGGGAACCTCGGCGCCGTGCTCCCGTACATGGCCGGCTGGGCGGCCCGCGACCGGTGCGCCCCGACGCCGACGAAGCGGACCGTCGCCGTCCACACCGTGCTCTACCGGTGGTCGGGCTGCGCCGCGGGCGTGCTCGTCGAGCACCTGCGCATCTACGGCAGCGGGCACGGCCTGCCGAACGCGGCCGGCCTCGAGATCAGCGCCGGCCACCGGAGCACGATCTCCGGGGTCAAGAACATCTGGCACTTCCTCGCCTCGCGCGTCCTCGCCCCGCCGTTCCCCGAGCGGCCCGACGCCTAGCTTAGCTAGCGCACGGCGAGCAGCCAGGTGGTGCGAACGGGCGCGCTCCCGGCGAAGGCGGTGACCCGTACCAGGGTGTGCGCGCCGGGGCTCAGGGGACGCAGCATGTCGGCGAACCCGTAGGCGGCGGCCCGCCCGGCCGTCGCCCCGGGCACGCTGAGGTAGTTGTCCCGGGCGGGCATCGTGAAGGCGAAGGCCGGGGTCGCCACGACGAAGCCCGGCCGGGCGAGGGGATGGCCGTCGAGCAGGACGGCGTGCCTCGGCCCGGCGGCCTGCCACGCCCGGCGGGCGCAGCGGCGCAGGGCCGCGTCGCCCTGCGCGCGCAGCGGGCGCGGCTGCACCGTCGAGCAGTCGATGCTCGGGCTGGGCACGAAGATGTAGCTGTGGGCGGGCACCACGCAGGCGCCGAGCACCGACGTGCGCCGGTCGAAGTCGGCGTTGAGGAACCACACCGGCGCGTGCTGGTCGGCCCGGACGCAGAGGGCCGGGTCGCGGGTCCCCGGGGAGATGATCAGCCGGGAGAGCTGCCAGCGCCAGGCGGCGACCTCCCACTCCCGGTAGGTGCGCCCGCCGACCCGCTCCCAGCGGGGCACGACCAGCCCGTTCCCGGTCGCCGCGGCGGCCGGGAACGCGACGGCGGCGGCCACCAGGATCGCCGCCCAGGCGAGCCGAGCTCGCGCCAACCTCTAGCCGCCGGCGGTCTGCGTCCGGTCGTCCGGGAGGGCGAGGCGGAGCTTGTCGAGCGCCAGCCGGATCCGACCCTTGATCGTCCCGAGCGGGAGGCCGAGCCGCTGGGTCATCTCGGCGTGGGTGAGCCCGGCGAAGTAGGCGAGCTCGATCACCTCGCGCTGCTCGGTCGGGAGGCCGTCGAGGAGGGCGGCCAGCTCGCGCTGCTCGTCCCGGGCGAGCACCTCCTCCTCGGTCGAGTCGGGCGCCACGGTCAGCTCGAACGCCGCCTCCCCGCGGAGCACGACATCGCGGTTGCGCCGCTGGAGGTCGATCGCCCCGTTGCGCACGATGCGCAGGAGCCACCACTTCACCCGGCCCCGGCCCGGGCGGTAGAGGTCGCGGTTGCGCCAGAGGCTGATGAACGCCTCCTGGGTCGCGTCGGCCGCCAGCCCCCGGTCGTCGAGGATCCGCACGGCCAGCCAGTACACGGCGGTCCGGTGGCGGTCGTAGAGCATCTCGAACGCCCGCGCATCGTTGCGCTGCACACGCAGCATCAGCGCCTCGTCCGGTAACGCCGCCTCAATGATCATCCTCAGCCTGTCCCTTGACTCCCTCTTACGTCGTAAGAGTAGTACGTGTCGACGGCAGGGTTTGGAGCACCCCGGACTGGGCACCTCCTCGAGCATGAGCACTTCTCGAACATCGGTTCCCCCGGTCGGGCTGAGCGGCGGCGTCGAGATTCCGCAGCTCGGCTTCGGCGTCTTCCAGGTCCCGCCCGCCGACACGGCCGAGGTCGCGACGCGGGCTCTCCTGGCCGGCTACCGCCACCTCGACACGGCCGCCGCCTACGGCAACGAGGCGGAGGTCGGGCAGGCGATCCGGGCCTCCGGGCTCGACCGCGGCGAGGTCTTCGTCACCACCAAGTGCCCCAACGACGACCACGGCCACCAGCAGGCCCGGCGGGCGTTCCAGGCGAGCCTCGAGCGCCTCGGCTTCGACTACGTCGACCTCTACCTGATCCACTGGCCGGTGCCCGCCCGCGACCGCTACGTCGAGACCTGGAAGGCGTTCATCGAGCTCCAGGCCGAGGGCCGGGTCCGGGCGATCGGGGTCTCCAACTTCAACCCGCCGCACCTGGCCCGGCTGATCGAGGAGACCGGCGTCACCCCGGCGGTCAACCAGGTCGAGCTCCACCCCCGCTTCCAGCAGGCCGGCCTGCGCCGCGAGCACGCCGAGCTCGGGATCGTCACCGAGGCGTGGAGCCCGCTCGCCCAGGGCGCCGTGCTCGACGACCCGGCGATCGCCGAGATCGCCGCCGCCCACGCGAAGACGCCGGCCCAGGTGGTGATCCGCTGGCATCTCCAGCTCGGCAACGTCGTGATCCCGAAGTCGGTCACCCCGGAGCGGATCACCGAGAACTTCGACGTCCTCGACTTCCACCTGAGCCCAGCCGAGATGGCGGCGGTCGAGGCGCTCGACGCCGGCGAGCGGACCGGGCCCGATCCCGAGACGTTCGTCCGACCCTAGGTGCCGTCAGTCGGCGTCGGCCGCCCGGAGGGTGCTCTGGATCACCGGGTGGCGCCGGTAGAGCTCGTCCCCCGCCGGCCCGCTCAGCCCGCGCACCCGGCGCAGGATCTCCCACCGGCGCGGGAGGATCACGTGCGCGGCGCGGCGCTCGATCCCGGCGACGATCGCCGCGGCCGCCGCCGCCGGGGGAACCCGCCGGCGCAGCGGGGCCGGGATCGTCCGGTCGAGGCGCTGGACGATCGGGTCGGCGTAGGCGTCGGCGACCATCTGCGTGTCGACGAAGCCGAAGTAGGCCACGGTGGCGCTCGCCCCGTGGGGGTGGAGCTCGACGCGCAGTGCCCGCCCGAGCTGCTCGACGCCGGCCTTGGCGACCGCGTAGGGCGACTGGAGCATCCCGTTGGTGAAGGCGTAGACCGAGGAGACGAGAACGAGATGGCCCCGGCGGGCGACGATCTCCGGGAGCGCGGCGCGGACGGTGTGGACGACGCCGTGGAGGTTCACGTCGAGGACCCCGTCGAAGGTCTCGGCGGACATCCGCAGCATCGTCCGCGGCGGCGGGGCGATGCCGGCGTTGGCCACGGCCAGATCGAGGCGGCCGAAGCGCTCGACGGTGGCGGCGACGGCCGCCCGGACGGCGCCCTCGTCGCGGACGTCGGCGGTGAGGGCGATCACCCGGTCGCCGCCGATGCGCCCGGTCGCGGCCGCCACCCCGGCGGCGTCGATGTCGCTCAGCGCGACCGCGGCACCCCGCGCATGGAGGGCCCTGGCCGTCTCGAACCCGATCCCCCGCATCGCCCCGGTCACGAGCGCCACCCTCCCGTCGAGGGCGAAGTGCCGGGCCCTCGGGCGATCGCCGCGCAGCGCCATCGCCTGCCCACTCTATTCGAGCGCCTAGCCTTCGGTCGGTGGACGACCTGCCGGCGCGGGAGAAGTGGAACCGCCGCTACGCGGCGCCCGGATTCACGCCCTTCCCCCCGACGCCGGCGCCGTGGCTGGTCGAGAATCGCGCCCTCCTCCCCGGCGGCGGACACGCCCTCGATCTGGCCTGCGGCGACGGGCGCAACGCCCGCTACCTGGCCGAGCACGGGTTCTCGGTCGAGGCCCTCGACGTCTCCGACGTCGCCGTCGAGGCCCTCCGCGCCGCCGCCCGGGCCGGCAACCTCGACGTCCGGGCCCGGGTCGCCGACCTCGAGGCCTGGCAGCCGCCGAGCGCCGGCTACGACGCGATCGTGAACCTCAACTACCTCCAGCGCGACCTCTTCGGCCCGCTCGCCGCCGCCCTGCGCCCGGGGGGCCTGATCTTCTTCGAGACGTTCTCCGAGGCCCACGTCACCGAGCTTCGCAACCAGTTCGATCCGCGCTTCCTGCTCGCGCCCAACGAGCTCCTCCGCGCCTTCCCGACGCTCCTCGTCCGCCACTACCGCGAGGGCGTCGCCGTCCGCGCGGGGCGGCCGCGCGGGCTCGCCAGCCTCGTCGCCCAGCGCCCGGCCGCCGCCTGACCCCGGCCGGCAGGCGGTACGGTTCGGCCGTGGTCGTGATCATGGAACCCGGGGCTCGGCCCGCCCTCATCGCGGCGGTGGCCGAGCGGATCTCCGAGCTCGGCCTCGTCGCCCAGACGACGGTCGGCGTCAACCAGACGATCGTCGCCGCCCTCGGCGACACGGCCGGGCGCGACGAGCTCGACGCCGAGCTGGCCGAGCTGCCCGGGGTCGAGCGGGTCGTGCGGATCAGCCGGCCCTACAAGCTGTCCTCGATCGAGGCGACGATGCACGAGCCGACGACGATCGAGATCGCCGGGCGCAGGATCGGGCCGACCACCTTCTGCATGATCGCCGGCCCGTGCACGGTCGAGTCGAGCGAGCAGACCTTCGCCATCGCCCGGAGCGTCGCCGCCGCCGGGGCGTCGATGCTCCGCGGCGGGGCGTTCAAGCCGCGGACCTCGCCGTTCGCCTTTCAGGGGCTCGGGCGCGAGGCGCTCGACATCCTCTCCGAGGCGCGGGCCCTGACCGGGCTGCCGATCGTCTCCGAGCTCCTCGACATCACCCAGGCCGACCTCTTCCGCGAGCACGTCGACGTGATCCAGATCGGCGCCCGCAACATGCAGAACTACACTCTCCTGCGCGAGATCGGCCAGATGGGCATGCCCGTCGTCCTCAAGCGCGGCCTCTCGGCGACGATCGACGAGCTCCTCCAGGCCGCCGACTACCTCCTCCAGGGAACCGACCAGGTGATCCTCTGCGAGCGGGGGATCCGCACCTTCGAGACGGCCACCCGCTTCACCCTCGACCTGTCGGCGATCCCCTCGCTGCGCCAGCGGACCCACCTCCCGGTGATCGTCGACCCCTCCCACGCCTCCGGCGACCGGCGGCTGGTCGGCCCGCTGGCCGCCGCCGCGGCCGCCGTCGGCGCCGACGGGGTCCTCGTCGAGGTCCACGACGACCCGACCCACGCCCACTGCGACGGGCCCCAGCAGCTGGCCACCGCCGACTTCCCGGCGTTCGCCGAGCGGATCCTCGCCCACGCGGCCCTCGCCGGCCGCCATCTCGCCTAGACGGCTGGTTTTGAAAAGGGGCACCGCCCGAAGCACGCCGGCCTCTCCTACCGGGCGGCGGCCCGGAGGCCGGCGAGGAGCCAGCCCCAGGCGGGGGCGCCGCTCGGGCGCGACGGCCAGCCGTTGATCGTCCCGAGGAGCTGCCAGTAGCGCTCGACCCGCGCGTCGGCGAAGTCGTCGATCGTCTGGGCGAGCCAGTCGCGGAAGGCCGGGTCGTTCTCCCGGCCGTAGGCGCCGGCGAGCACGGCGAGCAGGTCGTCGAGGACGGGCGCCGCGGCCGCAGAGGACGGATCGAGGCCGGCGGCGAGCGCCCCGCCCGCCCGCTCGACCACGACCGCGTTGACCGCCTGGGCGGCCGCCGGGTCGGTCGGGGTCCGCTCGCCGCCGGCCGCGCCCTGCTCGGCCATCCGGCGCACGCGCCGGCGGAAGTCCTCGTCGCCGACGAGCTCGGCCAGCTCGATCCACGCGTCGAGCTGGGCCGGCGTCGCGTCCTCGGGCAGGTCCGGGCGGGTAGCGCGCATTCGGGCGACGATTCCCGGGTCGACGTCGAGGCCGTCGAACGCGTGATCGAGGAAGTCGTCGACGATTCGCCGGCGCTCCTCGGTCGAGAGTCGGGCGAGCCTGTGCATGAGCTTCATCTCCTCTGGGTCGGATTGGCGCCGGGCGACCGCGCCGAGCACGCTCCGGCGCAGCCGGAGCACCCGGATCTGGGCCTCGAGCGCGGCCGCGTGAGCCGCCGCCACCTCGGCCAGCGTCAGCTCCCGGGCCAGGACCCGGCGCGTCGTGGCCAGGTCGATGTCGAGCTCGCGCAGGGTGCGCACCAGCTCGAGGCGGGCGCGCGCCGTCTCGTCGTAGAGGCGGTAGCCGGCGCCGGTCCGCCCGGACGGCGGCACGAGGCCGCCGTCCGAGTAGAAGCGGATCGTCCGCACCGGGAGGCCGCTCAGCCGAGCGAGCTCGCCGATGGTCCACGGGGGCTCCGAAGCGGTCATGGTCCGATCATCGGGCCTCCACCGACTGGAGAGTCAAGCGTCGGTAAGAATGACCCGGCTGCCCTCGTAGTCCAACGGATAAGACGGCCGCCTCCTAAGCGGCAGATCCAGGTTCGATTCCTGGCGGGGGCGCTACTCTCCCCGCTCGGGGTAGACGTCGTCGATCGTGGTCAGCGCGACGTACGGCGCCCGCGCCGCCGCCGCGATCGCCGCCCCCCCGCCGGCGAGCCGGTCGAGCACGCTGACCACCCCGCAGATCTCGTGGCCGGCCTCGCGGAGCGCGGCGATCGCCGCGAGCGTCGAGCCGCCGGTCGTCACGACGTCCTCGACGACCAGGCAGCGGTCGGCGGCCGAAAGCGGCGGCCCCTCGATCCGGCGCTGGAGGCCGTGGGCCTTGGTCTCCTTGCGAATGAAGAAGGCCGTGCACGGGGCCCCGGCCGCGAGCGCCGCGCAGGCGACGGGGTCGGCGCCCATGGTCAGGCCGCCGACCGCGGTCGCGCCCCATCGCGGCCGCCCGCGCGGCGACGAGCTCGCCGAGGGCGATGAAGCCGGGCGGCCGGAGGATGGCCCGCTTGGCGTCCACGTAGTAGGAGGCCGTCCGCCCGCTGGTCAGGACCACCGGCCCGACGACGAGCGCGTGCTCGCGCAGTTCGCCGATCAGTCGGTCGCGGGCGCTCATCGGCCGGCGATCCTAGCCGTTCGTACATCCGCCGACCCGGCTGCACCCGCCGCCCGGCGCTGCCGTTGCCTCGAGTAGAGATGATCGCCACCCTCCTGCGCTCGGCCGCCGTCCTCGCCTGCCTCGTGATCCTCACGAGCTTCTCGCTGTTCGCCATCGACCAGGCCGGCGGGGCCTCCCAGCAGGCGCAGGTCGAGGCGGGGAGCCACGTCGGCGGCCCAGACCGACGCCAGCGGGCAGACGATCGGCCAGGCGCTCCGCGGCGGCGGGGCCGAGACGGGTGTCCGGGCCACGATCGACGAGCTCGATCGCGCGCTGCTCACCCCCGTCCGTCCGCTCGCCTCGGGGGCCGCGAACTCGTGGGGCGCCCGCACCGTCGAGCTGGCCGGCGGCCTCGTCCTCTACGGCTTCATCCTGGGCATGCTCGCCCGGTCGACCGACCTCGCCCGGCGACGGCGCGTCCACGCCGCCGGGGCCCAGCCGCACCTCTAGGGGCCGGCGTTGCCGAGCACCCGGTGGCTGCCGCCGCCGCTGCGGTAGTAGACGTCGACCGGGTAGCCGAACCGCGCCCACTGGAAGACCGCGGCCGCGTCGGGGATCGGGATGCGCAGGCAGCCGTGCGAGGCCGGGTAGATCGGCACGTCGGGGTAGCCGTGGATCGCGTAGCCGCCGACGAAGTAGTTCGAGTCGACCATGCCCTTCTCGTTGACGCCGATCGTCTTCAGGTAGATCGCGAAGTTCCCGATCACCGTCGGGGTCGACGGCTTGCCTGAGCTCATCTCGAAGATCTGGCGCACCCGCCCCCCGGGCAGCACCTCGGCCAGCACCTGATGGGTCAGGTCGCCCTCGAAGTGCGCTCCCTGGTGCGGATAGCGGACCCGGAAGGCCCCGGCGCCGCTGGCCAGGCGCTCGAAGACGACGCGGTTGGCCTGCGCCGTGCGCACGAGGCCGGTCAGCTTGCGCAGGGCGATCACCGCCCGGGCCGTCCCGTCGTCGAAGACCCCCGACCGCGGGACGGCGTAGTGGTTGCCGGCCAGCTCCGCCTGGAGCAGGCGCACCGAGGCGTCGCGCTCGCCCGGGCCGACCGTCGCCCGCACCACGTTCAGGCTCCGCGACGGCGCGTCGAGCCCGGCCTGGAGCGGGCTCGCCGGGTGGGAGACGCGCACGCTGATCGTCGCCGGCCGACCCCCGACCCCGATCAGCGTCGCGAAGTGCCCGGTCCCGTGACCACCGCTCCGAACCTCCACGCTCCGGGCCTCGAGCTCCGTCCCGTGGCGGAAGGTCCGCACGAAGATCGACTCGCCGGCCACGAACGGGCGCACCGTCCCGACCACGCGCAGGCTTCCGCCGGCGATCACCGCCGGGACCGGCAGGCCGGCCGCGTTCTCGAGCGTCGTCGAGATGGCGATCGGCGCCGGCGGCGGGCACGGGGTGACGCAGGTCGGGACCTGGGCCGCTGCCAGGGCCGGCGACGCGGCCGCGGCGGCGAGGGTCAGGGCCAGGAGGCGGCGCACGGGCGCTGAGCCTATTGCGCCGGGGCCAACCGCGCAACGGAGGCCAGGACGACCGCGATCGCGGCCAGCGACGCCCCGACGAGGAGCGGGATCTCCCAGTGCCAGTGCTCGGTCGCCCCGAAGGCGATCGAGTTGTTGAGCGCATGGAGGGCGATGCACGGGTAGAGCGACCCCGTCTTCCAGTAGACGACACAGAGCACGAAGCCGAAGAAGGCGAGCGGCACGAGGTAGCCGACCGGCTCCGACCCGAGGTGGATCGCCCCGAAGACGATCCCCGTGATCACCGCCGCCGGCCAGACCCCGACGCGGGTGCGCACGGCCGTGAAGAAGAAGCCCCGGAAGAAGAACTCCTCGCAGATCGGGGCGATCACGCAGGTCAGGAGAATCACGGCGATCAGCGCCGCGGCGCTGTCGTTGGCCCCGAGCTGGTCGACCAGCTTCGACTTGTCCTTGACGTCGAGCGCGGCCACCCAGGCGGCCGAGAAGGCGATGAACGAGCCGTAGCCGACGGCCAGGGCCACCGCCGCCTGCTTGATCCGGGTCGGGCGCAGGCCGAACTGCCCGGGCGTCGGACGGGCGACCTGCGCGGCGAAGAACAGCGCGCTCAGGACGAGGGCCACGTCCTGGACCATCGTCGAGATCAGGGTCACCGCCGCCGGCGGATGGGTGAAGCTCGCCCCGGCGATCGCCCCGACCACGCCGACCACGAGGCCGCCGACCACCGCCCCGCCGAACCCGGCGATCAGCGCCAGCGGCGCGAGCACGGCCGGCCACGCGCGGGGCGGGCTGACGCTCGGGAAGGTGGCCATCTCCCGGAGGTTAGGGCCCATCGGCCAGGGCGGCGAGCGTCGCGATCCTCCGCACCCGATCGTCGCCGCCGCCCCCGCCCGGGGCGAGCAGGCCGGCGGCGTCGCTCCGCACGAGGAGCACCGGCTCGATCCCCGCCGCCCGCGCCCCGACCACGTCCTCGGCGTAGCTGTCGCCGACGTGGACCGCCTCCTCGGCGCTCGCCTCGGCCAGGGCGAGGCCGGCCGCGAAGATCGCGCCGTCGGGCTTGGCCGCGCCGACCTCGGCCGAGGCGACGACCCCGTCGAGGAGCCGGGCGATCCCCGCGTCGGCGAGCGCCGCGTGGAGCGAGATGTCCCAGTTGCTGACCACGACCAGGCGGATCCCCCGCGCCCGCAGCCGGCGCAGCGCCGGCCCGGCGTCCGGGTAGGCGGCGAAGCGGAGCGCGTCGAGCAGGGCGCCGGTCAGCTCGGCCCGGTCGAGGCCGGCCGCCGCCGGTCCGAGCTCCCGGGCGAGCACGCCGGCGCACTCGTCGCGCAGGCGGGCGAGCCCGGCCGCGTCGCCCGCCTCGAGGCAGTGGGATCGGTAGTAGGCCATCTCGGCCCCGAGTGCCCGGCGGACCGCGGCCTCGCCCACGACCACCCCGTGGCGCTCGGCCAGGAGCCCGGTCAACGGCGTCCACGGCGGCTCGATGCCCACGAGCGTGCCGAGCGCGTCGAGCAGGAGCGCCCTCACGCGATCCAGTGCCAGGTCGCGAACAGGCCGGAGAAGGACCCGAGCAGCGCCGCGCTCGCCCCGAGCGCCGGCCGGCGCAGGCGCTCGTGGCCGGCCAGCCACAGGCCGATCGCCATCTGGAGGGGGAAGAGGACGACGAGGAAGCGCGGGAGCGACATCAGCGGCTCCGGGCCGGCCGGGTAGGAGACGGCCAGGACGACCGCCGCCAGGGCGTAGGCCCCGTAGGCGAGCGGGAGCCGCCGCAGCGCCCCGACCAGCGCCGGGACGGCGGCGAGGAGGAAGCCGAAGAGCATCAGGTTGTGCCAGGCCGCGACCATCGGGTCGCCCCCGGCCGCCCGGAAGTAGACCGTCCGCGTCTGGCCGGAGGCGAGCTGGCGGGCGCCGTCGACGGCCGCCGCCGCCGCCTGGCCGACCCCGCCGAGCGGCCCGGCGAAGTGGCGAAACCACGCCTGCTGGGCGGCGAACGGCGCGAGCGGGTCCAGGCCGGCCAGCCCGAGCCAGCCGAGGTAGGCCCCGAGGCCGAGGGGGACGACGAGGAGCCAGAGCCCGTCGCGCCGGCGCGGCCGGGGGCGGAGACCGCTCGCCCCGGCCCGGAGCGGCGCCCCCCGCCGCTGCTCGACGTAGAGGAGGGCGAGCGCGCCCATCAGCAGGATCCCCTGCGACCGGGTCGCCGCCCCGAGCGCCCCGAGCCCGGCCGCCTGCGCCCAGCGCCCCTGGCGGGCGGCGAGGAAGGCCCCGACCGAGAGGGCGAGGAAGAGGGACTCGCTGTAGATCGCCGTCAGGAAGAAGGCCATCGGCCCGAGTGCCGTGGCCAGGACGGCCAGGCGCGCCGCCTGCGGATGGGCGCCGCCGAGCTCGAGCTCGGTCAGCTGCCAGAGGAGCCGCAGGGCGATGAAGAGGCAGGCGACCGAGACGAGGACGCCGGCGCCGAGGACGCCGGGGCCGAGCTGGGCGACCAGGGCGACGAGCAGCGGATAGAGCGGGAAGAAGGCGGTCCCGGCGCCCCCGCCGGTGTAGCCGTCGCGGGCGATGGCCAGGTACCAGACCGAGTCCCAGCGGGCGAAGGGCGCGACCAGGGCATCCCGCCCGGCGCCCAGGTGGTCGACGAGGCCGGCCGGGTCGAAGCCCCCGTGGGGCACCGGGCCGAAGGTCAGGTAGGCGCCGAGACCGCCGGTGAGGACGACCCCCAGGGTCAGCGCCAGCCCGATCGCCGCCGCCCGGGCGGCCGGCTCCCGGGGCAGCCGCGGGCGCAGCCGGCCGGTCCGGGTCGGCGTCGCCGTCGCGGTCGCGGTGGGCGTCGCCGTCGCCGTCGCCCGCGCCGGTCGTCGGGGCACCAGATCGCGGGGGTGGGCTTCCATCGGTGCCGAGCGATGATCGCACCCGGCGCCCGCCGACTCGCCGGTCGGCGCCGCCGGGAGAGGAGGGGTCCGCCCGCCGCGCACGAATCAGGCCATGTGCCAGAATTGCCGAGGCTTCCCGTCGGGCGCCCTCCCCGGTCGGCGCCGGCTCCCTGCCATGACCGCACGTGACCGACAGCGCCGCCGACGGCGCCACAGCAGCGACCCGGCCCGCCTGGTCCTGATCGGGCTCGGGATGCTCTTCGGGTCGGTCGTCGTCGCCCTCGGGATCGTCGTCGGCTACGTCGTCTCGGTGGCCAACAGCGTTCCCGCGCTCTCGACGCTCAAGTCGGTCGACAACGGCGCCAACTCGACGGTCTACGCCGCCGACGGCTCGCCGCTCGGGGTGATCGTCTCCGACAAGCTCCGCTCGCCGATCCCCTCGTCCCAGATCCCGGTGATCCTCAAGCAGGCGACCGTCGCGATCGAGGACCAGCGCTTCTACCAGCACCACGGCGTCGACCTCCAGGCGATCATCCGGGCCGCGGCGACCGACGTCAGCGCCGGCAAGCCGCTCCAGGGCGGCTCGACCCTGACCATGCAGCTCGTCCACAACCTCTACATCAGCGCCGACCAGCGGTCGCTCAAGTTCAAGATCCGCGAGGCGGTCCTCGCCGAGCAGCTCGAGAAGGCCCACCCGAAGGACTGGATCCTCACCGACTACCTCAACACCGTCCCCTACGGGACGGTCGGCGGCCAGAACGCCCTCGGCGTGCAGGCGGCCGCCCGGATCTTCTTCAACAAGACGGCCGGCCAGCTGGACCTGCCCGAGGCGGCGACCCTCGCCGGCCTCCCCCAGGCCCCGAGTGACTACAACCCGTTCAACGACCCGGCCGCCGCCCTGAAGCGGCGCAACGAGGTCCTCGACAAGATGTCCCAGCTCAACTACATCACCGGCGTCCAGGCGATCGACGCCGAGAACGCCCCGCTCGGCGTCCAGCACGGCACCTTCTACACCACCCACCGCGAGCAGTTCTTCTTCGACTACGTCAAGCAGGAGCTGATCAACCGCTACGGCGCCAACACCGTCCTCCAGGGCGGCCTGAAGATCTACACGACGATCGACCCCAAGCTCCAGACCGCCGCCCGGGCGGCGATCCAGAACGTCCTCGGCCAGCCGGGCGACCCGGCGTCGGCGATCGTCTCGATCGACCCGCGCACCGGGTACATCAAGGCCATGGCCCAGTCCGAGCAGTACAACCAGTCGCAGTTCAACCTCGCCACCCAGGGCCACCGCCAGCCCGGCTCGACGTTCAAGACCGTCGTCCTGATGACCGGCCTGCGCCGCGGGGTCGACCCGAACTCGACCTACTACACCTCGATGCCGCTCGACTTCTCCGACCCGATCTGGGGTCCGATCAAGGTCCAGACCTACTCGAACACCTACGCCGGGACCGAGAGCATCGTCCAGGCGACGCTCCAGTCCGACAACACGATCTACCAGCAGTTCGACCTCGACCTCGGTCCGCGCAACGTCCGCCAGACGGCGATCGACATGGGCGTCGTCTCCCCGCTCGAAGGACTCCCCGCCGAGGGGCTCGGCGGCCTGAAGGTCGGCGTCTCGCCGCTCGAGATGGCCGACGCCTACGCGACGATCGCCTCCGGCGGCTACCGCAACAAGCCGATCTCGGTGACCAAGGTCGCCTTCCCCGACGGACACGTCGACGACCTCTCGGCCCCCCAGCGGGTCCAGGCCTTCTCCGACGGGGTCACCGCCGCGGCCACCGCCATCCTCCACCAGAACATCCTCTCCGGCACCGGGACCGCCGCCAACTACGGCTGCCCGGCGGCCGGGAAGACGGGCACGACCGACAACTTCACCGACGCCTGGTTCGACGGCTTCACCCCGCACATGTCGAGCGTCGTCTGGGTCGGCTATCCGAAGGGCAAGATCCCGATGACCAGCGTCCACGGGATCGCCGTGGCCGGGGGGACCTTCCCGGCCCAGATCTGGCACGCCTACATGCAGGTCGCGATGAAGGGCGACTGCACCGACTTCTCCAAGCCGACCACCACGCTCGTCTTCAAGCCGTTCACCGGCCGCTACCTCGCGGGCTCGGGCGGCGGCGGCGGCGGGGGCGGCGGGTCGACCGGCTTCCAGTCCCAGCCGACCCCGACCCAGACGACCACCCCGGCCCAGCCCAACCCGGGCGGCAGCCCCGCCCCGGGCACGGTGAGCCCGCCCGTGACGAACACGCCGAAGCTGATCATCCCGCCCGGGCAGACGGTGACCCCGCCGTCGGGGACCGGCGGGGGCGGCGGCGCCGTCGGCGGCGGCGTGGTCGCGCCCGTCCACTAGTCTCGCCGGGCGGAGGCGCGCCGCCCGCGTCCCGGGCCGATCCCCGCCGGCTTGCTACCGTGGGCAGCCACAGGGCGCCCGCGGCGGCGCCCGCGAACCGGTGCCCCGCGAGGGGCCGGCGAGGATCCCCACCGTGGCGAAGGAAGACAAGGTCGAGTTCGAGGGCGAGGTCATCGAGGCGCTGCCCAACGCGATGTTCCGCGTCAAGCTCGACAACGACCATGTCGTGCTCGGGCACGTCGCCGGCAAGATGCGCCGCTTCCGGATCCGGATCCTCCCCGGTGACCGCGTCCGCTGCGAGCTCTCGCCCTACGACCTCGACCGCGCCCGGATCGTCTACCGCCACCGCTGAGCCGCGGCGGCCGGCCCCGACCGTGCCTGCGGCTCCGGGCGCCGGCGGCGAGCACGCGCTGATCGAGGCGATCACCGGGGCGCTCGCCCCCCGCGGCGGGCGGACCCGGCGCTGGATCGGCGACGACGCCGCCGTCGTCCGGGCCGGGGCCTTCGCCGTCGTGTCGGTCGACACGATGGTCGAGGGGGTCCACTTCCGCCTCGCCTGGAGCAGCCCGGCCGATGTCGGCCACAAGGCGCTGGCCGCCGCCCTCTCCGATCTGGCGGCGATGGGCGCCCGGCCCGGCGAGGCGTACTTCTCGCTCGCCGTCGGCGGGGGCCTCGACGCCGCCGGGGCGCTCGGGCTGATGCGGGGGGCCGAGGAGCTCGCCGCGGCGACGGGCACGACGATCGCCGGGGGCGACGTCGTCGGCTCGCCGACGCCGACCGTCTCGGTCACCGTCGTCGGCTGGGCCGACCGGGAGGAGGAGCTCGTCGGCCGCGACGGGGCCCGGGTCGGCGACCTCGTCGGGCGTGACCGGGGAGCTCGGGGGTGCGGCGGCCGGGCTGGCCGTGCTCGACGGGCGCGCCACCGGCGGGCGCCACGCCGCGGCCCTGATCGCCCGCCACCGGCGCCCGCTCCCGCGGCTCGACTGGGGCCGGGCGCTCGGGCGGATCGGGGCCCACGCCCTGATCGACCTCTCCGACGGGCTCGCCGGCGACGCCGCCCGGATCGGGGAGCGGAGCGGCGTGCTCCTCGACGTCGACCTCGAGGCCCTGCCCGTGGCCCCCGGCGTCGCCGGCGTCGCCGCCGAGCTCGGCCACGACCCGGCGACCCTGGCCGCCGCCGGGGGCGAGGACTACGAGCTCTGCGTCTGCGTGGCCCCCGCCGACCGGGCGGCCGCCGAGCGGGCCGTGCCCGCCCTCACCTGGGTCGGCCGGGTCGGCCCGGCCCCCGCGGCGGGCGGGGGGGCGCGCCTGGCCGGGGCGGGGGGCCGGTTCGCCGGGGCCGGCTTCGAGCATCGCCTGGGCTGAGGCCGCCCGCCCGCCCGGGGAGCCCGGGCCGCCCAGGAAGCCCGGGGAGTCCGGGGAGCCCGAGCAGCACCCGGGCCGCCCGGCTGGCGACCACGGCGGCGGCGACGGCCGCCGGGTCGACCGTGTAGCGGCCATGCTCGACCTGGGTGCGGAGGTGCGCGACGTGCATGCTCGGTTCAGTCATCGGCCATCTGGCCTCTGGAGTGGGCGAAACGGCGCGATACTCGGCCAATCGGCCAGCCGGCGCGTGGCCCTCATCGGCGCAGGGCCGAGTCGGTGCCGCCGAGCGACCCGGGGCCGGCGTAGCTGACCGGTCCCCGGACGGTGATCGGCGGCTGGCGCTGGTCGCGGTCGCGGGCCCGGCGGTCGACGATCATCAACGCGGCGATCGCCGCGCCGCCGGCCAGGCTCCAGAGGACCAGCGAGAGCAGCCCGACCTGACCGCCGGCGACGAGCAGCAGACCGGTCCAGGCGAAGGCGCCCGGCCCGAGCCCGAGGCGGGCGCAGTAGAACACGATCAGCCCGAGCAGGGGGATCGTCGCCGCCGCGACGAGGGCGAACCCGAGGGCGCGGGGCGGGACCGGGTCGAGCGTCGTGGCGAGCAGCCAGAGGTGGAGGGGCAGGATCGCGAGCAGGGCGGCGTAGGGGTTGGCGGCCCAGGTCAGGACGGCGACGCCGCACACCGCGAGGACGAGCGCGGCGGCCGCCCCGTCCCAGCTCCCCGGCCCGGTCCCGACGGTCAGGCCGAGGCGGCGGGTCAAGCTCTGGCGGAGCATCCAGGCCAGGCCGAAGACGAGCGCGACGCTGACCAGGGCGATGTCCCCGGCCACGTCGCGCGGGAGCTGGGCGGTGGTGACCGGCCCGGTCGGGGCGGCGGCCAGGAGGCCGGTGCGCCCGAGGAACACGGCGAACAGGCCGGCGAGGGCGAAGGGGAGGGCGACGAGGCCGAGCCAGCCGAACCAGGCGCCGACCGGCTCGCGGCGGCGCCGCGCCCGGGCGAGGATGTCGACGCCGGCGACGAGCACCGGGAGGATCAGCATCGCCGCGAGCAGGCGGATGCCCCGGGCCGGGAGCACGCTCGAGCCGAGCAGGAGGTCGGTGGTCGGAACCCCGACGTCCGGCCCGGTGTCGAGGGCGTTGACCGCCCGCAGGACGCCCCGGCCGAAGTCCTGGAGGCGCTGCTGGGCGGCCGGGCCGGACGCGCCCGCGCCGCTGCGCGGACCGACCTCGCCGCTGCGCTGGATGAGGACGGCCGGGAGGCCGGCCGCCCCGAGCGGGCCCTGCTCGCCGAGCGTGAGGGGGAAGGCGAGGTGGGCGAGCTGGTCGGTCAGCGCCGTCCCGCCCGGGCTCCGCCCGAACTGGGTCTGGAGCGCGGTCTCGACCGTCCGGCGCAGGCGGATCGGCGCGATCCGGGCGCCGTCCGACCAGGGGACGACGTACGGCCGTCGGGACCGCGACCCGGCGAGGTCGCCGAGGACGATGACCGCGTCGACCGGGTCGGTCAGCTGGCCGACGGTGTCGGCCGCCCCGGCGTCCCCGCCGCTCCCGCCGCTCGTCGACACGAGGGTCAGCGTCCGCTGGGTCACCCGGTTGGAGAAGAGGCTGGCCAGCTCGAGCAGGGCGGCCGACCCGGAGAGCTCGGCGCCCGAGCCGGTGACCCGGCTGTCGCGGTGGGCGACGATCACGATCGCCGGGCCCGGGCTTGCCCTGGCGGCGGCCGATCACGGTGACCAGGCGCCGCCGGCCGGCCACGGTGTCGCCGACGAAGCTGTGGGTCGTCGTCGCGAAGCCGGCGTCCCGGAAGGCGCTGGCCATCCGCTCGGCCAGGCGCTGGTCGCCCGGCGAGCCGGGCGCCCGGGACGGGTAGTCCCGGGTCAGGGAGTCGAGCACGTTGATCGCCGCGGCCCCGTCGAACGCGTCGGGGGCGAGGGTCGAGGTGAACGGCCGCGGGCGGGGGACGAGCGAGAAGGCGACGTAGACGAGGACCAGGAAGAAGGGCACGAACGCCATGCGGTAGAGGCGCAGATCGACCACGACCGCAGCGTAGTGGTCGGGGCCGGGCGCAACGCCGGCCCGATCTGCAACCGTTCACCTCCGTGCACGAGCGTCCGCCCAGGATCCTGCTCGTCGACGACGAGCAGTCGATTCTCACGCTGCTCTCCTACCCGCTGCGCAAGGACGGCTACGAGGTCGTCCGCGCGTCCGACGGGGCCGAGGCGCTCGCCCGCTTCGGCGAGCGCGAGTTCGACCTCGTCGTGCTCGACGTGATGATGCCGCGGATCGACGGCCTCGAGGCCTGCCGGCGGCTGCGGGCGATCAGCCCGGTGCCGATCATCATGCTGACGGCCAAGGCCGAGGAGATCGACAAGGTCCTCGGCCTCGAGCTCGGGGCCGACGACTACATCACCAAGCCCTTCTCGATGCGCGAGTTCCGCAGCCGGGTCAAGGCGGCGCTCCGGCGGGCCGCGCTGAGCGCCCAGCCGTCCGGCTCCGACGGCGGGACGCAGGCGCTGGCCGCCGGGGAGCTCGCCCTCGACGGGGCCAAGCGGTCGGTTCGGGTCCGGGGCGAGCCGGTCCAGACGACCTACGTCGAGTTCGAGCTCCTCGCCACGATGCTCCGCGACCCGGGCCGGGTGTTCACCCGCGAGGCCCTGCTCGAGCGGGTCTGGGGCGACTCGGACTACCGCGATCCCCGGACGATCGACGTCCACATCCGCCACCTCCGCGAGAAGATCGAGCGCGACCCCAAGGAGCCGGAGTACCTCTTCACCGTCCGGGGGGTCGGCTACCGGTTCCGCGACGACGGCGAGGTCTAGCCGTGGCCGGGGCCGCCGACCTCGAACGGTCGCGCCGGCCCGCGGCCGGCTGGCGCGCCTGGGGGCGGGCGGCGCTCGCCGCCGGGGCGCGCCGCCGGCCGTCGCTCGGCGGGTCGATGCGCAACCGCCTCGCCCTGCTCGTCTTCGGGATCACCCTCGTGGCCATCTCCGGCGTCTACGCCTACGTGACGCCGTCGCTCGAGACGAGCCTCCGCCGCCAGAAGCTGGCCGCCCTCCAGGCCGGCGCGGCGGCCGCCCTCCCGGCCCTCGCCCGGACGGTCGGCTCGACGATCGACAAGGCCGGGGTCGATCGGGCCGTCCGCGGTGCCGCGGACCGGTCGAGCGCCCGGGTGACCCTGCTCGGGATCGGCTCGGGCACGGCCGGGCTCTTCGCCTACCCGATCACCGACTCGGGCGTCGAGACCGACCGGGGGACGCCCGACCGCCTGCCCCTCGCGATGCAGGCGGCCCGGCGCGGCCAGCCGGCGAACGGCGTCCTCTCGGGCTCGCGGACCGGCGCGGTCGCCCTGCCGATCCTCTTCGCCGGGAAGGTCGCCCGGGTCGCGGTGTTCAGCGTCCCGCTCGGGGACGTCCAGAGCACGGTGGCCCTGATCCGCCGCAAGGTGCTGATCGCCGGGCTCGTCGCCCTCGGCTTCTCCCTGCTCGCCGGGACGCTCGTCGCCCGGGCGCTCAGCCTCCGGGTCAAGCGCCTCGAGCGGGCCGCCCGGCGGGTCGCCCGCGGCGACTTCAGCGGCGGCTTCCAGGTCGACTCGACCGACGAGCTCGGCCAGCTCGCCGCCGCCCTCGACGAGATGCAGCAGCAGCTCCAGGAGCTCGACACGGCCCGCAAGCGGTTCATCGCCACCGCCTCGCACGAGCTGCGCACGCCGATCTTCTCGCTCGGCGGGTTCCTCGAGCTGATCCAGGACGAGGAGCTCGACGAGGAGACCCGCCGCCAGTTCGTCGGGCAGGTCCGCGAGCAGGTGGCCCGCCTCGGCAAGCTCGCCACCGGGCTGCTCGACCTCTCCCGCCTCGAGGCCGGGTCGCTCGAGCTCGACCCGTCGCCCACCGACCTCGGCGTCCTCGCCCGGGCGGTGACCTCGGAGTTCATCCCCGCCCTCCACCAGCACGACTCCCGCCTCGAGCTGCGCCTGGCCCGCGACCCGGTCCAGGCGACCTGCGACCCCGAGCGGGTGGCTCAGATCCTGCGGATCCTGATCGACAACGCGATCCTCCACACCCCGCCGGGGACGGCGATCGTCGTCACCGTCGCCCGCGGCGGCCACGGCGACGGGCCCCGGCTCGCGGTGCTCGACCGGGGCCCGGGGATCCCGCCCGGCTCGGCCGAGCGGATCTTCGACCCGTTCTTCACCTCCGACGGCGTCCAGGGATCGGGACTCGGGCTGGCGATCGCCCGCGAGCTTTCCGAGCGGATGCGCGCCCACCTCGACCTCGTGTCCGAGCCCGGCGAGACCACCTTCGCCCTCCGGCTCCCGGCCGAGTAGCGCCGGGCCGGGAGCCCCCAACCGGGCCGGCGCACCCGGTATCGTCGGCCGAGTGCCGACGCCCGCCGCTCCCGCCCGCCGGACCGCCGGCCGACCGGGGCCGCTCCTCACCTCCAAAGGTCGTTCGGGGCCGATCGTTCGGGCGCCGACCCGGGGCGCGGGGGCCGGGCGATGACCGCGGAGGCGGAGTCCCGGCTCGTCCTCGTGTCCAACCGCGGGCCGGTCACCTTCGCGGCGGACGGGAGCGTCCAGCGGGGCGGAGGCGGCCTGGTCACCGCGCTCACCGGTCTCGCCTCCCACCGCGACGCCGTGTGGATCGCCTCGGCGATGAGCGAGCACGACGCCGCCGTCTCGCGCGAGCACGACGGGCGCCCGTTCACCGTCCGCTCGCCGGCCGGGGGAACCTATCTCGTGCGCCTGGTCGAGTCCGATCCCGACGCCTACGACCGGTTCTACAACATCGTCGCCAACCCGATGCTCTGGTTCATCCAGCACTACCTCTGGGACCAGTCGAACGCCCCGGACATCCGCCGCAACGAGATCGACGCGTTCGAGCTCGGCTACACCGTGGTCAACGAGGATCTCGCCCGGGCGGTGATCGAGGAGATCGACGGGACGCCGGACCCGGTCGTGATGGTCCACGACTACCACCTCTACCTGCTCCCGGCGATGGTCCGCGAGGCCCGGCCCGACGTCTTCCTCCACCACTTCGTCCACATCCCGTGGACCCAGTCGGACGCCTGGCGGGTGCTCCCGACCCGCCTGCGCGAGGCGTTCTACACCGGCCTCCTGGCCAACGACATCATCGGCTTCCACACCCGCTCCTACCGGCGCAACTTCCTCCAGTGCTGCCGCGACCTGATGGATCTCGAGGTCGACTTCGAGCGCGGCGTCGTCGACTGGGAGGGCCGCGAGGTCTGGGTCCGCGCCTACCCCCTGCCGATCGACCACGCGGCCACCCGGACGGCGGCGCGGAGCGACCGGGTCGGCGAGTTCGAGCGGACGCTCGGCGCCCGCCGGCGCGAGTACCTGATCCTCCGGGTCGACCGGGCCGACCTCTCGAAGAACGTCCTGCGCGGGTTCACGGCGTTCGACCTCTTCCTCGACCAGCACCCGGAGTTCGTCGAGCGGATCACCTTCATCGCCCAGCTGATGCCCTCCCGGACCGACATCCCCGAGTACGCCGAGTACCTCGAGCGGATCGAGGCGGTCGTCGCCGTGGTCAACCACCGCCACGGGACGCCCGACTGGATGCCGATCCAGTTGAAGCTCCGCGACGACCTCGAGGAGGCGCTCGCGTCCTACAAGCACTACGACGTGCTCCTGGTCAACGCGATGTTCGACGGGATGAACCTCGTCGCCAAGGAGGGCCCGCTCCTCAACGAGGAGGGCGGGGTCTCGATCCTCTCGGAGAACACCGGGGCCCACGAGGAGCTCGGCGAGTACAGCCTGTCGGTCAACCCGTTCGACATCCAGGAGCTCGCCGACTCGATCCACGCCGCCCTGACCATGGGCCGCGAGGAGCGCGAGCAGCGCCTGGCCGGCCTCAAGGCGATCGTCACCGCCCGCGACCCGGGCGACTGGATCGACGACCAGCTCGGCGACATCCGCGCGAAGGCGGCGCTCGACCGCGAGCGTCCTCCGGGGGGAGTCGCCGGCGGCCGATCCGGGTAGAAGTCGGGCGATGCCCGTCGCCGAGAGCCCGACCCCCCTCGCCGAGACGCCCCCGTTCGCCGGGCACGCGCCGGACAGGGAACGCCCCCTCGGGGGCTACTACGTCCTCGTGGGGAGCTTCCTTTCCCTGGGAGCGGCTTTCGCCACTTGGTTTCGTCGCTCGGACCGCGAGCTGCCGGACCGGGTCGCGGCCGTGGATCTCGCCCTGATCGCCGTGGCCACGCAGACGACGGCCCGCCTGGTCACCAAGTCGCGGGCGCTGAGCGCCGTGCGCGCCCCGTTCACCCGCTTCCAGGAGGACTCGGGCCCGGGCGAGGTCGAGGAGGCGGCCCGGGGGCACGGGCTGCGGCTGGCCATCGGCGAGCTCCTCGTCTGCCCGCACTGCCTCGGCATGTGGTTCGCCGCGGCCTTCACCGGCGGGTTGATCGTCGCTCCCCGGGCGACCCGGTGGGTGGCCACCGTCCTGAGCGCCCTGTTCGCCTCGGAGCTCCTCCAGATCGCCTACAAGAAGGCGTGCGACAGCATCTGAGGGCCCGGGCCCCGGGGCCGGCGCTGTTATAGTCCCGCGTCGCTTGTCCACCGACGCCCCCACCTACGACCTGATGCTCCTGCTCGACCTCGCCGCGACCGACGAGGAGCGGGCCAAGATCGTCGCCGACACGAAGGCGACGATCGAGGCCGGTGGGACCCTGATCGGCCACCACGAGTGGGGGGCCCGGCCGCTGGCCTACGAGATCGAGCACAAGGCCCAGGCCGAGTACCACCTGATCCAGTTCCACACCCGGCCGGAGCTCCTCGCCACGCTTGGGCACACCCTGCGCATCACCGACGGGGTCATCCGCCACCGCTTCATCAAGCTCGCTCCCGGCACGCCCGGACCGCCGCGGCCCCCGGCCGCCGAGTCCGGCGCCCCGGCGCCGTCGCGCGCCCCGGCCGCCGACCAGCGCTAGCGCGGCCCGGCGACGACGAAGGCCACGGCCGCCTCCCACGGGTCGCGGACGACGAAGCCGTCTTCGCGCGGGGCGACGGCGAGCCCGGCCGCCCGGGCCCGGTCGGCGACCGCGGCGAGGTCGGCCGCGGTCGGGAGCTCGACCGTCCACTGACGGAGGCCCACCGTCTGGGGCGGCGGGGCCGGGACGCCCGGGCCGCGCCAGACGTTGAAGCCGAGGTGGTGGTGGTAGCCGCCGGCGGAGACGAACGCCGCCGAGCCGAGGTTGGCCTGGACCTCGAAGCCGAGGACGCCGGCGTAGAAGGCGAGGGCCCGGTCGATGTCGCCGACGTGGAGGTGGAGGTGGCCGGTGCGCAGGCCGGGGCCGACCTGGGCGGGCGTCGCCTCGCCGTCGACGGTCGCGAGCAGCGACTCGAAGTCGAGCGGGGCCGGACCACCGGCGTAGCCGAGGTCGGCCGGCCACGCCTCGCGCGGGCGGTCGGCGGCCAGCTCGATGCCGTTGCCGTCGGGGTCGGACAGGTAGATCGCCTCGTGGGTGCGGTGGTCTGAGGCCCCCTGGATCCGCGTCTCGGTCGCCGCCAGGCGCCCGACCGCCCGGGCGAGCTCGGCGCGGGTCGGGTAGAGGAGCGCGTAGTGGTAGAGGCCGGCGTGGCGGCCGGCCGGCCGGGCCCGGGCGTCCTCGTGGAGGACGACGACCGCCTCGCGACCGTCGCCGAGCCCGGCGACCGCCGGTTCCCGGTGGTGGACGCGGAGCCCGAGGGCGCCGCTGGTACCAGGCGACCGATCGGTCGAGGTCGGTCACGGTGAGCTGGACGGGCCCGAGCCGGAGGGCGTCCGGGAGCCGGGGCGGCGCGGCCGGGGCCGGCGCGTGGGTGGATGTCTCGATCGGGTTCATGTCCACAGGATGGAGGACGCCGGGCCGGGGTGAGGGTTTCTCGCAAAACGCGGGGGATCGACGTGCACCGACCGGACGCCGGTCTACAGTGATGGCGACCCCAGGAGACAGCGTTTTACGCCCGCCCCAGCCCGCCCCGCCGGGGGGTGCGCCGGGCCGGGCCCGAAAGGAGCATCGTGGCCGCCAGCAACCTCAACGTCGTCGTGATCACCGGAAACCTAACCTCCGATCCGGAGCTGCGATCGCTGCCGAGCGGCACGTCGGTGTGCAAGCTGCGCGTCGCCGTGAACACCCGTCGCAAGAACGGGGCGACCGGCGAATGGGAGGACAAGCCCAACTTCTTCGACGTCACCGTCTGGGGCGCCCAGGGCGAGAACTGCGCGCGTTTCCTCAGCAAGGGCCGGCCGGTCGGCGTCCAGGGCCGGCTCGAATGGCGGGAGTGGGAGAGCCAGGAGGGGCAGAAGCGCCAGGCAGTCGATATCATTGCCGATTCCGTCCAATTCCTGGGCGGTCGCGACGATGCTGCTCAGAGCAACGGCTTCGCGGCTGCCGGGGTCGGAGCCGGTGCCAGGAGCGACGTCCCGGTCGACGAGCGGGACTTCCAGACCGCTCCGAGCAGCGTCGGGGTGGGCGACGACGATATTCCGTTCTAGAGACTGCGAAGGTTCAGATGGCGAAGCAGCGTGGTGGACGGGCCAAGCCGGCCCGCAGGCGTGACAAGAAGGGCGGGCCCGGCAGCGGTCGGCGCAAGCCGTGCAACCATTGCCGCGAGAAGATCGAGCAGGTCGACTACAAGGACATCGTCGGGCTGCGGAAGTTCATCTCCGAGAAGGGCAAGATCCGCTCGCGCCGGATCACCGGGGCCTGCCGCCGCCACCAGAGCCAGATCGCCCGGGCGGTCAAGCGGGCTCGGGAGCTCGCCCTGCTCCCGTACGTCAACGAGGGCGCCCACGAGACGCCCGAGCGCGGCGGCCGCCGCGACCGCGGCGATCGCTGATGCCCGAGGCGATCCTCCTGGCCGACGTCGAGTCGCTCGGCGAGCGCGGTCAGGTCATCGACGTCTCCAAGGGCTACCTGCGCAACTTCCTGATCCCCCGCAAGCTGGCCCAGCCGGCGACGGCCGGGTCGATCGCCGTGGCCAAGCAGCGGGCGGCCGCGGCCGAGCGGGCTCAGCGCGAGGCGATCGCCCGGGCCGGTGAGGACGCGGCCCTGCTCTCGAAGACCGTCCTGACCATCGCCCAGCAGGCCGGCGACGACGGCCGCCTGTTCGGGTCGGTGACCACCCAGGACATCTCCGACGCCGTGCGCGAGGCCCGGGGGCTCAAGATCGACAAGCGCAAGGTCCACCTCGAGGAGCCGATCAAGAACGTCGGCACCTACATGGTCGTGGTCGAGGTCGCCGACGGCGTGACGGCCACGATCAAGACGATCGTCACCGCGCTGCGCTGAGCCTGCCCTCGCCGCCGGTGGGGCCTGTCGGCCTCGATCACGGCGAGGTCGTCGTCGCCCCGGCTTCGAGGGCCCGGATCGCCCGGACGAAGGCTCGCGGTTCGGCTCGGGGAGAGGCGCCCGGCGGGCAGCTCGACGACGAACGCCGTCGTCCCCGGGAAGCGGGCGTTCTCCCAGCGGGTCGCCGACCCCGGATAGGTGGGCAGGCGGACGAGGCGCAGGCCGACGGCCCGGGCGAAGCGGCGCTCGACGCCCGGATCGCCGCCCGACTCGTCGACGAGGTTCAGGTGCTGGTGGAACCAGATGGTGACCGTCGGCCGCAGGTCGCGGATCAGGCGCCGGCCGGCCTGGGTCTCCGGCTCGGATAGGGCCCGGGGCCCGGGGTAGTACACGTCGCCCGGCGCGCCGCCGGCCCGGAATCCGACCGGGAAGTTCCGGTTCAGGTCGACCCCGGCGGCGTTCTGCCGCGTCCCGGCCCGGAGGCCGTCGGGGTTCAGGGCGTCGACGACGGCGAGCTCGGAGCCGGGGCTCGCCGGGAGCGTGCGCAGGGCGCGCGTGATCGCGAGCCCGGCCGGCTCGTCGCCGTGGATGACCCCGACGACGAGCAGCCGCCGGGTCGCGGCCGGGTCGCCGAGGATCCGCGCGACCAGCGGGCGCCCGTCGCGCGAGTGTCCGAAGACGACGCGACCGCGCGGCGGGGGGGCAGCGGTCCTGCGGACCGCCGACCCCGGACGCCTGGCGGCGCCGATCGCCGTCGCCCGGGCCGCCGCTGCCGGTCGACGCGGCGACGGCGCCCCCGAGGACCGCGAGCGGCGCGATCACCGCCAAGAAGCGGGTCGGGCGGAGCGTCGCCGCCTCCCGGGCCGGCTAGGCGGAGGGGCTGGCCGACCGCTGCGCCGGCGCGACCGCCGCCGCCGTGCGAGCCGCCCCGGTGACCAGCCGCCGGGCCTCGGCGAAGGTCAACAGGCGCCGGCCCTCCTCGTCCCAGAGCTTGAGCCGGACGGCGCGCAGCCCGTCGGCGATCGTCAGCGTCGGGACGTCGTGGAAGATCGGGTTCTCGTCGTGGGTGCGCTGGAGGTTGTAGTTGGGAATGCGGGCGTTGAGGTGGTGGACGTGATGGACGCCGATGTTGCCGGTGAACCACTGGAGCACCTTGGGCAGCTTCAGGTAGGAGCTCCCGCGCAGCGCGGCGTCGGCGTAGCTCCAGTCGTCCGCGCTCTGCCAGTAGGTGTCCTCGAACTGGTGCTGGACGTAGAAGAGCCAGATGCCGACCGACCCGCCGATCATGAAGACCGGGGCCTGGACGAGGAGGAACGCGCGCCAGCCGACGAGCCAGCAGATCGCGCCGATCAGGACGACGAGCGCCAGGTCGGTCCCGATCACGCTGCGCTGGATGCGCGGGCGCGCCGAGCGGGAGACGACGCGCGGGGTGAGCAGGAGGGTGACGATCGGGCCGAGGCCGAACATGACCAGCGGGTTGCGGAACAGGCGGTAGCCGAGGCGCCGCCACCGACCGAGCCGGTGGTACTCGGCGACGGTCAGGGTCTGGACGTCGCCGACGCCCCGCCGGTCGAGGTCGCCGGCCGTCGCGTGATGGACGGCGTGGTCGTGGCGCCACCAGAGGTAGGGCATGTAGATGACGAGGCCGGAGATCGTCCCGACCCAGGCGTTGGCCCGCTTGGTCGGGAGGAACGACCCGTGCCCGCAGTCGTGGAAGACGATGAACGTCCGCACCGCCAGGCCGGCGGCCGGGAAGGCGAGGGCGAGGACGAGCGGGTAGGAGATCGGCAGGAGGACGTACATCAGCGCGCAGAGGCCGACGTACGGGACGACCGAGGTCGCGATGTCGAGCACGGCGCGCCCGACGTGAGCCTGGGCGTAGGCGGTGAGGGGCTCGCGCCAGGCGGGACGCGGCGGGGAACCCTCGGCGGGAGGGGTGGACGGGGGCGTGTCGGACGGGAGCATTACTCCCTTTCTCGGTCTCGGGCCCAGCCAGTCAGACTGGGCCGATCTCGGTGGGCTGCCTAGACCCTACTCGGACCGGGTCCGACCGGAGGTGAACATCCGTCGCGCCCGCTCGTCCGGCGGCGCCCGGGGCGCCGGCCGGCGGGGCTCCGGCCGGGCGCCGCCGGGCGCCGGCGGGCGCCGGCGGGCGAGGGGTGGGGGTCGGGGCGCGAGGCCGCGAGGACTAGTCGAGGTCGGCCGGGGCCGCCTGCTCGTGCTTGTGGACCGGGGCCTCGCGGCCCGGCTCGAGCGAGCCCTTGAACTCCTTGATGCCCGAGCCGAGCGAGCGACCGAGCTCGGGTAGGCGGCGCGCACCGAAGACGAGCAGGAGGATGAGGGCGAGTATGGCTATGTGGAGTGGATTATCGAGTCCCATTTGCTCATGTATACGGGGCGCCCCCTCCGGGGGATCAACGGCCCGGGCAATCCGTCAGACGGTGAACACGATCTTCCCGAACACGTCCCCGGCCAGCATCGCGGCGAAGCCGGCCCGGGCGTCGGTCAGGGGGAGCTCGGCGTCGATCACCGGCCGGACGTCCTTCTCGGCGCAGAAGGTGAGGAGCCGGGCGAGCTCGTCGCGGGTTCCCATGGTCGACCCGACGACCGAGAGCTGGAGGAAGAAGACCCGGGTCAGCTCGGCCGGCGGGTCCGCGCCGCTCGTGGCCCCGGAGATGACGACCGTGCCCCCGGGCTTGAGGGCCTTGATCGAGTGGCTCCAGGTCGCGGCGCCGACCGTCTCCATGACGGCGTCGACCCGCTCGGGGAGCCGGGCGCCCGGGGGGAGGGCGAGATCGGCGCCGAGGGCGAGCGCCTGGTCGCGCTTCTCGGCGCTCCGGCTCGTCGCCCAGACCCGGATCCCGGCGGTGCTGGCCAGGACGATCAGCGCGGTGGCCACGCCGCCGCCGGCGCCCTGGACGAGGATCGTGGCTCCCGGGGGGATCCGGCCGCGGGTGAAGAGCATCCGGTAGGCGGTCAGCCAGGCGGTCGGCAGGCAGGCCGCCTCGGCGAAGGAGAGGCCCTCCGGCTTGGGGACGAGGTTGCGCCGGGGGACCGCGACCCGCTCGGCGAACGTCCCCGGATGGCGCTCGGAGAGGATCGACCGCTTCGGGTCGAGCGTCTCGTCCCCGCCCCAGCCGGGGTCGGTGATGACGGCGTGGACGACCACCTCGGCCCCGTCCTCGTCGATTCCGGCGGCGTCGCACCCGAGGATCCGGGGGAGCTGGTCGGCGCGGAGGCCGACCCCGCGCAGCGACCAGAGGTCGTGGTGGTTGAGCGAGGCCGCCCGGACGGCGACCGTCGTCCACCCGTCGGGAACGACCGGGTCGGGCCGCTCGCCGGTGGCCAGGCCGCGGAGCGGGTCGTCGGGATCGAGCTCCCGGGCGAACACGGCGAACACGGGCCCCCCGCTACCGGATGAAGACCGGCGTGCCGAGGGGAACGCGCGGGTAGAGCGCGATCACGTCGCTCGGGAGCATGCGGATGCAGCCGTGGGAGGCGGCCGAGCCGATCGAGAACGGCTCGTTGGTCCCGTGGATCCCGATTCCGCCGCCGAGGCCGAGCCAGCGGGCGACGATCGGGTCGTTCGGGCCCGGGGGAATCGTCTGGCCGGCGAGCGCCCCGGCCCAGGCGCTGTTGGGGACGTGCCAGGACGGATTGACCTCGCGCTCCTCCACGTGGTAGAGGCCGGCCGGGGTCGCGAGGCCGGCGCGGCCGACGGCGATCCCGTAGCTCTTGACCATCGCCAGGCGCTTGAACAGCCGCAGGCGGAAGTGGCCGCGGTCGATCGTCACCACCGTCGGGTAGGCCCCCGGGAGCTGACGCAGGCCGATCCGGGGGGTCGTCCGCGTGAGGCGCAGGTGGAAGACGCGCGCGGCGCCCGGCGTGTCGAGCGCCTGGTCGATCCGGCTGGCCACGGCCGGCTCGTCGACCCGGAAGCCGTCCTTGCCGGGGAGGCGGTAGATGCGCAGGAGGGTGATGTTGACCCGGGCATCCTCGGCCGGCCGCCCGACTACACGCTCGATCCCGGCGACGAACGCGCGCACCGCGAGGTGGGCGTGGCTAAGGGCCAGGGGGACCGGCCCGGCCGTGGTGGCGTAGAGGGCGCGCTTGGCCGTCCGGGCCGAGTCGAGGCGCAGGCCCGCCCGGGCCGCGGTCAGATGGAAGACGCGCCCGCCCGCCCCGACGATCACGTCGCCCTGGAGGGTCGGGGTCACCGTCTGGTCGATCTTGGCCTGGGCCTGCGCGACGGTCAGCCCCGAGAGGTCGACCCCGCCGGCGCTGACGCCGGCCGCGACCGTGGTCCCCTGCGCCCCGGCCGAGGCCGCGAGCGGGCCTCCGCCTCCGGCGAGGGCGAGGGCGAGGGCGACGAGGAGGGCCGGCGCCGGGCTGCGCATGGCCACCAGGGTAGTCGGCCCCGCCCGGACCCGATCCGGCCTGGGCGAAAACGTGCGCGGGGTCGGCGGTGCGGCGGCCGCTAGCCGGCCCGGCTCGGCGAACGGAGCGGCGAGCGGCGCGGCTGGGCGTAGCCCGGCACCGAGAGGCGGCGGTCCGGGGTCAGCCCGAGCGCCCAGAGGAGCGCCTGGTAGGAATCCGCGTCGAGCGCCCGGACGACCTGGAGGGCGTCCTTGAGGGCGTCCTTGTCGGGCGCGAAGCGTCGGTTCTCCGTGTTCGCACCGGTCATGTCGGCCGGGAAGCGACCCCCGCCGGCCGGAATCAGTTCTGACATCCACCCCACCTTTTCGCTCCGTTGAATGTTCATGCGGCCAGGCTAGCTCCGGGGCGGCCCGGGAACTGTGCGATCGGTCACAGTTGTCGTACCGTCCGCGCCCTTCTCTACCGTGGCTTCATGCTGATCCGCGAGTTCACCGCCGGACTCGAGCTCGACCAGGTCCTCCTCGTCCGCCAGGTCGAGCCCCGGGCCAAGCCGGACGGGAGCGACTACCTGAAGCTCGTGCTCGCCGACCGCAGCGGCCGGGTGCAGGCGATGGTCTGGGACGGGGTGGCCGAAGCCGGGGCGATCGCCCGTCCGGGCGAGCCGGTGCGGGTGATCGGCCGCTACGCGGTCCACCCGAGCCACGGTCCGCAGATCAACCTCCGCGCGCTGCGCGCCCCCCGACCCGGCAGCTTCGCCCTCGAGGACCTCCTCGACGGGCCGGCCCGGGACGTCGAGCAGATGGAGGAGGCGGTGCGCGACCTCCTGGCCACGATCCAGGACCGCCACCTCCGGCTCCTGCTCGAGCGGCTCCTCGGCGAACGCTCCCCGGTGTGGGCGGCCTTCCGGGTGGCCCCGGCCGCCAAGCACTACCACCAGGCCTACCGCCACGGCCTGCTCGAGCACTCCCTGACCGTCGCCCAGGCGGTCAGCGCGATCTCGGCGACGTTCCCGGGGATCGACCGGGACGTGGCCGTGGCCGGGGCGCTGCTCCACGACATCGGGAAGCTCGAGGCCTACGTGACCGAGGCCCACGTGATCGCGATGTCCGACGATGGGCGCCTCCAGGGCGAGATCCCGCTCGGCTACTACCGCGTCCGCCGGGCGATCGAGGAGCTCGACGGCTTCCCGCCGGGGCTCGGGCAGGCCCTCCTCCACATCATCCTCAGCCACCACGGTTCGCTCGAGCACGGGAGCCCGGTCGTCCCGTGCACGCGCGAGGCGACGCTCGTCCACATGGTCGACAACCTCGGGGGCCGGCTCGGGAGCTTCGACCGGATCGAGAAGGAGCTCGCCGGCGACCAGCGCTGGTCGAGCTTCGACCGGGCGCTCGGGGCCGGGGCCTTCTTCGGGGGCCGGGGGGCGCCGGTCGAGGAGGAGGAGCGCGAGGCGGCCTGAGCGCGCCCAGCTGGACGCCGCGGCGAGCGGCAGCGAGGGCCGAGTCGTCCGGACCACCGCCGGTGGTCCGACAAATCTGCCCAAATACGGGCGAGTCGGCCGGGGAGGGCGCCGGCGCGGTCTATCGTGGGCGGCGGATGGCCAAGGACACCGAGAAGCTGATCCGCCAGCTCTCCCTGATCTCCTACCTGATGGCCGAGCGTCGCCCGGTCACCGCGCTCGACATCAAGCGGGATGTCGAGGGATACAGCGGGATGAACGAGGACGCCTTCGCCCGGCGCTTCTACGCCGACCGGTCGGAGCTCGAGTCGCTGCGCATCCCCCTGACCGTCGAGAAGCCGGTCGACGGGGTCGCCGAGCAGGAGAACTACTCCCTGCGCCCGGAGAACTTCCACCTCCCGGCGATCGCCTTCACCGACGCCGAGCTCGCCGCCCTGGCCACGGCCCTCTCCCTCCTCGACGGCGAGTTCGCCTACGCCGAGCCGCTCCGGCTGGCCCTCCAGCAGATCACCTGGGGACGGCCGAGCCCGCTGGCCGCCCCCGAGCAGCAGGGCGTCGCGCTCGGCATCACCGCGTCGGCCGGCGGCCACGACCTCTCCCAGCGCCTGGTCAAGATCGAGACGGCGATCTTCCGCCACAAGACGATCGCCTTCGACTACTACACGATGGAGCGCGACGAGGTCGGGGCGCGGAAGGTCGACCCCTACCACCTGCTCTACCGCGGCGGCCAGTTCTACCTGCTCGGCCTCGCCCACGAGCGGGGGGCGCTGCGGGTCTTCCGCCTCTCGCGGATCCGCGGGAAGGTGGCCTACGCGACCAAGGCCGAGCACGACTTCAAGCGCCCGACCGACTTCGACCCGCGGGCCTACGCCAACCGGGCCGAGTGGCAGTCGGGCGATCCGATCGGCCGGGCCGAGGTCCTCATCGCCGAGCGGGTCGCCTGGCAGGTCGAGCGCCACTTCGGCCGCTACGGCGAGCTGCGCCCGGCGTCCGAGGAGTCGGGGGACCGGGTCTTCGCCACCGACTACGGCAACGCCCGCCAGCTCCTCTCCTGGGTCCTCGGCCTCGGCGACAACGCCCGGGTCCTCGGCCCGCCCGAGCTGGCCGCCGAGCTCGACCGGCGGGTCGAGCTCCTCGCCCGGCGCCACGGAGAGCCGTCCGAGCCGCCGACGAGCGCTCCGGCCCTGCCCCGGACGGCGTCGGCCCCAGCCGACGGGTCCGAGGAGTCGGGGCGCAACGGGGACTCCCGGTCGAGCGCGGACGCGGCGATCCGCCCGGAGCGCTTCGCCCGCCTGGTCACGCTCGCCTCGATCCTGATCCAGGCCGGCCGCGCCGAGGAGCGGCTCGCCGTCGCCGACCTGTGCGAGCGGCTCCAGATCACCGAGTCCGAGCTGCGCGAGGACATCGGCGTCCTCAACGTCGTCAACTTCGGCGGTGGGTCCTACGTCCTCTACGCCGAGGTCTCCGACGTCGACGGGACGATCGAGGTCGATCCCGAGCCCTACAGCGACAACTTCGCCCGTCCGGCGCGCCTCCTCCCGGTCGAGGCCAAGGCCCTGGTCGCGGCGATCGACCTGATCGGCGAGCACATCCCCGAGGGGTCGCTGACCAGCGCCCGCGAGAAGATCGTCGCCGCGCTCGGCGAGGACCCGATGGAGCAGGGGCTCCAGGTGGCCGCGTCGGGGGGCGACGACTCCGAGGTGGCCCGGGTCGTCTCCCAGGCGATCGTCCGCCGGGAGATCCTCGAGCTCGACTACTACAAGGAGAACGAGGACGAGTTCTCCCAGCGGGTCGTCGAGCCGTACGCCCTGATGAACGGTCGGGAGGGCTGGTACGTGGCCACCTACGACCTCGAGAAGCAGGCGATGCGCCACTTCCGCCTCGACCGGATCCGGCGGGCCGAGGGGAGCGGCGAGTTCTTCGAGCCGCGCGCCGACGTCAACCCGTCGGCCGACGTCGACGGCTGGCCGCGGACCGGGAACGTCCCGGCGTCGGCCTCGGCCCGCGTCTGGATCTCGCCCGAGCGGGCTCGGTGGGCGCGCGAGCAGCGCGAGCTCGTCGAGCAGTACGCCGACGGCTCGATCACCGTCGAGCTGAGCTTCGCCGGGGTCGACTGGCTGGTTCGCGAGATCCTCAAGGAGGCGGGCGACGCCGTCGTGCTCGAGCCACCGGAGGCCCGGTCGGCCGTCCGGGCGGCGGCCGAGCGCCTCAGGCGCGCCGCGACGGCCTGACCCCGCCGGCCGGCGCCCCGCCGATCCGAGCCGGTCGGGATCGCCCGAGTAGTCTGCGCCGGGCGATGAAGGGCCTCATCCTCTCCGGCGGCAAGGGCACGCGCCTGCGCCCGATCACGCACACGAGCGCCAAGCAGCTCGTCCCGGTCGCCAACAAGCCGGTGCTCTTCTACGGGATCGAGGCGATCGTCGCCGCCGGGATCGAGGACATCGGGATCATCATCGCCCCGGAGACCGGCGACGAGATCCGGGCGTCGGTCGGCGACGGGTCGCGTTTCGGGGCCCGGATCACCTACATCGTCCAGGACGAGCCGAGCGGCCTGGCCCACGCGGTGCTGACCGCCGAGCCGTTCCTCGGGGTCGACCCATTCGTCATGTACCTGGGCGACAACCTCCTCCAGGGCGGGATCACCGAGCTGGTGGCGAGCTTCCGCTCCGGGGCACCGGACGCCCTGATCCTGCTCACCCCGGTCGACGACCCGGAGAACTACGGGGTGGCCGAGCTCGAGGACGGGCGGGTCGTGCGTCTGGTCGAGAAGCCGCCCGACCCGCGGAGCGACCTCGCCCTGGTCGGGGTCTACATGTTCACCGCCGCCGTCCACGACGCCGCCCGGGCGATCGATCCGAGCGCGCGCGGGGAGCTCGAGATCACCGACGCGATCCAGTACCTGGTCGACGCCGGGGCTCGGGTCGAGCCGCACATCGTCCGCGGGTGGTGGAAGGACACGGGTCGCCTCGACGACATGCTCGAGGCGAACCGCCTGATCCTCGACACGATCGAGACCCGGGTCGAGGGGGACCTGATCGACTCGCAGGTCGACGGCCGGGTGATCGTCGAGGCCGGCGCCCGCCTCGAGCGCTCGACCGTCCGCGGACCGGCGGTGATCGGGGCCGGCGCCCGCCTGACCGACGCCTACGTCGGCCCGTACACGGCGGTGGGCGAGCGCTGCGAGATCGAGAGCGCCGAGGTCGAGCACTCGATCCTCCTGGCCGACTCTTCGGTCCGGGACCTGCACGGGCGGATGGAGTCGTCGCTGCTCGGTCGCAACGTGCGGATCGGCCGCGACCGGCTCCAGCCGCGGGCCTACCGGTTCATGGTCGGCGACAACTCGGAGATCGCGATCCCCTGATGCGCCTGCTCGTGACCGGAGCCGCCGGGATGCTCGGAGCCGACGTCGTCCGCGCGGCCGACCGCCGGGGGCACGACGTCGTCGGCCTGGCCCGGGGCGAGCTCGACATCACCGATCCGGAGGCGGTGGCCGCGGCGATCGGGGCGACCCGCCCCGAGACGGTCGTCAACTGCGCCGCCTGGACCGACGTCGACGGGGCCGAGAGCCGGGAGTCCGGAGCGCTCGCGGTCAACGGGACGGGCCCGGGAATCGTGGCCCGTGCGGCCTCGGCCGGGGGGGCGCGGGTCGTGCACGTCTCGACCGACTACGTCTTCGACGGGCGGGCGACCGTACCGTACGTCGAGTCGGACGCCGTCGGTCCGGTGTCGGCCTACGGGCGCACCAAGCTCGCCGGGGAGGAGGCGGTCCTCGGGGCGGGCGCCGGCCATGCCGTGGTCCGGAGCTCCTGGCTCTTCGGCGCCGGGGGGCGTAACTTCGTCGCCACCATGCTCGGGCTGGCCGACGCCGGCCGCGAGGAGGTCTCGGTGGTGATCGACCAGGTCGGATGCCCGACCTTCACCGGGCATCTGGCCGACGCCCTGGTCACCGTCGCCGAGCGGGGGGAGACCGGGATCCTCCACGTCGCCGGGGGCGGCCAGTGCTCGTGGCACGAGCTGGCCGTGGCGGTCTTCAGCCTGGCCGGGGTCGAGATGCGGGTGCTCGTCGCCACGAGCGCGGAGATGGCCCGCCCGGCTCCGCGGCCGGCCTGGAGCGTCCTCGGAAGCGAGCGGGCCGACCCGATCGCCCTGCCGCCGTGGCGCGACGGGGTGGCGGCCTACCTCGCGGAGGCCGGCCGGTGAAGCTGCTCGTCTGCGGCGGGGCCGGCTTCATCGGCTCGAACTTCGTGCGGGTGCGCCTGCGGTCAAGCGACGACGAGGTCGTCGTCCTCGACAAGCTGACCTACGCCGGGCGGCGGGAGAACTTCCACGACTTCGCCGCCGATCCGCGCTTCCGGTTCGTCCACGGGGCGATCGAGGATCCGGCGGCCGTGGCCGAGGCGCTCGACGGGGTCGAGGCGATCGTCAACTTCGCGGCCGAGACTCACGTCGACCGGTCGATCTCCGAGCCGGACGCCTTCGTCCGGACGGCGGCCCAGGGGACCTACGTCCTGCTCGAGGCGGCCCGTGAGCGGGGGCTCCGCTACCTCCAGGTCTCGACCGACGAGGTCTACGGATCGATCGAGGAGGGGTCGTTCACCGAGCGGTCGCCGCTCGAGCCGTCATCGCCCTACAGCGCGACCAAGGCCGGGGCCGACCTGCTCGTCGCGTCCTACCACTCGACCTACGGGCTCGAGACGGTCATCTGCCGGGGGTCGAACAACTACGGGCCATACCAGTACCCGGAGAAGCTGATCCCGCTGATGGTCCTGAACGCCCTGGCCGGCGACCGCCTCCCGGTCTACGGGGACGGGCTCCAGGTCCGCAACTGGCTCTTCGTCGAGGACTTCGGCCGGGCGATCGCCCTAGTCCTCGAGCGGGGCGCCCCGGGCGAGGTCTACAACGTCGGGGGCCCGGACGAGTGCACGAACCTGACCGTCGTGCGCCGGATCCTCGACCTGTGCTCGCGGGACGAGTCGCTCCTCGAGTACGTCACCGACCGCCCGGGCCACGACCGGCGCTACTCGCTCGGGTCGGAGAAGGTCCGGGCCCTCGGGTGGCGGGCCGAGACCCGCTTCGAGGCGGGCCTCGAGCGAACGGTCGCGTGGTACCGCGACAACGCCTGGTGGTGGGAGCCGATCCGGTCGGGCGAGTACCGGGACTACTACCGGCGCCAGTACGGGTCGGCCCTCGGTTGAGCGCGGCCCGCCACCGCCCCGGTGCCGCGCACGCCGCGATCCTCGCAGCTCGATAGGGTCCGCCGGATCTCGCTGTGGCCGCGTATCTGTTCATGGGCGGCGAGGGGCCGGACCTCGACCTGGCCGGCGAGTGGACGTTGGCGGGCTTCTGCGACCACCTGCACGGGCTCGACCAGTGGCCGCATGGCCGGCCCGAATCCCATCGGGAGATGACGGCGCGCTTTCGGAACTGGGCCTTCGAGTCGGCCGCGCTCGACCTCGCCCTCCAGCAGGCGGGGGAGCCGCTGCACGCGCCGTCCACACCGTCGACTTCAAGGGCCAGTACGGGCTCGAGATCGAGGATGTCGAGGCGCTCGCGCGCGTCTACGCGGGAATCCCCGAGGCGTTCCCCGAGGCGCTCCTCGAGGATCCGCACGACCTGCCCGAGATCACCCCGCTGGTGCGCGAGCACGCCGCGCGGGTTGCCTACGACGCGCCGATCGTCTCGGTCGCCGACCTCGACGCGACCGCGATCGCTGCGAACGCCTTCAACGTCAAGCCGAGCCGTGTGGGGCGGCTGGAGGCGCTGTTCGAGCTGTACGCCGAGTGCGAGCGGCGGGGGGCGCTCCTCTACGGCGGCGGCATGGGCGAGCTCGGCGTGGCGCGCGGCCAGGTCCAGCCGCTCGCCTCCGTGTTCTCCCCCGACGGCCCGAACGACATCGCCCCACCGGGCTTCAACGCGCTCGAGCCGGCCGCGGGACTGCCGCTCAGCCCGCTCGACCCGGCGCCCGCTCCGGCGGGCTTCCGCCGGGCCGCCTGAGGAGGCCCGAGCTTTGGGGAGCGCGTCGGCGAACGCTGCGAGGGCCGCGTGGTCGTGTTCGGTACGCCGGGGTCAGATCGTGTCGAGATCAAATGCGGCGTGGACGGCGCGGGTCAGCTCGGTTTCCTGATCATCAAGGAGTCGGCCGATCTGGCGGCCGAGACGAGCGGTCGGAATCGTGGTGATGTGGTCGCAGATCACGGCGCAGCGGTCATCGAGGCCGTTGGCAGGCCCGCAGAGCACCTCGGTCGACAGTCCGCGGATGGTCGTCGTGAGCGGGACGATCGTGACTGTGTCGAGGTGCGGCCGCACGACCTCGCGAGTCAGCACCAGCACGGGACGCGACCTGTCCAGGCGAGCGAGATGGATCGGTCGCATCAGCCGTCGATGGGGATTCCGACGGCGTGCTCGGCCAGGCCGGCGACCTGCGGATCGGGTCCTGTTCGGGCGAGGATCTGTGCGTCGCGGGCGGCGACGATCCGGCGTCGTTCGCGCTCGAGCGCGCGGGTGACCACGGCGGCGCGACTGCGCTCGCGTCCGCTCGCGACGATCTCGTCGACGAACGCGACGAGATCGTCATCGAGGCGAACAGCGATCTGCTTGCTCATACCAAAACCGTACCAGAATGGGATTCGTTCGGCGGGTCGGCCAGCCGCCCGTGTCCGCACTGCTGTTCGAGTTCGAGTTCGGGCTCGGAACCGGCGACGGCGGGCCGTGGGCCCGGCTGCTCGGCGACCGGCTCGCCTCGCCTCGGCAGATGCTCGAGAACGCGCTCGTCGCCGCCGCCCACCACGGCTTCGCCGATCGGGTGCGCCTGCTCCTCGCCCACGGCGTCGACCCCGCCGGCCCGGGAACCCAGCACCCGGCCCACGAGGGCCGGACGCCGATCGACGAGGCCGCGCTCCTCGGGCACCTCGAGATCGTCGAGCTCCTCGCCGCCGCCGGCACCGAGCTGGGTGGCGACGAGGTCGACCGCTTCGTCTCGATCTCCATGGCCGGGGACCGGGCGCGCGCCGTGGAGCTCCGGTCCGCCGACCCGACGCTCGTCGAGCGCGCGATCGAGCGCCGGCCGGATCAGCTGATCCGCGCGGCCGAGCAGAACCGCCTCGCCGCCGTCGCGCTTCTGATCGAGCTCGGGTTCGACGTCAACGCCCGTTCGCGCCCAGCCCCGCTCCACGAGGCGGCGAGGCACGGCAACGTCGAGATGATCCGACTGCTCCTCGCCAACGGTGCCGACCCCAACGTGCGCGACCGCGAGTTCGACGCCCGGCCCGCCGGCTGGGCCGAGCACCACGGAATGGCCGCGGCGCAGGCGCTGCTCGCGCCGCTCGCCGACGACCGCTGACCCGGCACCCGGATCAGCCGAGCGACGCGATCCGCCAGCTCCCGTCGGCCAGCTTGATCAAATTGAGCGTGTCGGTCTTGTCCTTGCCGTTGCTCGTGCTCGTGACCTGGGCCGCAGCCGCGCTCCCGGTCACCTTCACCGTCTTCACCGTGACGTTGAACGTGTCGACCGTGTCGAGCTGCTTGCCGATCACGCTCGTGCAGCTCCCCCCGGCCGCCTTGAGCTTGTCGCTCACCGTCGGCGCGAGGACCTTCGTGCAGATCTTCCCGGTGTCGTGACCGCTCGCCGCGCTCGAGAGCAGGTCGATCGTCGCCGCCACCTTCGCCGCCTCGCCCGAGAAGCGCCCGGCCGAGGTCGGGGTCGCCCCGCACCCGGCGAGTCCGCCTGCTATCAGGAGGGCGATGGAGGCGATCCCGCGGCCGGACATGACCGAGAGCCTACGCCAGACCCGACTCGCCCGGCTCGAGGCCGAGGTCGTCGAATGCCGCCGCTGCCCCCGGCTCGTCGCCTGGCGCGAGCAGATCGCCCACGACCGCCGGGCCGCCTTCGCGACCGAGGACTACTGGGGCCGGCCGATCCCCGGCTTCGGGGACCCGGCGGCCCGCGTGGTGATCCTCGGGCTCGCCCCCGCCGCCCACGGGGCCAACCGGACCGGGCGGATCTTCACCGGCGACCGATCCGGGGACTGGCTGTTCGCCGCCCTCCACCGCACCGGCTTCGCCAATCAGCCGACCTCGACGGCCCGCCACGACGGCCTCCGGCTCCGCGGCTGCTGGATCACCGCGGCCGTCCGCTGCGCCCCGCCCGCCAACCGCCCGACCCCGGCCGAGCGGGACGCCTGCCTACCCTGGAGCCTGGCCGAGCTCGACCTGCTCGGCGACGCGCGGGTGATCGTCTGCCTCGGCGGCTTCGCCTGGGACGCCGCCCTCCGGCTCCTCGCCGCCCGCGGTGGCGCGCCGGCTCGCCCCCGGCCGCGGTTCGGACACGGCGCGACCTACGGCCCCCTCCTCGGCTGCTACCACCCGAGCCAGCAGAACACGTTCACCGGCCGCCTGACCGCCGAGATGACCGACGCCGTCCTCCTCCGGGCGCGGGCGCTCGCCGAGCTCGACTAGCGCGGCGCGCCGAGGAGGCTCAGGAGCGACTCCTGGACCCGCTCATAGGCCGCCGGCCCGTCCCCGTCGACCGCGACGATGCGCACGACCGGCGGATGGCCCATCGCCGGGGTGGTCAGGTCGCGGAGCGCGTCGCGGTAGGCCCGCTCGCGCTGGATCCCGCCGATCCCGAAGCCCTTGGCCGCCTGGGCCCGGCTGTACCCGTCCATCTTCGGCGCCCACTCCCGGCAGAGCTCGCGGTAGGTGTCGGGATCGAAGCCGAGCGGCGCATCGGCCGGATACCGCTCGAGGGTCGTCATACGGTGCGAGGTGAAGTGGAGGGACTCGTCGATCTCGATCACCGTGCCGGTCGGCTCGTGGAGGAGGTCGACCGGGAGCAGGAGGTTCGTCCGGCAGGCGACGAGGACGTCGATGTCGCCGCGGAGGTCGGCCACCCAGATCTCGTCGAGCGCCTCGGCGGCGGCCCGGAGGGCGTCGACGTTCACGCTCGGCGGCGGCTCCTCGAGGATGTCCTCGAGGAGGATATGCCCGGACTCGGCGAGCCAGGCGAACGTCGCGTCCGTGGTGAGGACGATGCCGTCTCGCGCCGCCGCCTCGGCGAACGCGAGGTGGGTGTCACCAGCCAGCATCTACAACGTCCTCTCGTCGCGCGAATCCACAAGAACCAGGGTATAACCCCGATCGGTAAACGGCACCGCCAGGCTGGCGGATCACTCGACGCGGCCGCCCCGCGGTTATGTCGCGCTCCGCCTCGGGCTTCGCTAGGCTGTGGCGACCGAACAGCCGAATCCCCTCGCGGGGGATCGGGGGAACCACTTGGGGCCGTCGCTTTGAGCGGCGTCCCCGGGGGGCGAATCGCCGCGCAAGCGGCGTAGCGCTGCTCTTTCTGCGCGAGCCCGTCAGCTAACCCCGTAGGCGACCGAGAGAGAAGGGGTTAGTCCGTGAGAGTGCGACCGCGTCGTCTGCTGCCTGCCCTGGCGGTGTTCCTCCTCGTGCCCGCTCCGGCCGGCGCACTCGCCGCCAAGCGCCCGAACTGGAGCCTCGGCGCCCGCCTCCCGCTCAAGGTCGGGGCCAAGGGGCACGACGTGAAGATCCTCCAGGACTTCCTCAGCCGGGCCGGCCAGTCGACAGCCGTCGACGGGGTCTTCGGCAACGCGACCAAGCGCGCCGTCGTCGCCTTCGAGACCCTCCAGCGCCTGACCGCCGACGGGACGGTCACCGCCCAGGACGTCAGCGTCCTGCGCAACGTCATCACCCAGGGCTCGGCCGTCGCTTCGATCTCGAGCATCACCGGTGGCGCCGAGATGCCCACCGTCCAGCAGATCCAGGCGGTCGCCCCCGGGGTCAAGGCGACGGTCGGTCCGGGCGGCCTGGCGATCGCCCCGGCCGGGGCGCCGGCCGTCGTCCAGGCGATCATCGCCGCCGGCAACCGCATCGCCACCCTCCCCTACATCTACGGCGGCGGCCACGGGACCTGGAACGACACCGGCTACGACTGCTCCGGATCGGTCTCCTACGCCCTCCACGGCGGCGGCCTCCTCTCCTCGTCCCTGCCCTCCGGGGACTTCGAGACCTGGGGTGCCCCCGGCCCCGGGACCTGGGTGACGCTCTACGCCAACGGCGGCCACATGTACATGGTCATCGCCGGCCTGCGCTTCGACACCAGCGGACAGAGCGGCGCCGGCACCCGCTGGCAGGCCGACATGCGCTCCGGCGCCGGGTTCGTCGTCCGCCACCCGCCCGGGCTGTAGGCGCTCACCCGCCGGCGAACGGCGTAGCGTCAGTCCGACTCGAGCGCGAGACCGGCCCGGCGGGCACGGACCGTCGGGGTCGAGTCGGGATCCTCCAACCGGGCGGACAGGCCGAGGGCGATCGCGGCGACGGCGATCAGGGCCGCCCCGTAGACGGTCGCCGTCTCGCGCAGGCCGAGCGTCGGGATCGCCGCCCCGGCGGCGACCGCCGGGAGGCTGAACGCCAGGTAGGAGACCGCGAGGATCGACGAGACCAGGCCGCCCCGCTCGGCCGCCGGCGCCCGCGAGCTCAGGGCCCGGAAGGCCCCGCCGAAGGCCGGCCCGAAGCCGAGGCCGGCGATCGCCGTCGCCCCGAGGAAGGCGACGGTCGACCCGGCCGCGAGGGCGGCCAGGGCGACGCCGACGCCGACGATCATCGCCCCGAGGCCGGCTCGCGCCGTCGACCGCGCGTGGGTCTCGCGCATGCGTACCGACGCGATCGCGCTGACGGCGGCCATGATGAAGATCGGCAGGCCGCCGGCCACGTGGCTGCGATCCCCGAGCACGCCCGCGGTCAGCGACGGCCCGAGCGAGAGGATCAGGCCGCCGAGGGCCCAGGTCGCCACCAGGCACGGGATCGCCCCGACGAACGCCGGACGCAGCCCGGCCGGGACGGCCAGGCGCGGGCGCAGGGAGTGGAGCCACGGGCCGCCGCGCGACACGGTCTCGGGGATCCCCGCGGCCAGGACGAACGCCCCCACGAAGGCCCCGACCAGCAGCCAGAAGACGAAGCGCGTCGGGTCGGGCCCGTACTCGACGAGCACCCCCGCCCCGAGCGCCCCGGCGGCCAGCCCGCCGAGCGGCGCGGCGACCCCGAGCGTCGAGCCGAGTCGCGGCTGCGGCTCGAGGTCGATCAGGGCGGCGGTGATCGCGCCCATCGCGATCCCGGTCGCCACGCCCTGGAGGGTCCGGGCGGCGAACAGCCAGACGACGCTCTGCGCCTCGGCGAACAGGAGCATTCCGACCACCTCGAGCCCCAGCCCGACCAGCAGCGTCGGACGCCGGCCGACGTGGTCGGAGACCGACCCGGCGATGACCAGCGCGGCGAGCAGCCCGAGGGCGTAGACGGCGAAGACGCTGGTCAGCGTGATCGCCGAGAAGCTCCACTCGGCCTGGTAGACGACGTAGAGCGGGGACGGGGCGCTCGACGCGAAGAGGAGCAGCCCGAGGGTCGCCGCGAGCAGCCAGAACGCGGCCCGGCGACCGAGCCTGATGGGAGTGGTCCGGCGGGAGTGGCGGGCGGCGATCTCGGGCATCACGGTTACCTTGTCGGGACGAGGGGATCGAACGTGAGGTTCAGTCGTACGACAACCATCGTACCAAATAGTCCGACGATCGTCGTATAATGGCCACGTGACCACTCTCCGCCATCCGACCGTCGACGAGCTCGAGCTCGCCGCCGTCCTCCACGCCCTCAGCGACCCCCAGCGCCTCGCGATCGTCCGCGCCCTGGCCGAGAGCCCGGCGCCCCGCCGGTGCGGGAGCTTCGGCCTGGGCCTGGCCAAGTCGACCATGACCCACCACTTCCGGGTCCTCCGCGAGGCCGGGGTGGTCAGCCAGCAGGAGGAGGGCACGGCCCGGCTCAACCGCCTCCGCCGCGAGGACCTCGACCGCCGCTTCCCCGGCCTGCTCGACGCCGTGCTCGGCGCCGTCCCCGTCGCCTGACGCCGACCGTCCGCCGGGGCCGGGGCCGCGGGTCGAAGCCGCCTGCCCGTCCGCTAACGTCGAGGCCCGTGCCCCTGTCGGCGTTCATCCCGCTCGTTCGCGACTGGTTCGACGGCGCCTTCGAGGCCCCGACCCCCGCCCAGGCCGAGGCCTGGCCGGCGATCGCCACCGGCGAGAACGTCCTGATCTGCGCGCCGACCGGCTCGGGCAAGACGCTCGCCGCCTTCCTCTGGGCTCTCGACCGCCTGATCGCCGACCGGGCGGCGGCCGGGCCCGACGCCGAGCACCGGACCCGGCTCGTCTACGTCTCCCCGATGAAGGCGCTCTCCTACGACGTCGAGCGCAACCTCCGCGTCCCCCTCCGGGGCATGGGCGCCGACATCCGCGTCGCGATCCGGACCGGCGACACCCCGGCCCGCGAGCGGGCGGCGATGCTCCGCCATCCCCCGGACATCCTCATCACCACGCCCGAGTCGCTCTACCTGATGCTGACCTCCCAGGCCCGGGAGATCCTCCGGACGACCGAGGCGGTGATCCTCGACGAGATCCACGCCGTCGCCGCGACCAAGCGCGGCGCCCACCTCGCCCTCACCCTCGAGCGCCTCCAGGAGCTCTGCCCGCGCGAGCTCCAGCGGATCGGGCTCTCGGCCACCCAGAACCCACTCGAGGAGGTCGCCCGCTTCATGGTCGGCCCCCACCGCCGGGCCCGGATCATCGACATCGGCTCGAGCCGCCCGCTCGACCTGCGCATCCATGTCCCCGTCGAGTCGATGGTCGAGCCCGACGCCCTGCCCCACGGATCCGACTCGCTCGACGGTCTCCCCGGGTCCGAGGCGACCCGCCGGTCGATCTGGCCGGCCATGTACCCGGAGCTCCTGCGCCTCGTCCGCGAGCACCGCTCGACGATCGTCTTCGTCAACAGTCGACGCGCGGCCGAACGCCTGGCCCTTCGGCTCAACGAGCTCGCCGCGGCCGGCGAGGACCGCTCCGAAAGCCCCCCCGACCGATCCCCGGGGACGCAGCTCGCCCGCGCGCACCACGGCTCGCTCTCGCGCGAGGAGCGCACGACGATCGAGGAGCTCCTGAAGGCCGGGGAGCTCCCCTGCCTGGTCGCGACCTCCTCGCTCGAGCTCGGGATCGACATGGGGGCGGTCGACCTCGTGATCCAGGTCGAGTCGCCCAAGTCGGTCGCCCGCGGGCTCCAGCGGATCGGCCGGTCCGGGCACGGGGTCGGGGCCACGAGCAAGGGGCGCATCTACCCGAAGTTCCGGGCCGACCTGCTCGAGTGCGCCGTGCTCACCCGGATGATGCGCGAAGGGAGGATCGAGCCGACCGTCGTTCCCCGCAACGCGCTCGACGTCCTCGCCCAGCAGATCGTCGCCGTCGCGGCCAGCGCCGACCGGGTCTCGGTCGACGAGCTCCACGCCCTCGTCACCCGGACGTACTCCTACGCCGACCTGAGCCGCGAGCTCCTCGAGAACGTCCTCGACATGCTCGACGGCCGCTACCCGTCGGCCGAGTTCGGCGAGCTGCGGGCCCGGATCAACTGGGATCGCCTCGGTGGGACGATCGCCGCCCGCCGGGGCGCCCGGCAGCTCGCTGTGACCAACGCCGGGACGATCCCCGACCGCGGCCTCTTCGCCGTCACCCTCCCCGACGGGCGCCGGGTCGGCGAGCTCGACGAGGAGATGGTCTACGAGGCGCGGCCCGGGCAGACGTTCCTCCTCGGGGCGAGCGCCTGGCGGATCGAGGAGATCGGCCGCGACCGCGTGATCGTCACCCCGGCGCCCGGCGCCCCCGGGGCGGTCCCGTTCTGGAAGGGCGACTCGATCGGCCGGCCGAAGGAGCTCGGCGAGGCGATCGGCGCGTTCGCCCGCTGGGCCGTCGACCAGGACTCGGCCGTCCTCCAGCGCGACTACGACCTCGACCCCCTGGCCGCCGGCAACCTGCTCGAGTTCCTCGCCGAGCAGCAGGCCGCGACCGGCGTCCTCCCGAGCGACCGGACCGTCGTCATCGAGCGCTTCCGCGACGAGATCGGCGACTGGCGGATGTGCGTCCTCTCTCCGTTCGGCGGGCGGATCCACGCGGCCTGGGGGCTCGCCCTCTCGGCCCGGATCCGCGAGCGCTACGGGCTCGAGTCGGACGCGATCTGGTCCGACGACGGGATCATCGTCCACCTCCCCGACGCCGAACGAGCCGCCCGACGCCGAGCTCGTCCTGCCCGAGCCCGAGGACGTCGAGGAGGCGATCGTCGCCGAGCTCGGCGGGTCGGCTCTCTTCGGGGCGCGGTTCCGGGAGAACGCCTCCCGCGCCCTGCTGATCCCCCGGGCCTACCCCGGCCGGCGGACCCCGCTCTGGCAGCAGCGCCTGAAGGCCCAGACCCTGCTCGAGGTCGCCCGCCGCTACCCGGACTTCCCGATCATCCTCGAGACCTACCGCGAGTGCCTGCGCGACGTCCTCGACGTCCCCGGGCTCGTCGGGTTGCTCCGCGCCGTCCGCCGCCGGGAGATCTCCCTGGTCGAGGTCGAGACGCCGACCGCGTCGCCCTTCGCCTCGTCGCTCCTCTTCGACTACGTCGCCAACTACATGTACGAGGGCGACACCCCGAACGCCGAGCGGCGGGCCGCCGCCCTGGCCCTCGACCGCGACCTCCTGCGCGAGCTGCTCGGCCAGGAGGAGCTCCGCGACCTGATCGACCCCGGGGCGCTCGCCGCCCTCGAGGACGACCTCCAGCGGCGCTCGACCCGGATGCAGGCCACCGGGCGCGACGAGCTCCACGACGTCCTGCGGGCGCTCGGCGACCTCACCGAGGCCGAGGTCGCCGGCCGGGTGCTCGCCGGGCTCGACGCCGCCGCGATGCTCGCCGAGCTCGCGCGCGAGCGCCGGGCCGTGCGCCTGCGGGTCGCCCGCGAGCCGCGCTGGATCGCCGCCGAGCACGCCGGCCTCTACCGCGACGCCGTCGGCTCCGCCCCGCCGTCCGGCCTCCCCGACGCCTTCCTCGGCGACGTCGACGACGCGCTGCGCGAGCTCTGCCTCCGCTACGCCCGCTCCCACGGGCCGTTCACCACCGCCGAGCTCGCCGGCCGCTACGGGGTCGACCCGGTCAGCGCCCTGCGCGAGCTCGAGGCCGCCGGCGACCTCGTCCGCGGCGAGCTCCGCCCCGGGGGCAGCGAGCGCGAGTGGTGCTCGCCCGAGGTCCTGCGGCGGCTGCGTCGGGCGTCCCTGGCCGCGCTGCGCCGGGAGATCGAGCCGGCCGACCAGCGGGCGCTCGCCGCCTTCCTGCCCTCCTGGCAGGGGGTCGACCGCCACCCGCCGTCCGGGGCCGGGATCGAGCGGCTCCGGGAGGCGCTCGTCTCGCTCCAGGGCCTGGCCCTGACCGCCGAGGTCTGGGAGCGCGACGTCCTCCCCCGCCGGCTCGGCGCCTACTCGCCCAGCTGGATCGACCAGCTCTGCGCCTCGGGCGAGCTCGTCTGGGTCGGGGCCGGGGCGCTCGGGCGGCGGTCGGGCCGGGTGGCGCTCTACTTCCGCGACGACGCCGCGGCGATCGGGCCGCCGCCCGGGACCGAGCGGCTGGTCGCTCCGGCGGAGGCCGAGCACGAGCTCGTCGCGGCTCGCCTCGCCGCCGGGCCGTGCTTCTTCTCCGACCTCGTGGCCGCCGTCGACCTCCTCCCCGCCACCCTGGCCGAGACCCTCTGGGACCTCGTCTGGGCCGGCCTGGTCACCAACGACGCCTGGGCGCCGCTCCGGGCTCCCCGCCTGACCGTGGCCCGCCCGCCCCGGGCCGCCGGCCCCGGCCTGCGGTCGGGGCGGCGGTTCGCCCCGGCCCGCCGGGGCGGGTCGGGGGCGCAGGTCGCCGGGCGGTGGTCGCTGACCGCGCCGCTCTTCGCCCCGGCCGCCGACCCGGTCGCCCGCCGGCGCACGCTGGCCGAGCTCCTGCTCGAGCGCTACGGGATCCTCACCCGCGAGCTCGTCCTCGCCGAGGGGGTGACCGGCGGCTTCGCCGGCCTCTACGACTCGCTGGTCGCGCTCGAGACGCTCGGCGTCTGCCGGCGCGGGTACTTCATCGAGGGCCTGGGCGGGGCCCAGTTCGCCCTCCCCGGGGCAGTCGAGCGGCTCCGGGCCGAGCGTCAGCTCGACGCCGTCGCCCCGCTCGTCCTGGCCGCGACCGACCCGGCCCAGCCCTACGGGGCGGCCCTACCCTGGCCGCGCCGGGACGCGCCGCCCGGAGGCGGGGCGGGGGCGGGCCTGGGGCCGGGGCGGGGGCGGGACCGGGGGCGGGGGCGGCGCGGCGGGCGGCTCGCGTGCCCGGGGCGCATGTCGTCCTCGTCGGGGCCGAGCTCGCGCTCTACGTCGAGGCCGGGGGCCGGGGGCTCCAGACCTACGCGGCCGACGTCCGGCCGGCCCTGGCCGCGCTCGCCCAGGCGGTCCAGGCCGGACGCGTGCGCAAGCTCGACCTCGAGCGGGTCGACGGGCAGCCGGTGATCGGGTCTCCGCTCGAGGCGGCGCTCGTCGAGCTCGGGTTCCGGGCCGGGCCCCGACGGTTGACGCTCAGCGCCTGACCGTCGCCGGTCGGACCCGAACGCCTGCGACGGACGCCGGCGAGCCGGCGTCCGCGGCTCCCCACCCGGTGGAGGGGAGCCGCGGGGGCGATGCCTGCGCGGCGGATCAGCCGCCGAGGATCACGACGTTCGACACGACGTTGGACGACGTCTGGTCGAGGAGACCGAGCGAGTCGTCACCGATGAACAGGAAGCCGCTCGAGCCCGAGCCGTTGCTCCCGCTCTGGGACGAGTTGACGCCCTGGTTGTTGGCCTGGGCCGCCCCGCCGATGAGCACGGTGTCGCTCGCCCCCGCCGCCGATGAACTGGCCGTTGTCGAGGACGTTCGCCGAGTCCTGGGTCAGCGTCGGAGCGGAGTCCCCGCCGATGAACGTCGTCCCCGCGCCGCCGTCGCCGTTGACGGCGACCTGCTGGCTGTTGACCGCCTGGTCGCTCGACTGGCAGAAGCACTGGGTCGGACCCGGCGCGATCAGCGTCGTGTCCTCGGTGCCGCCCCCGATCTCCTGGTCGTTGACCACGACGTTCGAGGAGGTCTGCACCGTCGTCGGCGCCGAGTCGCCGAGGATGAACGTGTTACCGGCCCCGCTCCCGTTCTCGCCCGACTGACTGCTGTTGACCGCCTGGTTGCTCGACTGGCCGACGCTGCCGATGACCGTGGTGTCCGCCGAGGCGGTCGCGGCCCCGAGGGCGATGACCCCGACGGCGGCCGAGATCGCGATGAGCTTGCGATTCATGACGAGTTTTCCTTTCTCCCGAGCCGCGCCCGGTCCTGCCCCGATGATCCAAGTTGTTTCCCCCCGCGCCTGACGCCGTGAGCGTGGCCGAGGCGGCCAGTCTAATGCCCGGCCCGGGCGCGTGGGGCACGGCCCCGACGCCCTGCACGTAGCTTCCCACGCGCGCTCCCCTCGTTGTGTGACCCACGTCACACAACCCGGACCTTCGGGGACGCGCATGCCGGTCAGCCGACGGGGCTGTAGTACGTGAGCTCGCCCCCGAGCTCAGGGGACAGCGTCTTCCCGTCGGCTTCGTAGTTGAAGTTGAACATGTTGGTCACGAGCGCCTGCCCGCTGCCCGTCGGCGACGGGACGACCTGGGCGGTCGGGTTGCCGAACGACTCGGGACGGAGGCTTGGCTGGCTGGCGAAGCCCGGGTCGACGGGGGCGAGCATCTGCATGGCGTTCTCGGCGACGTCGTAGAGAAACAGGCGGAAGGTCGGGAAGGGGAACGTGGGGGACTTGGCCGCCTCGTAGATCCGGTAGGTCCGCCCCTTGTAGGCGAACTCGGTGCGCTCGCCGTGGTTGCCCGGGTAGCCACCGGTCTCCAGGTAGCTGTCGATGCCGACGGCCGGGGCGGTCTGGGTGAACGAGACGAGGCCGCCCGACCCGAAGCCCTCGATCGTCCCGCTCGCCTCCCGGTCGACGGCCGGGGCGGCCGTCGTGTCGAGGTAGTGGTAGCCGAGGTCGATGATCAGGCAGCTCGCCTCGGCCTGGGGGTCGACGAGCGGGGCGAGGGGACTGGCCGGGCAGGCAGGGTCGAGGGTCACGCCGCGGATGTCCGGCGTGCCGTTGATCGCGATCGCGCTCGCGGCCGTCGCCTCGCTCGGGATCGTGATGCGAACCTTCGCCTCGGCGGTCGGTTGCGCGGCGAGGAGGTCGGATCTGCTCCGGTAATAGGCGACATGGAGCTGGTGGTCGAGGACGTCCGCGCCCGTCGTGAGCCGGCGCGGGATCGCGCTCGTGCCCTCGTAGGCGAGCACGAAGCCGCCGTTCGGCGCGGCGGCGAGCTGCGGATCGTTGGCCGCGGACTCCTGGTAGAGGGGCGGACCGGCGAGCGTCGCGGCGTAGGTCCAGGTGGCGAGGTCGCACGACCTCGCCAGCTTGACGTGGATCCCGTCGCCCCCGTGGTAGACGCCGAGGTACCGGGGGAGGATGGCCAGGAGCGGGCGGGGGTCGGAGATCACATCGAGGGTGTCGAGGCCGTTGGCCGACTGGTCCTGGGCACCGAAGACCGAGCTCGCCGCCGGCGTGCCCAGGCAGGCCAGGGGAATGCTCGCCGCCTGGTGGGGCGGGATCCCGTCAATCAGCCGGGCCAACTCGGCGGCCCCCGGATCGGGCGCCGTCGGGGCCTGTCCGGTGACCGATGGGGCGCCGGCGGTCATCGGCACCCGGGTGTCGGGGCGGCAGGGGACCCCGGGATCGAAGAGGCGCCCGCGGACCTCCCGGGTGTCAACCGGGCAACCGGCCCGGGCGCTGGCGCTGGCGCGAGCTACCCCGGCGCCGGCCGCCGCAGCGGCGGGGATGGACATCGCGCCGACCACGAGGGCCATGAGGATCGGCCGAGGGCGGGACGCAAGAGTCGTGGCCGCGGACACCCGCATGGCCGGGCAAGCATAACCAGCACGGCCGGGAGCCTCCGAAATCTCGTCGCGGGTCCGCGTACCCTTTAGCCATCACCCTCGCGGCCAGCGCCCCGACCGGCCGCCCCAAAGACCCGAGATGCCCGAAGGCGACACCATCCACTACGCGGCGAACCGGATCCGCCCGATCCTCGAGGATCGCATCCCCGATCGGATCGAGGTGCCCTCGCCCCGGAGCCCGGGCGCCGCCTGGCCGAAGCGCCTGGCCGGTCGCCGGATCCGGTCGGTCGACGCCCACGGGAAGCACCTCTTCCTCCGTTTCGACGGCCCGGCGGGCACCGACGAGCAGCCCCTGACCATCCACTCCCACCTGCGGATGACCGGGGCCTGGGCGGTCTACGAGGCGGGCCGGCCGTGGCGCAAGAGCCGGCGCCGGGCCTGGCTCGTGCTCGAGGCCGGCGACCACCGGGTGGTCCAGTTCGACGGGCCGGTGCTCGAGCTGGTCACCGACTCCCGGACCCGGTTCGACCGGCGGCTGGCCGGGCTCGGCCCGGACGTGCTCGGCCCCGACTTCGACGAGCGCCGGTTCCTCGGGCGCCTGCGCGAGGACGACCCGACCCGGCCGATCGGCGACGCCCTCCTCGACCAGCGGACGGTCGCCGGGATCGGCAACGTCTGGAAGGCGGAGTCGTGCTTCGCCGCGGCGATCGACCCGTGGCGGCCGGTCGGGCGGACGACCGACGAGGAGGCCCGCCAGATCGTCGCCGTCGCCCGCGAGCGGATGACCCACTCGGCCCGGGACGGGCACATGGCCCGCCCGCGGGCGGTCTACGGCCGCCGCGGCGAGGCGTGCGAGCGGTGCGGGACGACGATCCGGGCGGCCGGGCAGGGCGACGAGAACCGGATCACCTACTGGTGCCCCGGGTGCCAGGCATGACCGCGCTCCTGCGCGTCGGGCACAAGGGAGCCGACGGGATCGTCACCGGCAACACGGCGGCGAGCTTCGACGCGGCCCTGGCCGCCGGGGTCGAGATGATCGAGTTCGACGTGCTGAGCGCCCACCAGGACGGGAGCGGCGACCTCCTGGTCGCCCACGACTACGAGCGGCTCGGCGGGGTCGGGGTGCCGACCCTCGGCGAGGCCCTGACCCACCTGCGGAGCGCGCCGTTCGCCGACGTCCTCCTCGACGTCGACCTGAAGCTCCCGGGCTACGAGCTCCGGACGGTCGCGGCGCTCCGGGAGGCCGGGCTGCTCGACCGGGCCCTGATCAGCTCGATGTACGTGAGCAGCCTCCGGCTGATCCGGGCCGCCGAGCCGGAGGTCCGGATCGGGTGGTCGGTGCCCCGGGTCCGGCGCGACTACACGGCCGACCCGCGGACCCGCCATCTGGCGATCGCCATCGGCGTGGCCTACCGGGCCGCCCTGCCCCGCCTGGCGGGGTGGGCGATCGCGACCGGCCGCTGCGACGCGCTGATGGCCCACTGGCGCCTCGTCACGCCGGCCCTGGTCAAGGCGATCGCCGTGGCCGGGGGCGAGCTCTACGTCTGGACGGTCGACGACGCCCCTCAGATCAACCACCTCCGCGGCCTCGGCGTGACCGGCGTGATCACCAACGACCCGCGCCTGTTCGCCCTGGCCTGACGGCGGCGCCTAGGGCAGGGCGCAGGCGGCGGCGCTGTAGCCGGCCGGGTCGGCGCCGGCGAGCGAGGTGTGGCCGGCGGTGGTCATGCGGGTGGCGCGCAGGACGGCGTGCCCGCGCCGGCGCCACTGGAAGATGACGACCCCGCGCAGGACGTAGTGGCCGGCCGGGATCGTGAAGAACTGACCGGCCTGGCGAGCCTTGTAGGTCGCCGATCCGACGTCGCGGAAGCTCGTGTCGGCGCTCGGGACGTACTTCCACTCGGTACCGCTCTGGTACTGGATCTGGAAGCGCATGAACATCTCCTCGGTCTTGAGCCCGGTCCCTGGCATCGACCCGCGGACGCCGACCAGGCGGGGCTTGTCCGCTGGGTTGCAGGCGTCGATCGTCGCCCAGAGATGGCGGGAGGCGATCACCGAGGGGGTCTTCGGGGCGGGGGCCTTCGGGGTGGCCGCCGCGGCGAGGGCCGGGGCGGCCGCGGCGAGGAGGACGCCGGTGGCGAGGCGCTTGGAGATGCCGGGCACGGGGGCCACGATAGCGAGGACGTCGGGCCCCGGGGCCGGTTGTGGCGCCGGTCAGCCGGATGGTGTGGAATGGTCCGATGGGCTCCCCGGTCCCCAACGAGACGCTCGAGCTCCTGGCCACGGTGCCGGTGTTCGAGACCCTCTCCCCCGAGGATCTCGAGCGGATCGCCGAGGTCGCGGTGCCCCGGTCCTTCGAGCCGGCGGAGGTCGTCTTCCGGGAGGGCGACGCGAGCGACACCTGCTACATCGTCCGCCTCGGCCACGCCCGGGCGGTCCGCGCCCACCCGGACGGCCGGTCGATCACCCTGGCCAACTTCGGGCCGGGGGACATCTTCGGGGAGCTCGCGATGTTCGAGAACGAGAGCCGGTCGGCGACGATCGAGGCGACCAGCGCGATGGCGGTGATCGGGATCCTCGGCGGGGACATGCGCCGCCTGATCGCCGCCCACCACCAGATGGCGATCCGGCTGGTCATCGCCCTCGGCCGGCGGCTGCGGGAGACGAACGAGCGCCTCTCGCGCCAGTCGTTCCAGACCGTCCAGAGCCGGGTGGCGACCGTCCTCAGCCAGCTGGTCGATCAGGCGCGGGCCGAGGGAGCGACCGGGGGCGACGTCCTCGTCGTCGCCACCCAGGCCGACGTGGCCCAGCTGGCCGGGTCCTCGCGCGAGTCGGCCAGCCGTTTCCTCGCCGTGCTCGAACGGGCCGGGGTGATCTCCCAGGGCCGGGGGAAGCTGATCGTCCACCAGCCCGCAGCGCTCGACCGGTACATCTTCTGAAAGCGGGGGAGGAGTTCTCGGCCGGCGGTGTCGTCCTGCGCGACGGGGGCGAGGTGCTGGTCATCGTCCCGACCCGCCGGGCCGCCGACGGCCGGCGGGTGCTCGCCCTGCCCAAGGGCCACCTCGACGACGCCGAGACGCCGGAGGAGGCGGCGACCCGCGAGGTCCGGGAGGAGGGCGGGGTCGACGCCGACCTGATCGGCCACCTCGGCGACGTCCGCTACTGGTACCGCCGCCGGGGCCGGGCCGTCCCCAAGCGCGTGGCCTTCTATCTGTTCCGCTACCGGGCCGGCGATCCGGCCGATCACGACGACGAGGTCGAGGAGGCCCGGTGGATGGGTCTGACCGAGGCGTCGACGGCGCTCAGCTACGAGGGCGAGCGGGAGATGGTTCTCCGCGCCCTATCGCAATCGCCGCCGGATCGATAGCCTCCAGGCCGATGCAGGTGCTCAACTTCTACTCGACGATCTTCGCCGACCAGCTCAAGCGCGGCCGCAAGACGGCGACCATCCGCCTGGGCGACAAGTCCCACAAGTACCGCAAGAACGAGGCGGTGATCGTCACGATCGGCTACCAGCACTCCCCGCGGGAGAAGGTCTTCGACGCGGTCATCGACCAGGTCGAGGTGATGCGCCTGCGCGAGCTCTCGCCCCGGGACATCGAGCACGACAACCCGGAGTTCCGCCGCCACGAGGAGCTCGTCCACTTCCTCGAGCAGATCTACGGGCGCGACGTCTCGACCGAGGACACGGTGACCGTGGTCCGCTTCTCGCAGATCATCGACAAGCCGGCCGGGATGACCGAGGCGATCAAGGGGTTCGGCGGGGCGCAGAACTGAAGTGCCCCGGCGTCCGGGGATGGGCTTCCTGGGGAGCGCACCCGCCCTCTGCCGGGTTTTCCCCGGCGCTGGAAGGCCTCGGCGGCGCGGCCACGGGTAGCGGTTCTGGCACTCTCACCGCGAGAGTGCCAACCTGATCTTGACGCCCGCGGCGCTGGTGCTATCTTCTTGGGTACGGGCTGGCACTCGGGGTCCGAGAGTGCCAGGATCAACCCTTGATCCCCGGATCGACGCACGTTCATTCTCTTCAGTGGAGGTCTCAACATGAAACTCAAGCCCCTGGGCGATCGCCTGATCGTGCGGGCCATTGACGAAGAGGAGACGACCGCCAGCGGTCTCGTCCTCCCGGACACGGCCAAGGAGAAGCCCCAGAAGGGCAAGGTCCTCGCCGTCGGCGACGGGAAGCTCGACGACGAGGGCAAGCGCGTCCCGCTCGAGGTGGCCGAGGGCGACGAGGTCCTCTACAGCAAGTACGGCGGGACCGAGATCAAGGTCGACGGCGAGGAGCTCCTCGTCCTGCGCGAGTCGGACGTGCTCGCCCGCGTCGAGAAGTCCTAGGCGCCGAGTAGAGCAGCGGGCCGCCGACCCGGCCCGACCCCCCTTTTTCACACCAGGAGACGATATGGCTCACAAGGAACTGAAGTACAGCGAAGAGGCCCGCAAGTGCCTCGAGGCCGGCGTTGACGCCGTCGCCAACGCTGTCAAGGTCACGCTCGGCCCGAAGGGCCGCTACGTCGTGCTCGACAAGAAGTTCGGCGCCCCGACGATCACCAACGACGGCGTGACCATCGCCCGGGAGATCGAGGTCGAGGACGTCTTCGAGAACCAGGGCGCCCAGCTCGTCCGCGAGGTCGCCACGGCGACCAACGACGTGGCCGGCGACGGCACGACGACGGCGACCGTGCTCGCCCAGGCGATCGTCCGTCAGGGCCTCAAGAACGTGGCCGCCGGCGCCAACCCGCTCGGCCTCAAGCGCGGCATCGAGCGCGCCGTCGACCAGGTCGTCGCCCACATCGGCTCGATCTCGAAGTCGGTCGGCGGCAAGGATCAGATCGCCCGCGTGGCGACGATCTCGGCCGGCGACGAGGACATCGGCGACGTCATCGCCGACGCGATCGAGAAGGTCGGCAAGGACGGCGTCGTCAACGTCGAGGAGGGCCAGACGTTCGGCATGGACCTCGAGTTCACCGAGGGCATGCAGTTCGACAAGGGCTACATCTCGCCCTACATGGTCACCGACCAGGACCGCATGGAGGCCGTGCTCGAGGATCCCTACGTCCTCGTGGCCAACCAGAAGATCGGCTCCGTCCGGGACATCCTCCCGATCCTCGAGGCCGTCATCCAGTCGGGCAAGCCGCTGCTGATCATCGCCGAGGACGTCGAGGGCGAGTCCCTGGCGACTCTGGTGGTCAACAAGCTCCGGGGCACCTTCACCGGCGTGGCCGTCAAGGCGCCGGGCTTCGGCGACCGCCGCAAGCGGATGCTCGAGGACATCGCGATCCTCACGAACGCCGAGCTGATCACCGAGGAGATGGGCCTCAAGCTCGAGAACACCCAGGTCTCGCAGCTCGGCCGGGCGCGTCGGGTCGTGGTCGGCAAGGACACGACGACGATCGTCGACGGCGCCGGGGATCCGGCGGCCATCAAGGGCCGGATCAACCAGATCAAGGCGGAGATCGAGAACACCGATTCCGACTTCGATCGCGAGAAGCTCCAGGAGCGCCTGGCCAAGCTCTCGGGCGGCGTCGCCGTCGTCAAGGTCGGAGCGGCGACCGAGACCGAGATGCGCGAGAAGAAGCACCGCGTCGAGGACGCGCTGCAGGCGACCCGGGCCGCGCTCGAAGAGGGCATCGTCCCGGGCGGCGGAGTCGCGCTGCTCGAGGCGTCGGTGGCCATCAAGATCGACGAGTACGACGACGATGACGAGCGCACGGGCGCCCGGATCGTCCTGCGGGCGCTCGAGGAGCCGCTCCGTCAGATCTCGGAGAACGCCGGGCTCGAGGGCTCGGTCGTGGTCAACGACGTCCGCAAGGCCAAGAAGGGCCACGGCCTGAACGCCGCGACCGGCGAGATCGTCGATCTCGTCGCCGCCGGCGTCATCGACCCGGCCATGGTCACCCGGTCGGCGCTCCAGAACGCGGCCTCGATCGCCAAGAACATCCTCACCACCGAGGCGATCGTCGCCGA
>CAWFQO010000020.1:0-46508 GCA_963817865.1 uncultured Solirubrobacterales bacterium | reverse complement strand
CCAAGCGTAGCCGACCGCCACGACCGGCACGCCCGGGACTCAGAAGCCGGCGATCGTGCGCACCTTGAAGCCGCGATTCGACTTGCGCACCGGCCGCCAGCGGGGCCCGGGGAGACGCGCCGGGTCGCCGGCCGTGCTCGTGTCGAGGCGCAGCCCGGCGATCGTCATGTAGACGTGGCTCGGGTTGCTGAAGATCGTGATCCACTGGCCGTGGCCGGCCACCCCCCAGCCCATGAACTCGCTCGAGTCCATCGGCGTGGTCAGGAGGCTGCCGCCGTGGAGGGCGTAGGAGACGGTGCCCGAGCAGTCGTAGCCCGAGGCGATGAACGCCTGGTGGCCGCCGCCGTAGACGTAGGGGAGTCCGACGATCTGGTTCGCCGCGAAGATCGCCTGCTGGACCGAGGCCGGGGCCGCGGCCGGGGCGGCCGCGTACCCGCTCGGGAGGAGCTTGGCCACGGCGCCGGGGACGATCACCTGGGGGATCGCCGGCCCGACCGTGCCGTAGGGCTGACCGCCGGTGACCGCGGGCCCGCCGGGGACGCTCGTCGCCGGGGCGCCCGGGGCGAGCCCCGGGACCGGGAGGGTGGGCGCGACCGGGGGGACGGCGACGGCGACCGCCGGGGTCGGCGGTCCGTCGCTGTAGGCGGCTCCGCCGGAGTTGGCCTTGCTGCTGGCGAGCGCCGGCGGCGCCGTGACGCTGGCGGCGGCCATGACAACCACGGTGATCCTGCTCAACCGCACCCGGCAACCTCTTTCGTCGGCCTGCGGGGTTAGCTGACGGGCTGGCGCGGAAAGAGCCGCGCTCCTCACGGACAATCGTGAGGTTCGCCCCAAACAACTCGGGTCCCCCGCTCTTCAGTGTCGGACTGAAGATTCGGCGTTCGGGCGGCAACCTACCAGAAGCGCAACGACTCGTGCAGTAAACTTGCAATAGCCCGTGCACCCGGCCGACCGGGTTCGCGGCCGCCCTACGGGTAGATCTGGACGCCGACCTCGTCGCAGATGGTGATCGCGTCGACCGGACAGTTCTGCGACGCCTCGACGATCAGGTCGACCTCGGCGGCGTCCGGGTCGAGCACGTAGGCGACGTTGTCGTCGTCGAGGGCGAACACCGCCGGCGCCGTGTCGACGCAGTCGCCGAACCCGAAGCACAGGGTCCGGTCGACGTCGATGGCGATGCGGTTGCGGGCGGAGACCTCGGTCATCGGAGTCGGCAACGATAGACGGCCGGGCCCCCGGGCGCCGATAGCCGGACGCTCGGAACGGCCCGGCGCGTATTGTGCGCCCCCATGCGCCGCCCCCGACTCCCGCGCATCCGCCGCGCCTCCGGCACGTCCCCGGAGCCGGAGGCCCAGGCCCCCGAGCGCCGCCGGCGGCGCCCGCACCTGCCCCGGCTGCCGCGCCGCCGCCGCCGCGAAGCGGCCCCGGTCGAGGCACGCCCGTCCCGCGAGCGGCGCCCGCTGCGCACCCGCCCTCCCTTCGCCCAGCTCGCGGCCCTCCCGGTCCCGGCGAACCTCCGGACGCGGACCTCGGTCGTCCTGCTCGTGGTGATCGTCGTCCTCGCCGTCGTCCTGATCGTCTCCCGGCTCGGGTCGCCGGGCTCGGTCGACCTCAGCGCCGCCGGCGCCGGCAACGCCCCGCTGATCGCCGGCCTGCCGCTCGTGGCGACGAAGAACACGACCCGCATCGCCGGCGCCGACCCGCTCGCCGAGTCGGCCGGCGTCGCGGTCACCGTCTACCCCGGCGGCGAGGAGCGCCCGCGGGCGGTGGCCCTCGCCGACAGCGGCGACTGGCGGGCGGCGCTCGTGGCCAGCGTGCTCATGAGCCCGCCGCTCCGGGCCCCCCTGATCCTCAGCCGGGGCCAGAGCATGAGCTCCGCCGGGACCGCCGCCTTCGACCGCATGCAACCGCCGGAGGTGATCCGGGTCGGGGCGACCGCCCACCCGTCGGCGTCGAAGACGGTCGACCTCACGGGCGCCAACCCGGCCGCCCTCGCCGCCAAGGTCGCCGCCTACGAGACGAGCATCCGGGGGACGGCCGACAACCGGGTGATCGTCGTCAACTCCGACGCTCCGGCCTTCGCCATGTCCGCCGCCGCCTGGGCGGCCAAGAGCGGCGATCCGATCCTCTTCGTCAGCCGCGACGCCGTGCCTCCGGAGACCCGGGACGCGATCGGGCGCCTCCAGCAGCCGCGCATCTACGTGCTCGGCCCGCGCTCGGAGGTCAGCCGCGTGGCCATCCGGGCGCTCAAGAAGCTCGGGCGGGTGAAGCGGATCTCCGGCCCGGATCCGGTGGCCACGGCCGTCGCCTTCGCCCGCTACCAGGACGGCAACTTCGGCTGGGGCCCGATCCAGGCCGGACGGGGCCTGGTCGTGGCGAGCGCCAGCCAGCCGCTCGCCGGCCCGGCGGCCGCCGCCCTCTCGGCCAGCGGGACCTACGGCGCCCTCCTCCTCGTCGACGGCAACGGGACCCCCCTCCCCGCCGCGGTCCGCCAGTTCCTGCTCGACACCGAGCCCGGCTACGCGAGCGACCCGGCCCATGGCGTCTACAATCATGCCTGGCTGGTCGGCGACGGCAGCGTGATCGGCCTCGCCGCCCAGGCGGCGATCGACAAGCTCCTCGAGATCCTGCCCGTCCATTGAGCGAAGCCGAGACCCCCGAGCGGAGCAGTCCCCGGCACGAGGTGACCCTCGAGGACGTCCGTCAGCTGAGCGGCGCCTCGACCCCCCACTTCGCCCTGCAGCTGCGCAACCGCATCGTCAAGCTGATCGCTCCGCTCCGCCCGGATCACCCGGCGCGGATCGCCGGACTGGCCGAGATCCGGCGCCTCGAGGCGCTCGGCTACGACGGCGAGACCCGGGGCGAGGCGGCCCAGGACGGCCAGCGGGCGATGCCGTCGCTGACCCACCGGCCGTCCGCCTAGCGTCCACGAGACCCGCCCCGCCCGCGGTCCCGCGCAGGCGACGGCCGTGTCGGGGCCAGCCGCTACCCTCGGACTCGATGCCGCCATCCGTCGCCTCCGCCGATCAGGCCGGCATCCCCGGCTCGAAGCTTCCGGGCCCCTACCCGGTCGGGCGGTACGTGGCCGGCCTGCGCCTCAAGCTCCGCAGCCTCGCCCGGATCCAGCTCGCCGGCGAGATCGTCAACCTCCGCCCGCCGACCGCCGCCCGCGTCTACTTCGACCTCCGCGACCCCGACGGGGCGATCCCCTGCGCGATGTGGCGGACCGACTGGGACCGCCTCGGGGCGCTCACGGGCGAGCTGGCCGACGGGACCCGGGTCGTCGTCGCCGGCGGCTGCGACTACTACCCGGGGAGCGCCACCTCCTCGCCGTCCTTCTCCTTCGCGGTCAGCGACCTGCGCATCGCCGGCGAGGGCGACCTCCTCGCCCAGGTCGCCCGCCTGCGGCGCCGGCTGGCCGCCGCGGGGCTGCTCGAGCCCCAGAAGCTCCTCCCCCGGCGGGCCGTGCCCCGGACGATCGGCGTGGTCTGCGGTGAGGCGGGCAAGGCCCGCGACGACGTCCTCGCCGGGCTCGCCCGCCGCGGCTGGGCCGGCCGGGTCGTCTGGGCGTTCACCCCCGTCCAGGATCGCCACGCGGCCCCGCGGATCGCCGCCGCGCTGCGCGACCTCGCCGCGCTCGGCCGGGTCGACGTGATCGTCGTCGCCCGAGGCGGGGGCTCGCTCGTCGACCTGATGGCGTTCTGCGACGAGACGCTCTGCCGGACGGTCGCCCTCCTCCCGGTGCCGGTGATCGCCTCGGTCGGCCACCACACCGACCGGACCCTGCTCGACGACGTCGCCGCCGCCAGCTGCTCGACGCCGACCCACGCGGCCGAGGCCGCGGTGCCCGTCCATTGCGGCGAGGGCCGGCGGGCGCTCGCCGCCCTCGCCCAGCGCCTCGAGGGCCACGGGCGGGGCGCGGTGCTCACCCGGGCCCGCGCCCTCGCCGCGCTCTCCCGGGCGCCGGCCGAGCACGTCGCCCGCCACCGGGTCGGCCTCCACCAGCGGCTGCGCGAGCTGCGGGCCAGCGCCCGCCGGCGGGTCGCCGCCGAGTGGGCGGGCAACGCGTCTCGGGCCGAGGTCGTCGAGCGCCGGGCGCGGACGGCGGCCCAGGAGTGCTCGGGCCGGCGGGCCGGCGACCTCGAGCGCCTCGTCCTCGCCCTCTCGGCCCACGACCCGGACCGGACGCTCGAGCGCGGCTACGCGCTGGTCGAGGATCGCGGGGGCGAGCTGATCGCCACGGCCGCGGCGGCGCGCCGGGCCGAGGACGTGCGCCTGCGCTTCGCCGACGGCCGGGTGCCCGCCCGGGTCTCGCGGTCATGACCGAGCCCGGCGAGGCGCCGCCCGCCCCCGGGGCCCCGACCTACGAGACGGCGCTCGCTCGGGTCGAGCAGATCATCCGCCGCCTCGACGGGGGCGAGGCCGGCCTGCGGGAGACGCTCGAGCTCGTCCGCGAGGGACGCACCCTGATCGAGTTCTGCGCGCGCGAGCTCGAGGCGGTCGGCCGCGGGCTCGAGGAGCTCCGCCTCGAGGAGCTGGTCGCCCGGCTCGAGGCGCCGCCGGGGCGGGGGGCGCCCGCGTGAGCAGCTGGGACGCGCTCAAGGATCTCCCGCTCGCCGTCGAAGGCTACCGCCTCGAAGGCCTGGTCGCCCACGTGTCGAGCGACTTCGAGCGCAAGTCGACCGTCGTCGCCCTCCACGGCGGCGAGGCGGTCGGCCTGGGCGAGGACGTCGTCTACGACGCCGTCGACCACGAGGCCCTCCAGGCGGCGGGGCCGGTCGCCCCGCTCGCCGGCCGCTTCACCCTGGCCTCCTTCTGCGCGCACGCCGACGAGCTCGACCTCTTCCCGGTGGCCCCGCAGCGCCCGGTCTCCCGCCTCTACCGCCGCTGGACCTTCCACTCGGCCGCTCTCGACCTCGCCCTGCGCCAGAACGGTCTCTCGCTCCACGCCGCGCTCGGCCGCGAGCCCCGGCCGGTCAACTTCGTCGTCTCCCTGCGCCTCGGCGAGCCGGCCGCGATCGGCCCGCTCCGCGACCGGCTCGACCGCTACCCGACCCTCCGCTTCAAGCTCGACCCGACGCCGTCGTGGACCGACGCGCTGATCGCCGAGCTCGTGGCCACCGGGGCGGTCGACTCGGTCGACCTCAAGGGCCTCTATGTCGGCTCGGTGGTCGACAACCCACCCGACCCCGGCCTCTACCGCCAGGTGGCCGAGGCGTTCCCCGAGGCGTGGATCGAGGATCCGGCGCTGACCCCGGAGACCGACGCCGTCCTCGCACCCCATCGGGACCGGATCACCTGGGACGCGCCGATCCACGGGATCGCCGACATCGAGGCCCTGCCCTTCCCGCCGCGGATGGTCAACATCAAGCCGTCCCGGCTCGGCGGCCTGCGCTCGGTGCTCGACGCCTACGACTACAGCGCGGCGCGCGGCATCGGCAACTACGGGGGTGGCCAGTTCGAGCTCGGGCCCGGCCGGGGCCAGATCCAGTACCTGGCCTCGATCTTCCACCCCGACACGCCGAACGACATCGCCCCGACCGGCTACAACCTCCCGGTCCCACCGGCCGGGCTCCCGCCGAGCCCGCTCGAACCGGCGCCGTCGCCGGTCGGCTTCGCCTGGGGCTAGGGACGGTTCAGACCCGCTGGATCAGCGTCCCGGTCCCGAGCCCGCCCCCACAGCACATGGTCACGAACCCGATCTCCCGGTCGGCTCGCTCGAGCTCGTGGAGCAGCGTCGTGATCAGCCGGGCTCCGGTCGAGCCGAGCGGATGGCCGAGGGCGATCGCCCCGCCGTTGACGTTGACCCGGTCCATGTCCGGGTGGTGCGCGCGGGCCCAGGCGGCGACGACCGGGGCGAACGCCTCGTTGATCTCGATCAGGTCGATGTCGTCGATCGACATCCCCTGGCGGCGGAGGATCTTCGCCGTGGCCGGGATCGGGCCCTCGAGCATCTTCACCGGGTCGCAGCCGACCGTCGTCTGATCGACGATCCGCGCCCGCGCCGGGACGCCGAGCGCCCGCGCCCGGTCGGCCGACATGAGCAGGACCGCGGCGGCGCCGTCGGAGATCTGCGAGGCGTTGCCGGCGGTGATCCGCCCGTCCGGCTTGAACGCCGGACGCAGGGCGGCCAGCGTCTCGAGCGTGGTGTCCGGGCGGATCCCCTGGTCGACGACCACGGTCTCCCCGCCGGCCGCCCGCATCGGGACGATCTCCCGCTCGAAGCGCCCGTCGACCGTCGCCCGGTGGGCCAGCCGGTGCGAGCGGACGGCGAGCTGGTCGAGCTCGGCCCGGCCGATCTCCCACTCCTCGGCGATCATCTCGGCTCCGAGCCCCTGTCCGACCAGCGCGTAGCGCTCGAGCAGCTCCGGGGTGAAGGCCGAGCCGAACTCCTCCTGGGTCCGGGCGGACGCGGCGAAGGGGAGGTGGCCCATGTGCTCGACCCCGCCGCCGATGACCACGTCGTGGACGCCGGTGGCGATCAGGGCCGCCCCGAAGTTCACCGCCTGCTGGGCCGAGCCGCACTGGCGGTCCACCGTCGTGGCCGCCGCCTCGATCGGCAGTCCCGCCTCCAACCAGGCGTTGCGCGCGATGTTGAAGCCCTGCTCGCCGAACTGCGCGACGCACCCGGCGATCACGTCCTCCACCTCGGCCGGGTCGACCCCCGCCCGGCGGAGCACTTCGGCGTAGCAGGTGCCGAGCAGGTGGTTGGGATGGACGTCCCGGTAGTAGCCCTTTTCCGGGTGCCCGCGGCCGATCGGCGTGCGCACGGCCTCGACGATCACCACCTCGCGACCGTAGGGCAGCCTCATCGCCAGTAATCTACCCCGCATGGGCAGCAGCGAGAGGCTGGGGATACTTGGCGGCGGGACGATCGCCTGCGGATTGGCGGCGGTCGCGGCCCGCGGGCCGGTGACCCTGCGCGCCCGGTCGCAGGAGTCGGCCGACCAGGCCCGCGTGACGATCGACCGCCATTGCGCCAAGCTCCCGGACTCCGATCCGGAGAACGTCCGCATCGTCCTCGACCTGGCCGAGCTCGTCGACGCGACCTTCGTGGTCGAGGCGATCGCCGAGTCGTTCAACGCCAAGGCGGGGCTGATGCACGCCCTCGGCGACCAGGTGTCCGACGACACCGTGATCGCCTCGACGACCTCCTCGCTCTCGGTGCGCCAGCTCGCCGCGGCCAGCCGCCGGCAGGAGCGCTTCTGCGGCCTGCACGTGTTCAACCCGGTCACGCGCATGCCCCTGGTCGAGCTGATCTTCCCGAGCCACGCGAGCGAGGACACCCGCGCGCGGGCCCGGGAGGTCTGCGTCTACCTCGGCAAGACCCCGGTCGAGGTGCCCGACCAGCCGGGGTTCGTGGTCAACCGGCTGCTCTTCCCCTTCCTCTTCGACGCCGTCCGCCTGCTCGAGCGGACCGGGATGTCGGCGGCCGACGTCGACGAGTGCATGAAGCTCGGCGCCGGCCACCCGATGGGGCCGCTCGCGCTGCTCGACCTCGTCGGCCTCGACGTCGCCCTGGCCATCGGCGACCAGATCAACGCCGAAGTGCCCCGGCGGGTCCGCGAGCTCGTCGAGAAAGGCGCCCTCGGACGCAAGACCAAGGCCGGATTCCACGACTACGGTTGATCTTTAGGAAAGCTTTTGGGCGCCTTTGCCTGCGCTTGAGAGTGCCTCCCCATACTCATTGGTGCGACACATACCTCGCAACCGCACCTCCTCCCAGATGCACCGCTGACGCCCCGCACCCCCGGGGCGTCAGCCCTTTAAGGGGTCTCGGCGGCCGCGGCGGCGCTCGCCCGCGGCCCGCGGCGCTCGCGGATCCGGACCGAGACGATCCGGTTCTCCCGCACCGACTCGACCCGCAGCTCGAAGCCGTTGACGTCGACCTTGTCGCCGCGCTTGGGCAGCCGCCCGAGGTCGTTGAAGACGAGACCGCCGACCGAGTTGTAGGCGTCGCTGTCGGCCGGGAGCTCGATCCCGTGGTCGGCTAGGTCGCTGACGGCGACGTGGCCGCGGACGAACCAGTCGCCGTTGGCCAGGCGGCGGATGTCGCCGGCCGCCGGGTCGGTCTCGTCGGTGATCTCCCCGACCACCTCCTCGACGATGTCCTCGACGGTGACGATCCCGGCCACCCGCCCGTACTCGTCGACGACCACGGCCAGCGACGTCCGCTGGCGCTGGAGCTCGGCCAGGAGGTCGTCGAGCGGCTTGGCCTCGGGCACGATCAGGGTGGCCCGGACGAGGGGCTCGATCGACGCTCCCGGGCCCTCGGCCATCAGCAGGCGCGCGAGCGAGTTCGAGTGCACCATGCCCCGGATCCGGTCCTGGTTCTCGTCCTCGGTGACCACCAGGCGAGTGTGGCCCGAGGAGATGGACCGGCGGAGCGCCGTCTCGACGTCCTCCGACACGTCGACGGTCACGACGGCGGGGATCGGGGTCATCACCTGGCGGGCCTCCTGCTCGTGGAGATGGAAGACCCCCGAGAGCATCGTCGCCTCGTTCGCCTCGAGCTTGCCCCCGGCGTAGGACTCCCGGATCAGACGCTTGAGGTCCTCGGGCGAGCCGCCCCGGTCGGCCCGGATGCTCGGGTCGACGCCGAGCACCCGCAGCACCCGGTTGGAGACGGCGCTCAGGATCACCACGAACGGGGTGAAGGCGACCCGGAACCACTGGAGCGGACGAGCGACCCGGCGGGCGACGGCCTCGGCCCGGTCGATCGCGTAGAGCTTGGGGACGATCTCACCGCCGACGATCTGGACGCTCGTGATCAGGAGGTAGGCGATGACCACCGCGACGACCACGGCCGCCTCCTGGGACGCCCCGCCGAGCACCGGCTCGAACGTGTGGGAGATCGCCGGCTCGCCGAGGGCCCCGATCCCGATCGAGGCCATCGTGATCCCGACCTGGCAGGTCGAGATGTACTCGTTGATCCGGTCGACCTGGGCCAGGGCCAGCGCCGCCCCGCGCGCTCCGCTCTCCCGCGCGGCCTCGAGCTTCGATCGCTGCGCCCGGACGAGCGAGTACTCGGCGATCACGAAGAACCCGTTCATCCCGACCAGGAGCACGGTGACCAGGATGAGCAGCAGGTTCATCCGGGTCCGCCTCCGCCCGCCGCAGCCGCCCTGTCGGGGGAGACGATCGGCGGCACGCTCGTGCCCGAGATACTTCGCGGAGGTTCGTCGTTCATGCAGGGCGCCTGCGAGAGCTACCGTAGCAGGGCTTCGAGACGCCCGGCGAGCGCGAAGTCCGCGGCGGTGAGGCCGCCGGCCGAATGGGTCGACACGGTCAGGCGCACGTGGTTCCAGCCGTGGACGAGGATGTCCGGATGGTGGTTGGCCGCCTCGGCGATCTCGGCCACCGCGTTGACCAGCGCGATCGCCGCCGCGAAGTCGGCGACCCGGTGGTCGCGGACGATCGCCCGGCCGGCGTGCGCCCAGGTGGCGAGCTCGCCCTCGAGGCGCTCGGTGATCTCCTGGTCGCTGAGGGTTTCCATACAGTTGGCCGGTGCGGATCGTCAGCCTCGTGCCCCATGCCACCGAGCTGCTGTTCGCTCTCGGCCTCGCCGATGAGGTTATCGCGGTGACCCACGAGTGCGACTACCCGCCGGAGGCCCGCGCCCGCCCCCGGGTCACCCGCGACGTCCTCCCACCCGGCCTCTCGAGCGGGGAGATCGACGCCGCCGTGCGGGCGCGCACCGCTGCCGGCCAGAGCATCTACGAGCTCGACGAGACGCTGCTCCGGAGCCTCGAGCCCGACCTGATCGTCACCCAGGCCCTCTGCCCGGTCTGCGCCGTCTCCTACGAGGACGTCGCCGCCCTCGCCGGGCGGATGCCCCGGGCGCCCCGGGTGATCGCGCTCGACCCGCACACCCTGGGCGAGACGCTCGGCGACGTGCGCACCCTCGCCGAGGCGACCGGCCGGCGCGACGCCGGCGTCGCGCTCATCGCCCGGACCGCCGGGCGCATCGACCGGGTCCGCCTCGCCGTCCGCGGGTCCGACCGGCCGCGGGTCGCCGCGATCGAATGGTTCGACCCGATCTTCGTGGCCGGCCACTGGACCCCGCAGCTGATCGAGCTGGCCGGCGGCGAGGATGTCATGGGCGCGCCGGGCGAGCGCTCGGAGACGGCGAGCTGGGAGGCCCTGGCCGCCGCCGCGCCCGAGGTCGTCGTCGCGATGCCCTGCGGCTACGACGGACCCCGCGCCCGGGCCGAGGCGCTCGCCCACGCCCCGCGCCTGCGCGCGCTCGGGGCCGACCGGGTCGTCGCCGTCGACGCGGCCGCCTACTTCTCCCGCCCGGGCCCGCGGCTGGTCGACGGCCTCGAGCTCCTCGCCCACGTCCTGCATCCCGACCGGACGCCGCCGCCGGCGGCCCGCGCCCTCGAGGTCGCCCTCGGCCCGGCCGGATGACCGGGCCTCGGACGGTCCTCCTCGTCCATTCCTCCGCCGGCGGCTACGGGGCCGACCGCCAGCTCGCCCTGATCGCCGGCGGCCTCGACCCGGGCCGCTACCGGGCCCGGGTCGTCCTCGCCACCGACGGCCCCCTCGTCGGCGAGCTCCGAGCCGCCGGGGTCGAGGCTCGCGTGGCCGGCCTGGCCGTGCTCCGCCGGGCCGAGCTCTCGCCGCGCGGCCTCGTGCGGCTGGGCGGGCGCCTGGCCGCGACGAGCGACCTCGCCCGGGGAGCCGCCCTCGTCCACTCGAACACGTCGGTCACGCTCTCGGGCGCGCTCGCCGCCCGCCGGGCCGGGGTGCCGCACCTCTGGCACGTCCGCGAGATCTACACCGAGCGCGCCTGGCCGGCCTACCGCCGGCTCCTGGGGAGCGCCGGCGCCCTGGCCTGCGTCTCGGGGGCGGTCCGCGCCCAGTTCCCGCCGGCCGATCCCCGGGCCCGCGTCCTCCTCGACGGCCTCGCCCTCCCCGGCGCCGATGCCGGCCCGGGCCGGAGCGCTCGGCGCGAGCCGGGGAGCGCCCTCGCCTGCCTCGTCCTCGGGCGGATCTCCTCCTGGAAGGGCCAGGACGTGCTTCTGCGGGCCGTGGCCCGGGTGCCGGGCGCCGTCGCGGTGGTGGCCGGGGACGCCTGGCCCGGCCAGGAGCACCACGAGACCGCTCTGCGCGAGTTGGCCGGCGAGCTCGGCCTCGCCGAGCGGGCCCGCTTCGTCGGCTTCGTCGCCGACCCCCGCCCGCTCTACGCCGAGGCCGACGTCGTCGTCGTCCCGTCGACCCGGCCCGATCCGCTCCCGAACGCCGCGCTCGAGGCGGCGGCCGCCGGGTGCTGCGTCGTGGCCAGCGACCACGGCGGCCTCCCGGAGATCGTCCGCGACGGGGTGACGGGCCTCCTCGTCGCCCCCGGCGACCCGCTCGCCCTGGCCGGCGCCCTGCGCCGGCTGGCGGACGACCCCGACCTGGCCCGGCGCCTCGGGGCCGCGGCCCGGGTCGATGTCCGCCGGCGCTTCGCCCCGGCGCGCCTCCTGGCCGGGGTCCAGGCGCTCTACGACGAGTTGCTGAGCAGCTGACGGACGGCGGGCGGCAGCTGCGCCGTCTTCTGGTCGGCGATGGCGATCGCCCCGCCGACCGAGGCGAGGGCGAGCACGAGGCAGCCGGCGACGCCCAGGAGGCGCGCGCGGTCGCGGTCGGCCTGGCCGAGGACGAGGGCGGCGAGCACGCCCCCGATCAGCCCGCCGATGTGGCCGCCGATCGAGATCTTGCCGGCGAAGACGACGCTGATCAGCAGGTTGATCCCGATCAGCGCCGGGATCCCGCTCTGCATCGGGTCGATCCCGCGCGCCCGCATCTCGACGACCGCGGCCCCCATCAGGCCGAAGACGGCCCCCGAGGCGCCGATCGTCGCCGAGGTCGCCGCCACGCCGACGAGCGAGCCGCACGCCCCGGCGAGCAGGCCGACGAAGTAGACGGCCAGGAAGCGGCGCTTGCCGAGGGCCGGCTCGAGGAGCTGGCCGAGGACGTAGAGGAGGTACATGTTGAAGCCGATGTGAACGACGTTCTGGTGGAGGAAGCCGGCAGTGACCAGGCGCCAGTACTCGTGGTGGAGGGTGAGGTTCCAGGCGGCGAGCTCCCCGTGGACGAGCACCGTGTCCCCGGCGGGGTTCCCGCTCACCGAGAAGCTCCCGCTGGCCAGGAAGGCGACGACGTTGACCACGATCAGCGCCCGGGTCGCCTCGAGCCCCCCGGTGGTGATGTTGCGCATCGTGCGCACCGGGGTCCGGTCGCGGGCGCACTCGGGGCAGCGCATGCCGACGGCGGTGGTCGTCATGCAGTCCGGGCAGATCGGCCGACCGCAGTTCGAGCAGGCGACCCTGGTCTCGCGCGACGGATGGCGGTAGCAGGTGGCCATCGCGCGCGGGACGCTACCAGCGCCGGACCGGTGGGCCGCCGGCTACTGGAGCGCGGCGCGGATCACGGGTGTGCGCGTCGGCGTCGTGCTCCCGCCGGTCGGCTCGTCGGTGACCATCACCACGTCGCCGTGGCGAACCGACCCGGGTACGGCCACGGTCGCGCTGCCGTCCGAGGTCGGCGAGAACAGCGCGTCGGTCGGATGGGGCTCGCCGCCATGCTGGATCCAGACCTCGTAGATGCGCCCCTTCGGGGCCGGGACGAGACTCGAGACGTCGAGCTCGGTGCGGCCCGGCCCGACGCGCAGGAGGGCGGTGGTCGGCGGGGTCGCGCTGGCGACGATGACCTGGTTGGGCGCGGCGGCCGGGCCGCCGCCGAGGGCGACGATGCCGACGGCGATGCCGGCGGCCACGAGCGCCGCCGCGGCGAGCGCCTGGAAGGGTCGGGGGACCGGGCGCCGGGTCCGGCGGCGGGCGGGGGTCGCGCGGGTCCCGGCGGCGGCGAAGAGCTCGGCCTCCTCGTAGACGGTGGCGAGGACCCGGCGGCGCAGGCCGCGGGGAGCGGTCACCGGGCTGACGGCGGCCGGGAGCATGTCGGCGACGACCTGGAGCGAGGCGATCTCGTCGCGGCAGATGGCGCAGCGGTCGGCGTGGCGCAGGAACGGAGCCACCTCGTGCTCCTCCAGGGCCCCGAGGACGTAGGCCGCAGCGTCGCCGGAGCAGTCGTGTCCGTCAGGGTAGATGCCGCGCTCGTTCATCCGGTCACCTCTCCCGGGTCGCCGAGAGCCAGCCGCATCTTGGCCAGCCCCAGGCGCATCCGTCCCTTGATGGTGCCGATCGGGGCATTGAGCATAGTGGCGATCTCGGTGTGTGTGAAGCCGCCGAAGTAGGCGAGCTCGATCACCTGGCTCTGCTCGCGCGGGAGCTCGTTCATCGCCTCGCGGATCTCCCGCGACTCGTCCCTGCGGGCGACCTCGACCTCGGTGTTCTCGGGCGCCTCGAAGCGCTCCTCGATGCCTTCGTCGCTGGCCCGGCGCCGGTCGTGGACGATCCCCCGGCGGAGGGCGTCGATCGCCCGGTTGTGGACGATCCCGAGGGTCCAGGTGCGGACGCTCCCGCGGGTGCGGTCGTAGCGGGCCCCGCTGCGCCAGAGGGAGAGGAAGGCCTCCTGGACCACGTCCTCGGCGATCGAGCGCTTGCCGGTCATCCGGTAGGCGAGGGAGAAGGCGGCGTTGCAGTGACGCTCGTAGATGATCTCGAAGGCCACGGCCTGGCCCTGGCGGACGAGCTGCATGAGGTCCTCGTCGGCGAGCTCGCGCAGGCCGACGAGGGCCGACTTGTCGCGTGATTTTCCGGGGCGAACCATCTTTCCTACCCTACGGCCCGCCCCGGGGGGCGGATCAGCGGTGGTCGAGGAGCTTGCGCGCCTCGCCGGCGATGTCCTGCGCCGTCTGCTCGGCCAGGTCGCGGAGATCGCCGATGCTCCCGGCCGGCTGGTCGCGGTGGCGCTGGCGGGCGCGCAGGAGCACGAGGGCGGCTCCGGCGGCCGTGCCGGCGACGAGCGCCGCCGCCGGGCGAACCCAGTTGCGGGGGTCGCGCATCGCGGCGAGCTCCCAGCCCTCGAGCTCGTCGGCGGCGAGGTCGCTGATCGTCCGCAGCGTCGCCTCGAGGCGCACGACGAGCGCCTCCGGCGGCTCGACCGGGGCGAGCGCGCGATGGAGCAGGGACTCGAGTCCGACGACGTCGCTCAACCGGCCTCCCCGTCAAGCGCCATGACGCCCTCGAGCTGCTTGATCGCCCGGTGGATGAGGACCTTCGTCGCCCCGTCCGTGCGCCCGAGCGCCCGGGCGATCTCCCGGTTATCCATGCCGAGCGCGAAGCGCATGATCAAGGCCTCGCGGCGGTCGTCGGGCAGCTCCTTGACCGCGGCGAGCACCCGTTTGAGCTCGTCGCGGCCGCTGACCAGCTCCTCGGTCGTGTGGGCCGCGGCGATCGGGCCGCTCTCGTCGAGCGGGCTCTGCGGCTTGCGCGCCCGGTCGCGGTAGAGGTTCGCCGCCAGGTTGTGGGCGATCCGGATCAGCCAGGGCCGCAGCGGACGGCCCTCGGATTCGCGCTGCGCCCGCTCGAAGTGCCGGTAGGCCTGGAGGAAGGTCTGCTCGGTCAGGTCCTCGGCGTCGTGGTGGTTGCCGATCCGGTAGTAGGCGTAGCTGTAGACGTCGCGCAGATGAGCGCGGTAGAGGTCGGAGAACTCCGCGTCGAGCTGCGCCTTGGCCTTGGTTGGCGGCTCGGACACCCATGGACCTTATCCAGCGTCTCTCGTCAGGCGGCCCGGACCCGGCTGCGGCCGTCCTCGATCGGGGTCGCCGGGCGATCGGGCAGCTCTCCGCCCAGCCACTGCCATTGGAGCTCGACGCACGGCCAGACGCGCTGGGTCACCGCGGCGGCCAGGGCCGGCGAGGGCCGGTCGTGGCGCGGGAAGCGCAGCGGACGCCCGCAGCGGACGCGGACGCGCATCGGACGGATCAGCCAGCCGCGGCGGACGCGCTCGGTTCCGACCACGGCGACGGGCACGACCGGCGCGCCCGTCTCGAGCGCGAGTCGCCCGACCCCCCGCCGGGGGACGCCGAGCGGCCCCCGGCGCACGCGCGTCCCCTCGGGGAAGATGACCACGCAGTCGCCGCGGGAGAGGATCGCCCGGGCGGTCGACATCGACTCGCGGTCGCCGGCGTCGCGCTCGACCGGGAAGGCCCCGAGGCGGTTGAGGAACCAGGCCTGGAGAGGGCGCTCGAAGAGCTCCCGCTTGGCGACGTAGTACACCGGTCGCCGCGTCAGCATGCCGATCACGAACGGGTCGAGGAAACTCCGGTGGTTGGCGGCGAAGATGACCGGGCCGGTCCGGGGGACGTGCTCCATGCCGAGGCGGCGCAGGCGGAAGTAGACATGGAAGAAGGGCTGGAGGATCAGCCGGACGAGGACGTACAGCCCGATGTTCACGCCGCGCTGGCGGGCCCGCCCGTGGTAGGGGTGGGGGTCGTAGTCGCGCGCCGGGGTCCGGGTGGCCAGAGCCGTGCCGTTGCCGTCGTCGGTCACCTCGGTGGATACCCGTGGGCGGGGGTGCCGTTACAGTTTCCGGACACGCATGGTGATCGATCGGACACGCACGTTTCGCGGGGCCCTGGCCGGCGCGGTGGCGGCGGGCGTGTGGACGGCCCAGATGCCGCTCGACAAGCGCGTCTTCGGCGTCGACTTCGACGACGTCGAGTTCCTCGGCAAGGCGTTCGTCCGGGGGCCGGCCTGGCGGCCGGTCGGCCTGGCCATCCACCTCCAGAACGGCGCGGTGCTCGGTGCGCTGTACGCGAACCTCGCCCCGAGCGTGCCCCTCCCGTCGTGGGCGCGCGGACCGCTCGCCGCGCTGGTCGAGAACTTCGCGAGCTGGCCCTTGACCGCGATCTCCGACCGCATGCATCCCGCGCGCGCCGACCTCCCCAAGCTGGCCGGGTCGGGGCGGGCCCTGGCCCAGGCCACGTGGCGTCACCTGCTCTTCGGCATCGTCCTCGGCGAGCTCGAGCGGCGGCTGAACGCCGAGCCCCAGGACGAGCCGGAGCCGTGGGCCCACGTGATCTCCAACAACGGCCACGGGAACATCGAGCACGCGGCCGCCCTGCACTGAGCGGGACGTTTAAAGTGCCGGCCGTCCGCCGGAGTAGCTCAGCTGGTAGAGCAATCGCCTTGTAAGCGATAGGCCAGGGGTTCGAGTCCCCTCTCCGGCTTGGACTGGTGCCGGTCCCGCCGCCGGGTGAGGAGGTTTGGTGTTCGTCGATGCGGTCCTCGTCTACCCGGTGGTCCTCGGCCTGCTCTGCCTCGGCGCCGGGCTCCTCGTCGACCGGCTCGCCGGGGGCCGCCTGCCGGCGATGGTCCTTCCGGCGGTCGGGGCGGCGCTCCTGATCGGGGTCTCCCAATGGACGACCTACGTCACGGCGCTCGCGCCGGGCACGCCGTTCGCGCTGGTCGGGGTGGCCGTGGCCGGGTTCCTGGCCGGCCGCGGACGGGTCCGCGAGCTGGCCGCCGGCGGGCGGCGCCACGGGTGGCCGGCTGCCGCGCTGGTGCTCGGGTACCTCCTCGCCGCGGCGCCGCTGGTCCTCGCCGGGCGGGTGACCTTCGCCTCCTACAACGTCCTGCCCGACTCCGCGCTCCATCTGATCGGCGCCGACTACCTGATCAACCACGGCCAGCACTACGCCCATCTGGACCCGCGCAACTCCTACGGGCGCTACCTCAAGGGCTACTTCGGGACCAACGCCTACCCGAGCGGCGCCCACACCCTGTTCGGCGGAAGCGCGTTCCTCCTGCCCACGCCGCTGATCTGGACGCTCGAGCCGTTCTGCGCCTTCATGCTCGCCGTCGCCGTCGGACCCGCGTGGGTGCTCGTCCGGCGCCTGGGCCTGAGCGGCGGGTGGGCGGCCCTCGCGGCGGTGAGCGTGAGCATGCCGGCCCTCGTCTACGGCTACGCGCTCGTCGCCTCGATCAAGGAGCTCGTGGCCCTCCCGATGATCCTCGCCCTCGGTGCCCTGGTCGTCACCGGGCGGGGCCCCGCGGGACGCTCACCGGCCGGCGCCCTGCCCCTCGCGCTCGTCGCGGCGGCCGGCGTCTCGGCGATCGGGGTGGCCTTCGGCGCCTGGGCCCTCGCCGGCGCCCTGATCCTCGCCCCGCTCCTCCTCGGCGACGTCCGCTCCGGCCGCCGGTCGGTCGCGGCGGTCGGCCTGTTCGTCGCCGCCGGCGGCCTCGTCGGCCTCGCCGCCGCCTGGCCGACCTGGGCCCAGCTCGGGGTGTCGCTGCGCGCGGCGGCGGCGATCGCGGCGACCCCGAACACGGGCAACCTGTTCGCGGCGCTCCACCCCGAGCAGGTGCTCGGCACCTGGCTGGTCGGGAGCTACAGCCTCGTCCCGACCGGACCGGTCAGCCACCGCCTGACCCAGGTGCTGATGTGGGTGACCGGGGTCGCGGCCGTCCTCGGCGGCCTCCACCTGATCCGGACGCGGGCCTACGTCCTGGCCGGCTGGCTCGCCGCCGGGCTGGCCGTGTGGCTCGCGCTGACCGCGTACGGCCACACGTGGACCGACGCCAAGATCATCATGCTCACCTCACCGGTCGTCCTCCTCCTCGCCTGGGGCGGCGTCGCCGGCCTGCGGGCTTCGGCTCTCGCCCGCGTGGCGCCGCTCGTGGCCCTGGCCGTCGGCGGCGGCGTCCTGGCCTCGGACGCGCTCCAGTACCGGGGGACCGACCTCGCGCCGACCGCCCGCTACCTCGAGCTGAGCTCGCTCGACGGCCGCTTCGGCGGCGGTCCGACGCTGGTCACCGACTTCGACGAGTCCTCGCTCTACGCGCTGCGCAGGATGGACGTCGGCGGACCGGACTTCGTCGACCGCCCGCTCGGCCTCGAGACGATCGCCCCCAACCACGGCGACCGGGTCGACCTCGACCTGATCCCCCCGGCCGCACTGGCCGCCTACCCGCTGATCGTGACCGGCCGCGATCCGCGCGAGAGCCGGCCCCCGTGGGCCTACCGCCTGATCTGGCACGGCACCTACTACCAGGTCTGGCAGCGACGGCCCGGCGCCCGCCCGGCGCTCGCGCACGTCGGGCGCGCCCCGGTCCCGCTGTCGTGCACGCGGATCGGGTCCCTCGCCCTCCGCGCGAAGGTCGCTGGCGCGCGGCTGGTCTCGGCGGCCGCGCCCGAGACGATTCCGATCCACCTGGCGAGTGCCTTCCATCCGCGGTGGCCGGCCACCACCGACCCGCGGCTCGGCCTGGCCATGACCCCGCACGGCTGGCTGCGCGCGACCTTCCGGATTGCGCACGCCGGACGGTGGAGCCTGTGGATCCAGGGCGAGATCATGCCGAGCGTGAGCGTGGCGGTCGACGGCCATGCGCTCCGCTCGGTCGGCGGGCAGGTCCGCGGCAGCGTGTTCAACCCGGGCACCCTGCCGCCGATCCGGGTCATCCTCGCCGCGGGCACGCACACCCTGACCCTGGCCCGGGGCGGCACGAACCTCGCCCCCGGGGCCCGCGGGACGGCCGTCCTCCACGCGCTCTTCCTCACCCCGGCGCCGGCTTCCCAGACCCTGCGTATCACGCCGCCGGCGCGCTGGCGCACCCTCTGCGGGCGCCGGCTCGACTGGGTCGAGGTGACGTGACCCGACTTAGTGGACGAGGTACTTCGTCTCGTGCCACTGCTCCTGCTGGAGCGGCGTGCTCGGCGGGCGGAGATTGACCAGCGAGGTGTAGGCGAAGATCATGTACACGCCGAGCACGACCGTGGCCACCCGCAGGTGGGGCCGGCGGGCGAGGGCGGCGAGCGGCAGGAGCCAGAGCACGTACCAGGGCGCCTGCCAGCTCAGCGTGACCACGAGGGCGAGCACGGCGACCGCCCCCGGGACGAGCCAGTCCCCGTGCCGGCGGTGGGCCCATACGGCGCAGAGGCCGACGATCGCCAGGAGGACGCCGGTCACCGCCGCGCGCAGCCCGGGCGACTCGCCGCCGAGGCCGAGGGAGACCCCGAGCAGGTTGGGGAGTCCGACGGTGGTCACGAGGTTGCTCTGCACGCCGAGGTCGGGCAGGTGCGCGCCGAAGGCGGCGTAGCTGGCCAGGCCGACCCCGAGGAGGGCGGCGGCCATCCCGCCGAGGAGGTAACCGCGCCGGGGCGCGGCGACGAAGAGGATCGGCGCCAGGATCGCGGCCGGGAGCTTGATCGCGCAGGCGGTGACCAGGGCGACGCCGACCAGGAACACGAGCGTCTGCTCGCGCGCCGCCGCCGCCGCGACCGGCCGCGGCGGCATGGTCGCGGCTCCCGGCGGTGCGGTGGGGGGCGGCCGGGTGGCCGGGATCGCCGGGGCGCTGACCGCGAGATCCCGGCCCACCCCGCCGACCCAGGCGGGCACCGCGGCCACGAGGCCGGACGCCTGGCGGGCGAGCGCCGCGCGGAGGGCGCCGGCCGGCCGGCGGCGGAGTCCGGGGACGGCGAGCGGACGCCGGGGCCGGCTGGCGCCGATCGAGGTGCCGTCGACCAGGAGCGCGGTCGAGAACGGGCGGCGGCGCGAGCTGAGCAGGAGGTAGACGGCGAGCACCATGAACACGACCATCAGGAAGTCGTTGTGCGCTCCACCGAGCCCCCAGACGAGCACCGGCGGGTTGAGGCCGACGAGGATCACCGCCTTGAGCGGGTCGCGGCGGAGCAGCTCGGCGCAGCGCCAGACGAGCCAGAGGATGGCCAGGCTGGCCAGCATCAGCGTCGCCTTGAAGGCCCAGAAGGAGGTGACGACGCCGAGCGGGACGAGCGCGAAGGTGAAGAGGGTGAAGAGCGGTCCGTAGGGACTGAGGAGGTGGTGCCAGTTGCTGAGCGCGAACGCCGGATCGCCGTGGGGCTCGAGCGCCGGGATCGTCGCGTACGGGTTCAGCCCGTGGAGGATCTCCATCCGGCCGTAGTTGATGTAGTTGAAGACGTCGGTCAGGGCGAGGGGCGGCGAGAGCAGGAAGATCACATGGACGGCGAGGATGGCCGCCAGCGGCCAGCGCCGGCGCAGCCGCGCGGCGAAGAGGATCGCCAGCACGTAGAACGGGTACATCCCGGCGACGGCGTAGTTGAAGACGTGGAGGAGGGTCGTCCCGGTGCTGGGAAACGGCCAGGCGTCGCCGAGGGGCCCGGCCAGCCAGGCCGGGAAGTAGTGCGAGTGGCTGGGTGGGGAGAGCGGGCCGGGCCCGCGGGCGGCGACGGCGACGGCGACCAGGCAGCCGAGGACGATCCCGACCAGGCCGAGGGCGCCGAGAGCGAGGGCGAGGCGAGGCGGGCGGGGGTCGCTCCGCAGCCGGCGGAGGGCCGCGGCCGCGGCCGGGGGGCGGCGTGTCGCGAACGAGCCCCGCCGGGGGATCAGCCCGCGAGGCGGAGCGCTCGTACCGGTGTCGTCGGGCATTGTCGGTCATCCCCGGCCGGGGTGGCCACGGAAGGGCAAGATACCAGCAGCTTTGCCGCCGGCCGCGGGTGAACCGGCCCCGCGGGGGGCGGGCTATCCTGCGCCCGTGCGCTACGGCCGAGGCCACCCGGCGACGACCCCGTGGCGCTGAGCCGCGGACGGCCTCGCGCCGTCGCCGGGCCCGGCCGGGGCGCCGGCTGGCTCGGGGCTCTGGCCACCGCGGCGCTGGCCATCACCGGCGCCTACCTCGCGCTCGCGCTGTGGCGGGCCGACCTCGGCGTGCCCCTCCGGTACACCCAGATGGACGACACGAAGTTCTATTTCGGGGTGGTCAAGGACATCCTCGATCACGGTTGGTACCAGCACAACCCCGACCTCGGAGCGCCGTTCGGGCTCGCCCTCTACGACTTCCCCCAGGGGGCCGACAACCTCAACTTCCTCCTGATCAAGGCGCTCGGCGTCTTCTCGCACGGCTACGGCCTCGTCACCAACCTGTTCTTCCTCCTCACCTTCCCCCTCACCGCGCTCGCCGCCTACTACGCCGGGCGCCGGCTCGGGCTGCGACCGGGGGTGGCGTGCGTGTGCGGTGTGCTGTTCTCGCTCCTGCCGTATCACTTCTACCGTCACGAGTCACAGATCCTCCTGTCCGCCTACTACGCGGTCCCGCTCGGCGCCTACCTCTTCCTCGCCCTGTTCGGCGCCGATCCGCTCCTCGCACGCCGGCCGGGCGGCCCGCGGGCGCTCGCCTGGGCATCGCGGCGGACGCTGGCCACGATCGCGGCCTGCCTGGTGATCGGCTCGGCCGGCCTCTACTACGCCGCCTTCTCCGTGCTCCTCCTGCTCGCCGGGACGCTCGTCGCCCTGGTCGCGCGCCGCGGGCGGGCGGCCGTGCTCGGCGGGGCGGCGTGCGCGGCCCTGATCGGGCTGACGCTGGTCGTCAACCTGTCCCCGAGCCTCCTCTACTCGGCCCGCCACGGGGCCGACGCGCAGATCGCGCGGACGCCGATCGAGAGCGAGCAGCTCGGGCTGCGCATCTCGACCCTCGTCCTCCCGGTCCGCGGGCACCGCCTTCCGCTCCTGTCCAAGGTGAGCGCACGCTACGCGGCCGACACGAGCCCCGGGTACTGCGAGTCGTGCCACGAGACGCTAGGCACGGTCGGTACGGTCGGGTTCGTCCTCCTCGGGCTGGTCGCCCTCGTCGCCGTGGCCGGCGCCGCGGGCCGGGGCGCGGGCGACTGGACGCGCCGGTACCGTCCGGCCGCGCTCGGGGCGGTGCTCGCCGTGGCCCTCGGGACGACCGGCGGGATCTCCGCCCTGATCGCCTTCCTCGTGACGGCGGACCTCCGCGCCTGGAACCGGATCTCCCTGTTCATCGCCTTCTTCTCGCTGCTCGCCGTCGGGCTCCTGCTCGAGCGGGCCCGGGCCCGGCTCCGCGCCGGGATGGCGGCCGGGCTCCTGCTCGTGGTGCTGGTCCTCGGCGGGCTCGACGAGACGTCGAACTTCTTCCTCGTCAACTACACGGTCGCCGGCCACGCCTACCGCAGCGACATGGCCTTCGGGCGGGCGGTCGAGGCGCTCCTCCCCCGGGGATCGAGCATCCTCGAGCTCCCGTACGTCCCCTTCCCCGAGGGGTACCACATCCCGGGCGCCGCGCCGCCGAGCTTCTTCGCCACGAGCTATGAGCTCCTGCGCCCGTACCTGAGCACCGACGGGTTGCGGTGGAGCTTCGGGGCGATCAAGGGCCGGCCGACCGACTGGGAGCGCGCGCTGGCCGCCAAGCGCCTCGACATCGTCGCCGGGGCGGCCGCGGCCGCGGGGTTCCGGGCGATCTACGTCGATCCGCGCGGCTATGACGCGGCCACCGGGCAACGCGTGGTCGCCGGGCTGACCCGGCTCCTCGGGTCGGCGCCGCTCGTCTCCGAGCGCCATGACGCCTTCCTCTTCGATCTGCGGCCCTACGTCCGGCGCCTGCGCCGGCGGCTGACCCCGGCGGTGCTGGCGCAGGCCGCGACGGCGACGCTCCACCCACTCGAGACCTCGTGCGGCCCGACCCCGTCGGAGCTCGTCCTGACCAACCCGGGGCGGACGCCGCGCCCGGCCTCGCTGACCGCCGCGGTGCTCCCCCGGCTGGGCGGCCGCGTCGGTGTGACCATCACCTTCCCGGACGGGGCCGTCGAGCGGCGGACGGCCGGCCCGGCGCCGCTCGCCGTCCGCCGGCGGGTCGTCGTCGCGCCGGGGACCAGCGTCGTGACCTTCGCGACGGCGGCCGCCCCGGCCTCGCAGGCCCCGCTCGTCGTCTCGGCGCCGACGTTGACCGACGAGGTCCTCGGCGCCCTGCGGTCGTCGGCGTACGGGCCGTCCCTACCGGCGGCCGGCCTGGTCGGTCAGACGTGCGCCGAGATCTATGCGGCGGCGCCGGCGGCCAGCCTCAACTCGGGATCCCAGCGGCCGACCGATGTGACGGTGCGCGCTCTAAACTGAGCCGCTGTGCCCACCTTCTGCCGCCACGGTGGCGTCATCGAAGCCTGTCCGATCTGTCGCTCGACGATCGAGAGCCCGCCGACGTCCGGCCGGCGGACGCCCCGGGCCAAGCCGGCCGCCCGCCCGCGGAGCGGCGCCGGCGGCGCGAGCAGGTCGGGGCCGGCGCGGGGCGGCGTGCGCGTCAGCCGGGAGGCGCGGGCGGCCGACGACGGCTACCGCTGCCTCCTCGTCCCGGGCCTGCGCGCCGAGATCGAGGCACGCAGCCTGGCCCGGGAGCTGGCCTTCGCCTGCGGGCGCCTCGACCGCCTGGCCACCGACCCGCCGGGGCTCTTCGCCGAGGCGGCGTCGGCGGCCGACCTCGAGGAGGCGACCTGGCTGGCCTTCGTCATCGTCCACCTCTCCCCGCTCGAGACCGACGATCCGTTCGCCGGGATCCGGGCGGCGCGGACGACCTGGCGCAGCGGGGCGACGCCGCGACTCGACGGGGTGGCGCTCGGCCCCCGGAGCTCGGTCGACGCGACCCGGTCGCCGCGCACGCTCGACGGCTACCGCCGGTGGGCGGCGGGCTCCGGCTCGCAGGAGGCCGCCTTCACCGGCGACCCGGGCTGGAGTCCGGAGCGGCGCTTCGAGCGGGTCTACGAGCGGCTCTCCCTCCCCGGGTTCGGGCGCCAGGCCCGTTTCGACCTGCTCACGACCCTCGGCCACCTCGGCCGCTACCCGCTCCGCGCCCCGGGACTGCTGCTGACCGAGGACGACGCGACGGGGATCGCCGCGAAGCGGGTGTTCGCGATCGGGGACCGCCGGACGCTCGAGCGCCGGGCGAGCGCCCTGGCCGAGGCGGCCGGCGTGCCGCCGGAGGCCCTCGACCTCGCGCTGGCCAACTGGGCGGGGCCCCGCGTCACGCTGGGGGTCGATCCGCAGACGAGCGATCCCGCGGTCGAGGCCGCGGTCCTCGCGGCCCTCGAGCTGTAGGGCTCAGCGGCGCCGGGCCGGAACCCCGCGGGCACAGCGAAAGGCCTGGGCGACGGCGCGGGTCTCGGCCTCGGCACCGAGCGGGAAGATGTGGAGGGCGTCGACCCCGGGCGTGTCGGCGAGCTCGGTGGCCAGCTCGGTCGCGAGCTCGATGCCGCCGCCGGCGCTGATCTGCCGGTAGGCGGCGTCGGGGAGGAGGCAGCCCGGGAGGCCGCGAGCCCGGTCGGCCATGCGCCGGTCGCGCAGGAGGGCCACGCCGGCGTAGAAGCGGACGCCGTCGAGGAGGGCGCCGGCCCGGTCGATGAAGGCGCGGAGGGCATCGAGGTCGAAGACCATCTGCGACTGGAGGAAGTCCGCCCCGGCGGCGAGCTTGCGCTCGAGCAGGCCGAGCTCCCGGTCGGGGTCGGCGGCGAACGGGTTGACGACCGCCCCGACGGCCAGCCGGCGCGGGGCCGCCCACCCCTTGGCCTCGGCGATCAGCGCGGTGGCAGTCATGTCCCGGACCCGGGGGACGCCGTCGACCGGGTCGCCGTAGAGGCAGAGGACGCCCTCGGATCCGAGCGCGGCGGCGCCGACCACCTGTGACTGGAGGGCAAGCCGGTTGCGATCCCGGCAGGAGACGTGGACGACGGTGGCGACGCCCTGCTCGCGGGCGAGGGCGACGGCGGCGAGGGGTGACATGCGCGGCTGGCCGGCGTGGTTGTCGGTCAGGCCGACCAGGTCGACGGTGTCGGCGAGCGCGGCGATGCGCTCGCGGACGCGGAGCGCCTCGGGCCCCGGGGGAAGCGAGATCTCCGCCGAGGTCAGCGCGGTGATCGGCATGCCCGGAGCCTACGTGAGGATCACCCGGGCGTCGAGATGCACGCCGACCTTGCGCTTGACGCGCTGGAGGGCGTTGTCGACCGTCTTGGTGTCGCATTCGAGGCGGGCGCCGATCTGCTCGTAGGAGTAGCCGTCGAGGTAGAGCGAGAGGACGTTCGACTCGAGCTCGGACAGCGTGGTCGAGAGGCAGGCGACGAGCGAGCGGAGCTCCTCGGAGGAGACGGCGTGGCTCGCCGGGTCCTGGACCGCCGGACCGGCGATCAGCTCGTCGAGCGTCGGAGCATCGTCGTCGGACCCCCCGGCCGGGGCCGAGAAGGAGACGTAGTGGTTCAGCGGGCTGTGCTTGTTGCGGGTCGCGGTCTTGACCGCGGTGATGATCTGGCGGGTGATGCAGAGCTCGGCGAAGTTCCGGAAGCTCGACTCGCGATCGCTGCGGAAGTCGCGGACCGCCTTGTAGAGGCCGACGAGGCCCTCCTGGATCAGGTCGTCGCTGTCGCCGCCGGCGAGGAAGTACGACGACGCCTTGAGCCGGACGAAGCCGTAATAGCGCTTGACGATCTGGTTGTAGGCCAGGGGGTCCCCCTGCTTGGCGAGGGCGATGAGGTACCCATCATCAACCTTGACTTGAGGTTGAGATCGGAAGAAGGTCTGGGCCACGAGCGGTTCCTTTCTTGCTCGCGCCCTCGGGCGCAGCAGGATTAGCTCAGTGGCGCACTCCTCCCCTGGCGCCAGCTGCAAAGTTGTCAGCACCAGAGGTTAACCTGAGGGTTACCCTGGTACCGTCCGGCAGACTAGGGGCCGGAGGCGGCGCTGTCAAGGCCGCGGCGCTGCTGGAGCGCCTCGTACACGAGGACGGCGGCCGCGGCGCTGGCGTTGAGCGAGTCGATCTGGCCGCGGATGGGCAGGCTGACGAGGTCGTCGCAGCGCTCGGCGACGAGGCGGCGCAGACCCCGGCCCTCACCGCCGAGGACGAGGACGACGCCGCCGGTGTAGTCGGGCTGGTCGTAGGCGACGCGGCCGCCGGCCGCCGCGCCGTGGCACCAGCAGCCGGCCTCCTTGGCCCGATCGATGAAGGCGACGAGGTTCGCCACCCGGGCGATCGGCAGGTGCTCGACCGCGCCGGCCGAGGCCTTGCACACCGCCGGGGTGACCGCGGCGGCGCGGCGCTCGCAGATCACGAGGCCATCGGCCCCGGCACACTCCGCCGTGCGGGCGATCGCCCCGAGGTTGTGGGGATCCTGGAGCTCGTCGAGGGCGAGGATCAGCGGGTCGGCGCGCGCGAGCAATTCTTCGGAGCCGGCATAGAGGTAGGGGCCGGCCTCGACACAGATGCCCTGGTGCTCGGCCGTGGCGCATGTCCGGTCGAGGAGCTGGGGGCTCGAGATCCTGACCGGCACGCCGCTCAGCCACGGCTCGCGGGCGGCCGACTCGGTGGCCAGGACCTCGGTCACCGCGTGACGGCGCCGCCCGCGGAGGACCTCGCGGACCGGGTGGCGGCCGTAGACGATCACCCGGTCAGGCGGGGAGGAGCTCGAAGGCGCCGTCGACGTCGCGGATCGACCAGCCGAGCGCCTCGATCCGGGCGCGGAGCGCGTCGGCCGCGACGAAGTCCCGCGCCGTCCGGGCGGCGCGGCGCTCCTCGGCGAGGGCGACGACGTCGGCCGGGGCGACGGGATCGCCGCCGTCGAGGAGGTGGGCCAGCCCGAGGATGCCGAGCATCTCCCGGAGATCGCCGCCGCCGACCGCCGCCGTCCGGCGGTTGGCCTCCCGGATCCAGTCGAACACGGCGGCCAGGGCCTGGGGGGTGTTGAAGTCGTCGGCCAGGGCGGCGAAGAAGCGGTCGCGCAACGGGCGCAGGTCGGGCGGTGACGGCGCGCCGGCCAGGCGCCGGCCGGCTTCGCGGATGCCGGCGACCGTGGCCGCGGCCTGGGCGAGCTGCTCGGGGCCGAAGGCGATCGGCTGGCGGTAGTGCGCGCCGCAGAAGTACATGACCACCGCGTCCCGGCCGTACTCGTCGAGCACCTGGTGGAGCGGGGCGACGTTGCCGACCGACTTGCCCATCCGCTTGCCGGCGAGCTCGAGCAGGCCGTTGTGCATCCAGATGCGGGCGAGCTCGGCGCCCCGGGCGCAGCGGGTCTGGGCGGCCTCGTTCTCGTGGTGGGGGAAGACGAGGTCGATCCCGCCGCCGTGGATCTCGAAGCCGGTGCCGAGGATCGACTCGGCCATGGCCGAGCACTCGATGTGCCAGCCGGGGCGGCCGCGGCCCCAGGGCGAGTCCCAGGCGGCGTCCTCGCCGGGCTTCTGCGCCTTCCAGAGCGCGAAGTCGGCCGGGTCGAGCTTGCGCTCGGCGCCCTCGACGTCCTCCCCCTGGTCGAGCTCGTCGAGGTCGCGTCGGGAGAGCCGGCCGTAGGCGGGGTCCGAGCGGACCCGGAAGTAGACGTCCCCGCCGGCCGCGTAGGCGTGGCCCCGGTCGATCAGGGTCTCGGTCTCCTCGACGATGGCGGCGATCGATTCGCTGGCCAGCGGCTCCCGATCGGGGCGACCGAGGCCGAGCCGGTCGGTGTCGGCGACGTAGTGGGCGGTCATCTCCCGGGCGAGCACGGTGCTGTCGCCGTCGCCGGCCGCGGCGTAGATCTTGTCGTTGACGTCGGTGACGTTGCAGACGAGGGTCACGGTGAGGCCGGCGTGCTCGAGGAACCGCCGCAGGAGCGAGAAGACGACGAACGGGCGGGCGTTGCCGATGTGGACGCGGGCGTAGACGGTCGGCCCGCAGACGTAGATGCCCACGCGACCGGGATCGCGCGGGACGAGGGGCTGCTTGGCGCCGCTCAGGGTGTCGTAGAGGCTGATCTCCACCGCGGGCAACGATAGTCGCCGAGGCGGTACCCTGGAGGCCGGACTCTCGGATTTCGCGCATGCCCGAACCCGCCGCCGCCACCACGTTCGATGGCTTCCCGCCGGAGGCGTTCGGCTGGTTCGCCGGCCTGGAGGCCGACAACTCGAAGGCGTGGTTCACCGCGCACCGGGAGACCTACGACCGGGCGGTCCGGGGCGCGCTCGAGGCGCTGCTCGAGGATCTGGCCGGCGAGCTCGGAGGCGAGGTGCGGATGTTCCGCCAGAACCGCGACGTCCGCTTCTCGGCGGACAAGTCACCGTACAAGACGACGACCTACGGGCTGATCGTCGCGCGCCCGGACGGCCGCCCGTCGCTCTACGCGCAGCTCTCCTCGCGCGGGCTCTACGCCGGGGCCGGCTACCACGTGATGGCGGCCGACCAGCTGGCCCGCTTCCGTGACGCCGTCGTCGACGACGAGTCCGGGCCCGGGCTCGAGCGGGCGGTCGCGGCGGCCGAGGCGGCGGGGATCGAGATCTTCGGGGAGACGCTGAAGACGGCGCCGCGCGGCTACCCGCGCGACCACGGGCGGGCCCGGCTCCTGCGCCACAAGGCGCTCGGCGCCGGCCGGCGCCTCGACGCCGGTCCCGACGGGATCCCGGCCCCCCGGGCCCGCGAGCACGCGCGGACGACGTGGGCCGGGTGCGAGCCGCTCACGACCTGGCTCGACGAGCACGTCGGGCCGAGCGAGGTGACCGACGAGCGGCGGCCCGGGCGGCGCGGGCGCTGACCGGCGCGGCGCCCGGACGGCGCAGGCGCGAGACTACCGGCCGATGCCCTCGCCCGGACAGATGCTCCGCCGGATCGGGCTCCTCGTCGCCCTCCTCCTCGCCTGGCTGATCTTCAGCGGCCCGGGGATCCCGTCGTGGCTCGCGGACGTCGGGCATATCGCGCTCTGGTTCGGCGCCGGGCTCGCCCTCTACTGGCTCGTCTGGGAGATCTTCGTTCCGGCCGTCCGCCGGCGGCGGGGCAGCTGACCCGGCGCTCGGCGGACCGGACCGGACCGGACCGGACCGGACCGGGGCCGTGTCCGGTCAGATCCCGGCGACCTCGACCGTGCCGGCCTCGGGCGCGCAGAATGCGGCCGTGCGCCGAGCCTCGGCGCGGATCTCGGCCCGGGCGGACCGGCGAATCGGCGTGTGCGGGGTGATGAGCATCTCGACCGCGCCCGACCGCCGGACCAGCCGCCAGCTGGCGGCGACCCGACCGTCGACGGTGACCGTGGCGTCGCCGGCGAGGGTCAGCCGGAGCGGCTGGACGGCGGGCGGGATGATCCGGTCGCGCTCGGCATAGGCGAGGAGCGCCTGGTCCCAGCGGGAGAGGAAGCGGACCGGCAGGCGGGTCGAGGCCGGGGGGAGGGGCTGGTCGGGGAGGTCGAGGAGCTCGGTCCCGTGCTCGTCGCGGTAGGAGACGGTCGGGACCCGGGCCCAGGCGTCGGCGAAGTCGCGCTGGGCTACCCCGGCCCAGCTGGCGAGGTCCCGGCGGCTGGCCGGGCCGAAGGCGGCGAGGTAGCGGGAGAGGACGAGCGTCGCGGCGTCGCGCGGGTCGGGGAGGGGCCGGGGGTCGAGGGCGAAGCGGGGCGGCCGGCGCTCGGCCCAGAAGCCGGCGGGCGGGACGTGGACGAGGGGCAGGAGGGAACGGGCGAAGAGCACGGCCGTCCACGGGTCCTCGGCGACGCCCTCGTAGCGGCGGACCCGGGCCCGGATCTCGTCGTTGGTCCGGGGCTCGGCGAACCAGCCGGCGAGCTCGGCGGTGACCGCGTCCTCGTCGAGGTGGGGGTAGCGGGTGCGCCAGTTGCGCATCCGGGCCTGGCGGGCGAGCTGGGCGTAGGCCGGGAAGTCGCCGGCGGCGGCGAGGTGGAGGGTCGTACGCATGATCGTCGTCTTCACGACCGCCCCCCGCTCGATCGCGGCCTCGAGATCCGTCCGGCCGAACCGGTCGAGCCGGGCGGCGAGGGCGACGTAGGGGGCCGGCGGGTCCTGACCCTGGAGCGGCGTCAGCCGGCGGATCGCCTCCTCGGGTGGGACGGCCCGGCGCTCGAGGAGCATCTGCCGGGCGGCCAGGGCGGCGGTGAGCTCCGGGCGGGTGAGGGTGCGCACGCGTTGGAGCGTAAGCGACGACGTGGCAATTCGGGTCGACGATTCACTGACTACAGCGTCCCGTCTCGCCCGCCGTCGTCGCCTGCCTGCGACCCGTTTGCTGGTAGGCTCGCTGTCGCTATGTGGGGCCATCGACGGTTGATCTCCCTGGCGTTGGGTGCGCTCTCGCTCTACGTGACCGGATGCGGGTCGACGTCGACGTCGGTCACCACCACCGTCGCCGGGACGCCTGGGGTGGTCACGCTGGTCGTGACCTCGCCCACCAGCGGCAGCGTGATCAACGCTGACAGCGTCACCGTGCGTGGAACGGTTACTCCCCTCAACGCGGTGGTCATGGTGCAGGGAAGGACGGCTGCGGTCGGCAACGGCATCTTCAGCGCTGACGCGACCCTCCATGCGGGGCGGACGACGATCGACGTGATTGGGAGTGCCCCGGGGGCGGCACCCGGGTCGACGAGCGTCACCATCACCAGGCAGTCGACGGCTCCGGCGCCTCCGAGCGGGGCGACGAGCAGCGGATCAGGTGGCGGCGGGGGCGCAACCCCCGGCACCGCCTATGCGCCGCCGAGCGGGGGTGGGGGCCAGACCCCGTGCGGCGGCGGTCTGTCGGTCGGGCCGAACACGACCTGCGCCTTCGCCGAGAACGTCCGCTCCGCGTATGGCGCCTCGGGACCAGGTACCGTGGCGGTCTTCAGCCCCGTCACGAACCAGACCTATTCGATGACGTGCAACAACCAGGCGAGCGGCGTCGTGTGCACCGGCGGCAACAACGCGTCTGTGTACTTCCCGTGAGTCGGCGCGCCGTCTGTCAAGCGGCCTAGAGCGGTGGCGACCGAGCAACCTCCACAACGGGCTCGCCGCCCGGGAATCCGACTTGCCGTGATCCTGCTCGTGACGACCCTGTTGCTCGCGGGCGGCGCCCTGGTCGTGTTCGGAGCACCTTGGCGTCATGTCACCGTCGTGCGGGTCGTCACGGTGGGCGCCGGCGGAGGCGCGGATGCCTACGCTCCGACTCACTCCTCCACCGGTCCTGACGGCGCCTCCGGTCCGGTCGCGCCCGATCCCCGCCAGTTCGCGGGCGCCGCGGTCGGCGCCGCGCCGATCACAGGGATCCTCCGCGGCGGCTTCCATGCGGCGTTCGCGCGGCTGACCGCGACGTTACCCGGCCGCGTACAGATCGCGGTCGCGCCGATCGGCGCCGGGCGCATCCAAACCCTCGGCGGCGACGACCCGGCCCACGGCTGGAGTACGACGAAGGTCCCGGTGCTCGTTGCCCTGCTGCGCTCACGCGGCGTGAACGGCCTGACCAGCGCCGAGCTACGGTGGGCACAGGCGGCGATCACGGCCTCGGACAACCAGTCGGTCCTCGACCTGTTCGGGGACCTCGAACAGGAGCGGGGCGGGCTGGTCGGAGCGAGCGACTACATCCAGGCTCTCTTTCGCGCCAGCGGCGACCAGCAGACCGTAGTCCCCACGGCCCCTCCCCCGCCCGGCGCCGTCACCACGTTCGGACAGACCGAGTGGGCGCCCGGTCAGGCGGTGAAGTTCTTCCGGGCGTTGGGGCGGGGATGCCTGCTCCCGCGCACGCAGTCGTCCTACGTCCTCGGGCTCATGGAGAACATCGTCCCCGGGGAGAGCTGGGGCCTCGGGGCGGGCGGCTTCGCGAGCCGGGTGGCCTTCAAGGGCGGCTGGGGGCCCGAGCCCTCCGGGAGCTATCTCGTGCGGCAATCGGGCATCATCGCGCCCGGCTCGTCCAGCGCGGTCGCCGTGAGCCTCGTGGCGTACCCATCCGGATCGGGAGACTCGTTCGGGACGGGAACGCAGATGCTCGACGCGACCGCCCAGTGGCTGCGGCAGGAGCTTCGGCTCGTGCCCCGCGCGGCCGGGGCCTGCTCCGGGGCCTGAGCGGGCGGGTCGACCTCGGCGCGGGGTCCGCTCGGCGGGTACGCTCCGCCTGGTGAGCGACCGCCGTATCGCCCGAGTTCGCGCTGTGCCGGCGACGATGATCGCGGTGGCCGCGATCTCCGGGTGTGCGAGCGGCGGAGCAGGGACGGCCAGCCAAGTCGCTCCCCACCGGTTGACTGCGACGACGCCGATGGCGACCGCTCCCGTGTCCGCGGTCTCCACGAGCGCTGCGCCGGCGATCGCGCCGGCCCGCCCGTCCTCGCCCTCGAGCCCGACCGGCCGCCACCGGGGGGCCAGCGCCACTGCCTCGAGCGGGGCCCTTGCGGGTAAGACCATCGTGCTGGATCCGGGTCACAACGGCGCGAATGGCGACCACCCGTCGGTCATCAACCGGCTCGTTCCCGCCGGGCGGGGGCGCCTGAAGCCGTGCAACACCACCGGAACCGCAACGGCGACCGGGTACAGCGAGGCGGCCTTCAACTATTCGGTCGCGACTGACCTGCGTCCGATCCTCCAAGCCCAGGGCGCCCGGGTCGTCATGACACGATCGAGCGACACCGGCGTCGGCCCGTGCGTCAACCGCCGAGCGGCGATCGGCAACGCCGCCCGTGCCGACGCGGTGATCGCCATCCACGCCGACGGCGCCGCGCCCAGCGGACGCGGCTTTCATGTCATCTACCCACCCGACTCCGGCGAGACCGCCCCGATCTACCGCGCGTCGCTGCGGCTGGCGCACAGCGTCCACGATGCGCTGCTCGCCACTCATCTCCTGCCCCCATCCACCTATCTGGGCACCAACGGGTACAGCGAACGTGACGATCTCGCGGGCTTGAATCTCTCCACCCAGCCGGCCATTTTCGTCGAGCTGGGCAACATGGACAACCCCGCCGACGCGGCGCTGCAGACGAGCGCTCCAACCCGCGAGCTCTTCGCCCGGGCGCTGTCCCGCGGGCTCATCGTCTTCCTGCGGGCAAGATGACCCGGTCGCCCTCACGGGACCGCACGACCGGGCGGTGCCGTTGTCAGGGGGCGAAGTAGACCGAGGCGTTGTTGGCGCCCGTGCACACGACCTGGTTGTCACACGTCATCGAGTAGGACTGCCCGGTCGCCGGGCTGTACGCCGTGAAGGTACCCGGGCCCCCGTTGCCGCGATAGGCCGCCTCGACGTTCTGCCCGAATCCGCAGGTTGTGTTCGGCCCGACCGTGACGTCGCCGCTGCACGGGGTCGCGCCGGTCGGACGTGGCGCCGGCGTGGTTGGCGTATTCGTGGTGTCCGTTGTGGTGTCCGTCGAGGACGTGGTGTCGGTCGAGGACGTCGTGTCGGCCGACGTCGTGGTCGAATCGACAGGAGTGACTCCGTTCCCGCCGCTGCTCGTGCTGCTCGTAGCGACCACCAGGTAGGCGATTGCGGCAACCAGTCCAGCGAGGCCGGTGAGGATGCCGGGGAGCGTGGTCCAGAACCGGATGAACCCGCTGACGGGCGGCTCGCCTTCATCCGGCGTGCGCTTGCCTGCGGCCATCAGCCCATCAGCTCCTATCTCTCACCCCGCGACTCTGCCGCGGGGGTCGGTGCCTTCACCTGGGGGAGACGCTACGGCCAGGACACCGCTCGGTGTGTGACATAGGTCACACACCGGTCGCCGCCACCAGATGCGGCCGTCACGACCGGGACCCGTGTTCGGCGCGGCCTCCGCCGCTACGGGCGCACGGGCGCGACCCGACACATCCCGGCCCTGCCGGTGGCGGCCACCGGTCTCAGCGGCCCCGCCCGGCGCTCGGCTCGAGCGTCGCCACGGCCAGGGCCGCCGCCCCCTCCCCCCGGCCGACGAACCCCACGGCCTCTCCGGTCGTCGCCTTGACGTTGACCGACCCCGGCTCCAAACCCACCGCCGCGGCCAGCCGGGCCCGCATCGCCTCCTTGTGGGGTCCGAGGCGCGGCCGTTCGATCACCACGGTCGCGTCGAGGTTGACGACCGACCAGCCGGCCGCCCGCACCCGGGCCGTCACCTCGCGCAGGAGGCCGATCGAGTCGGCGTCCCGGTACTCGCCGGCCGTGTCCGGGAAGTGCTCGCCGATGTCCCCCAGCCCCGCCGCCCCGAGCAGGGCGTCCATCACCGCGTGGGTCAGGACATCCGCGTCGCTGTGCCCGTCCAGTCCGGCGTCGGCCGGGATCTCGACTCCCCCGAGCACGAGCCGGCGGCCGGCCAGGAGCCGGTGGCTGTCGTAGCCGAGCCCGGTCCGGATCATCCGATCGGCTCGAGTCGCCGGGCCCGCCCCTCGAACACGCACAGCTCGCCCACCCCGCACTCCTCGAGCAGCTCGGCCGCCGCCTCGTAGTCGCGGCCGACGTCCCCCGGCACGTGCGCGTCGCTCGATAGGGCGACCGGCGCCCCGGCCTCGAGGCACATCTCGAGCATCGCCCGGGCCGGGTAGATCTCGCCGACCGGCTTGCGCAGCCCGGCCGTCGAGACCTCTACCGCGATTCCCGACCCGGCGATCCCCTCCATCGCCAGCTCGTAGAACCGCCGCAGGTCACCATCCGGCCGCGGGCGCCCCCCACCCCAGATCTTGACCAGGTCCGGGTGGGCGAGGATGTCGAACAGGCCGCTCCCGGCCGCCTCGCCCAGCGTCTCGAAGTACCGGCGCCAGACCTCCGTCGCGCTCCGGCCGCTCCTCCAGATGTCGTACTCGTCGTCGTCGACCGAGTAGTCGCCGACGAAGTGGACCGACCCGACGACGTAGTCGAGGTCGAGGCGCTCGATCAGGTTCGCCGTCCGGTCCTCCCGGCCCCGGACGAAGTCGACCTCGAGCCCGAGCCGCAGGTCCGTCTCGCTGCGGACGAACTCGCAGTACGCGTAGACGTCGTCGACCGCCTGCTCCCGCCAGAAGCGGTGGTCCCAGACGTCGAGCGCCTGGCTGAAGCGGTGGATGTGCTCGGAGACGCCGAGCTCGGCGATGCCCCGCTCCTCGGCCACATCCCGGTACCGCTCGGCGCCCGCCGGCGTGAAGTACGCGGCCGCCGTCGCCGCCCGGTCGTCCGGGCGGAGGTGGAGGTGGTAGTCGGTCAGCATCGGGCGCTCGCCCTGGCCCCGAGGAGCTGCTCGGCGATGCGCAGGTCGAGCGGCGTCGTGACCTTCATGTTCTCCCGCGGCGCCTCCACGACCCGGACCCGCCCCCCGTTGCGCTCGACGAGCCAGGCCTCGTCGGTCGCCGCGGCCAGCACGCCGGCCGGGACGGCCAGCGCCGCCTCGAGCGCCGCCCGGCGGAAGACCTGCGGCGTCTGCACCGCCCAGAGGCCCGACCGGTCGACCGTCCGCACGACCAGGCCGTCCTCGTCGACCTCCTTGGTCGTGTCAGTGACCCGCGTCGCCGCGATCGCCGCCTCGACCCCCTCGAGCCCGGCGAGGACCCGCTCGGCCAGCTCGGCCTCGACGAGGGGCCGCGCCGCGTCGTGGACGAGCACCGGATCACCGTCCGAGGCGGCCAGGGCCGCGGCGACCGACGCCGCCCGGACGGCTCCGCCCCGGACGCCGACGCACCCGTCCGGGGCCGCCTCGCCCGCCGGCAGGGCGACGACGATCCGCTCGATCGCCGCCACCTCCCGCAGGGCGGCGACGCTCCACTCGACCATCGGTCGGCCGGCCAGGATGACGAACGCCTTGGGTCGCTCAGACCCAAGGCGTTCACCACGACCGCCAGCCACGACCAGCGCGACCGCCATCAGGGCTGTGCCCGGCGCTACTTCGCGCCGGCGACGATCTTCGTCTCAGCCGACCGGCTGAGCAGGTCGTCGAGGTAGGCCTCGGCCTCTTCCTCGTCCTTGTCGAGCGCGTACATCAGCTCCGACGCGAGGATCTTCTTCGCCCGCATGAACATCTGCTTCTCCCCGGTCGACAGGCCCTTCTCGCTCTCGCGCAGCGCCAGGTTCCGAACGACCTCGGCGAGCTCATAGATGTCGCCGGTCTTGATCTTGTCGCGGTTGTGCTTGAAGCGCCGGTTCCAGTTCTTCGGCATCTCGGAGACGTCGTCCCGGAGCACGAACAGAACCTTCTTGACCGTCTCCTCGTCGATCACCCGGCGCAGGCCCGCGAGAGCGGCGTTCTCCGTCGGCACCATCACGGTCATGTCGTTGTGGAGGATCTTGATCGTCAGGTATTCGCGCGTCTTGCCGAAGATCTCCTTCATCTCCTTGCCCTGCACCTTGCCGGCCCCGTGGTGCGGGTAGACGACGTTGTCGCCGAGCTCGAACTCGATGTACTCGAGCTCGCGCTCCGGCTCGAGATCGTCCTCCAGCAGGTGGTCTTCGATTGCTTGCGGAATGGTGTCCTCCTTGGATGGCGCGCGACAGGCAGAGCGTCCGACTGGCGAATCAGGTCTGTAGGTAGCGGTCGACGAGGTTGATCTCCTGGAGCCGGCGGAGGCCCTCACGGATGTCCTTGGCCCGGATCTGCCCCACCCCGTCGACGTTCTCGAGGTCCGTGTCGATCGCCGCGAGCAGCTCGTCGAGGCCACCGAGCTCGCGGACGATCGCCGTGACGATCAGCTTCGGCAGGCGCGGGATCCGGCCGAGGATCCGGTAGCCCCGAGCCGAGACGGGATAGTCGAGGGTGTTCAGCTTGCGGTCGTAGCCGAGCAGCTCGGCCAACCGCCCGAAGTCGAGCAGGTCTTGGTGGGCGAGGCGGCCGATGTGGTCGAGCACCCGGGCGAACGCCTCGTCGGTGTGCTCGGCGATGTAGTCGTGGACGAGGGCCGCCTTCTCGGCCGCCGTCCCGACCATCGTCTCCTCGAGGTGCATCTCGATCAGGCGTCCCTCGCTCCCCAGCTCGACGATGTAGCGCTCGATCTCGACGGCCATCCGGGTCACCAGCTCGGCCCGCTGGAGCACGGTCAGGACGTCGTGGAGCGTCCCCCCGCCCTCGAACTCGAGCGCCGTCAGCCGGGTCGAGACCTGGTCGAGCCGTGCCCGGTACTTGTCGAGTGTGCCCAGGGCCTGGTTGGCCTTGGCCAGGACGATCGGGATGTCCTCGAGGATGTACTTGGCGCCGTCGACGTAGAGCGAGATCACCTCCCGCCGCTGGGAGATGGCGATCACCAGGGCGTCGGTCTGCTTCGAGACCCGCTCGGCCGTCCGATGGCGCATCCCCGTCTCGAGCGAGAGGATCGTCGGGTCGGGCATGAGCTGGACGTTGGCCATCGCGATCTTCGTCGCGTTGGCGTTCAGGGTGATCGCCCCGTCCATCTTCGCCAGCTGGTAGACCAGGGCCGGGGTGTAGTCGGTGTCGAGCTTGATCCCGCCCGAGTAGAGGAAGGCCAGCTCCTCGGGCGCCCCGACGACGAGCAGGCCCCCGGTTCGGGCATTCAGGATGTTGTCGATGCCCTCGCGGAGCGCGGTCCCCGGGGCGACCATCTCGAGGGCCCTGACCAGCCGGGGCTCCTGGCGTGAATCGATGTCGTGTAACTCCTCTGCTGATCGAGTCGCCGCCATGACCGCCACACATTTTAGCGGGATTTACCGACCATTTAACCCTGCAAGTCGACCACTTTTCGAGGCCGCCGCTGCTCGCACGCGGGTTTCGGCCCCGGCGGCCGCCGGCTCGGGCCCCCGCGCCTTGCCGTCAGACCGGCGCCTCGGAGAACACGACGAGGTACCCGTCGGGATCGTGGATCCAGATCTCCCGCTGGCCGGCGTTCGGATTGACGTGGACGTCGGTGACGATCTCCGGCTCGAGCTCCCCGACCCGCCCGACGAGCGCGTCGAACTCGTCGACCTCGAACCAGAGCGCGACGCCGTTGCCCGCCGCTCCTCCCGGTTCGCCGAGCCGGCCGTGGTGGTGGACGACCTCCGCCTGGTGCAGCTGGAGGACGAGCGTCCCGTCGACCAGGATCCGCTCGTACTCCGGTCCGCCGTGGCCGCTCGCCCCGCCGAGCAGCCGCTGGTAGAAGCTGCTCGACGCCTCGACGCTCGCGACGGCGATCATCGGCTGGGGGCGTACCCGAGCGGTCATCCCCGGAGCCCACGCGCCGCGGCGCCCATCAGGCCGCCGCCGGGCGCCGCCGCGCCGGGCGCAGGACGGCGAGCGCCTCCCGCAGCGTGGCCGCCTCGTGGCCCCCCGACCCCGGCGGCCCGACGATCGGGGCGAGGCCGAACTTCCGCGCCTCGGCGATCCGCCGGTCCGGGTGGCCGACCCACCGGACCTCCCCGGTCAGGCCGAGCTCGCCGAAGGCCGCCACCGGGACAACCGTGTGCGCGGGTCCCCCGTGGCCGGGCCGGGCCGCCCCGGCCACGGCGAGGGCCACCGCCAGGTCGGCGCCCGGCTCGTCGACCCGCACCCCGCCGACCACGTTGACGAAGACGTCGGAGCTCCCGAGGGGCACGCCCCCGTGGCGGCCGAGGACGGCGAGGACGAGGGCCAGGCGGTTGCGGTCGAGGCCGTTGACCACCCGCCGGGGCGGAATCAGCTCCGAGGCGGAGACGAGCGCCTGGACCTCGACCAGCAGGGGGCGCGTCCCCTCCATCGCCGCCAGCACGATGCTTCCCGGCGCCCGGGTCGCCGCCCCGACGAAGCGGGCCGAGGCGTCGAGGACCTCGACCAGCCCGCCCTGCTGCATCTCGAACACGCCGGCGTCGTTGGTCGACCCGAAGCGGTTCTTCACCGCCCGCAGGGTCCGGTAGGACCGCTCCCGCTCGCCCTCGAACTGGAGCACGCAGTCGACGAGGTGCTCGAGCACCCGCGGGCCGGCGAGCCCCCCGTCCTTGGTCACGTGGCCGACGAGGACCACTGCGATGCTCCGCCGCTTGGCCACGGCGACGATCCTCGCCCCCGCCTCGCGGACCTGCCCGACCGAGCCGGCCGCCCCGGCGAGGTCCCCGGAGCTCAGCGTCTGCACCGAGTCGATCACGCAGACCTCGGGGCGCTCCTGCTCGAGCGTGGCCAGCACCGCGTCGAGGTCGGTCTCGGCGATCGCCGGGACCGACAGCGCTCCCCGCCCGAGGCGCTCGGCCCGCAGTCGCACCTGCTGGGTCGACTCCTCCCCGGACACGTAGAGCGTCCGGCGCCCACTCGCCGCCAGGTTGCCGAGCGCCATGTTGGTCAGCGTCGACTTGCCGATCCCCGGCGCCCCGCCGAGGAGGACGACCGAGCCGGGGACGAGCCCGCCGCCGAGGACGCGGTCGAGCTCGCCGATCCCCGTCCCCAGGCGGGCCACCGCCGGGGCGACGACCTCGCCCAGCGCCACCGGCGACTGGGCCGCCCGGGCCGGTTGGCGGGCGCCGCCCGGGGAGCGCGCCGGGCGCTCCTCGACCAGCGTGTTCCACTCCCCGCACCCCGGGCAGCGCCCATGCCAACGGAGCTCCTGATGGCCGCACTGCGAGCAGACGTGGATCGGGGTGGAGCGGGCCATCGGGGGAGACTACGGCGCGGGGGAGACGGGACCGTTTGGCCGCGACGTACCGGGGATCCCCCGCTTGACGGTTCTCGAGGCCGGGGCGCGGCCGGGCGGCGGACCACCGTAGGAGCCCTGGCTTCTGTGCTTCATGGACCCCCGACTGCCGGTCCGCTTGCGGCGGAGGGCTGGCGCTCGTCGGACCGGTCTGCTCCGGGCGGGTCAACACGGCGCTCGCCTCCACCGCAGTCGGAGTGGTCGAGCCGGCACGGTCCGGGATGGGAGCCGGGATCAACACCACCGATCCGCCAGTTCGGGATCGCCGCCAGCATCTCGGCCCTGGACACGGTCTCACGGCGGCCCTCCACCGCAGCGTCAGCCACGGCCTGCTCGGGATGCCTGGGTCCACAGGCCACCTCGGTCGACACCGATATCCAGTCGGGCCAGGTAGCCCAGGCCGTCCCCGCCGACCACCGCGCCTACCTCGCGACGGTCGTCAGCTCGAGCTTCGTCGCCGGCATCAGCGACCTCCTGATGATCAGCGCGATCATCGCCTTGCTCGGCAGGGCACTCGCCATCGCTGCCGTCGCCGGCCGGTGCGCCACATTTCGCCGCTCGGCGGTGCTAGCCGGGTGATGGGAGTACAAGCCAGTCTGGTGCCGGATCCAGAGCGATACACCCCGACGGCCGCGCGGTCGTGGTTCGAGCGATTCTTCCGCGAGCACTATCCCGCCGTCGTCCGGATCGCCTATGGCGTCGTTGGTGACCTCCACGCGGCCCAGGACGTCGCGCAGGACGTCTTCATCGCCGCCGGGGAGCGCTTTCCCGGACCCGACCCGGGCGAGCACGCGGCGGCCTGGGTCCGCGTGGCGGCGGCGCACGCCGGATTGAACGCGATCCGTGCCGAGCGCCGAAGGGACCGGCGACACCGGCACTACGCGGTCGAGGACGTCGCTTCGGGACCCGAGGAGGTCGTGATCGCCCGGGAGTCTCAGCTCGAGGTGCGCCGTGCCCTCGGTCGCCTCCCGACCCGGGCGGCGACCGTCCTGCTCCTGCGCCACAGCGGCCTGCGCTACGCCGAGGTCGGCGAAGTCATGAACGTCAAAGCGAGCCACGTCGGAACGATGCTCCGGCGGGCCGAGTCTGCCTTGCGCAAGGAGATGGAACGTGCGCCACGTCCCTGACGGAACCCTCAGGCGGCGGCTCGACGAGCCGCTGGCCATCCCGGACGCCATCGCCACGCACGCCGATCGGTGTGCCCGCTGCCTGGCCCGGACGAGAGCGGTGGCCGAGGCGGCGACCCATGCCGAGCGGCTGCTGTCGCCCGGCGAGCCCGACCTCGACATCGATCGAGCCTGGCAGCGGTTCGAGGACCGGCGCTCGGGCCCGCGCGCCCGCCCTGCATCCCGGCCGAGCCCCGGGGCCCGCCGCCGGCCGGGCCGTCCATTGCGCACGGCGGCGATGGCGGCCGTGGCCGGTGTCCTGGTGGCCGGGGCGGCCGCCGCGGCTACCCTGACCACCGTGTTCGCGCCGACCAGAGTGGCCCCGGTGAGGATCCAGGCGGGCGATCTCACGGCGATCGCCGGCCTGTTGGGAGCCGGCGACGGCCGGCTCGGCCCCACGCCCACCGGGACACGTCGGACGCCCTTCGGTGAGCTTCGCTGGTCCTCGGCCCCCGGGCGGGACGTCCCATCGCTCGCCGCGGCGCGGTCGGCCACCGGCCTGACGCTCAGGGTCCCGCACACCCTCCCGAGCGGCGTGGGCGCCACGCCGGCCATCGGGATCCAGGGGAGAGTAACCGCCGCGATCACGCTGGACGACGCCGCCGGACCGGCGCTGGCCGGACGGACGCTGAGGCTGTCCGGCGGCCCGGCGGTGATCGTGCGCTACGGGAGTCCGTCCGGGGGCCCCGACCTGCCGACGCTGGCGATCCTGACCATGGAGCGCCCGGCGGCTACCTCGACTGGTGCGACGACGGCCCAATTGGTCACCTTCCTCCTCGCGCAGCCGGGCTTCCCGGCGGACCTGGCCCAGGAGATCCGGCTCCTCGGCGACCTCGGCGGGACGCTCCCGGTGCCCGCGCCGCCGGGGACGCGGTCCTCGACGGTCGGGATCGACGGCGCGCGGGGCGTGCTCCTCACCGACCCCTCGGGCGGCGCGTCGGCGCTGGTCTGGGAGGACCGGGCTGAGGTCGTGCACGTCGTCGCGGGGCTCCTGGACACGAAGGACATCCTGAGTGTCGCCCGCCAACTCGGCTGAGACCGCCCGGAGCGAGGCGTCGTCCGCGGCAGCCGGCCCCTCGCCCGCCGTCGTCGCGCTCGACCTGCGCAAGGAGTATCGGCACACGGTGGCCCTCGAGGGTCTCTCGATGGAGGTCGGGCGGGGGGAGGTCTTCGGATTCCTCGGACCGAACGGGGCCGGGAAGACGACAGCGGTCAAGCTCCTGCTCGGGCTCGCCCGCCCTTCGGGCGGCGAGGCGTTGGTGCTCGGGGCGCCGGCCGGCGACCGGGAGACGAGGCGGCAGATCGGCTACCTGCCCGAGCTCTTCCGCTTCCAGAGCTGGCTCAGCGCCGGGGAGGTCCTCGTCCTCCACTGCCGGCTCCTCGGGCTTCCGCGGGCGCACCGGCAGGCCGCGGCCGCCGGGGCGCTGGCCACGGTCGGGCTGACCAAGCGGGGCGACGAGAAGGTGGGGACGTTCTCGAAGGGGATGCAGCAGCGGCTCGGACTCGGGGTGGCCCTGCTCGGGGAGCCGCAGCTGATCATCCTCGACGAGCCGACCAGCGCGCTCGACCCCGTTGGCCGCCACGAGGTGCGCGACATCATTCGGGGCGTGCGCGCCCGGGGGACGACCGTCTTCCTGAACACGCACCTGCTCGAGGAGGCCGAACACGTCTGCGACCGGGTGGCCGTGATCGACAAGGGGCGGACGATCGCCACGGGCAACCTCGAGGAGATCCTCGGCGGTCGGGCGTGCGTGCGACTCCGGGTCGGAGGCCTCGGCGCCGGTTGGTGGCGGGCGTTCGCCGGGCTCGGGCGCTGGAGCGTGGACGGAGACTGGCTCCGGGTCGAGGGCATCGACGCAGACCGGGTACCCGGCCTCGTGGCCGCCGTCGTCGGCCTCGGCGGGCAGGTCGAGGCCGTCGTCCCTGACCGAGGGCCGACGCTCGAGGAGCGCTTCCTCGAGCTCCTGGGCGCCGCCGCCGTGAACCCGACGTTGGTCATCGCCGGGCTCACCGTCCGCGAGGCCGTCCGGCGGCGTCTGGTGCTCGCGCTCGTGGCGATCTCCCTGGCGCTCGTGAGCCTGAGCGCGTGGGGCTTCTACCGGCTGAGCCACAACCACAGCCTGACCTCGGGGGAGATCCAGGTATCGCTACCCCAGTCGCTGATCCTCTTCATGTTCATGTTCAGCTTCGTCGTCGCCCTCAGTGCCTCGGCGATGGCCTCGCCGGTGGTGGCCGCCGAGCTCGAGTCGGGAGTCCTTCAGGCGATGCTGACCCGCCCGATCCGGCGCAGCCACGTTCTGCTTGGCAAGTGGCTGGGCCTGACCGCGGTTCTCGGTGCCTACACCGCGACGGTGTGCGGCACTCGAGATCGCGGTGGTCGATCTGGTCAGCGGCTTCGCGCCGCCGGCCCCGGTCGCCGTCGGGCTCTACCTCTTCGCCGAGGCGGTCTCCCTCCTCGCCCTCGTGCTCCTGCTGAGCACCCGGCTGTCGGCGATCGCCGCCGGCGTGGTCGGGGTCTCGCTCTTCGGCGGCGCCTGGCTGGCCGGGGTCGTCGGATCGCTCGGCGCCACCTTCAACATCGCCGCGCTGCGAACGGTGGGTGCGGTCGGCCGCTACCTCCTGCCGACCGACGGCCTCTGGCACGGCGCCGTGTTCCACCTCGAGCCGGCTTCCCTCCTCGGCGAGCGCCTCGGACAGTCCGCGGGCCCACGCGGCGACCCGTTCTTCGCCGCGGCCCCGCCGTCGGCGGTCTACCTCGCCTGGGTCTGCGTGTGGATCCTCCTCGTGCTCGGGGCCGGCCTACTCAGTTTCGAGCGACGCGAGGTATAGGGGACGGACCCGCGCGCGGGGCCGGGCGCTTCGCGTGAGCCGGCTCACCCGGCTGAGAGATGGGTCTGGCGGTCGTGGCCGTGGAGTCCCGAGGCAGCGAGAAGAGCGAGACTCGGGAGGATGAACAGGCCGACACGCAGACCGGCGGCCTGGGCGATCGCGGCGACCGCGAAAGGGCCGAGGATCTGGCCGATCGATGCGATCCCTTGGACCTGTCCGATCGCGCCGTCGGCATTGCGCGCGCTCACCCCCACGTGCATCGAGGAGGTCAGCGGAAACATCGCGCCGATCGCGATGCCGGTCAGCGCGATGCCGACGGCGGCGAAGGCCGCGCCGCCGGGCGGCCAGCAGGATCGGCAGACCCACCAGAGCGAGGATCAGCGACGCGCCGAGCAGGCGCTCAGTGGTGGCCCGGCGGGCCAGGCGACTCGCGAGCAACCGGCCGGCGAGGTTCGCGCCATACAGGCCGCTGACCATCAGGACCGCCTCTTCACGGCCGATGCCGACACTGCCGTTCAGGTAGCTGGCGAGCCAGAAGCTGAGCGAGAACTCCAGCGCGACGATCGCGAGCACGATCACCAAGGTCGGCGCCGGCGAGGACCGCGCCGGAAGATCAGCGGCGCGAGGCTGCTGATCGGGCGAGGCGACGGGCTCGGATCGAGGGATGCGCACGGCGCCCATCGCCGACACGGCGGCGATGACGATCGCCGCACCGGCGACGAACGCGAAGCGCCACGTCAGCACCGTCGCCGCCAACGCCACCGAGCATCAGCGGCACGACCGTTCCGCCGAGGCTGACCGTCACCTCCCCCTCGGTCATCGCCACCGTCCGCCGCGGGCCGTGCGCGTCGGCCAGCGCCGCCCACATCCTGATCAGCGCCGAGGTGGCAAACAGGCTCATGAAGAACGCCCCGGGCACCGTGATCGTGATCGCATCGCCGTAGCCGACGGCGAGCCCCGCGACCGCCGCGGCGGCCAACCCGAAGCGGATCGTCACACCCCGGCCCAGGCGCGCCTCCACCCGGATCGCGAGCAGGCCGGCAAGGCCACCCCCCATCGCGAAGGCCAACTGATGCAGCGCGCCCGGCAGATAGGAGAGGTGCTCCTCGGCCCGCAGGTAGGGCAGCGCGGGACCCAGGATCGCGTTGAGAACGCCAAAGCCGAACAGGCCCGAGAACATCGTCGAGGTGAGGCGGTCGCGCTGATATGCGGGCCTGGATGCCGGGGTCCTCGCACGTCGCGCTCGGACGGGCAACTCGATCTAGCAATCGCGCTTACCGCCGCTCGCAAACAGCGCTGCCAGGTTGTCGATGATCGCGTCGGCGCCGGCCAGGGCGCCATCGCCGTGGGTCGTGCGGAGCGCGATCACGCGCGCACCGGCCGCGCGGCCGGCATCGATCCCGATCGGAGAATCCTCGAGTACCGCGCACCGGGCCGGCGCCGCGTTCAGCCGTCGCGCACCGAGCAGGAACCCCTCCGGATCGGGCTTGCCGCGCGTCACGACGCTCGAGGTGATGACGACCTCCGGGCGGGGCAGGCCGGCGGCGCGGAGTCGCACGTCTGCGAGCTGCGCCGAACAAGAGGTGACGATCGCCAATGGGTAACCGGACCTCAACAGGTCGCCGGCACCGGGCAACGCGAAGACGCCGTCGGTGTCCGTGGTCTCGGCCGCTTCGACGAGTGCGGCCTCGGCGGCCTGATCGGCGCTGGGAGCGAGCAGGCCCACGGTTTCTGACGAGGGCCGGCCCTGGGCGAACGCGTGGACCTCGTCGGGGTCGAGACCGTGGCGCCTGGCGAAAGCTGTCCAGGCGCGGCTCACCGGTGCCGATGAGTCCACGAGCGTCCCGTCGAGATCGACCAGCAGCGCCAGGGCGCCGCCCAGCACCAGCGCAGCATCCAGGACGCGAGTGCTCACGCCGCCCTCCAGGCGGCAAGCGCCCGGTCGGTGAGGATGCGGTCAAAGGCGTGCTCGCCCGCACCGACCAGCGGGGCCCGGCCGCCCAGGGTGCTCGGAGCGAGCGCGGGGGCGCCTTGCGCCCTGGCGCCCATGAGGCCATCGTGGTAGCCCTCCTGGACATGGTCACCCGCGACCTCGAGGAGCTGGGGGGCGAGGCCGCCGAAGGTGACCAGCTCGGGATCCAGAGCGTTGACCAGGGCTGCGGTCCCCCGGCCCAGCGCGAGCGCAGCGTCCTGCACAGCGCGTCGCTGCGCTCCCGCGCCCGCGCGGGCGGCCGCGAGGACCTCGCGGCTGTAGCTCACCTCGTCGGCCGGAGCCGACTCGCCCAGATGACGCGCGAGCGCCTGGCCGTCCAGGGCCGTGTTCCAGCATCCGTAGGCGCCGCATCGACAGCGTACGGCCGGCGCGCCGAACGGCATGTGCCCGAACTCACCGGCCATCCCGCGCGCACCGGGAACGAGCTGCCCCCCTTGGAGCAGTGCACCCCCGACGCCTGAGTCCATGTAGAGGTGAACCGAGCTCGCGGACCCCGCCGCCGCGCCTCGCCGCGCATCCGCGATCGCCGAGAAGGTCGCGTCGTTACCGGCCAGGAACGGGACCCACGCGATCCTGCGCGGTGCGAGCGTCGAGAGTTCCACGTCCTGCCAGCCGAGGTTGGGCGCCTGAACCAGGCGCGTACCGGACACGGTCCCGGGCAGCGAGACCACGACCGCCCGCACACTTGCGCCATTGCGAGCGCAAACGCCGTTCAGCGCATCCTTGACCCCCTCGAAGACGGAGGACCGATCGCGATGGTGGCGCTGCGTCTGGTAGGTGTGCACCTCACCGCCGAGCGCGACCGTGGCCACCTCCCACGACTCATGTGAGATCGCGGCCACCGCCGCGACCGGGCCCCGGGGATGCGGGCCCAGGGAGCCTGTCGGGCGCCCCCGGCTGCCGGTCATGCGCCGGCCCCTCGGCAACGACGTTTGACCCAACGAGACGCGCGACCGTCTCGCTCGCCAGCCCGCTCGAGATACCGAGCTCTCGAGCCAGTCGGGCTCGGGTGATTCCTGGCTCGGCGTGGACAGCGCGCAGCACGCCGATCGCGGTTGAGGACCGCGCCGCAGTCAGGCCGGAGTGGCGCTGTAGAGGGCTCCATGGCGCTTTTACTCTGCCAGAGAGTATATTAGGGGACGCGCTGGAGGAGCCGTACGCCCGCTCCATTGCCGAATGCGGGCGGTCTCGGTCGCTCCGGCTCGGGCCTGGCAGAGTTCTCCTCTGCCGGCGCTCGTCGCCCGGCGGGTCCGCCCGGAATCTGCGCACCGATCGACGAGGTTCTCGACATGGTCGAGCTGCGCGACCGGGCCGGCGACCTCGTGAGCAAGCAGTCCCAGGGCATGCGTCAGCGCCTGGGCATAGTCTCGTGCACGGACTCGCCGCCTCTCCGCCGTCGCGCCGATCCACCCGTACCTGCTCGTCAACCAGCTGACCGCCTGGCACGGCCTCTTCCCGACCCCGGCCCACGACGCCGGAGATCGTGCGCGCCGTGTGGGTGTCGGCGATCTACGCCGCCGTCCCCCTGCTGCTCGCCGCGATCGTCTTGCGACGACGAGACGTAGCTGCCTGCCTACCCGGCGCGCTCCCG
>CAWFQO010000019.1:0-57915 GCA_963817865.1 uncultured Solirubrobacterales bacterium | reverse complement strand
CGCCCGGTCGGCCGGATCAGCGCCCACGTCGACCACCACTTCAACGACTTCCAGCAGAACGACTGGGGGCTCTGGGGCTTCTTCGAGGCGGAGAACAGCCCGGAGACGGCCGCGGCCCTCCTCGACGCCGCCGAGGCGTGGCTGCGCGACCGGGGCCGCGACCGAATGGTCGGACCGATGGACTTCACGACCAACGACGAGGCCGGCCTCCTGATCGAGGGGCACGACCGGCCGGCGATCATCCTCGCCCCCTGGCACCACCCCTACTACCAGTCGCTGCTCGAGGGGGCCGGCCTCGAGAAGGCGATGGACCTGCTCATGTGGAGCCTCCACATCTCGGACGGCGACCGCGTCCACCCGGCGATCTGGGAGGCCGCCGGGAAGGTCGAGACCGAGCACGGAATCGTCTGCCGCCCGATGCGCAAGCGCGACCTCGAGGCCGAGGTCGTCCGCTTCCTCGAGGTCTACAACGCCGCCTGGGAGAACAACTGGGGCGCGGTTCCGCTGACCGCCGAGGAGGCGCTCCACTACGCGAAGGATCTCAAGCCGGTGCTCGACGAGCACTGGGCGATGATCGCCGAGCGGGTCGACACCGGCGAGGTCGTCGGGGCCGCCCTGACCCTGCCCGACTTCAACCAGGTCCTCGCCCACCTGAACGGGCGCCTGCTCCCCTTCGGCTGGGCCAAGGCCCTCTACTGGAAGCGCAAGATCGACGCGGTCCGGGTGTTCGCCCTCGGCGTCAAGCCCGAGTACCAGCACACCGGCGTGGCCGCCCGCTTCTACCAGATGCACTTCGAGTCGGCCGCGGTCACGCCCCAGAAGCACGGGGAGATGGGGTGGATCCTCGAGGTCAACAAGCCGATGAACCGGGCGATGGAGGGGATGGGCGGCAAGATCGTCCGCCGCTTCCGGGTCTACGAACGGGTCTTCTAGGGGCAGTCCTCGCCAGGTGCGGCCGGCGACCCGATTAGACTTTCGTGGGCATGGTCCCGTCCGCCCCCGTCTGCCCCGCCCGCTCGTGACCGAGCCCGCGCCGCCGGCCGGCGAGGAGCCCCGGGCCGGGGAGGAGATCGTCCACGGCGAGGTGCTCGACGCCCTCCCCGTCCGCGTCGAGGTCCGCCCCCTCCAGCCGGCCCGCCCGCCGGCCGGCGTCGCCCTCGCCCAGACGGCGGCGGTCGCCGCGACCGGGTTCTTCGCCGGCGTGGCCACCGCCGCGGTGCTCGGCCGCCGGCGCCAGCGCCGGCTCGGCCGCCCGGCGCCCGCGCGTCCGGCCGGGACGCTCGAGGTCGTCTCGAGCCGCACCTACCTGGTCGACGTGCACGTGCTCGAACGCCGCGGCTGACCGTGCACCCCGGGGCCGGCGGGCCCGCCCGGCCCGGCCCCCGCGCCGGCCCGGCCTGCGAGGCGCGGCTCGAGCTGCGACCCCGGTCGCCGCTGCGCCTCCCCGGCGCCGGGTCCGACGGCGTCGCCCGCCGCCGGGCGGGCGTGCTCGAGCGCCTCGTCCACGTGGCCGGCGACCCGGTCGTCGTCCGGGCCGCCCAGCCGGCCCCCGAACGCCTCGTCCTCCTCGCCCGGGGCCCGACCCCCGAGGCGTGCGCGTCCGGCCTGGAGCGGATGCGCTTCGCCCTCGGTGCCGACGACGACCTCGGCCCCTTCCACCGGCGCTTCCGCGAGGACCCGGTGATCGGCCGGGTCGTCCGGGCGGCGCCCTGGCTGCGCCCGCTTCGCCGGCCCGAGCCGTTCGAGGCCCTCGCCTGGGCGGTGTGCGAGCAGCTGATCGAGTACACCCGGGCCGCGGCGATCCAGCGGCGGATCGTCCTGCGCCTCGGCCGCCGCTGCCCGGTCACCGGCCTGCGCGACGTGCCCTCGGCCGCCGCGCTCGCCGCCGCGCCCCCGGCGCTGCTCGAGTCCTTCGACCTCTCGGCCGGCCGGGCGCGCGCCCTCGTCGCCGTGGCCCGCGAGGTGGCGAGCGGGCGGGTCGACCTCCACGACGCCCGCCACGAGCGCGGCTGGCAGCGCCTCCGGGCCACCCCGGGGATCGGCGCCTGGACCGTCGAGATCCTCGGGCTCCACGGACAGGGGCGCCTCGACCAGCTCCCGGCCGGGGACCTCGGGCTGCGCAGGGTGGTCGGCCGCCTGGTCACCGGCGACCCGCGCGCCCGGGCCGAGACCGAGGCCGTCCGCGAGTTCTTCGCGCCCTACGCGCCCTACGCCGGGCTCGCCGCCGCCTACGCCCTCCGCTACGGCGCCGGGCTCGTCCCTACTCGCCCTGGCCGGGGAGGAACTCGTCGGTCACCGCGAGCGCCGCGTCGTCCGGCCGGGTGAGGAGCCCCTGGGCGAGCATCCACTTGCCGAAGGTCGACCAGACGCGCGGGTCGACGAAGCCGTAGGGGCTCCCGGCCCGGGTCGGGGTCAGGGCCGGGAGGATCGCCTCCAGGGCGGCCGGGGCGAGCCGGCGGCTGAGCCCGGGATTGGCCGCGGCGAGCTCGGCGGCGGCGGCGGCCGGCGCGGCGAGCGTGGCCCGGGCGCCGGCGCTCAGCGCCTGGAGGAAGGTGCGCAGGATCGCGCCCCGGTGATGCGCCTCGTCGTTGCGCACGACGAGGACGAGGCCGTTGTACCCGGGGACGCCGGCGTCCTCGACCTTGATCACGCTCGGCGGGCGATGGGCGAGGCGCAGGCGCACGGCGTCGACGCTCCGGTCCCCGAGGATCGCCGTCGGCCCGCTTGCCGACCAGGAGCGCGGGCGGATCGGTGCCCGCGTCGAGCCGGTGGACGCCGGCCGGGACGACCCCGGCGGTGCGGAGGATCGTGTCGAGCTCGGCCCCGGCGAGCGGCGTGCTCGGGAGGGCGACGGTCGTCCCGTCGAGCTGGCTGGCCCTGGCGATCGGGTGGGGGGCGATCGAGACGATCGCGTCGAGTGGCGTCTGGACGAGCGCGCCGACCGCCACGAGCTGGGCCCCCCGGTCGCGGGCGCGCAGGAGGTCGGGCTCGGAGGCGACGGCCAGGTCCGCGGTCCCGGCGGACAGGCCGGCGAGGGCGGCCCCCGGCTGGACGATTCGACCGAGACCGCGAGGCCGCCGCGGGTGAAGTCGCCCGCGCCGATCGCCGCGTAGATCGGGGCCAGGGCCGCGTCGGGCGGTCCGTCGAGGGAGACCACGACGTGCGTCGGCGTGGCCGGGATGGCGAGCGTCTCGCGCTTGGCACCGCACCCGGCGACCGCGCCGGCCAGGACGACGCAGGCGAGGGCCCGGGCCACGGCTCGGGTCGCGCTCACGCCCGCGCTCCCCACGGGACCAGCCGCCGCTCGACCAGGCTCAGGCCGGCGAACAGGGCGACCGCGAAGCCGGCGAGGAGGGTCACCGCCGCCGCCGCCCGGGCCGTCTCGAGCTGGGGGATCGCCTGCTCGGCGAGGACGCCGAGCCCGGCGCTTGCCCCCGACCATTCGGCGAAGAAGGCGCCGATCAGAGAGAAGACGACGCCGACCCGGGCCCCGCTGAACAGCCCGGGGAGGGCGCTCGGCGCCTCGACGCGGACGAACGTCTGCCAGCGCGACGCGCCGAGGGTTCGCATCAGCTTGATCAGGTCCGGCTCGACCGCCGCGAGCCCGTCGAGCGTGGCCACGAGGATCGGGAAGAACGAGACGAGGGCGATGATCGCGAGCTTCGGGAGCAGACCGAACCCGAGCCAGGCGACGAGGAGCGGCGTGAGCAGGACGAGGGGGATCGCCTGCGAGGCGACGAGCAGCGGATAGACGGCGCGCCGCAGGAGCGGTCGAGAAGTGGATCGCCCCGGCGAGGGCGACGGCGAGGACCGCGGCGAGCGCGATCCCGGGGAGGACCTCCCCGGCCGTCACGCGGAAGTTCGCCCAGAGGAGCGCCCGGTCGGCGACCAGGGAGCCGGCGATCGCGCTCGGGGCCGGGAGGATCAGCGGGTCGATCGGCCCGAGCCGGACGTAGAGCTCCCAGGCGCCGAGGAGGACCGCGGTCAGCACCAGGGCCGGACCTGACCCGGCGGCGCGGCGGGCCGCGCGGCCGCGGCGGCTCGTCGGGGCGCCTCGAATCGCCGGAGGCCCCGCTCCGGTCATCGCAGCGCCTCGAGCGCCTGCTCGCGCAGGCCGACCACGACCGGGTCGGTCCGCGAGCGGGGCCGCTCGGCCGCGACCGAGAGCTCGGCGACGATCCGGCCGGGGCGGCGGCCGAGGACGAGCACGCGGTCGGCCAGGACGATCGCCTCCTCGACGTCGTGGGTGACCAGGAGGACGGTCCGCGGCGCGGCGCAGAGGACGCCCTCGAGCCAGGTCTGGAGCTCGGCCCGGGTGATCGCGTCGAGCGCGCCGAACGGCTCGTCGAGGCAGAGGACCGGTCGGCCGGAGAGGACGGTGCGGGCGAAGGCGACCCGCTGGCGCATGCCGCCCGAGAGCTCGCGCGGGCGCCGCCCGGCGAAGCCGGCCAGGCCGAGGGCGGCGAGGGTGGGCGCCGCCCGGCCGCCGGGCCTCGGCCCGCGAGCTGGCCGTCGAGGCGCAGGGCGATCGCCGGCGTTGTCGAGCGCGTCGAGCCAGGGGAGCAGGAGGTCGCGCTGGGGCATGAGCACCGCCGGGTCGGCCCGGACCTCGCCGGCGTCGGGCCCCTGGAGGCCGCAGACCAGCTCGAGCAGCGTCGTCTTCCCGGCCCCGCTCGCCCCGACCACGGCGACGATCTCGCCGGCGGCGACCGTCAGGCGTCAGCCGCTCGAGGGCGACGAGCGGCGGGGCCCCCGGGCGGGTGAAGCGCCGCGTCACCTCGCGCAGGCGCACCGCCGATCGGCTGGCCGCGCCGGGCGCGCGCCGAGCGCGCCGCGGTCGCGCGGCTCGAGTCGCGTCTGCATCAGGCGGCTATCGTAGTCGGACCCCGGCGGCCGGGGACGCGGACCGCGGTCAGGCCCGGTGGGGGGCGGTGAGCGCCTTGACGAAGTCCTCGAGCTGGCGCGTCGTCCAGCACTCGAAGGCCGTGCAGTGGCGGGCGTAGGTCGCGATCACCGAGTCGCCGTAGTTCCAGTAGAGGCGCGGCTCCGGGTTCAGCCAGTAGGTCCGCCCGGCCCGGGCGGCGATCCGGGCGAAGATCTCCTCGCACGGGTCGCGGCCGTTGGTCCGGGCGTCGCCGAGGACGATGACCGTCGCCCGGGGGTCGAGCTCGTCGTCGACCAGGGCGCTGAACTCGGCCCAGACCCGGCCGTAGTCGGTGAAGCCGGAGACGTCGGCCACCCCGGCGTCCCGGGCGATCGCCGCGCTCACCGCCGGGAAGCTCCGCTCCCGGGCGAACACGTCGGTGACCTCGGAGATCCGCTCGATGAAGACGAAGGAGCGCATCTTGCGAAACGAGTCGTGGAGGGCGTGGAGGACCGAGAGGAAGAAGACCGAGGCCGAGCTGACGCTCGTCGACACGTCGCAGAGGACGTAGATCTCCGGCCGCCGGGGCCGCCGGGGCCGGTACTTGATGACCACCGGGACGCCGCCGGTCTCGAGCGACGCGCGCATCGTCCGGCGGACGTCGACGTGGCGCGCCGCGGCGCTGCCCCCGGGCCTGGGATCCCCGGGTGGCCAGGCGGCGCTTGAGCTGGGCGACGACGCGGTGGACGGCGGCCAGGTCCTGGAGCGGTCCGCTCGGCAGGGCCCGGTCGAGCTCGTGGAGCGGGCGCGACGGCGGGAGGGCGCCGGTCCGCTCGATCTGGGTCCGCTCGAGCTCGCGGCGGAGCATCGCCTCGAAGCGGCGGAGCGCCTCGCGCGGGAGCCCGCCGCTCCGGGGGTCCTCGGGCGGGAGGTCGGGCTGGGGCTCGGTCCGCAGGCCGAGCGCCCGCCGGATCCGCTGGACGTCGACCCCGACCACGCCCGACCCGTCCTGGGCGCGGGCGAAGGCGGCGATGGCCAGGCGGGCGAGGTCGCGCAGCCGGCCCTCCTCGCCGCGGCGCAGGGCGTCGGCGATCTCGGCCCGGAGGGCGTCGAGGTCGAGCTCGGCCGGCGATCCGTCGGCCGCGGGGGGCCCTGCTCGCGGACCCCCTCGGCCAGGGCGGCGGCCTCGGCGGCGCGGAAGAAGAACCGCTCGAAGGTGAGCTCGAAGACGTGGCGGTCCTCCTGCGACTTGGCCAGCGTCGCGGCCAGGCCCTCGCGGAACTCCCGCTGGTCGTGCCAGTCGACCTCGCGCAGGACGGCGAACGCGTCGAGCAGCTCCGACGTGCCCGAGGGCGACGCCCTCGCGGCGGAGCTCCTCGCCGAACTCGAGCAGCCGGGCCGCGATGCCCGGCGGCCCGCCCGGCGCGGGCGCCCCGCGGCGGCCGTCCTAGGAGACCGGCGGCGACATCGCTCCCGGGGCGCCGGCCAGCCGCAGCCCGACCCGCTCGGCGACCACGTCGAGGTCGGTGCGGTGCTTGACGATCACCGACATCGTGTCCCGGAACGTCTGGGCGTCGATGTCCCGGGCGCCGAGCAGGAGCAGGGCGCGGGCCCAGTCGATCGACTCGGCGATCGACGGCGGCTTCTTGAGGTCGAGCTCGCGGACGACGCCGACGAGCTCGACGAGCTTGCGGGCGACCGTCGTCGGGCAGGTCGGGGGAGTGGAGGCGGACGATCGCCAGCTCGTGCTCGAGGGCCGGGTAGTCGAGCCAGAGGTACAGGCAGCGCCGCTTCAGGGCCTCGGTCAGCTCGCGCGAGTTGTTCGAGGTCAGGAGGACGACCGGGTGGGTGGTGGCCTCGATCCGGCCGAGCTCGGGGATCGTGATCTGGAAGTCGGAGAGGAGCTCGAGGAGCATCGCCTCGAACTCCTGGTCGGTCTTGTCGATCTCGTCGATCAGGAGGACGACCGGCTCCGGCGCGGAGATCGCGCTCAGGAGCGGGCGGGCGAGGAGGAAGTCGGCGCCGAAGATGTCCTCCTGGACCTCGCTCCAGCCGGCGCCGTCGGCCTGGATGCGCAGGAGCTGCTTGCGGTAGTTCCACTCGTAGAGGGCCTTGGCCTCGTCGAGGCCCTCGTAGCACTGGAGGCGCACGAGGTCCCGTCCGAGGTAGCGGGCCATCGACTTGGCCAGCTCGGTCTTGCCGACCCCGGCCGGCCCCTCGACGAGCACCGGCTTGCCGAGGCGGACGGCCAGGTAGGCGACGAGCGCGGTCGACTCGGCGGGCAGGTAGCCGGCCGCCCGCAGGCCGTCGGCCACGTCCGCGACCGAGCGCGGCATCCCGCTGGTCATCCGCTGGATGATAGGAAGTGCCGGCGCATACGATGGTCTCGGCAGCCCAGAAACCGACGGAGAGGACGGAAACAGCATGGCCGATGACGTCGAAGAACCGACCGGCGCCGCCGACGAGGCGCCGGACGCGCCCGAGGACGCCCAGCCGCAGGACACCGACGTGAGCGATCTGCCCCTCGACGAGAGTCCCGAGGCGCACATCCGCCGGGCGCTGGCCGGCGACGGCGAGGCCGGCGGGAGCCTGGACGGCGGGAGGCTGGCGCCGGCCGCCGAGGAGCCCGCCGAGGCGCGGGGCGGCCGCGCCGGCCGGGCGAGTAGCCGGACCCGGCCGCGCCTCAGCGCTCGCCGAACGGGTCGAACTCGGGGACGCCGTCCGGCCCGCGGCGGTGCAGCCGCCGCCGGGTCGGCTCCTCGGCCGGGTCGTCGTCCAGTGAGAGCTGCTCGGTCTCCTCGGCGCCGCGGCGCCGCCGCCGGCCGGCCCGGCGCCGCCGGCGGCGGGCGCGGGCGGCGCGGCCGGGGCGCCGGCGCCGGCGCCGGGGCGCGGGCCGGGGCCGGGCGCCGGCGGTCCGGGCGGGGGGGCGCCCGCCCGGCGCGTGCGCAGCGTCGGGTCCTCGACCCGCGCCGGCTCGGGACGCCGGGCGGCGCGCAGCCGGGTCCCGGCGTAGGCGAGCCCGATCGCCGCGCCCAGCGCGACGAAGATGCCCCACTGGAGGCCGATCGTCGTGGTCAGCTGGGCGTTGCCCGTCGTGCCCGGCTTGTCGAGCATCCGGTAGAAGACGAGCACGCCGGTCCAGGCGCCGGCCAGGCAGGATCACCGAGCCGTCGCCCCCCGGGAGGTGGAACGCCCGGCGCTCGGCCCGGGCGAAGAGCAGCGACGAGCACGGCGCTGGCCACGAGCAGGACGGCCGCCTCGACGAAGGAGAAGGCGCCGAACGCGCTCAGGGTGTAGCTCGCCGCCCGGAGCGAGCCCTTGATCGGCTCGGTCACGCTCTTGCCGTACCAGGGCAGGAACATCGACGCCCAGAGGACGAGGGCCGCGCCGGCCGGCGAGGCGCTGCTCGGCGGCCAGCGCGGTCCACGCGCCGTGCAGGCGCCGGGCCGGTCCGGGGGCTGCGCGGGTGTGCCGCTCGGCCGCCACCGCCGCCCCGGGGCTCAGGCCCGCACGACGCCGGGCCGCGCAGGCGCTCGACGAGCAGGGCGGCGTCGGCGGGCGAGACGGTGCGCAGCTGCCCCTGGAAGGCGAGCTTCCAGTGCTCGCGCGGCCACTTGCCGATGTGCTCGAGCTCGTCGACGAGCGTCGCGGCCGGGATCCAGTCGGCCTCCTCGAGCACGAGCTCGGGCTCGGTCGGCAGCCGCCACGGGTACGGGTCGGCGGCCCCGGGCTTGCCCGGCCAGACCGGCGTACGGTCCTCGAAGAGCTCCCCGGTCACCCGGGCGCTCGCGGCGAAGGCCATGACCCGGGTCAGGTAGAAGACGATCCGGTCGCCCGGCTCCATCTCGAGCGCCTGCCGGCGCCGGCGCTCCTTGGCGCCGACGACGCGGAAGCCGAGCTCGCGCGTGACGGCGAAGTTCTCCGGCGAGCCCGTCAGGATCCACGTCTTGCTGGCCACCACCGTCGATTGTACGCCGCGGTCGGGCGCCCCCGTGCCGTCGCGCCCCGGTCGCGGTCAGGCGATCGGGATGTCCACGACCTCGACCTCGCGGCCCCGGCGCTCCTGCTCGAGCCGGGTCACCGCCCAGTCGATCAGCGCCCGGAGCGAGGGCCAGGAGCTGGCGCACGAGGTCGGTGACCTGCTGCTGGAGCTCGGCCGGGAGGATCTCCCGCAGCACGCCGAGCAGGCGGGCCAGGGCGACGAGCTCGGCCGGGACGCCGTCGGCTCCGTCGGCCTCCCATCCGGCCGGCGGCGTCGGCGGCGCCGGCGGCTCGGCGGCCGGGCGGGGCCGGGTCGGGCGCCCGCCGCGCCGGCGCCGGCGGCCCGGGCGTCGCGGACGAGGCGCTCGGCCGCCTCGGTCGCCGAGCGGATCTGGTCGCGCAGGCCGGCGAGCGGGTCGGGCTCGGTCACCCGGGCCCCTCGCGGAAGCTGACCTCGAGGGCGCCGTCGGCGAAGGCGGCCCCGGTCGGACGGAAGCCGCCGAGCCCGGGGGGCAGCATGATCGTCCGCTTGTGGCCGTCGACCCGGACGATCAGCTCGAGGCCGACCTTCTTCAGCGAGATCGAGCCCTTCTCGGCGAAGGGCAGGTCGAGGCGCAGGGTCGCCGCGTGCTCGCCGACCTCGAGCTCGTGGGCCAGGCGCCGGTGGAGGAGGGCCGCGGCGTCGTGGCTCGGCGAAGAGCGCCTCGCCGAGCCGGTCGAGCATCTCCGGGCCCTGGACCTCGGCCTCGAAGTACGGCGCCTGGAGGACCGGGACCGGGGCGAAGGCGGCGAGGACGTCGGCCAGCTGCTCCTGCTGGCGCTCCCGCCAGGCGGCGAAGTAGGGCCCGACGGTCGGCGGGAAGACCCGGTTGACGATCACCGCGTCGGTGAGGAACCCGTAGAGGTTGAGGTAGGTGAACGTCCGCCGGGACTCGTCGATGACCATCCGGTCGGGGTTGGTGACCAGGCGGATCGATACCCGCGTCGTGGTCGCGGAGGATCTGGTTCATGGCGATCAGGTTGGCCACGAGGCGGTTGACGTCGTCGAGGACCGCCTCGCCGGGAAGCGAGATGTCGAGCATCGCCCGGGCGAACGGGCGGGCCGCGGCGAGGAGCTGGTTCTGGGCCGGGAAGATCTTCTCGAGCCACCAGCGGGCGACGTCCGGGAAGGAGAGCAGGCGGAGCGTCTCGCCGGTCGGGGCGCAGTCGACGACGATCGCGTCGTACTCGTCCGACTCGTGGTGGCGGCGGAGCGCGAGCAGGCTGAAGAGCTCGTCGAGCCCGGGCGGGACGGTCAGCTCCTCGGCCGAGATCCGGTCGACCCCGCGCTCGAGGAGGATCTCGCCGAGCCACTCCTGGACGGCCGACCAGTTGCGCTCGAGCTCGTCCTGGGCGCTGACCTCCTGGCCCCAGAGGCGGTCGCCGATCTGGAGCGGCTCGGGCCCGAGCCGGACGCCGAGCGAGTCGGACAGGCTGTGGGCCGGGTCGGTCGAGAGGACGACCGTGCGCAGCCCGTCGGCGGCGCACCGGCGGGCCGTGGCCGCGGCCACCGACGTCTTGCCGACCCCGCCCTTGCCCGTGTAGACGATCGTGCGCGGAGCCATCGGCCCCGGCGAGTCTAGTCAGCGTCCGGAGTTCTGCGTACGGCGCGCGGGCGCCAGCTCAGACGAGTCGCCCGGCGCGCCGGTGCGCGACGGGCGCGACGACCGCGGCTGCCGGTCGCGGCGTTGCCGGCGAGGTCGGTCGCCGCCACCCGCAGCTGGTAGCTGCCGGGCAGGCTCGGCGTCCAGGCGAGGGTCCGCGTGCCGTGGGCGACCTCCTCGGCCAGGTGGAACGCCGTCCGCCCGGCGCGGCTCGCGGTCACCGTGACCTGCGAGATCTTCGAGAGGCTCAGGCGCATCCGCGCCGGGCGTCCGGCCCGCGCGGCGCCGAGCCCGGCCAGGGCGACGACCGGGGGCTGGTGCATGTAGGCGGTGAAGTGGGCCGCCGTCAGGCAGTAGACGGCCGCGCTCGGCGCCGGCACCTGGTAGGGCGCTCGGCGGGGCGGCGATCGGCGCCGGGGCCGTGCCCCCGGTCGGCCCGGCCGCCGGCGCGGCCGCCGGCCGGCGGGGTCGGGGCGGCCGCCGGCGCCTGGAGGCGGTCGCAGAGGTGGCTGAGGAAGTCGCGCAGGAGGGTGTGGTAGCTCAGGTCCGACTCGCTCGTCAGGTCGTACATCGACCAGGCGCCGGTGTCGTAGCGCGGGACCTCGAGCTGCGCCTCGGCCTGCCCGGCGGCGAACAGGGCGCGACCGTCGTCGCTGTTGGCCAGCCCGGCGTAGTCGTAGAGGGCGACGAGCGACTGGATGAAGCTGTTGAGCACCCGCTCGCCCGGCGCGAAGCTGTAGATCAGGTAGTGCGCCCCGGCCGGCGTGGCCACCCGGACCCCCTCGGGCGGCGGGGTCCCGAAGATCCCGAGCGCCGCGTGGGCGGCGTTGAAGTAGTCGGCCCGGCCGAAGCGGACCGCCGCCCGGGCGATCGACTGGAGGGCGGTCCCTCTGGGCGATCGCGCTGACCCAGGGCGGGGCGCCCCCGTCGAAATGGAAGTCGTACTCCCAGGCGATCCCCCCGCCCCGCTGGGTGGCCAGCCCGATCGCCTCGTCGAGGAGCGCGGTCAGGCGGGCGTCGTCGGCCCGGCCGGAGAGGAAGTAGCCGTTGGCCTTGCCGAATGTGCCGAGCCACTGGATCTCGAGCCCCTGACCGGCGTAGTACTGCCAGACGAGCTCGCTCCCGGCGAAGCCGACCCGCTGCCCGTCGGCGAGCAACGGGCCGGTCGTCCACCACTGGCGGTTGCGCTCGAGCGTGACGACGAGCCCGGGCAGGCGCGACGGCGTGAGCATCCCGGCGGCGGCGATCCCGTCGAGGTTGGCCAGGACGGCCGCGAGCTCGTCCCGCCGCGTCCCGCGCAGGCGCCCGAGCGAGCGCCGGGCGTCGAGCAGGGCCGCCCGGTCGCGGTCCCGGGTCGGCTGGTCGATCAGCTTGGCGGCGAGCAGCCGGTCGAGGGCGGTGGCGAAGGTCGCCGGCGCCCGGCGCGGGGCCCGGGCCGCCCGGGCGCCGCCGGCCGCCGCCGGCCGCCCGAGGTCGGGGAGCGAGTACTCGGGGCCGAGCCGGTCGACGTGGCGCGCGACCATGCCGTGGTCGAGCACGAGCACGACGACCTGGTCGGCCGTCCTCGGGGGTACGGGTCGGGCGGCCGCGGCCGGCGCGGCGGCCCAGAGGCCGCCCAGCGCCACGGCGGCGAGCCCGGTGGCGGTCCAGCGCACCGGTCCGATGGTAGGGGCCCCGGACCGGCGAGCATGCAGGTCCCGTTGCACGTGGCCGAGGACTGTCCCCCGCCGCTCGCCCGCCCGGGCGCCGCGGCGGGCGGGACCCGCTCCCCCACCCCCGCCCGGGCCCGGCGGAGACGCTCCGACCGAGGCCGACTTGGACTCTTTTGAGGTCGCTTCCCGCCCGGGGCGCCCGAGCCCTCCGCGACGGCCGCCGGGGGGACCGGCCGTCGGGACCGGAAATAAAGACCCAGTAACGGCGGGCCGAATCTCGCGAATCACCATAAAGTGGATCAGGTATAGGGGGGTTGCGCCTCCCCCAGGTTGGTGGTAGACCACGCAGGCAACAGCGGCTGAGGAGAGACGAGCGCGTATGGACAATTTTCCAAGACTTGCCAACCAGCCGGGCGTGCCCGTCGCGAACGGCAGAGGTGACCAACAATGTGCCTAGCAATCCCCGGGCTGATCGTGGAGGTCGTCGACGAGCCGAATCGCCTCGCGATGGTCGATGTCGCCGGCGTCCAGAGACGCGTGAACATCGGGCTCCTCGACGCCGACGGCAAGGGCGTCGGACCGGGTGACTGGGTCCTGATCCACGTCGGGTTCGCCCTCTCCCACATCGACGAGGAGGAGGCGCAGTCGACTCTGCGCCAGCTCATGGCCATGGGCGAGAGCTACGAGGACGAGCTCGAGGCCCTCAAGTCGAGCGTGATCGACTGATGGAGGCCGACGCCGCTCCGGAGCGGTGCATCACCTGTAGCGACGAGGGACTCCCGATGCGCATCCTCGCCCTCGGAGACGGATCCGGACAGGCGATCTGCCTCGACGAGGACGGCGCCGAGCAGTCGGTGGCCATCGATCTAGTTGAACCGGTCGCGGTCGGAGACGACATCCTGGTGCACGCGGGCGTCGCCATCGCGCAAATGGGAAGGTGCCGCGTATGAAATTCGTTGACGAGTACAGGGACGCCGAGCTCGGCCGCGCCGTCGCCGGGGAGATCCTCGCGACCGTCGAGCCCGGACGCCATTACAAGCTGATGGAGGTCTGCGGCGGGCACACCCACTCGATCTACCGCTACGGCGTCGACGACCTCCTCCCGGAGAACGTCGAGCTCGTCCACGGTCCCGGCTGCCCGGTCTGCGTGATCCCGATGGGCCGCCTCGACGACGCGATCTCGCTCGCCCACCAGCCGAACGTCATCTTCACCTGCTTCGGCGACATGCTCCGGGTCCCCGGCTCGCACGGGACCCTCCTCGACGCCAAGGCCGAGGGCGCCGACGTCCGCATGGTCTACTCGCCGCTCGACGCCCTGCGCATGGCCCGGGAGAACCCCGACCGCGACGTCATCTTCTTCGCGATCGGCTTCGAGACGACGGCGCCGTCCACGGCCCTGACCCTCAAGCGGGCCAAGGCCGAGGGGATCGAGAACTTCTTCTGCATGTGCAACCACGTGATGATCCTCCCGCCGCTCCGGGCCCTGCTCGAGTCGCCCGACCTCCGGCTCGACGGGTTCATCGGGCCGGGCCACGTCTGCACCGTGGTCGGAGCCCGGCCGTTCGAGTTCATCCCGGTCGACTACAACAAGCCGATCGTGATCGCCGGCTTCGAGCCGCTCGACCTCCTCCAGGCGATCCAGATGATCCTCCAGCAGCTCAAGGACGGCCGCTGCGAGGTCGAGAACCAGTACGCCCGGGTCGTCCCCAACGACGGCAACCTCCGGGCGCTCGAGGTCATGTCCGAGGTCTTCGCGCTCCGGCCGCACTTCGAGTGGCGCGGGCTCGGCTTCATCTCCCAGAGCGCGCTGAAGCTGTCCGACGCCTACGCCGACTTCGACGCCGAGCTCCGCTACAGCGTCCCCGGCGTCCGCGTCGCCGACCCGAAGGCCTGCCAGTGCGGCGAGGTGCTCAAGGGCGTCATCAAGCCCTGGGAGTGCAAGGTGTTCGGCAGCGCCTGCACCCCGGAGCACGCGATCGGGACCTGCATGGTCTCGCCGGAGGGCGCCTGCGCCGCCTACTACAACTTCGGGCGCTTCGCCCGCGAGCGCGAGGTGGTCTGACCTTGTCCGGAGCCATCTCCGAGCGTGAGGCCAAGGTTCTCAACATCATCGAGACCGCGCGGGCCAAGAAGGCCCGGTTCCGCGACAAGCAGATCACGATGGCCCACGGCGCGGGCGGCAAGGCGACCCAGACGTTGATCGAGGGCCTCTTCGTCCCGGCCATGGGGACGGGCACGCTCGAGCAGATGGCCGACGCCGGCCTCTGCGAGATCGGCGGGGTCAAGCTGGCGATGACCACCGACAGCTTCGTGATCAAGCCGCTGCGCTTCCCCGGCGGGTCGATCGGCGAGCTCGCGGTCAACGGGACGGTCAACGACCTGGCCATGGCCGGCGCCAGGCCGGTCGGGCTCACCCTCTCGCTGATCCTCGAGGAGGGCCTCGACGCCGAGGTCCTGCGCGAGGAGGTCGAGGCGATCGCCGCGGCCGCCCGCACGGCCGGGGTCGAGATCCTCGGGGGCGACACGAAGGTCGTCGAGCGGGGACACGCCGACGGGATGTTCATCTGCACGACCGGGATCGGCCACGTCGACTCCCGGGCCACCCTCTCGCCGGCCGGGCTGCGGCCCGGCGATCGGATCCTCGTCTCGGGGACGATCGCCGACCACGGCACGGCCATCATGCTTTCCCGCGGTGAGTTCGAGCTCGATGCAGAGATCGAGTCCGACACCCGCTCACTGTGGCCAGCCGCCGAGAGCTTGCTCGCGGCGGCGGGCCCGGAACTGCGCTGCATGCGGGACGCAACCCGCGGCGGCGTGGCCTCGGTGCTCAACGAACTGGCGCGCGCCTCGGGCGTGGCCATCGTCGTGCGCGAGCGCGACGTACCGATCAATCCAACGGTTGCGGCAGCCGCAGAGCTGCTCGGAATCGATCCGATGTACGTAGCAAACGAGGGCAAGTTCGTCGCGTTCGTCGCTCCCGAAGGGGTCGACGCCGCGCTTGCGGCTCTGCGCTCGGTCCCTGGCTGCGAAGCGGCAGCCGAGATTGGCGAGGTCCGGCGCGAGCCGCCGGGGATGGTGCTGGTTGAGACTAGTTTCGGCGGCAGACGGGTGATGGACCAGCTCGTTGGGGATCCGCTGCCGCGGATCTGTTGACCTGGAGAAGAGGAGTGTTTGATGGCAGTTGAATTTGCACCCGGACAGCACGCCACAGAGGCCATTACGGCCCACATCCTGTGGATGACGGTCGGGCTCTCCTGCGAGGGCGACACCGTCGCGATGACGTCCGCGACGAACCCGAGCCTGGAGGATCTGATCCAGGGCATCATCCCCGGCATGCCGCAGCTGGTGATTCACAACCAGGTCGTGGCGTTCGAGGTCGGCGACGAGTACATCCAGGCCTGGTACGACGCCGAGGCCGGCAAGCTCGACCCGTTCGTCCTGATCATCGAGGGCTCGCTCGGCAACGAGCAGACCAGCGGTGACGGGTTCTGGACCGGGTTCGGCATCAACGCCTCGACCGGTCAGCCGATCACCACCAACGAGTGGGTCGATCGTCTCGCGCCCAAGGCGGCTGCAGTCGTCGCCGTCGGCACCTGCGCGACCTACGGCGGCATCCCCGCCATGAAGAACAACCCGACCGGCGCGATGGGCGTGCCGGACTACCTCGGTTGGAACTGGAAGTCGAAGGCCGGCCTGCCGGTCGTCTGCATCCCGGGTTGCCCGGCTCAGCCGGACAACATGACCGAGGCCCTGCTCTACCTGGCTCTCCACCTCGCCGGAATGGCGCCGGTGCCCGAGCTCGACGAGCAGCTCCGGCCCAAGTGGCTCTTCGGCCGGACCGTGCACGAGGGCTGCAACCGCGCCGCCTTCTACGAGCACGGCGACTTCGCCACCGAGTACGGCTCCGACCACCGCTGCATGGTCAAGCTCGGCTGCAAGGGACCGGTTGTCAAGTGCAACGTCCCGATCCGCGGCTGGCAGAGCGGCATCGGCGGCTGCCCGAACGTCGGCGGCATCTGCATGGCCTGCACGATGCCGGGATTCCCGGACAAGTTCATGCCGTTCATGGATGAGGACAAGAACGCGAAGGCGTCCACGATGCTGGCCAAGTTCACCTACGGCCCGCTGCTGCGCATGGGACGCAACAACTCGATCAAGACCAAGGGAGACAAGGAGCCGGCTTGGCGCAAGCCCGGCCCCACCAACGAGTCCGGCTACCAGAAGCGCTGGTAGCGGCACTCGCCGTCACCGATCGAGCGCAATCGAAAGAGATTGAGGAGAAAACTAGATGGCAACCGTACAAAGTCCAGTCGGAGCGGGCGTAGTCGTCAAGGAGATGTCGTGGGATCCGATCACCCGGATCGTCGGCAGCCTGGGCATCCACACCGAGATCGACTTCACGAACCGTCAGGTGCTGAAGTGCTACAGCACCTCGATGATCTTCCGTGGATTCGACATCTTCATGAAGGGCATCGATCCCCGGGACACGCACTTCATCACCAGCCGCATCTGCGGCATCTGCGGTGACAACCACTGCACGGTGTCGTGTCTGAACCAGAACATGGCGTACGGCGTGAAGCCGCCGAAGCTCGGCGACTACGCGTTCAACCTGGCCGAGTCCGCGGACTACATGTTCGACCACGCGATCTTCAACGACTGCATGGCGAACGTCGACTTCTGCGAGCAGATGGTCAAGGACACGAACCCGAGCGTCCTCGCCCAGGCCGAGAACACCCCGTCGCCCCACAGCGACATTCACGGGTACAAGACGATCGCGGACATCATGCGGGCGTTGAACCCGTTCACCGGGAGCTTCTATCTCGAGACGCTCCAGGTCGCCCGGTACACGCGCGAGATGTACTGCCTCTTCGGCGGTCGTCACACGCACCCCTCGACGATCATGCCGGGTGGTTGCAGCGCCGACATCACGCACCAGACGCTCACGGATTACTACGTGCGCCTGATGCGCTACATGGAGTACGTCAAGCGGACCGTCCCGATGCACGACGATCTGTACGACTTCTTCTACCAGGCGATGCCCGGGTACGAGCAGGTCGGCTTCCGCCGGACGGACCTCATCTGCTGGGGTGCCTTCGACGATCCGGAGTACGTCGACTACAACTACAAGACGATGACCGACTGGGGTCGTCGCCGGTTCATCACGCCGGGCCTCGTGTTCGACGGCGAGCTGGTCACGACGGATCTCGTCGAGATCAACCTCGCGATGCGGATCCTGCTCGGCAGCTCGTACTTCGATGACTGGCAGAACGAGCCGACGTTCGTCCACAACGACCCGCTGGGCAACCCGGTGGACAAGCGTCACCCGTGGAACAAGCAGACCCTCCCGAAGCCGCAGAAGCGCGACTTCAACGACAAGTACTCGTGGGTCGCCTCGCCGCGTATGTACGACAAGCGCAACGACACGTACGTCGCGACGGACACCGGCGGCGGCCCGTTCGCCCGCCAGTGGTGCACGGCGAAGGCCGGGCTGGTCGACATCGGCTACATGAAGGCGACCGGGTCGAGCATCCTCATCACCCTGCCGCGCACGGCGAACATGCCCGAGATGGATCTCGAGTGGAAGATCCCGCCGTGGTCCAACGCGGTCGAGCGCGACCGCGCCCGGACCTACCACCAGGCGACGTCGGCCTGCATCGGCCTGTACTGCCTCGAGAAGGCCCTCATCGAGGTGCGGGCCGGACGGACCAAGAGCTGGAACAGCTTCAAGGTTCCGGAAGAGGCCGTCAGCTGCGGGTTCCACGAGGCCGCCCGTGGCGTCATCTCCCACCACATGGTGATCCGGGATGGCAAGGTCGCCAACTACCAGCCCTACCCGCCGACGCCGTGGAACGGCAACCCGCGGGATGTCCACGGAACTCCTGGCCCCTACGAGGACGCGGTGCAGAACACGCCGATCTTCGAGGAGAACGGCCCGGAGAACTTCAAGGGCATCGACATCATGCGGGCGGTACGGAGCTTCGATCCGTGCCTCCCCTGCGGTACGCACATGTACCTCGGCAACGGCAAGGTCAAGAAGGTCCAGCACACCCCGACGGGCCTGTGCTGAGAAGGAATCAAGAGCCCACGGCCGGCGAGGAACTCGCCGGCCGTGTGCAGCTCCTGAACGAGCAGATCGAGGGACTGTCCGACGTCCACGCTCGTGAGCTCGCTCAGGAGATGGTCTCCGCGGTGATGGAGCTCTACGGAGACGGACTCGAGCGGATCGTGGCGGCGCTGGAGCAGGCTGGACCTGCCGGCGTCGCCATCCGCGACGAGCTCGCCGCCGACGGGGCGGTCGGCAGCCTGCTGCTGATCCACGACCTCTACCCGGTCAGCCTCGAGGACCGGGTCATCGAGGCGCTCGACAGCGTCCGGCCATACATGGAGTCGCACGGCGGCAACGTCGAGCTCCTCTCGCTGGTCGACGGGGTCGCCCATCTCCGGCTCCAGGGGAGCTGCAGCGGCTGCTCCGCGTCCCAGGCGACGCTCGAGCTGGCCATCAAGCAGGCCCTCGACGAGCACGCCCCGGACCTCGAGGGACTCGAGGTCGAAGGCGTGATCGAGCAGGCCCCGATCGCGGCCGGGTCCGGAGCCCACGGGCTTCGAGCTCCCGATCGCGGCGGCCGAGGCGGCCCCGCCGAGCTGGGTGCCGCTCGAGGGCGTCGCCCGGATCAACCCGGGCGAGATCGTCGCGTTCGACGCGGGCGGCACGGCGCTGCTCGTGGCCAACGTCGCCGGTTCGCTCCTCGCCTACCGGGACGCGTGCGCCGCCTGCGGCACCGCGCTCCACACCGGCGAGCTCGACGGACGGATGCTCCGGTGTACGGAGTGCGGCGTCGAGTTCGACCTGCCCAGAGCCGGGCGGGCGGCCGGGAACGAGCCCCTTCAGCTCGCACCGGTGCCGTTGCTCGACGGGAAAGTCGCCGTATGAGCAAGCTCGACGCGATGATCGCCGCCCGCAAGCGGGCGGAGCTGATCGCACGCATGCGCGGGCTGGCCAAGCCGCCGCCACCGCCCGACGTCGAGCGGTGCGAGCTCTGCGAGACGACGGTCCCGAGCGACCACCGTCACCTCCTGCACCTCGTCGAGCGGCGGATCGTCTGCTCGTGCGAGGTCTGCTGGGCCAAGCACTCCGGAGACCCGGAGTACCGGCCGGCCGGGATGCGGACGGTCTGGCTCGAGGACTTCGAGTGCTCCGACGAGATGTGGGCGAACTTCCAGATCCCGATCGGGCTCGCCTTCTTCATGCGCAGCGGCCTCGAGGACCGCGTGGTCGGGATGTATCCGAGCCCGGCCGGGGCGACCGAGTGCGAGCTCGACCTCGAGGCCTGGGACCGCCTGGTCGAGGCGAATCCGCCGCTCGCCGATCTCGACATCGACGGCGAGGCGCTGATCGTCAACCGGACCGGTCCCGAGCACCAGTACGCGATCGCCCCGATCGACGACTGTTACCGTTTGGTCGGACTCATCAAGTCGAGCTGGGAGGGCATCGCCGGCGGAACCGCCATCGAGCAGACCGTCCCGGCGTTCTTCGAGGAACTGCGCGCCAAGAACGGCGCCTACCAGGGAGGCTAGGAGCCGAATGGCCGGAGTGCATCATCCCGGCGTGGCCGTCGTCACGCCGCTACCCGAGTTTTCCGTGATCAGCGCGGCGCCGCTGCCCTACGCGGCGGTCCCGACGATGGTCTTCACGATCAATGCCGTCGAGCCCCGCGGGCACGACGTGTTCGCGATCGCCCTGAGCACCCAGATCCACATCGATCCGGCCCGGCGGACCTACGACCCGGAGACGCGCGAGCGCCTCGGCGAGCTGTTCGGCGAGCCCGAGCGCTGGGGCGCGACCACCCACAGCTTCGAGTGGGCCCGGATCGACAAGATGGTCCAGTCCTTCACCGGGGCCCGCGCCTTCGAGCTCCACGTCCCGTGCACCTACGACCTCGAGGTCTCGTCGGCCAAGTACTTCTACGGCCTCTCGGACGGCGCCGTCCCCCTGAGCTTCCACTTCAGCGGGAGCGTCTTCTACAAGAACGACGACGGCGGCCTCCAGATCACGCAGATCGACTGGAGCACCCGGGCGCAGTTCCACATGCCGATCGCCGGGTGGAAGAAGATGATCGACGAGTTCTACCCGAACGGCGGCTGGGTCCGCCTCCACCAGGACACGCTCGGTCGCCTCCACGCCCTACGCGGTTCCCGCGGGCTGCCGACGTTCGACGCCTGCGTGACGGAGCTCCTCGACAATGCTGGATGAGCTGGTCAACTCCCTCCTCTACGAAGGCTACGCCCTCTACCCCTACACTCCCGGCGCCACCAAGAACGCCACGCCGACCCCGTTCGGGATCGTCTACCCGCCGGCCTACGCCGCCGCAAGCAGCGCGACCTTCGACCTCGCCCAGATCGAATGCCAGTTCACGGCCGAGCCGGACGCGACGATCAGCGCGACCGTCTGGTTCCTGACCCCGAGCGGCGAGCGCCACGAGGCGGCTGAGCGGAGCGTCCCGGTCGGGCCCCTCGCCCTCGGCGCGGCGGCCGAGCAGGAGTTCGCCGAGGGTTACGTGACGCTCCGGTCCGAGGCGTGCGACGGGGACCGCTGGCGGGTGTCCTGCGCGATCCACAACACGGTCGCCGTCCCCGACGGACTCGACCGGGGCGGGGCGCTCATGCACTCCCTGATCTCGACCCACATCGTCGTCAAGGTCGCCGGCGGGCGCTTCCTCTCCCCGCTCGACAGCGACGGCTGCGAGAGCGTCAACAGCTTCCCGGTCCTCGCCACCCCCGAGGACGACGCGATCCTCGGCGCGGCCATCGTCCTCCCCGAGCATCCGCGGATCGCCGAGGAGAGCCGGGTCAACCTGTTCGACAACGCCGAGATCGAGGAGGCCCTCCTCCTCCACGTCCACGCCCTCTCCGACGACGAGCGGTCGGCCATCGCCGACCAGGACCCGGCCGTCCGGGAGATGATCGCCCGGGCCCTGGCCACCACCCCCGAGGACATGATCCGCCTCCACGGCGGGCTCAAGCCGACGAGCGAGGTTCTCCGTGGAAGCTAGCGGCGGCGGCGGAGCCAAGAGCGCCGGCGGCTTCCGTCCGCCCCCGGGCGGCGGGCCGGTCGTCATCCCGGGCGAGCATACGGTCGAGATCGACGGGCGGACCGTCGCCCTCGGCGACAAGCTGATCCTCCGACCCGGCGTCGACCGCGACCCCTACGACAAGATGCTCCACGGCCGGGTGGCCACGCTCGAGCGGGTCTACGTCGACACCAACGGGAAGGTCTACCTCGGGGTCACCGTCGACGACGACGCCGCCCAGGAGATCCTCCGCGAGTCCGGGCGCTACCTGTTCTTCTTCCTGCCGGAGGTCGAGGTCCCGTGAGCACCAACGCCAAGAACATCGCCGCCCTCGGCGAGGCGGTCGCCCCCGAGCGCCAGATCGTCATCGCTGCGATCGGCGTCGACTGGGCCACCGCCGGCGACCCGGTGGCCCGCCACCTCGGCGAGCGGGAGCTCCCGAGCGGCGTCTCGGTCCACGAGCTCGGCACCGGGGCCCTCGACATCGCCTACGACGTGATGCGCGGCTACGACGCCGCCGTCCTCATCGACGTCAGCCCGGCGACCGGGACCGCGGAGGTCACCGAGGCCGACGAGCGAGAGATCGACGCGACGATCGAGGACGGGCAGGAGCTCAACCCCCACGCGCTCGACGCACCGACGGTGCTCCACTTCATCAAGCACACCGGGGGCTGGCCGGGCAAGGTCATGCTCGTGCCGTGCGACCCGGCCGGCGGCGAGGCGGCCGCCGCCGCGGCGGTCGACCGGGCGTTTGCGACGATCGCGGAGCTCCAGCGTGCATGAGATGTCCCTGGCCGGGGCGATCGTCAACACCGTGCTCAAGCACGCCGACGACCGCAAGGTCAAGCTGATCACCCTGACCGTCGGCGGCATGCGCCAGGTCGTCCTCGACTCGCTCGAGTTCTACTTCGACTTCGCCGCCCGGGACACGTGCTGCGAGGGGGCGAAGCTCGAGCTGGTCAGCGTGACCACGCGCCTTCAGTGCCGGGCCTGCGGCGAGGAGTGGGAGCCGGAGATCCCGTTCTTCCGCTGCCCGAAATGCGAAAGCGCCGACGTTGCCATAATCGCCGGTGAGGAGTTCGAAGTCGATTCGATCGAGGTCGACGTCGACGTCGACGAGAAGGAGGAAGCATGCACCGCACCAAAGTGAGGATCGTCGAGGACGCGCTGGACGCGAACAACACGATCGCGCGGGCCAACCGCGACGACTTCGACCGCTCGGGCGTCAGCGTGATCAACCTGATGAGCGCCCCCGGGGCCGGGAAGACCACCCTGCTCGAGGCCACCCTTCCCCGGATGGGGGACGTCCGGGTCGGCGTGCTCGAGGGCGACGTCCAGGGCAGCGCCGACGCCGACCGGATCGCCGCGCTCCACATCCCGGTCGTCCAGCTGAACACCGACGGCAGCTTCGGCGGTGAGTGCCACCTCGACGCAAACATGGTCCGCTCGGCGATCCCGGCCCTCCCGCTCGAGGACATCGACCTTCTGATCATCGAGAACGTCGGCAACCTCGTCTGCCCGGCCGAGTTCAAGGTCGGGGAGAACACCCGGGCGATGGTCTGCTCGATCACCGAGGGCGAGGAGAAGCCGCTCAAGTACCCGCTCATGTTCCGGGCCTGCGAGCTGGTCGTGATCAACAAGATCGACCTCCTCCAGCACCTCGACTACGACCTCGATCGGCTCCTCTACAACATCGATGCCGTGCATCCCGACGTTCCCCGCATCCTGGTCAGCGCCAAGACCGGCGAGGGCGTCGATCAGCTGCGCGACTGGTTGACGCAGGTCGCCGCGGGGGCCCCGGCCCCGGCATGAAGCCGGCGCCGGCGGTCGCAGCCGGGGAGCGCTTCTTCACCGCCGAGGCGCAGCGGATCGCCCGGCTATGCCACGCGATGTCCGAGCGCTTCGCCCGGGGCGGGCGCCTGATCGCCGTCGGCTGCACGCCGCAGGCCCGGTCGGATGCCCGCCACGTGGCCGTCGAGTTCGTCCATCCGGTGATCGTCGGCAAGCGGGCCCTCCCGGCCCTGGCCATCACCCACGAGCCCGAGCAGCTCGCCTGGCTGGCCGAGCCCGACGACATGGTCATGGCCTTCGACGACTCCTGCGGCTGGGCGACCGACGACCTGCGCCCGGCCTACCTGACGATCGGCTACGGGGCCGGCGGGGCCGAGTGGGAGTTCGACCCGGGCTGCGAGGACCCGTTCGTCGCCCAGGAGCTCGTCGAGACCCACTACCACCTGTTGTGGGAGCTCGTCCACGTGTTCTTCGAGCATCGTGGCCGCCAGGGGGGCGCCGCCCAGGACGGGGGCGCGGCCGCCTGGCTCTACCCGATGCTCGGCGAGCGGGCGCGCGACCCGGAGACCGTGGTCGCGGACGTCGCCGCCTCGGTCCTGATGAAGGCCGACGAGATCGCCACCCTCCGGGCGCAGACCCTGGCCGACAACGAGGACGTCCTCGTGGCCGCCGCCGCGGCCGTCCGGGAGAGCTTCGGAGCCGGCGGGCGCCTCCTGACCTTCGGGAACGGCGGATCGTGCACCGACGCGATGGATGCCTACGCCGACACCTCGTTCCCGCCGGCGGTCAAGGGCCTCGCCTCCCACCCGGCGCTCGACCTCTCCGACGACGCGCCGATCCTCACGGCGATCGCCAACGACATCGGCGTCGGCAACCTCTTCTCCCGCCAGGTCATCGCCCACGGCCGGGCCCAGGACATCGTCATCAGCTTCTCGACGAGCGGCAACTCCGAGAACGTCCTCGAGGCGTTGACCGAGGCCCGCCGGCGGGGGATCGTCACGGTCGCCCTGGTCGGCTACGACGGCGGCAAGATCGCCGAGCAGGGCCTCGCCGACCACGTCATCGTGACCCGCTCCCAGCACATCCCGCGCATCCAGGAGGCGCAGGCGAGCGCCTGGCACGCGCTCCGTGAACTAGTCGGATGAGCCGGGTCCAGGTGCGGGTGGCCGGCACCGTCCAGGGTGTCGGCTTCCGGCCCCACGTGTACCGGCTGGCCCACGAGCTGGCCCTCGACGGTTTCGTCCTCAACGACGCCCAGGGGGTGCTGCTCGAGGTCGAGGGGCCCGAGCCGGCGATCGACGAGTTCCTCGAGCGCCTCCGCTCCCAGGCGCCGCCGCTCGCCCGGATCGAGCATGTCGAGGCGGCCGCCCGGACCCCGACCGGGGAGGCGGGCTTCCGGATCGTGGCCAGCCGCGACGGCGGGGAGCAGGACGCCCCGGTCTCGCCGGACACGGCGACCTGCGCCGACTGCCTGGCCGAGCTCGACGATCCGACCGACCGGCGGTTCCGCTACCCGTTCATCAACTGCACGAACTGCGGTCCGCGCTTCACGATCGTCCGCGGCGTCCCCTACGACCGGCCGGCGACGACGATGGCCGGCTTCCGGATGTGCGCCCGCTGCCAGGCCGAGTACGACGATCCGCTCGACCGCCGCTTCCACGCCCAGCCGAACGCCTGCCCGGCCTGCGGGCCGACGTTGAGCTTCGGCGCGGACCGGGGCGAGGCCGCCCTCGCCGGGGCGCTCGCCGCCCTCGAGGGCGGGCGGATCGTCGCCGTCAAGGGCATCGGCGGGTTCCATCTCGCCTGCCGGGCCGACGACGGCGCGGCGGTCGACCGCCTCCGGGGGCGCAAGCACCGCGAGGACAAGCCGTTCGCGATCATGGTCTCCGACCTCGCCGCCGCCCGGCGCCTGGTCGAGCTCGACCCCGCCGAGGAGGCGCTCCTCGTCTCGCGGGCCCGGCCGATCGTGATCGCCCGGCGCCGGGCCGAGGCTGCGGTGGCCGCCGGGGTCGCGCCCCGGTCGGGCGAGCTCGGCGTGATGGTGGCCTACTCGCCCCTCCACCACCTGCTGGTCGCCGACCGGCCGCTCGTGATGACGAGCGGGAACGTCTCCGACGAGCCGATCGCCTACGCCGACGAGGACGCCGCGGCCCGCCTGACGTCGATCGCCGACGCCTTCCTCCTCCACGACCGGCCGATCCACACGCGGACCGATGATTCGGTCGTCCGGGCCGGGGTCATGCTCCGCCGCTCGCGCGGCTACGTCCCCGACGCGCTCGAGCTCCCGGTTGCCGCCGAGCGGCCGCTCCTGGCCTGCGGGGCCGAGCTCAAGAGCACATTCTGCCTGGCCAAGGGCCGGCGCGCCTGGGTCTCGCACCACATCGGCGACCTCAAGAACTACGAGACGCTCCTCTCCTTCCGCGAGGGCGTCCGGCACTTCGAGCGCCTGTTCGACGTCACCCCCGAGCTCGTCGTCCACGACATGCACCCCGACTACCTCTCGACCCGCGAGGCGCAGCGTGACGAAGACGCGCCGACCCTGGCCGTCCAGCACCATCACGCGCACCTCGCGGCCTGCCTGGCCGAGTACGGGGAGACCGGGCCCGCGGTCGGCGCGATCTACGATGGGGCCGGCTACGGTACCGACGGGACCGTCTGGGGAGGCGAGATCCTCGTCGGCGACCTCGCGGGCTTCGAGCGGGTCGGCCACCTGCGCCGGTGTCGCCCTCCCCGGCGGCGACCGAGCGGTGGCCGAGCCGTGGCGCCTGGCCTGTGCCTGGCTGGCCGAGGCGACCGGCGACGAGGATCCGCCGATGCCGGCGACTTTTCGCGACGCCGTCGACCCGAAGCGCTGGCGGGCCGTGGCTCGCCTCGCGCGGACCGCGCCGCGTACGAGCAGCGTCGGGCGCCTGTTCGACGCGGTGGCGGCTCTGTGCGGCGTCCGCGCGGTCGTCAACTTCGAGGGCCAGGCGGCGATCGAGCTCGAGTCCCTCGCCGACCCGACCGAGCGCGCGGCCTACCCCCTCGACGCCGCCCTCGACCCGCGGGACCTGATCGTCGCCGTGGCCCGCGACGTACGCGCCGGCGTGCCGGTCGGGCTCGTCGCGGCGCGCTTCCACAACGCGGTCGCGCACGGCACGGCGGCGGCCGTCCGGGCGACCGGCCTCGAGACGGTCGTCCTCTCGGGGGGCGTCTTCCAGAACCGCCTGCTCGCGGAGCGGACGGTCGCCGAGCTAAGCGGCCTGCGCTGCCTCGTCCCCCGGCTCCTCCCGGCCGGCGACGGCGGGATCTCGTTCGGGCAGGCCGCGGTCGCCGCCGTGCGCGGCTTCGCCCGCCTGAGCCGTCACCGGGCGCACGCAGCGCGGTCTCGAGAGCCCGGCTCGGAACCGCTGCCGAAGCCCTCAGCTCCGGGGGCGGGAGCCATCCGTCCCCCGGGAGGAGGGCTACCAGTTCTGGCGGTGGCTGCGGAGGATCTCCTGGACCTCGCCGCCGGCCACGAAGGCCATGAACGAGTCGACGTGGTCCCGGCGGGGCCCGATGGCCGAGCAGAGGACGTACCAGTCGCGGGCGGGGAGGGGGGCGGTCGGGCTGATCGTCCGCAGGACCCCGGCCTCGAGCTCGAGCTCGATGGCCAGGCGCGACTGGAGGGCGATGCCGAGCCCGGCGCGGGCGGCGTGCTTGATCGCGCCGTTCGAGCCCATGGTCAGGACCCGCGGGCGCAGGCCGGAGGCCTCGAGATAGTGCTCGGTCATCGCCCGGGTGCCCGAGCCCTCCTCGCGCAGGAGCCAAGTGCAGGCGCCGAGCTCGTCGAGGTCGGCCTCCCGGCCGTCGGCCAGGGGGTGGTCGGGGCGGGCGATGAGGGCGATCTCGTTCTGCATGAAGGCGGCACCGGTGAGCCGGTCCCCGCTCGGCGGGCGCCCGCCGATCGCGATGTCCGCCTCGTGCTCGAGCAGCGCGCGCAGGACCCGGTCGCGGTTGCCGACGTCGAGGGCGAGGACGATGTCGGGGTGGCGGGTCCCGAAGGCCTGCATCAGGGTGGGGACGAGGTACTCGGCGGCGGTGGTCACCGCGGCGATCCGCAGCTCGCGGCCGGCCTGCCCGGCCGCCTCGACCGCCGCCCGGCGGCCCTGGTCGAGGAGCCCGATCACGTCGGCGGCGTACGGGGTGAACGCCGTCCCGGCCGGGCTCGGACGCACGCCGCGGCCGACGCGCTCGGTCAGCTTGACTCCGAGCTCCTGGGAGAGGGCAGAGACGGCCGCGGAGATCGAGGGCTGGGTGACGAAGAGCCGCTCGGCGGCGGCGGCTGTCGACCCCTCGTGCACAACCGCGAGAAAGCTCCGCAGCTGCGTGAGAGTAATAGCCATTCCGCTAACTATATTCGCGATTTCTCCGGCGGCGGCCGTCCCGCCTGGCGGCGGACGGCCTCAGCGGTCACGCGCCCCGTGGCGGGCGGTGGCGGAGCACGACGAGGCCGGTCCCGGGGGCCGGCGGAGCCCCCGGCGAATCGGCGCCCCCGGCGGACCGGCGCGCCCGGGCGACCGGCGCCCCGGGCGGACCGGCGCCCCGGGCGGACCGGCGCCCCGGGCGGACCGGCGCCCCGGCGGCCCGGCGCCCCGGGCGGACCGGCGTCAGGCGACGGCGTGGTCCTCGGCGTACTCGCCGACGCTCGCGGCGGCGTTGGCCCGGGCGCGGGCGAGCAGGGCCTCGTGGGCGGCGTCGCGGTTGGCGTCGTCGCCGGCCCAGGCGGCGAGGGCCGGATCGAGGAGCGCGCGCCCGAAGGAGAAGCTCAGCCGCCAGGGGAGCGGGCCGAGCTTGTTGATCGCGTTGAGGTTGGCGGTCGCCTCGTCCGGACTCTGGCCGCCGGAGAGGAAGACGATGCCCGGGACGGCGGCGGGGACGACCTGCTTGAACGTCCGCACGGTCGCCGCGGCGACCTCCTCGGGCGCGGCCTTCTGACCGGACTTCTTCCCGGGGATGACCATGTTCGGCTTGAGCAGCATGTGGTCGTAGACGACGCGCTGGATGGCGAGGTCGGCGAACACCCGGCGGAGGGTCTCGGCCGTGACCGCGGCGCACCGCTCGATCGTGTGCTCGCCGTCCATGAGGACCTCGGGCTCGACGATCGGGACGATCCCGGCCTCCTGACAGAGGGCGGCGTAGCGGGCGAGGGCGTGGCTGTTGACGTTGAGGGCGCACCTCGCTCGGCAGCCCGTCGCCGATGTTGATCACGGCGCGCCACTTGGCGAAGCGGGCGCCCATCTGCTTGTACTCGGCGAGCCGGTCGCGGAGGCCGTCGAGGCCCTCGGTCACCGTCTCGCCCGGGGCGCAGGCGAGGGGCTTGGCGCCGGTGTCGACCTTGATCCCGGGGATGATGCCCTCGCGGGCGAGCGCCTCGGCGAACGGGGTTCCGTCGGCGAAGGTCTGGCGGATCGTCTCGTCGAAGAGGATCATCCCGCTGACGTAGCCGCCGAGGCCCGGGGCGGTTCCGATGACCTCCCGGTAGGCGGCGCGGTTCTCCTTGGTCGGGTCGACGCCGATCTTCTCGAGGCGGCTCGACATCGTGGCCATGCTCTCGTCCGCGGCGAGGACGCCCCTGGGGGCGGCCAGCAGGTCCTGGACGGTCTGCTCGAGTTCGGAACTGGTCGTGCTCATGCGGTTGCTGCCTCCGGCTCGGGTCGAACGATTGCCGGCGACGACTCGGCGCGGCTTCGGCCGCCGTCGCCACCGAGCGCGATGGCTGCCTTCGCCGTCGCGACGTGATAGAGGATGAGCAGCTGGACGAGGGCCAGCGACTCGGAGCGGTGCAGGTCGGTGCCGATCGTGAACTCTCCGAGCCGCTGGGTGCGGAGGTGGCTGGCGAAGTGCATGCGATCCCAGACGGCCTCCTCGATCTCGGCGGCCTGCTCGGCGTCGAGGTCGCCCGGGATGCAGAGGTAGCGTTCGCCGTTGCCGTTCGAGAGGGTGATCGGGCTGTCGCTGCGGATCACCGGCGAGAGGTCGGGGTGGACGAGGCCCTCACGGAGGGTGAGCTCGGCGTCAAGCCGGTCGGGGTCGCCGTCGGCGCGGGGGACGAAGGAGACGACGATGTCGGCGTGGCGCTGCTGCGGACGGATGAAGGCGGCCGAGTCGCCCTCGCGCCGGTCGAGCTCGGCCAGGACCTCGTCGGTCGTGTAGCCCCGGCGGGAGCAGTCGCGCTGAACCTTCCAGTGACGGCGGAGCTCCTCGGGCGGGGCGAGGTAGACGCGGACGTCGCAGGCGTCGCGGAGCTGCTTGGTGTGGTAGCCGAGCAGGCCCTCGATCACCGCGAAGCGGCCCGGGACCACGTACTTCGGGGGCCCGAACGTCCCGTCGGCGTGGAGGTACGTCGGCTTGAGGATCGCCTCGCCCCGGCGCATGTGGCCGAGATCCTGGGCGATGATGTCGAGGTAGTTGCAGTCGGGGTGCAGGGGCGTGATGCCGAGCTCGGCCCGCCGCCGGCGGTCGTACTTGTGGTAGTCGTCGGTGCAGACATGGGTCACCGCGTCTTCGCCGAGCACCCGGACCAAGCCCCGGGTGATCGTCGTCTTTCCCGTCGCGGAGTCACCAACGACTCCGAGGATGACCGGGCGTGGCATGGGCGATCAGCTCCCTGCTGCGGCCGCGACCGGGGCCGCAGCGCTGTCGTCGGTTGTGTCCTCGGCGTCGGCCTCGCCTTCTCCGTCGTCGCCGAACACCCGGCTGGCGAGGATGTCCTCGGCCTCGATCGTCATCAGGTCGTCGCGGGTCGGCTGACCCCCGGCGTCGAAGAGCCGCTTGGCCTGGCGGAGGCGTGCGCGCTCGAGGGCGTTGCGGATGCTCCGCGCGTTGGAGAAGCGCGGCCGGCGCATGCGGCGGGTGATGTACTCCTCGAAGGCCTCTTCGGCCTCGGGCGTCAGCTTGTAGGAGGCGTTCTTCATCATCAGCCGGGCGATGTCCATCAGCTCATCGCGAGTGTAGTTGGGAAAGTCGATGTGGTGGGCGACGCGTGAGCCCATTCCGGGGTTGCTGCGGAAGAACTGCTCCATCCGGTCGTGGTAGCCGGCGAGGATCACCACGAGCGTGTCCCGCTCGTTCTCCATCGCCGTCAGGAGGACCTCGATCGCCTCGGCCCCGTAGTCGCGCTCGTTCTCCGGGCGGAAGAGGAAGTAGGCCTCGTCGATGAAGAGGACGCCTCCCCGGGCCCGCTTGATCACGGCGGTCGTCTTCGGGGCCGTGTGCCCGACGTACTGGCCGACGAGGTCGTCGCGGGTGACCGCGACGACCTCGTTCTTCTCGATGTAGCCGAGACCGTGGAGGATCTTGGCCATCTGCAGGGCGACCGTCGTCTTGCCGGTCCCCGGCTCACCGGTGAACGACATGTGGAGCGACGGCCGCTGCGAAGGCAGGCCGGCGTCCGCCCGGAGCCGGTCGATCACGAGCAGGGCCGCCACCTCGGCGATCCGCTCCTTGACCGGGGCGAGGGCGACCAGGGTCCGGTCGAGCTCGGCCAGCGTGTCGCCGACCTTGCTGTCCCGCAGGACCGACTCTATGTCGAGCGGCTTCTCTTCTGTGCCTGCCTCCGCGCTGCTCACTCGCCGGTCCCGCCATTCGCGGACATCCGCTCCTCCTTGACCGCGCCCTTGGCGCCGTACCGGTAGCCGGGCGGGTCCTCGGTGGCGTAGGAGTGGATCGTGTACTTGATCGCCCGGTCGGCGAACTCCTGGCGCTCGAGCCGGAAGCCCGGCTCGTGCTCGGGACGGTTGACGATGATCGAGAGCATCGTCGTCTGGCGGCCCCGCGAGCTGTCGTAGGCGACGAGCTTGATGTAGCGCGCCGGGTACGCCTCGCGGCAGGCGTTGAGCTCGTCGAGGATCAGCGCGGCATCCTCGGGGTCGACGTCGAACTTCGGCTGCTCCCACATCTCCCAGAGGGAGTTGCGGGGGTGGGGATCGTCGGTGTGCTCGACCATCAGGGCCCAGCCGTTGTTGATCGAGTAGCGGATCTGGGCCTCGAGCTGCTCGTCGGTCATCTCCGGGAGGAAGCTGAACGTCCCTTGTGTGATCTTCATGTCAATCGCTCCGATCAGCCCGCGGGGGTAACGGTCGGGACGTAGTCGGGCGTGTCCGTCGACTCGTAGTTGAACGTGATGTCCTTCCAGACATCGAGGGCCGCGTCGAGCTCCGGGCAGCCCTTGGCCGCCTGGATGAGGATGTCCGGACCCTCGTTGAAGTAGTCCTTGCCCTCGTTGCGGGCCTGGATGATCGCCTCGACGGCGACTCGGTTGGCCGTCGCGCCGGCGGCGATGCCCATCGGGTGGCCGATCGTGCCACCGCCGAACTGGAGGACGACGTCCTCGCCCAGGTACTCGAGCAGCTGGTGCATCTGGCCGGCGTGGATGCCGCCCGAGGCGACCGGCATGACCGCGGCGAGCGACGCCCAGTCCTGGTCGAAGTACAGCCCGGTCTCGGGGTTGGCGACGTTGTAGCGCTGGCGGAGCACGTCGTAGTAGCCCTTGATCATGTTCGGGTCGCCCTCGAGCTTGCCGACGACGGTCCCGGCGTGGATGTGGTCGACGCCGAGCATCCGGCACCACTTGGCGATCACGCGGAAGCTGACGCCGTGCGTCTTCTGACGCGTGTACGTCCCGTGACCGGCCCGGTGGAGGTGGAGGATCATCCCGTTCGCACGGGCCCAGTGGGACATCGAGCTCATCGCCGTGTAGCCGACGGTGAGGTCCATCATGATGATGACCGAGCCGAGCGACTTGGCGAACTCGGCGCGCTCGTACATGTCCTCCATCGTCGCGGCGGTCACGTTCATGTAGTGACCCTTGACCTCACCGGTCGCCGCCATCGCGCGCTGGACGGCCTCGATCGCGAAGCAGTAGCGATCGCGCCAGCGCATGAACGGCTGGGAGTTGATGTTCTCGTCGTCCTTGGTGAAGTCGAGGCCGCCACGGAGCGCCTCGTAGACCACGCGCGAGTAGTTCTTGGCCGAGAGGCCGAGCTTCGGCTTGACGGTGGCGCCGAGGAGCGGACGCCCGAACTTGTCGAGGTACTCGCGCTCCATGACGATCCCGTGCGGCGGACCGGGGAACGACTTGAGGTAGGCCACCGGGATCCGCATGTCCTCGAGCCGGAGCGCCTTGAGGGCCTTGAAGCCGAAGACGTTGCCGATGATCGAGGAGGTCAGGTTGGCGATCGATCCCTCCTCGAAGAGGTCGAGGTCATAGGCGATCTTCGCGATGTACTGGCCCTCGGTGCCGGGGACCTCGTCCACGGCGTAGGCCTTGGCCTGGTAGTGCTGGTAGGGGGTCAGGCGGTCGGTCCAGACCACGGTCCACGTGGCGGTGGAGGACTCGCCGGCGACCGCCGCGGCTGCCTCGATGGCGTCGACCCCGGGCTGCGGGGTGATCCGGAAGGCGCATAGGACGTCGGTGGCCTTGGGCTCGTAGTCGGCGTCCCAGTAGCCCATCTCCGCGTAAGGCGTCACCCCTGATGTCCAGCGGTCCTTCTTAGGGGCCGAACCGCCGTCTTCGGGTGTGCTCATCAGTACAAACTCACTTTCCTTTGGGCGTTATCTCCTGTCATTATGCTCGTCTGAATCAGAAAGAATACTGAAGACTTTGGGGTTAAGCATAGAGTTTTCGCTATAACTACGGGTCAGGGTGGCCGGTCGGGCGGCTGAGATGTTGGCCCGGCGGGCCAGCGCGCGCCCGGCGGCGGGCCGCGGATCCTCGAAAACAGCCCGGATCAGGCGGCGGTGATCGTGGCGACCGTCTCGGTCGCGTCGGCGACCCGGGGGACGAGGTCGAGGAAGCTCTCCCGGACGCACCAGTCGATGTCGGCCTCGAGCCCGACCTCGACGAGGAGCCGGCCGTTCGTGCTCGCCCGGAAGAGCTCGCCGGCCGGGGGGGCGGCGGCGGCGAGGAGGGCGGTCATCTCGGCGGCGTCGGTCCGCTCGTGGTCGAGGAGGGCGGCGATCCGCCCGGCGACGTAGACGTCCTCGATCGCCAGGCGACCGTTCGTGCCCGCGCAGACGAGGAGGACGTCGTCGGCGTCCCGCAGGGCGCAGACCACGGCGTCGAGGTTGGCCAGGCAGCCGAGGAGCGTCCGCTCGGACTGCCCGGCGGCGGCGACGATCGCCGGCGTCCCGTTCGAGGTGGCGAGGACGAGCTCGGTCCCGGTGGCGGTCTCGACCGCGGCGGGGGAGTTGCCGAGGTCGAACCCGGGCGGCGGGACGCATCGCTCCTCGCCGGCGAGCACGCGACCGGGCCCGCCCATCGCGAGGGCGGCGTCGCGGTCGGCGACGCAGAGGACGCGGTCGAACCCGCCGGCCAGGGCCTGGGTGATCGTCGTGGTCGCCCGGAGGACGTCGATCACGACGGTCACGGCGGCCGCCCGGACGCCGTCGGCGGTGAGCGAGACGTCGATCATCGGCCGTCGGAGGACGGCGCGGGCCGGGCGGCGGGCATCAGACGGTCGGGAGTCCGCGGGGCTCGAGCAGGCCGAACCCGGAGCGGTAGAGCTCGTCGAAGGCGGCGAGCTCGTCGTCGTCGAGGGGGGCGACGTCGGTCGCGCCGCTCCACTCCTCGAGCTGGGCGGTGGTGTTCACCGTGTGGACCACGGTGGCGATGGCCGGCTGGGCGAGGATGAAGCAGTAGGCGGCCTGGGCGAGGGTCCGCTCGCCGCCGCGGAGGAGGAAGTCGAGCTGGTCGACCTTCTTGAGCCCGTCGATCAGCCAGGAGCGGGGACGGTGGCGGCGATGGTCGTTGCCGTCGAACGTGTGCTCGGGGGTCAGATGGCCCTCGAGCAGGCCGCTCGAGGTCGGGACGCGGGCGATGACGCCGGCGCCGCGGGCCGCGGCGCTCCGGAGGAACTCGGCCCCGGGCTCCTGCTCGAGCATGTTGTAGACGGTCTGGAGCGAGGTGATCGGGCGCTCGTCGAGGGCCCGAAGGCCCTCTTCGCGCCAGCCGATCTTCGGCCCGAGGGCGACGCCGTAGTGACGGATCAGCCCCTCGGCCCGGAGGGCTTCGAGCTCGGCGAACAGCTCGTCGTGGTCGAGCGCGTCCATGCGGGGGTTGTGGAGCTGGTAGAGGTCGACGTAGTCGGTGCGCAGGCGGCGCAGGCTCGCCTCGAGGGCCCGCCGGGTGTGGGCGGCCGACCAGTCGTGCGGGCGCTCGGACTCGCCGTGGTCGGTCCGCTCGCTGTCGAGGAGGTAGCCGAACTTGGTCGAGATCTGGATGTCCTCGCGCCGGGCTCCGGCCTTGGCCAGGGCGGCCCCGACGAGCTCCTCGTTGAGGCCCTGCCCGTAGGTGTCGCCGGTGTCGAAGAAGGTGATCCCGAGCTCGAGGGCGCGGGCGATGAGGACGTCGGGATCCTCGTGGTCGCCCCACCAGTCCGAGCCGAGGGCCCAGGTCCCGAAGCCGACGGCCGAGGTGAGGAGGTCGGTCTCGCCGAAGCGGCGGGTCTGCATGGCGGGGATTCTAGTCGGTCATCTCGCGCAACCGGCGGGCGACCTCGGCCTCGACGCCGAGCGCCTCGAGACCGCGGCGACGCCGCCGGGCGTTGTCGGCCACCACGAGCTGACGGACCTCCTCGACCAGGTCGGGGGCGGCGGAGACGATCGGCCCGGTGGCCGTCGGGGGTTGCTCTGGAGCAGTGGCCGCCAGCGCGGCCGCGGTCTCGTCCGGTCGCGACGTCGGAGGGTCGGCGTCCGGGGCCGCGGCGTCCGGGGGGGCGGCGGCGCGCCGGGCTCGCAGGGCACGCCGGGCGCCGGTCATCTGGCGGACTTCCTCGTCCCGCTCCGCGGCCGAGCCGCCGGCGTCCGCCGGACGGGCGCTCCCGGAGAACAGGCCGCCGCGGCCGATACGGTCGTACGGATCGCGGCTCGTCGCGGCGCAGAGGAGGGCGATGAGGACGCCGGCGGCGACGACCCCGGCCACGACGACGGGGAAGACGGCCCCGGCCGTGGCCGGGACGCTCGCCAGGAGGAGATCTTGCCAGTCCGCTCGCACTAGCTTATCCTTACCGAACCATACGTTGACTGACCAGTCAATCTACCAATGCGGGGTCGCTGCCTTGATCAGCTCCGCGCCCGTCTTTAGGAGACACCGTGGTCGATTTCACGCTGACCGATGAGCAGAAGAGCCTGCGGGAGCTGGCCCACGACTTCGCCGCGAAGGAGATCCGGCCGGTCGCCTGGGAGTACGACAAGGACGGCCACTGGCCGCAGGAGATCATCGAGAAGGCCTGGGAGATCGGGCTGATGAACAACCACATCCCCGAGGAGTACGGCGGACCGGGGATCGGCTACCTCGACGGCTGCGTGATCGAGGAGGAGCTCTCGTGGGGGTGCTCGGGCATCCAGACGTCGGTCGGCTGCAACGGCCTGGCCACGGCGCCGCTGATCCTCGCCGGGTCCGACGAGCTCAAGAAGGAGTACCTCGGACGCCTGACCGAGGCCCCGCTGCTGGCGTCGTTCTGCCTGACCGAGCCGGACGCCGGGTCCGACGTCTCGGGGATGAAGACCCGGGCGGTCCGCCGGCACGACAAGTACGTGATCTCAGGGTCGAAGTGCTTCATCACCAACGGCAGCCATGCGAACTTCTACACCGTCTACGCGAAGACCGACCCGGACGCCGGCCACCGGGGGATCTCGGCCTTCATCGTCCCGCGCGACGCCGGGGTGATCGTCGACAAGAAGGAAGACAAGATGGGCCAGCGGGCGTCGAACACGGCGACGATCACCTTCCCGGACGTCGAGATCCCGGCCGACCACCTGATCGGCGAGGAGAACAAGGGCTTCAAGGTGGCGATGATGACCCTCGACCGGACGCGGCCGGGCGTCGCGGCGATGGCCATCGGGATCGCCCGGGCGGCCTTCGAGTTCGCGTGCGACTACTCGAAGGAGCGGGTCCAGTTCGGCGTGCCGATCGCCATGCACCAGGCGATCCAGTTCATGATCGCCGACATGGCCACCGAGATCGAGGCCTCGCGCCTGTTGACCTGGAAGTCGGCGGTCCTCCTCGACCAGGGCCAGCGCAACACCCTGCTCTCCTCGCACGCCAAGCGCTTCGCCGCCGACACGGCGATGAAGGTCACGACCGACGCCGTCCAGGTCTACGGGGGCTACGGCTTCATCAAGGACTACCCGGTCGAGAAGCTGATGCGCGACGCGAAGATCATGCAGCTCTACGAGGGGACGGCCCAGATCCAGCGCCTGGTGATCGCTCGGGAGACCCTGCTTCCCCGGCGGGTCGAGGCGCCGGCCGCGGTCGGCGCCTAGCCGCGGCGTCGGGTCGCTGCCGGTCAGGGTCGGTCAACCGCTGACGTGGACGAGCACCGGCGGGCTCACGTTGGCCACGTGGCCGCCCTCGACCGGAGCTGCGAAGGCCCGGTAGAGGCCGCTGTGGCGGAGCCGGAGCGTCATGCTGTAGGTCGAGATCCCGGAGGCCGCGGGGCGTGACCGGGTCGCGGCGACCAGCCACCACCGGCCGCCGGCGAGCCGTTGGACGGAGACCCGGCCCCCGGTCTGCGCCGGGGTGATCAGTCCCGAGAAGGCGGCGGCCGGGGGGCCCGAGGGGGAGGCCTCGCGGACGAGGGTCATGGTCACGGCGAGCTGGACGAACTCGGTCAACGTCGCGCTCACCACCGGCGGGCCCGGACCGACGCTGATCACCCGAAACTGGGTGGTCACGGTCGGGGTGAGCGGCGCGAATTGAAAGCCGCCAGTCGGACCGGCCAGGCTCGGGCTGCCGACGATCCGAAAACCGGTGGTGAACGGGAATGGGTTCTGCTGGAGGATCACTGCGCTCCCGGCGGCATCGCTGCCCGTAATCGTGCCGACGGCGCTCATCGGCGAGCCGATGGTGACCGGGTTGGGAAGCGCACTGATATCCAGGGAGAGGGGGATCGCCGTCGTGGTGAACGTCGCATCGGCTCCGAAGGTGGCGCCGAGGGCGTTGATCGCCACCAGACGAAAGTGGTAGGTGGTCTCCGGGAGGAGTCCGGCGGCGAGGCTCTTGGCCGCGATGACGCGGTTGTCGGACGTGCTGACCAGCGGGCCCTGGCTCCCGTAGTGGGTGGTCGTCCCGAACTGAAAGAAATAGGTCGTCGGCTGTCCCCCCGGGTCGATGGCTCCGGTCAGGTTCGCCGACTGGTAGGTGACGGCGCTCGCGGCACCGGTTTTCACCACCGGTCGCGTTGGGGCGGTCGGGGTCGCCGCGCCGGCGCCTCGGACGAGGACCGAGTACGAGCACCAGGCCCGCCGCGACCGCGAATAATTGACGTCCGAGCACCCCCCCGCCGTCCTCCCCCTCCCTTGACTTCATGTCAGTGACAACCTATCCGAGGGGTCGGTCGGACAAGGCCAGCGATTATCCGCAAGCAGCGGGATGAGGCGGCGCTCAGGCCGCCGGCCGGAGGTGGCAGATGCTCTCCGGCGGGCGCCCCCGCCCGCCCGCCCGGCGCCGGTGGCCGCGCGCTCCGGCCCGGGGAGGCGGGGCCGGTGGAGCCCCGGCGCCCGGGCCGGCCTGGCCTAGAAGCTCGCCCCGGCGTGGACGAGGGCCGGCGGGCTCGAGTTGGCCGCGTGGCCGCCCTCGACGGGCGCGACGAACACCCGGAAGAACCCGCCGTGGCTGCGGCGGATCGTCGTGCTGTAGGTCGAGCTGCCGGCGGAGGAAGGCCGCGCGTTGGTGGCGGAGACGAACCGCCAGGTGCTCCCGATCAGGCGCTGGATCGAGACCCGGGCCCCGACCTCGGCCGGGGTGACCGTGCCCGAGAAGCGCATCGTGTAGGAGCCGGGCCGGATCCGGTGGCTCTGGACGTGCATGGTCACGGCGAGGGCGACCTCCTCGGTCACGGTCGGGCTGATCACGACCGGCTGGGCGCCGCCGCCGCTGACGACGCGGAACTGGGTGGTCATCGGCAGGGAGAGCAGGTTGAACTGGAAGGCGCCGGTCGGGAGGGTGACCTGGGCGTTGCCGAACGCCTGGAAGCCGGGGTAGGGGAACGGGTTCGCCTGGAGGACGACCGTCCGGCCGCCGGCGCCGGTCCCGCTCAGCGTGCCGACGATGCTCAGCGGGGCGCCGAACACGACCGGGCTGGGGAGCGCGCCGATGGCCAGCGAGAGGGGGATCGCCGCGGTCGTGAACGTCGCGTCGCCGCCGAGGGCGGTGCCCGCGGCGCTGACCGCGACCACGCGGTAGTGGTACTTGCTCCGGGGGAGGAGCCCGCCGATCGGGCTCTGGACACCGACCGCCCGCGTCCCGGCGGCCAGGTTGACCGGGTTGCCCTGGCTCCCGTAGCGGTTCGTCGGCCCGTACTGGAAGAAGTAGGTCGTCGGCTGCGCCTCGGGGTTGACCGTCCCGTGGAGGGTGACGCTCTGGTAGGTGACGGCGGTCACCCCGCCGGTCGCGACGACCGGCTTGGTGGCGGCGGTGGCGGTCGGGGCGAGCGCGAGCGTCGCCCCGAGGACGGCGAGCCGGATCGGGGTGCGAAGGCGAGCGGGGTGGCGGTGCGCGAATTGGTTCATGTAGTGGAAACCTACCGGGATGGCGGAGTTTCGAGATCTCGGCCCGGCGATCGCCGGATCGGCCGAGTAGATTCTGCCGTCCCACGAACCGAGGAGCGATGCATGTTCGTCTTCAAGGCCGCCGTCGTCGGAGCCGGGACGATGGGCGGGGAGATCGCCCAGACGATCGCCTCGGCCGGGATCCCGGTCGTGCTGAAGGACATCGACCGGCGGCTCGTCGACGTCGGCGCTGGACAAGGCCCGGGAGGTGACGCGGGCCCAACTCGACAGGCTCGTCGAGCGGGGGAAGCTCACCGCCGAGCAGGCCGACGCCCAGGCGGCCGAGATCCTCGAGCGGATCGTCCCGGCCACCTCCTACGACGACTTCGGCGACGTCGACTTCGTCATCGAGGCGGTTCCCGAGCGGATGGCGATCAAGCAGGCCGTCTTCGCCGAGCTCGACGCGGCCACGCCCGGGCACGCGATCCTCGCGTCGAACACCTCGTCCCTGTCGATCACCGAGCTCGGCCTGGCCACCACCCGCCCGGAGCAGGTGCTCGGCTTCCACTACTTCTATCCGGCGTCGATCATGCGCCTGGTCGAGGTGATCGAGGGGGAGGACACGTCGATCGAGGCGCTCTCGGTGGCGACGAACTTCGCCCAGACGATCCGCAAGCTCCCGATCCGGTGCGCCGAGGTCCCCGGCTTCGTCGTCAACCGGGTGCTCAACTCCGCGGTCGGCGAGGTCTGGCGCTTCCAGGAGGAGCGCGGCCTCTCGATCCAGGCGGTCGACCAGGCGATCGCGGCCGCGGGCGTCGCCCCGATGGGCCCGTTCTTCCTGACCGACCTGCTCGGCCTCGACACGGTCCACCACGTGGCCGAGTACCTCTACGAGTCCTACGGCGATCGGTTCCACGTCCATCGGGGGATGGGCGAGCTCGTCGCGGCCGGGGAGCTCGGGGCGAAGACCGGACGGGGGTTCTACGAGAACGGCGAGCCCCGGTCGACCGGCTCGACCGACTTCGACGCGGCGGAGCTGGCCGAGCGCTTCGTGCTCAAGGCGCTCGTCGAGTGCTGCCTGCTGCTCGAGGAGGGGGTGGCCAGCATCCGCGACATCGACCTCGGCATGCTCGCCGGGACCGGCCTCAACCCGCCGCCCTTCGCCCGGGCCGACGCCGCCGGCCTCGACGTCGTGCTCGCGTCGCTCGAGCGGGCGGCGGCCGACTGGGGCGAGCGCTACGCGCCGCCGACCATCCTTCGCCGCCTGGTCGCCCAGGGGCGGCGGGGCGTGGCGGCCGGCCAGGGCTTCTTCCCCTACCCCCGCCCCGATGACGGGCAGGACGGCCGCGTCAAGCTCGAGACGCGCGCCGAGCTCGGGGTGGCCATCGCCTGGCTCGACAACCCGCCGGCGAACTCGCTCTCCCCGGGCGTCGTCGCCGACCTGCGCGAGGCGTGGAACGCCGTCCAGGCCGACCGGCGACTCGGGGCGGTCGTGTTCGCCTCGGCCAACTCGACCCTCTTCTGCGCCGGGGCCGACATCAAGGCCTTCGCCGCGATGGACGCCGAGGCCGGGCGCCAGCTGCTCGACGAGATGCACGGGCTCGCCCGCGATTGGGAGCGGTCGTCGATCGTCACCGATCGCCGCCGTCAACGGCCCGGCCCTCGGGGGCGGGTCGGAGCTGGCGATGGCCTGCGACGTGCGGATCGCGGGCGAGTCGGCCACGTTCGGCCAGCCCGAGATCAGCCTCGGGATCATCCCCGGGTTCGGGGGCACCCAGCGCCTCCCGCGCCTCGTCGGGCCGGCCAAGGCGCTCGAGATGAACCTGACCGGGACGGCGATCACGGCCGGCGAGGCCTTCGACTACGGGCTCGTCAACCGGGTCGTGCCCGACCACGAGCTGCTCGACTCGGCCGTCGGGTGGGGGCGCCTGCTCGCCGGGCAGGCCCCGCTCGCCACCCTCCAGATCAAGCAGGTCTCGGATCGGGCGGACCTCGACGCGGGGCTCGAGGCCGAGCGGGAGGCGTTCGCCCGGGTGTTCGACTCCGACGACGCCCGCGAGGGCATCGCCGCGTTCCTCTCGCGCCGCCGGCCGGCGTTCGGCGGGCGCTGAGGGCGCCGAGCCCCCGTTCTCACCGGGGTCGCGGGCCGGGGCTCCGGGCCCGGAGGGTGGCCTCGATCCGTCCGAGCGCGTGCGCGACGGTCTGGCGCTCCTCGGCCGCGGCCGGGCCGACGAGGCTCGCGTTGGCGGCGGCGATCACGTCGTCGCGGAGCTCGCGCAGCTCGCCCAGCCGGTCTTCGAGGCCGGTCGCCCGGGCGTCGGCCCCGAGCTCGACGAGGGCCGCCTCGAGCGCGAGGCGGGTCCCGAGCGCCGCGGCGAGCGGCCGGTCGAAGTCGAGGTCGAGCCGGGCGCGCAGGGCCAGCTCCTCGCAGGCGAGGGGCCGGTCGCGGGCCCCGAGGAGGGCGGCGAGCCGGGCCTCCGGGCGCAGGGCGGCCTTCGGGCGCCGGCGGCGCCCGGGCGCCGGGGCGAACTCGACCGCCCGCCGCCAGCCGCCGGCGTAGACGTCCTGCCCGTCGCCGAAGCCGACCCGGGTGGTGAGCGCGGCGTCCGGGGGGAGCTGGTGGGCGAACGGGTCGGCGGCGGCGATCCGGTGGGCGGCGATCAGGCGGTTGAGGGCCCCGAGGGCGTCCGCGGCCGCGTCGACCGGATCGACCCGGTCGAGCCAGGCGGCGGCCTCGGCCTCGTCGGTCAGGGACCGCGCGTCGATCACGGTGGCCCGCGAGAGGCTCACCGGGGTGGGGGGCGGGGGCGGGTCGACCGGCCGCGGGCGGCGGCGCGGGCGGCCCGCCCGCCCCGGGAGGCTAGTCCGGGGCCGGGCGACGCCCACCGTGTCGAGGGCCACGATCCACGCCGGCCCTTCGTCCTCGCGATCCCTCAGCGAATGGCGGCCGTCGGACGGCCCGAGAACGCCGGGGAACTCGAATTGGACGAAACGGAAGAGCCCGCTAATTGCCTGACGTCACCGGGATCGCCGCGTCCGAAGGCGTGGCGGCCACCGTCGGGTTGTCGATCTGGTCGAGCCGGGTGATCAGCCGGAGCCACTGGGTCGGCTTGAGCACCGCGTTGACCTGCTTGCCGAACTTGGTGTTCGGGTCGTACACGGTGGCGAAGCCGACGTGGATGCGGTCACCATGATCGGACATCGCGAACGTGTTGTCGGCCGCCGGATAGGTCATCAGGCTGTCGATCGAGCTCGGCTTGAACGTGCCCTGGAGGGTCAGCAGCCGGCGGATCGTGATGTCGGTGATCGAGCCGGCGCCCTGGTGCCCGAGCACGGGGATGCCGTTGATCGCCGAGATGTCGACCCCGTTGCCGGTGGCCAGGTCCGAGAGGTTCCCGGACTTGTCGAACGCCGTGTTGGCCAGGCTGTTCCCGCAGCGCAGCGCCGTCACGCTGGCCTTCAGGCCCGAGGCGGAGAGGAACTCGAGCGTGGCCAGGACGCGCTGGTCGATCAGCCCGGCCTGGATGTCGCGCCGCCCGCACGAGTAGATGTCGATCGACGGGTCGGTGAGGACCTGCTGCTGGAGCTGGGCCTTGCTCTCGAGGAGGATCTGGCCGATCGTCGGGTTCTGGCCGACGATCGGGTTGAGCGCCGCGGCGCGGTAGATCGCGGTGGCCTCGAGGAGCTTCCAGCCGTCGAGGATCGGCTTGGCGTCGATCAGCGGGGCGTTCTTCCCGGCCGGCCGGATCTGGAAGCCGAGGTGCGGGGCCTGGTAGGGGTTGGTCACGCCGACGCGTCCGAGGATCGTCCCGGCGATCACGCGAGCGCCGGTGACCAGCGGCTTGAGGTCGACGTCGCTGCGCTTGAGGCCGTAGTTCTGGACGAAGTAGTCAGACAGGGCGAACGGCCCGGACGCGGCCACCTGGGTGCGGCCGCCGGCGGCGTAGGCCGCCCGGCGGGTCGGATGGGCGAACAGCCGCTGCGGCCCGGAGGCCGTGTCGGTGGCCAGATGCCCGCTCGGCGCCGGCTGGGCCTGCGAGACGGGGCTGGTCGCGGTCGCCGGAGCGGTCGCCGGCTGGTGGCCGGCGGAGGCCGGCACGTGCGGCGTCGGGTCGGCCGGGAGCTTGACGTCCCGGGCGACCTGGGCGGCCGACTCGGTCTTCGGCTTGGGCGAGGCGTAGAGGGCCGAGAGCGTCTTCATCTGGCTGTAGATGTACGTGTTGCCGGCGGTGTCGCGGAGCTTGACGAAGTTGCCGAGCGTCCCCGAGGAGCCGATCCCGCTGATCACGCCGTCCTTGACGGCGATCACCGGGGCGCCGGCCTTGGCGTAGATGTTGATCGTCGTGTCCTTGGCCGTCGGGGTTACCGCGGCCCGGGTGTTCTGGGTGCTGGCTTGGTGGGCGAGGGCGGCGGTTTCGGCGACGTCGTCGGCGTATTTGGCGGTGGCGTGGACGGGGAAGAGGCCGTCGGTGAGGCCGGTGAGGGAGCTGACGAGGTCGGCGGGCATGCCGCCGACGAGCTTGGCGCGGAGCAGGACGCTGTCGACGTACCAGTTGGCGTTGTTGTAGGCGAAGATCGCGCCGCGGAGGTTCTGTGAGGCGCCGGCGGCGTGGAGGAAGCGGGCGGCGCCGAAGATCGCGTCGACGGGGTTGTAGGGGTCTTTGACGCCGTCGCCGTTGGCGTCGACGCCGTATTGCTTCCACGTTTCGGGGAGGAACTGCATCCAGCCGAGCGCGCCGGCGCTGGAGAGGCTGAGGTTGCGCCCGTAGTTGGTCTCGATGTCGTTGATGGCGGCGAGGATCTGCCAGGGGACGTTGTACTCGACGCCGGCGGCCTGGTAGATCGGGAGCAGGAACGGGGGGATGCGGAAGGTGTCGATGAAGAAGTTGGGGACCCCGATCGGGACCGCGCCGAGCGGGACGAGCGAGAGCGTCGGGTTCGCCGGGAGCGGCACCCCGGTCGCCGCCCGGAACTGCGTCGCCACCGGCCTGGCCACCGGCGCCACCACCGCGCCACCCACGGGCGCGCCCGTCGGCGTGGCGGTCGTGTGCTTGTGGCCGGTCACCTTCTGGGCCGCCCCGGCTCCGATCAGCGGAGGCCCGGCGGGTCCGGCGGGCAGGGTCGTCGGAGTGCCGGGGTTGCCGGTCACGCCGGGAATCCCGAGCGCGGAGCTGTTGGTCGACGAAGTGGTGGTCGGCTCGCCGACGCTGATCCCGACGACCGGCGAGCTGAAGCCGGGTAGCGGCAGCTGGTCGAGGGGGGTCCCGTCGGGCAGGGGAAGTTGGATCTTGATCCCGTTCAACAGGGTCAAGGTCACGATCTTCGCCTGCGCCGACGCAGGCAGAACACCGCCTGTACCACGCCAGCGGACAGCGCGACGGTGAGCGTCGAAGTCAGCAGCCTACGCCTCATAGCAAACAAACCTGCACTCCTCCCATGCACGCGCTACCAGCCGCAAGCGACAGGCAGCCTAGCATCGTCTCCCGGGGATACCAGCGGGGAACCTACCGTTCGCACCGGCCGAATGCAACGCGACATCCGGCCGCCCGCCTCCGGCCGCCCAGGCGGTACGCTTCCCGACGAGGACGATGACCGATCCAGGGACAACCGACGGCGTGCGTGAGCGCTTCGCGGCCAGAGGCGAGGAGGCGCTCGGCCGGCTGGCCCAGGACCTCCTCGAGAACCCGCTCGTCAACGGGGCGCTGACCCGCGCCCTGGGTGTCCGCGACCGGGCGGCGCAGGCCCAGGAGGTGGCGATGGGCGCCCTGAACATCCCGTCGGCGAGCGACATCGAGCGGCTCACCCGCCGCCTGCGGTCCGTCTCCCAGCGCCTCGAGGGCATCGAGGACGGGCTCGATCGGGTCGAGCAGTCGACCAAGCGGCGGACCTCCGATCCGCCCGCCGACCTGGGTCCCCGCCTCGTGGCGATCGAGGAGCGCCTGGCCGCGTTGAGCACGCAGGTCGACGAGCTGAGCGGCGTCCCGCAGGGGGTCCCGCACGCCCAGGAGCGCCTGCGCGTCGAAGACCCGCCCCCGCCCCCGGCCAGCAAGCCACGCCGGGCGGCGGCGGCCAAGCGCGCGCCGGCGGCCAAGCCCCCCCACAGCGCCCGCCAGCAAGCCGCGCACGACCCGGAGCGCCCCCAAGAGCTAGGGCGCGAGGGCGGCGAGGGCGAGCCGAGCGGCCCGCTCCGCCGCGGCCGCGAGGCCGCCGTCTTCGATCCGCGCGGGCCGCGCTCCCGTCGAGATCAGGTCCGAGACCGCGAGCACGGAGCCGATCGGGACCCGGCGGCGGGCGCCGAGGGCGAAGAGCGCGGCCGTCTCGAGATCGACGGCGAGGACCCCGCCCGGCCAGCTCGCCGCTGCCGCCGGCGCTGCCCGTCCGCGGCGGCGTAGAAGAGATCCGAGGAGGCGACGAGCCCGTGGTGGACCTCCGGCGCCTGGGCGCGCAGACCGGCGCAGAGGGCGGCGTCCCCCGCGACCCTCTCGGTGCCGGCCAGCGCCCGGCTCGCACCGTCGGCGCAGAGGGCGGCGGTGGCGATGACGAGATCGCCGAGGCCGAGCCCCGCGTCGAGCGCCGCGCAGGTCCCGACCCTGATCGCCCGGCGCAGGCCGAGGCCGATCAGCTCCTCGAGCACGACGGCGGCCGACGGCCCGCCGATCCCCGTGCTCTGGACGGTCAGGGGACGGCCGTCGGCGGCGAGCCCGGTGTAGCCCCAGAGACCGCGGCTGTGGTTGAACATCAGCGGCCGCTCGAGCAGCGCCTGGGCGAGCGCCATCGCCGCGCCGGGATCCTCCGGAAGCAGCGCGCGCTCGGCGAGCGCCCCCGTCGGCCTGATGTGAATCGTCACGGCCGCGCCATGATGCCAGAGCACGGCGGCGCTCTTCGGGCGCCGTAAGCTGGACTTCAAGGCAAGGAAGGGAGATCGATGGAGACGTCGTTCGAGTCGCGGAAGGAGTTCGTCGAGGTGATGGACCGGATCTTCACGATGATGAGCGAGGATCCGGATATGGGGCCGAAGCTGCGCGACGCCGACGTCCCGCAGCGCTTCGAGTTCGAGGACGTCGACCTGGTGGTCAACATCCGGGCGGGGACCAAGGCCGAGGGCAAGAACCTCCACTGGGAGTGGACCGACGACGTCGACTGGAGTCCGAAGGTCGAGATGACCATGTCCTCGGAGGTCGCCAACCGCTACTTCCAGGGCAAGGAGAACGTCGCCCTGGCCATCGCCCGCCGCCGGATCAAGACCGGCGGCGACGTCAAGGCGGCGCTCGCCCTGATCCCGATCACCAAGCCCATCTACAAGCGCTACCGCCAGGTCGTGGTCGACGAGTATCCCCACCTGAAGGCCTAGCGTTGGCCGGGTCGATCGTCGAGCGGGTGCTCGCCTCGGTCGGCGCCCGCGGCCTGCTCGGGCCGGGCGACCGGCTGGTCGTGCTCGTCTCCGGCGGGCGGGACTCGGTCTGCCTGCTCGACGTCGCCGTGACGATCTGCGGCGCGGGGGAGCTCGTCGCCCTCCACGTCGACTACGGGCTGCGGGGGGAGGAGTCCACCGCCGACGCCGACCACGTGCGCGCCCTCTGCGCGCGCGCCGGCGTCGCCCTCGAGGTCCACCGGGCGCCGGCGCCGCCGGCGGCAGGGAACCGCCAAGCCTGGGCCCGGGACCTCCGATACGCCCGCGCCCAGTCAGTCGCGCGCGCGCGAGGCGCGCGGGTGGCCGCCGGGCACACGGCGAGCGACCAGGCGGAGACCGTCCTCTACCGGCTGGCCGCCTCTCCCGGACGCCGCGCGCTGCTCGGCATGGCCGCCGCCGACGGGCTCCTGATCCGCCCCCTGCTCGGGGTCACCCGCGAGCAGACCGCGAGCTACTGCCGGGCCCGGGGACTCGCCTGGCGGGAGGACGCGAGCAACGGCGACGGGAGCTACGCCCGCGGACGCTGCCGGCACGGGCTGGCCGCCGCCCTCGGCGAGCTCCATCCCGCGGCCGAGGAGAACATCCTTCGCAGCTCCGAGCTCCTGCGCGAGGAGGCGGCCGTGCTCGACGAGGTCGTCGAGACGGCACTGGCCGGGCGGCGCCGGATCGCCGTCGAGCGCCTGGCCGCGCTCCCGCCGGCGCTCGCCCGGCTCGTGGTCGTCCGCCTGGCCGAGGATGCCCTCGGCGCCCTCCTGCCCGGGGTCGGCGCCCGGGTCGAGGAGCTGATCGGGCTGGCGCCGGCGGGCGGGAGCGCCGAGCTCGACGTCGGGGCCGGCTGCCGGGCGGTGGTCGAGTACGGGGTCCTCCGCTTCGAGGCCGGCGCCCCCGAGCCGGTTCCGGCGCCGGTCGCCCTCGCCGTCCCCGGGACGGTCGGGTTCGGCGCCTGGCGCCTGCGGGCGGAGCTCGGCCAGGGCGTGGACGCCGGGCTCGGCCGTCCGGCGGTCGCCGGCCCGGCACCCGCCGACCCGGGCGCGGACCCCGGCGCCGGTGGGCCGGACCGGGCGCGGGATCGATCGGCCCCGGGCTCCTCGACGCCGCGGCGCTCGAGCCCGGCGGGCTGACCGTGCGCGGATGGCGCCCGGGGGACCGGATGGCGCCGCTCGGCCTGGGGGGGACCAAGTCCCTGGCCGACCTGTTCGCCGACCGCCGGGTCCCGCGCGCCGAGCGCCGGAGCCTCCCGGTCGTCACCTCGGCCGGGGAGGTCGCCTGGATCCCGGGCGTGGCCACCGGCGAGCGGTTCCGGGTCGGTGCCGCGACCGGGACGACGGTCGTGCTGAGCGCCCGGCGCGAGCCTCGCCGAGGGGATCATTAGACTGGGCCGCGGCCATGGACGATCAGGAGATCGGCGAGATCCTCGTCCCCGCCGATGCCCTCCGCCGGCGGGTGCGCGAGCTCGGGGCGGAGATCTCCCGCGACTACGCCGGGCGCGACCTGCTGCTCGTCGGGGTGCTCAAGGGCGCCGTGTTCTTCCTCAGCGACCTGATGCGGAGCATCTCGATCCCGTGCGAGCTCGACTTCATGGCCGTTGCCTCCTACGGGTCGGCCACCGACTCGTCCGGGGTGGTCCGGATCCTCAAGGATCTCGACGGGGCGATCGAGGGCCGGGAGGTCCTCATCGTCGAGGACATCGTCGACTCGGGCCTGACGCTCCAGTATCTCCTGCGCAGCCTGGGCGCCCGCAACCCGGCGACGCTCGAGGTCTGCGCGCTCCTGACCAAGCCGGAGCGCCGGAAGGTCGAGCTGCCGACGCGCTACGTCGGCTTCGAGATCGCCAACCGGTTCGCCATCGGCTACGGCCTCGACCACGACGAGCGCCACCGAAACCTTCCGTACGTCGCCGCCCTGGCCGTGGCGCCGGCCACCGTCTGAGGGCGCAACGGCTCCCGCCGGGGCCGGCGGGGGCGGGGCTGCGGAGGGGCGCCGGAGGCGCCCGGGCGGCGGGCGTTGACCGGCGGAAGCGGGGAAATCCCGTGGTACGCTAGCTGGACTGCCCGTCATTCTCCAAGCCGGCGCTGCGCGCGCCAGGAGCACGCCGTGAACCGGTTCTTCAAGAGCGCCGCCTTCCCGATCCTGATCGTCGTGGTGCTCGCCTTCTTCGCGCAGAAGCTGATCTCCCCGAGCCAGACCAACGGCCCGGTGCACAGCTACAAGACGTTGGTGACGTCGGACATTCCGAGTGGGTTGGTGCGCTCGGCGGTGGTGAAGACGAAGGACAGCGTGGTCGATGTGACGTTGACCAACGGCTCGCAGTATGAGGTCGGGTTCGTGCCGGGGCAGGCGGCGGCGGATCTGATCAAGCAGCTGGAGACGGCGCCGGGTCATCCGTCGTTCAACGTGGAGGGGACGAAGAGCAACGGCTGGTTGTCGCTGTTGACCTACGTTTTGCCGTTCCTGATCTTCATCGGCTTCTGGATCTTCCTGATGAACCAGGTCCAGGGTGGGGGGTCGAAGGTGATGTCGTTTGGGAAGTCGAAGGCGAAGCGGCTTTCGGCTGATTCGCCGAAGATCACCTTTCGGGATGTGGCGGGGGTGGATGAGGCGGTGGAGGAGCTTCATGAGATCAAGGAGTTCCTGGAGAATCCGAAGAAGTTCCAGGCGTTGGGTGCCCGGATTCCGACCGGTGTCTTGCTCTATGGGCCTCCGGGGACGGGGAAGACGCTTCTGGCTCGGGCGGTGGCGGGTGAGGCGGGGGTGCCGTTCTTCTCGATTTCGGGCTCGGATTTCGTTGAGATGTTCGTCGGGGTGGGGGCGTCGCGGGTGCGGGACCTGTTCGAGCAGGCCAAGCAGAACTCGCCGTGCATCATCTTCATGGACGAGATCGACGCCGTCGGGCGCCACCGGGGCGCCGGCCTCGGTGGCGGTCACGACGAGCGTGAGCAGACCTTGAACCAGTTGCTGGTGGAGATGGATGGGTTCGAGGCGAAGGACAACATCATCATGATCGCGGCGACGAACCGCCCGGACATCCTCGATCCGGCGTTGTTGCGTCCGGGTCGCTTTCGATCGCCAGATCGCGGTCGATCGGCCGGATCGCAAGGGGCGGGCGAAGATCCTCGAGGTGCATACGCGGGGCAAGCCGCTGGGCAAGGAGATCAACATCGACGCCCTCGCCGGTCAGACGCCCGGGTTCACGGGGGCTGACCTGTCGAACCTGATCAACGAGGCGGCCCTCCTCGCGGCGCGCACGGGGAAGCGGGAGATCACGCAGGTGGAGTTGGAGGAGGGGATCCTGCGGGTGATCGCGGGGCCGGAGAAGAAGACGCGGGTGATGAGCGAGAACGAGCGGTTGATCACGGCGTATCACGAGATGGGTCATGCGATCGTCGGCAATTACCTGGAGCATTCCGATCCGGTGCACAAGATCAGCGTGATCTCGCGGGGTCAGGCGTTGGGGTACACGATCTCGATGCCGACCGAGGATCGGTTCTTGACGACGCGGGCGGAGTTGCTGGACACGATGGCGATGACGCTGGGTGGCCGGGCGGCGGAGGAGATCGTGTTCGGCGAGATCACCACGGGCGCGTCGAACGACATCGAGAAGGTCACCCAGACGGCCAAGCAGATGGTCATGCGCTTCGGCATGAGCGACAAGCTCGGCCCCCGCGTGTTCGGACACGACCATGGGCAGCCGTTTCTGGGGCGGGAGTTCTCGACCGAGCCGGATTACAGTGACGAGATCGCGCGGGAGATCGACGATGAGGTGCGGCGGATCATCGAGGGGGCCCATCAGCGGGCGAAGAACATCCTCACCGAGCATCGCGAGAACCTCGACACCATCTCCGACATCCTCGTCCGCCGCGAGACGATCGAGAAGCACCAGTTCGAAGGCCTCCTCAACGGCAAGACCGAAGCCGATGTCTTTGGCCCCGACGAGGCGCCGACCCGGACCCCCCAGCTTCCGCCGGCCGCGTCGGCTCCGGCTCCCGAGCGCCCGCGCGAGGCCCCGCGCCCGCTCCCGCGTCCGGGGCTCGCCGGTGGCACGACCGAGCTCCGCGGCACCGATCCCGAGCAACCCGAGCTGACCTGAGCCCTCGCGGGGCTCGGCGCGCGACGGAGGCCTGGTTGCGGCACGGCTGGATCGCGGCGTTGGTCCTGCTCGGGGTGCTGGTCGCCGGGTGCGGCGGTACGACCGGCCGACCCGCGGCCCCGGCGGTCGTCCTCACCGAGCATCTCGAGACCTCGCCGATCTCCGACATCCTCGTCCGTCGCGAGACGATCGAGAAGCACCAGTTCGAGGGCCTCCTCAACGGCCGGACCGAAGCCGACGTCTTCGGCCCCGACGAGGTGCCGACCCGGACCCCGCAGCTTCCGCCGGCCGCCTCGGCTCCGGTTCCCGAGCGCCCGCGCGAGGCCCCGCGCCCGCTCCCGCGGCCGGGCCTGGCCGGCGGGACGACCGAGCTCCGCAGCAGCGATCCCGAGCAACCCGAGCTGACCTGAGCCCCGCGGGGCTCGGCGCGCGTCGGAGGCTTGGTTGCGGCACGGCTGGATCACGGCGTCGGTCCTGCTCGGCGCGATCGTCGCCGGGTGCGGCGGCACGACCGGCCGGCCCACGACCACGGCGGTCGACCAGGCGGCGGTCACCACCGACCCGGCGCCGGCTGCCCCGGCGCCGCGGGTGCGCCCGGCGCCGCGGGTGCGCCCGGCGGCGGCGGCCCGGTCGGGGAACCGGGGTGCTCCGCCCCCCGCCCATCCGATCCCCGCCAGCTTCCGGGAGAGCGGGATCTCGCCCGGGGCCCCGTCGGACTCGCAGGTCCGGGCCGAGCTCCAGCAGATGTACGCCGTCCAGGCGCACGCGCGAAAGCTGAGCGCGGCGGCCGCGAACTTCGCCGGCCTGCTCCCGTGGGTGGATGAGCAGAAGACCGGGGAGTTGGTCAGCGTGGCGTCGGTGTTCACCGACTACGGGCTCGGCCTCGCCTGCGGCGGCGTCCTCGGCCGCCTCCAGATCGGCGTGGCCCACAAGACGGCCCCGTGCGGCACGCTGATCGACTTCACCTACGCCGGGCGGACCCTCCGGGTGCCGGTGATCGACCGGGGGCCGTACATCGTCGGGCGCGAGTGGGACCTGACCGGGGCCACGGCCGAGGCCCTCGGCTTCCCCGGGCTCGGCGCGATCACCTGGCGCTGCGCGAGCTGCTGAGGGCCACCGGTCGGGGCCGACCGGGGCGCTGCGCGATGATGCGAGGCGTGGGTGACCCGGTGATCATGGGCGTGCTCAACGTGACGCCCGACTCCTTCTCGGACCACGGCCTCTTCGCCCTCCCCGGGCCGGCGGTCGCCCACGGGCTGGCCCTCGAGCGGGAGGGGGCGGCGATCGTCGACGTCGGGGGCGAGTCGACCCGGCCGGGCGCGCTGCCGGTCGACGCCCTGCTCGAGCGCGAGCGGGTCGTGCCCGTGGTCGAGGGGCTCGTCCGCGCCGGCCTGCGGGCGACGATCTCGATCGACACGACCAAGCTCCTCGTCGCCGAGGCGGCCCTGGCGGCCGGAGCCCGCTTCGTCAACGACGTCAGCGCCTTCCGGATCGATCCGGAGATGGCCGGGCTCGTCGCCGACCGGGGCGCCGCCTGCTGCCTCATGCACATGCAGGGCGAGCCGCGGACGATGCAGAGCGACCCGCGCTACGACGACGTCGTCGACGACGTCCGCGCCTTCCTCGAGGAGCGTCTCGGGTGGGCCGTGGGCGAGGGGGTGCCCGAGCGGCGGATCATGCTCGACCCGGGAATCGGCTTCGGCAAGACCGTGGCCCACAACCTCGAGCTGCTCCGGCGCCTGGGCGAGCTCTGCACGCTCGGGCGGCCGATCGTGATCGGGACCTCGCGCAAGTCGTTCCTCGGCAAGGTCACCGGCCGCCCGGACGGCGACCGGCTGGGCGGGACGATCGCCACCAACGTGATGGCGCTCGAGCGGGGGGCGAGCGTCTTCCGGGTCCATGACGTCGGTCCCGTCCGGGACGCGCTGGCCGTGGCGGCTGCTACGGTCACCGGGCGATGGAGTCCGACGACCCTGACGACGTAGAGGACGGGCCGTGGCGGGACTCCGACGACGAGGACGAGTCGGACGACGAGTCGGGGATGCGCACGGGCGTGACCGTGGAGATCGCCGGGCTCTCGCTCTACACCCACGTCGGGATCGGGGCGGCCGAGCGCGAGGTCGGCCAGCGCCTGCTCTTCGACATCACGATCGACCTCGGTGAGTCGGCGGCGACCGAGACGGACCGCATCGAGGACACCGTCGACTACGGCGAGGTGTGCCAGCTCGTCGCCCTCGTCTCCCAGCAGCGAACCTACCGGACGCTCGAGCGGCTGTGCACGGTGATCGCCGACCGCCTGATCGAGGACTTCGCCGCCGAGGCGGTCTGGGTCAAGGCGGCCAAGCCGGAGCCGCCGATCCCGCTGCCGGTCGAGCAGGTTTCGGTCGAGGTCTGGCGCGAGCCGCCCGAGTAGCGCGGTAGCCGCCACCCGGCGGCGGCCGGCGTGCCATGCTGGGGTCATACGAGCGAGAGGAGCGATCGTGCGCAAGCTGGTGCTGTGGGCGTGTGTCGGACTGGCGGGGGCCGGGGTCGCCCTGCTGCCGTCGCTGGGGTCGGCCCAGGGGACGACGGCGTCGTTCACGGCCGTCGACAACGGCACCTTCTTCTCGGTTCCGACCTGGAGTGCGAACGGGACGGCCACCAGCACCGTGACGATCCTCCCGGGCGGCACGGTCACCTTCAGCTATCCGACCGGCTCGAGCATCCACAGCGTCGTCTTCACCGGCCCGCAGCCGACCTCGTGCACGCAGACCCAGGCGCCGTACGGCTACCCGATCATGGCGGCGCCCCCGCTCCCGGCCAATGCCGGGGGCGAGCCGGCGCCCTGGAGCGGGACGTGCCGGTTCGACGCGGCCGGGACCTACCCCTTCCAGGACGGTAACCGCGGGGCGGCGATGACCGGGACGGTCGTCGTCGCCACGACGACCACGACCCCGCCACCGACGACTACGCAGACGACGACGACACCCCCGCCGACGACCACCACCTTCCACGAGCCGCCGATCCCGGCGGCGTCGAGCTCGCTGCGGGCCGCCGGCGTCCAGCACGGGACGACGGTGCGGGGCCAGCTCCACGTCACGGCGCCGAACTCGCGCCTCGTCGTCCAGCTCCTGCTCGGCCGGCTCAAGCTCGGGCAGTCGACGATCCACGGGGTCGCGGACGGGACCCGGCACTTCAGCGTGAGCCTCTACGCGAGCGGCCGCAGGCGGCTGCGGAGCGGTGGGCGGCTGAGCCTGACCCTGTACACGCAGGTGCTCAACATCGGCCTCGGGCCGACCGTGCTCACCCGGCACGTGACGCTCCTGCCCTGAGTGGTCGGCTACCTCGGCCTCGGGTCGAACGTCGGCGAGCGGCGGGCGAACCTCGAGGCGGCGGCCGGGGGGCTCGCCCGCCGGGGCGTGGCCGTCCTCGCGTCGTCGTCGACCTACGACACCGACCCGGTCGGCGAGCTCACCGATCAGCCGGCGTTCCTGAACGCCTGCCTGCGGATCGCCACCGAGCTCGGCCCGGACGCGCTCCTCGACGCGTGCAAGGCCACCGAGGTCGAGCTCGGGCGGCAGCCGGGCGGTCCTCGCCACGGTCCACGGCCGATTGACGTGGACCTGCTCCTCCTCGGCGATCTCGAGCGCCAGACCGCCCGGCTGACCCTGCCGCACCCGGAGGTCCTCGGCCGTCGCTTCGTCCTGATCCCGCTGCTCGAGCTCGACTTCGACCTGCGCACCCCGGCCGGAGCGAGCCTGGCCGAGGCGCTGGCCCGGCTGCCGCTCGACGAGGGCGTGCGGCTGGCCGGGCCGCCGCTCGCGCTTGCCTGAGCCGGGATAATGGGCCGGACGTGCTCCTCGTCGTCGACGTCGGCAACACCCAGACCCACTTCGGCACCTACCGGGGAAGCGAGCTGCTCGAGCACTGGCGCTTCGCCACGGTACGGGAGTCGACGGCCGACGAGCTGGGCGCGGCGCTGCGGAGCCTGCTCGAGCTGCGGGGCGTGCGCCTCGACCAGATCGAGGCGTCGATCGTCTCCTCGACCGTCCCGGAGCTCGCCCCGGAATGGGTCGAGACGGCGCGGCGCTACCTCGGCCACGAGATGCCGGTGGTCGGCCCGGGCATGCGGACGGGCATGCCGATCCGGACGGACAACCCGCGGGAGCTCGGCGCGGACCGGCTGGTCAACGCCGTCGCCGCCTACGAGGTCTTCCACGCGGCGTGCATCGTCGTCGACTTCGGGACGGCGATCACCTACGACGCGGTCTCGGCCGAGGGCGAGTACCTGGGCGGGATCATCTCGCCGGGGGTCGAGATCTCGCTCGACGCGCTGACCTCGCGCGCGGCCAAGCTCCCGAAGATCGACCTCGGGCCGCCGCGGTCGCTGATCGGCAAGACCACGGTCGACGCGATCCGCTCGGGCGTGGTCTACGGCTTCGCGGCCTCGGTCGACGGCATCGTCGGCCGGCTGCGCGGCGAGCTCGGCCCGGACGTGGCGACGATCGCCACCGGGGGCCTGGCCCAGGCGATCGTCCCGTTCACCACGTCGATCGACCGGGTCGACGCCTTCCTCACCCTCGAGGGGCTGCGGCTCATCCGCGGGCGGAACATCTAGAGAGGGGCGGCTACCCTGGGGGCATGCCGTCTCTGAACGACCCGTGGAGCCTCGCCGGGCTGACGATCGCCAACCGGGTCGCGCTGGCCCCGCTCGCGGGCATCGGGAACTGGTTCGTCCGCCTCCAGGCCCGCCGCCACGGAGCGGGCCTCGTGTTCTCGGAGATGATCTCGAGCCACGCGATCCACTACCGCAACGAGCGGACGTGCACCGAGCTTCTGCGGATCCATCCGGAGGAGCGTGCCGGGGGGCCGGTGGCGATCCAGCTCTTCGGCAGCGACCCGGAGGTCATGCGCTCGGCGGCGGCGACGGTGGCCGCGGCGGGGGCCGACGTGATCGACCTGAACATGGGCTGCCCGGTCCCCAAGGTGTGCAAGACCGGGGCCGGCGCCGCCCTGCTCGGCGACCCCGACCGGGCGGTGGCCGTGGCCCGCGCGGCGACCGCCGGGAGCGGCCTGCCCGTGACCGTCAAACTCCGCTCCGGACAGCGGCCCGGCGGCCAGGAGGGTGTCATCCTGGCGCGGCGCCTGGTGGACGAGGCGGGGGTGGCGGCGATCGCCTTCCACCCGCGCTCGGCCGCGGTCCAGCACGCCGGCCGGCCCGACTACGCGCTGGCCGCCGAGCTCGTGCGCACCCTCGACGCCCCGGTCATCCTGAGCGGGGGAATGCGCAGCGCCGAGGCGGTGCGCAGCGCGCACGAGGAGACGGGAGCGGCCGCGGTGATGCTCGCCCGGGGGGCCCTCGGCAACCCGTGGCTGTTCGCCGAGGCGCTCGGCCGGCGCACGGAAGAGCCGACCGCGGCCGAGGTCCTCGGCGAGCTCGACTGGGTGATCGACCGGGCGGTCGAGCACCTCGGCGAGGAGCGGGCCGGCCGGTATCTGCGCAAGTTCTACCCGTGGTACCTGAGCCGTCTCGGAGCCGGTCCCAAGACAGCCGACGCACTCGTCCGGTGCGCCACGATCGGCGAGGCGCGGACCCTCCTCGGGGTACCCGGGAGCCTCCCGGCGGCCGCGTGAGGGGCGCGGACGCCTCGCTATACTCCGGCGCTCGCTCGGTCGCCGAGTGACTGAAATCCCGCTGGCGAGCGGGGTTTTCTGCGCTTGGCACCGCCCACGCCAACCGAGGGCCACATGGCAAAGGACGTAATCCTCACCCCCGAAGGACTCGAGAAGCTCAAGACCGAGCTCGAGCACCTCTCGACCGAGAAGCGGCGCGAGGTCGCCGAGCGGATCAAGGAGGCCCGCGAGTTCGGCGACATCTCCGAGAACTCGGAGTACGACGACGCCAAGAACGAGCAGGCGATGCTCGAGGCGCGGATCGCCACCGTCCAGGAGAAGATACGCATGGCCACGGTGATCGAGCCGGAGGATCTCTCGACCGAGATGGTCGCCGTCGGGTCGGTCGTCCACGTCAAGGACGAGCAGACCGGCAAGTCGGTCAAGTACACGATCGTCGGGTCGGCCGAGGCCAAGCCGGCCGAGAACCGCCTCTCGAACGAGTCGCCGGTCGGCCGCGCCCTCCTCGGCCGCAAGCGCGGCGACGAGGTCTCGGTCCAGGTCCCGCGAGGCCCGGCGCGCAAGCTCAAGATCACCAAGATCGAGGTCGGGCTCAGGTAACGTGGCCGAGCCCGAGGAGCACGGCACCACGGGCCTCCTGGCGGCCCGCCGTGCGAAGCTCGACCGGCTGCGGCGAGAGGGCGTCGATCCGTTTCCGCCCTCCTTCCCGGGCGTCGAGCCGACGGCCGCGGTGGTGGCCCGGCACGCCGCCCTGGAGCCGGGCGAGGAGTCGGAGGTCACCCACCGGGTGGCCGGCCGGCTCGCGGCGCGTCGCGGGCAGGGGAAGGCGGCGTTCCTCGACCTCGTCGACCGGTCCGGGCGGCTCCAGCTCCACGCCCGGGTCGACGTGCTCGGCCAGGAGGCGTTCGACCGGCTCGTCGGCCTCGATCTCGGCGACCTGGTCGGGATCGACGGCGTCGCCGTGCGGACCCGGCGCGGGGAGCTCTCGCTGCGGGTCGAGGGGGTCACCGTCCTGGCCAAGTCGCTGCGCCCGCCCCCGGACAAGCATTCCGGGCTGACCGACGTCGAGACCCGCTACCGCCGCCGGGAGCTCGACCTGATGGCCGACCCGGAGGCGCGGGAGCTCTTCGCGGCGCGCGCCCGGATCGTCGCGGCGGTGCGCCGGTCGCTCGACGAGGACGGGTTCATCGAGGTCGAGACGCCGATCCTCCAGCCCCTCTACGGCGGGGCCCAGGCCCGGCCGTTCACGACCCACCACAACGCGCTCGACCGGACGCTCTACCTGCGCATCGCCACCGAGCTCTACCTCAAGCGGTGCATCGTCGGCGGCCTCGAGCGGGTGTACGAGCTGGGCAAGGACTTCCGCAACGAGGGCCTCTCGCCCAAGCACAACCCCGAGTTCACCGTGATCGAGTGGTACGAGGCGTACGCCGACTACGAGGACGAGGCCCGGCGGCTCGAGCGGGTCGTCGCCGCGGCGGCCGCCACGCTCGCCGAGCCGCCGCCGATCGACTTCACGGCGCCCTGGCGGCGGGTCACCCTCCGGGAGGCGATCCTCGAGCAGACGGGCGTCGACGTGCTCGAGCACCGCGAGGCCGGGGCGCTCGCCGCGGCGCTGACCGCCGCCGGCCGACCGCTCGAGCCGACCGCGCCGCCGGATCGGAGCTGGGCCGGGCTGGTCGACGACCTCCTCTCCAAGTACGTCGAGCCGACCCTGGTCGCGCCGACCTTCGTCATGGACTATCCGATCGAGCTCTCCCCCCTGGCCAAGGCCCACCGGAGCGAGCCGGGGCTCGTCGAGCGATGGGAGGCGTTCGCCGGGGGGATGGAGATCGCCAACGCGTTCACCGAGCTCAACGATCCCGACGAGCAGCGTCGGCGCTTCGCGTTCCAGCGCGCCGCGGCGCAGGCCGGCGACGAGGAGGCCCAGCCGTTCGACGAGGCGTTCCTCGCCGCGCTCGAGCAGGGGATGCCCCCGACCGGGGGCGTGGGCCTCGGGATCGACCGGCTGGTCATGCTCCTGACCGGGCGGCGCTCGATCCGCGAGGTCGTCCTGTTCCCGGCGATGCGCGACTGAGACGCCGGGCTCCGGCCGCCCGCCCGGGTAGGCGATCGGCTCGGCTCGCGGGGCGGGGCGGCCGAACCCGGCCGGGTGCTCCGGGTCATCCCGGTCGGGCACGGACGGCGATTGGTAGACTGATCAACGCGCGGCGATCTTCTTTCCACCGAACACTCATCGATTTGGCCGCCGCAGCCGAAAAGGTGAGCAAGACGGGGCGCTTGCGCGTCCCAAAA
>CAWFQO010000018.1:0-87553 GCA_963817865.1 uncultured Solirubrobacterales bacterium | reverse complement strand
TTGTTCACCTACCTAACGGGTTTCGGCGGCCGCGACATGGCCGTGGACCTCGGCACCGCGAACACGCTCGTCTACGTGCGCGGTCGCGGGATCGTGCTGTCGGAGCCGAGCGTCGTCGCGATCGACTCGCGCACCGGCGAGGTCCACGCCGTCGGCATCGAGGCCAAGCGGATGCTCGGCCGCACGCCGGGCACGATCTCGGCGATCCGGCCGCTCAAGGACGGGGTGATCGCCGACTTCGACGTGACCGAGGAGATGCTCCGCCACTTCATCCAGAAGGTCCACCAGAACCGCTGGGCCCACCCCCGGGTCGTCGTCTGCGTCCCGTCGGGCGTCACCGGGGTCGAGAAGCGCGCCGTCGAGGAGGCCTGCCTCTCGGCCGGCGCCCGCAGCGCCTACCTGATCGAGGAGCCGATGGCCGCGGCGATCGGCGCCGGCCTCCCGGTCGGCGAGCCGACCGGGTCGATGGTCGTCGACATCGGCGGGGGGACCTCCGAGGTCGCGGTGATCTCGCTCGGTGGGATCGTCGTCTCCCAGTCGATCCGGATCGGCGGGGACGAGCTCGACGAGGCGATCATCAACTACGCCAAGCGCGAGTACAAGCTCCTGATCGGCCAGCAGACGGCCGAGGAGCTCAAGCTCGAGATCGGCTCGGCTTACCCGATGGCCGAGGAGATGCAGGCCGAGATCCGGGGCCGGGACATGGTCTCCGGCCTCCCCAAGACCGTCGTCCTGACCAGCGAGGAGATCCGCGCCGCGCTCGAGGAGCCGCTCGCCCAGATCATCGACGCCGTCAAGCAGACCCTCGACCGCACGCCGCCCGAGCTCGCCTCGGACATCATGGACCGGGGGATCATGCTGGCCGGCGGCGGCGCCCTCCTCCAGGGCCTCGACGAGCGCCTGCGCGAGGAGACCCAGATGCCCGCCCACGTCGCCGAGTCGCCCCTGACCTGCGTGGCGGTCGGCTCCGGCCGCTCGCTCGAGGAGTTCGACGTGATCCACCGCACGAGCCGCAACTCGCGCAGCCGCCGGGGGCGCCGATGATCGGCCGTGACCCCCGCGGCGCGCCCGCGGAGCCCCGCCCCCGGGCGTCGGACGACGCCCGTTCCCGCCGAGCCCGGCCCGCCGGCACCCCCTCCCGGGGTGCCTCGCAACATCGGCGGCCGAGCGTAAGCTACCCCGCGACCCCCCTCTCCACGTGTACGACAAGACCGTTCGCAGGCGCCGCGCAGTCCTCGTCCTGCTCGTCGCCCTCTCCCTGATCCTGCTCACCGCCTACTTCGGCGAGCCGGCTGGCAGCGGGCTGCACTCGGTGCAGCGCGGGTTCCTGACGGTCGTCTCGCCGATCCAGGACGGGGCGAGCCGGGCGCTGAAGCCGGTGCGCGACCTGTTCGGCTGGATCGGCGACACGCTCGGGGCCAAGGGCCAGCGGGACAAGCTCCGCAAGGAGCTCCAGGCCGTCCAGGCCCAGGAGACGCTCGACGCGGCCGCGGCCGCCCGGGGCCGCCAGCTCGAGCTCCTGGCCGGCCTCGACCAGCAGGCCCACCTCGCCGCCTACCGGCCGGTCACCGGGCGGCTCATCTCCCGGTCCTCGACGCTCTGGTTCGCCCACGTCGGGGTCGACCGCGGGAGCTCGTCCGGCGTCCACCTCAACGACCCGGTGGTCAGCCCGGACGGGCTGGTCGGCAAGGTCACCACGGTGACCTCGAACGCGGCGATCGTCACCCTGATCACGGACGGGACGAGCGGCGTCTCGGCCCGGGACGTCGGGACGAGCGCCTCGGGCATGGTCGTCCCGGCGGTCGGCGACCCGAACGACCTGACGATGCAGTTCGTCCAGGCCGGCGACCAGGTCCACCCGGGTGACACGATCGCCACCGCCGGGACCGTCGACACCTCCGCCGGACCGGCCAGCTCGCTGTTCCCGCCGAACATCCCGATCGGCCGGGTGACCCGGGTCGACTCGGGCAGCCTCTTCCAGGGCGTCCACCTCGCTCCGATGGCCAACCTCCGCGACCTCGACGTCCTCCAGATCCTCACCCTGGTGAACGCGGCATGACCGAGCAGACGCAGCTCTGGCTGCGCCTGTCCGGACTGGGGCTCGTGGCCGTGATCCTCCAGGTCGCCGCCGTCTCCCAGTTCACCGTCCTTGGGGTCAACGCCGACGTCACGCCGCTGGTCGTGGCCAGCGCGGGGCTCCTCTGCGGGGCGATCGCCGGCTCGCTCCTCGGCTTCGGGATGGGGCTGTTCGTCGACCTCGTCCTCGTCCAGACGCTCGGCATCTCCGCCCTCATCTACACCCTCATCGGCTACGGCGCCGGCCGCCTGCGCGAGCTCCGCGCCCCCCAGGCGACGTTCACCCCGCTCGGTCTCGGCGCCGCGGCGACCGCCGCGGCGACGATCGGGTTCTCGATGATCGAGTTCCTCCTCGGGGTCGACGCCCCGATCAGCTTCCTCCTCCTCCGCCAGACGCTGGCCACGATCGTTCTGAACACCCTGATCTCGCTGCCGGTCTACGCCGGGGTCCGACGCTGGCTGCGCCCGGCGCTGCCCGACGACCCGCGCCGCCGGCGACGCCGGGCCTACACGACGGGCGGTCTCAGCCCGCTCTCGCGCGGATGATCGACCGCCCGATCGACCGCCAGGCACCGCTCTCGCCCCAGCTCGCCCTCCGGGTCGCCGTGCTCGGCGGGATGGCCCTCGTCCTCTTCGGCATCGTCCTCTTCCGGCTCTGGTACCTCCAGGTGCTCTCGGGCGACCAGTACGTCCAGCTGGCCAACAACAACCGGGTCCGCGACATCGCGATCCAGGCTCCGCGGGGGGACATCGTCGACGCCCACGATCGGGTCATCGTCTCCAGCCGCCAGGCGACGGCCGTCCAGATCGACCGCGACCGGTTCCCCGCCTCCGGACCGGCGCGCCAACGCGAGCTGGCGAGCCTCGGCCGCCTGCTCAACATCCCGCCGGCCCAGATCCGCCGGACGCTGGCCAGCAAGGTCAACGTCCCCTACGCCGACGTGACGATCAAGACCGACGCCGGTCAGCGGGCGCTGGTCTTCCTCGACGAGCGCCAGCTCGAGTTCCCCGGCGTCGTCGTCGCCCCGGTCTACCTCCGCGGCTACCCGATGGGGAGCCTCGGCGCCCAGGTGCTCGGCTCGGTCGGCCAGATCACCTCCGGCCAGCTCGCCCTGCCCCGCTTCCGGGGCGTGCCCAAGACGTCGGTGATCGGGCAGAGCGGGCTCGAGTGGACCTACGACGTCTTCCTCCGGGGCCGCGACGGGGCCAAGCGGGTCCAGGTCGACGCCGCCGGCCAGCCGGTCGGAACCGCCCTGGCCGAGACGCCGCCGATCGCCGGCCACGAGCTCAAGCTGACGCTCGACCTCGGCCTCCAGGCGGAGGGCGAGCGGGCTCTGAAGGCGGCGATCGGCCTCGCCCAGGCCAACGGCCACGCCGCCGACGCCGGCGCCTTCGTCGCCCTCGACCCGACCAACGGCGACGTCCTCGCCATGGGCTCGGCCCCGACCTACAACCCGACCGTCTTCACCCACCCGCTGACCTCCGGTCAGCTGGCCAAGCTCTTCCCGCCGACCGGGGACTCGGCGCTGCTCGACCGGGCGATCCAGGGGCTCTATCCGACCGGCTCGACGTTCAAGCCGATCACGGCGATGGCCGCCCTCCAGAACGGCCTGATCGGGGCGAACACGCCGTTCGTCGACAATGGGTGCATCACCGTCGGGCGCAACCATCAGCAGTTCTGCAACTCGGGAAAGGCGGTCAACGGGACGCTCTCCGGGCTGGCCGACGCGATCCGCGTCTCCTCGGACGTCTACTTCTACACGCTCGGGGAGCAGGCCAACCCCCTGCCCGGGGGGGTGATCCAGACGTGGGCGCGCAAGCTCGGCCTCGGCGCCGCGACCGGGATCGACCTCCCGGGCGAGGCGGCGGGACTGATCCCCGACGCCGCCTGGCGGACGGCGGCCAACGCGGCCGAGCTGGCCTGCCGCAAGCAGCACCACGTCGCCGGGTGCGCGATCTCCGGCGACCCCTACCACGTCTGGACCACGGGCGACAACATCAACTTCGCCGTCGGCCAGGGCGACCTCCAGGCGACGCCGCTCCAGATGGCCGTCGCCTACTCGGCGCTCTTCAACGGCGGGACGGTCGTGCGCCCCCATCTCGGCCTGGCCATCGACGACAACCAGGGGCGGCTGATCCAGCGGATCCAGCGGCCGGCCGTCCGCCACGTGAACTTCGACCCGGCCAACCAGCAGGCGATCGCCGACGGCCTCCACCAGGCGACGAGCGTGCCCGGCGGCACGAGCTACGACGTCTTCGGCGATTTCCCGCGGCCCGTCTACGCCAAGACGGGGACCGCGCAGCACGGCAACCAGGACGACCAATCCTGGTATGTGGCCTACGCCCCGGACGCCAAGCGGCCGATCGTGATCGCCATGACGATCGAGAAGGGCGGCTTCGGTGACGAGGCCGCCGCCCCGGCCGTGCGCCTGATGCTGTCAAAGTGGTTCGGGATCCCTCCGAAGCTGGTCGCCGGTCACTCGACCACCCGCTGATGAACACGACTCCCATCCAGGCAGGCGAAGTGCCGGGCATCGCCGATGCGCGCTCGCTGACGCTGCCCTTCGATCCGCTGCTCACGCTCGCGGCGCTCGGCCTCGCCCTCTGCTCGCTCGTCACCCTCAACGGGGCGACGCGGGGGCTGATTCGCGGCCAGCCGCTCTACTACACCGAGCGCCAGGGGATCTACTTCCTCCTCGGCCTCGGCCTGATGTTCGGGCTCGCCCGCCTCGACTACTCCCGCCTGCGCGAGCTCAAGCTCGGGATCTACGCGGTGCTGATCGGGATGATCGTCCTCGTCCTCGGGCTCGGCCACGTGGCCCGAGGGGCGACCCGGGCGATCCAGCTCCCGTTCTTCTCCTTCCAGGCGTCCGAGGTCGGCAAGATCCTCCTGATCGTCTTCCTCGCCGCGGTCGTGGTCGACCGCTCGCGGCGCCTGTCCGAGCGGGACACGACCGCCCGGGTGATGCTGCTCGCGCTCGCCCCGGCGATGCTCGTGATCATCCAGCCCGACCTCGGCTCGGGAATGGTCTACGTCGTGGTCGCCCTGGCCGTCCTCTTCGTCGCCGGGACGTCGTGGAAGCACTTCGCCGCCCTCTTCGCCCTCGGCCTGGTCTCGTTGACCATCGTCCTCGCCGCGGCCCCGGCGGCCGGGGTCCACGTGCTCAACCCCTACCAGCTCGACCGCCTCACCTCCTTTCTCAACCCGACGAACAACCCTGCCAAGCAGGGCTACCAGCAGATCCAGTCGAAGATCGCGATCGGCGCCGGTCAGAAGACCGGCCGCGGTTCTCAGGCGACCCAGACGAAGCTGAACTTCCTGCCCGAGTACCAGACCGATTTCATCTTCGCCGTCGTCGGCGAGCGCTACGGCTTCGTCGGAGCCGCGCTCGTCCTTTCGCTGTACGCGCTGCTGATCTGGCGCACGCTTCGCATACTCACGCTCGCCAAGAACCTCTTCGGCGCGCTGATCGCCGGCGGCATCGTCGCCATGCTCATGTTCCAGGTGTTCGTCAACGTCGGCATGACGGTGGGCATCATGCCCATCACCGGCGTGACCCTGCCCCTGTTGAGCTACGGCGGCTCCTCGGTGCTCACCACATTCCTGGCGCTCGGCCTGCTCCAGTCGATCTACGTGCAGGCACGCACGTCGGCTGCGCTCAAGGGCCGTGTGCTGCGCTTCTAACCAGAACGGACATGCAACGTGAAGAAACAAGTACTAGTGAGCGTCGACCGCGGTGAGACGCGGGTCGCTCTACTGGAGGCAAAGGGCGCCCCGGCCGCCTCGCGGAAGGCCGGCGCCGCGCGCCGCCCGCGGGTCGATCCGGCGAAGGGCTACCGGGTGGCCGAGCTCTACCTCGAGCGCCGGGGGGCCCGGTCGATCGTCGGCAACATCTACAAGGGCGTCGTCGACAACGTGCTCGGCGGCCTCGAGGCGGCGTTCGTCGACATCGGCCTCGAGAAGAACGGCTTCCTCCACGTCGACGAGATCGTCCTCCCCGGCGTCGAGGCGCCCCGCCGCGGCCGGGGCGCCGGGCGCGAGGGCCAGAACATCGCCGACCTGCTCAAGCCGGGCCAGGAGGTGGTCGTCCAGGTCGTCAAGGACCCGCTGAAGACGAAGGGCGCCCGTCTCTCGATGGAGCTGACGATCGCCGGGCGCTACATGGTCTACGCGCCGACCGGCGAGGGCGTCGGCGTCTCGCGCCGGCTCGAGGACAAGGAGCGGGAGCGGCTGCGCAAGGAGACGACCAAGCTCGACCTCCACGGGGGCGGGGCGATCGTCCGGACCGCCGCCCACGGGGCGACCCGCGCCGACTTCGAGCGGGAGCTCCAGTACCTGTTCAAGCTCCACGAGGTACTCGAGAAGCGGGTCGCCGACTCGTCGGCCCCGGCGCTCGTCTTCCAGGAGGCCGACCTCTCGGTCCGGGTGGTGCGCGACATCTTCTCGGCCCACTTCGAGCGGGCGGTCGTCGACGACGAGAAGCAGCACCACCGGCTCGTCTCGTTCTTCTCGCGTACCGCCCCCGAGCTCGTCGACCGCGTCGAGCTGTGGGACGGCGACCGGCCGCTGTTCGACGCCTACGGGGTCGAAGACGTGCTCGACGGGGTGATGTCCCGGCGGGTCGACCTGCCGAGCGGTGGCTACCTGATGATCGACATGGCCGAGGCGCTGACCGTGATCGACGTCAACTCCGGGTCGTTCATCGGCCGGGGGAAGGGCGCTCGTCTCGAGGACACCATCACCAAGACGAACCTCGAGGCCGCCGAGGAGGTGGTCAACCAGCTGCGCCTGCGCGACATCGGCGGGATCATCGTGATCGACTTCATCGACATGTCGCGGGCCCGCAACCGGGACGCGGTGATGAAGACGCTGCGCGATGCCCTCGACCAGGACAGGACGAAGACGTTCACGGCGGAGATCTCCAAGCTCGGCCTCGTCGAGATGACGCGCCAGAACGTGACCGAGGGGGTCCGGGAGATCATGACCCGCCCGTGCCCGACCTGCGACGGCGAGGGGGTGATCCGCTCGGAGGAGACGATCGCGATCGAGTTCGAGCGGCGCCTGCGGGAGATCGCCGCGGCCAAGCCCGACGTCGAGGCGTTCCTCGTCCAGATGAACCCCCGGGTCACCGTCCAGTTCACCGGCCACGGGGCGCGCGTCCTGCGGGCGCTCGAGGCCGAGACGGGCAAGTACTTCCACTTCGAGGGGACGGAGGGCCTGGCCCTCAACCATCTGGCCGTGACCCTCGAGGGGTCGCGGGAGGAGGTCGAGGAACGGGCCGTCCCCTTCCGCCCGGGCGAGGAGGTGCTGGTCGAGATCGTCGAGCCGCACATGTACAACGTCGACGACGCGGTGGCCAAGATCGACGGCTACATCATCTCGGTGACCGACGGTGGCCCCCACGTCGGGCAGAAGCTGATGGTCCGGATCGAGGAGGTCGGGCGGACGGCGGCCGTCGCCGCCCTGATCGACGCGCCGCCGCGTCCGGCGACCGAGGAGGCCGGCGAGGACGGGCGATGACGTACAATCCCGTCCTCGGCGCCGCGGCCGCAGAGGCGGACGGCGCCGTTCCGCTGCCACGGCGCCGTCGGCGCCAGAAGAGGTTTGAACCAGCATGTACGCGATCGTCAAGACCGGGGGCAAGCAGTACCGGGTCGAGCAGGGCCAGACCCTCCTCGTCGAGCGGCTGCCCGACGCCGAGGGTGCGACCGTCGCCCTCGCCCCGCTTCTCTTCCGCTCCGACGAGACGGTCTTCGACGCGGCGTCGCTCGCCGACGTCAAGGTCGAGGCGAAGATCCTCGCGCACGAGCGGGGCGAGAAGCTGCGGGTGTTCAAGTTCAAGCCCAAGCGCGGGTACAAACGCCGCAACGGCCACCGCCAGGAGCTGACCCGGATCGAGGTCACGGCGATCGGGATGGCCGGCTCCCGCCGGGCGGCCCAGGCCAACCAGGAGGTCAGCGATGGCGCATAAGAAGGGCCTCGGCTCCAGCCGCAACGGCCGCGACTCGAACGCCCAGCGGCTCGGGGTCAAGACCTTCGCCGGGCAGACGGTGACCGGCGGGGAGATCATCGTCCGCCAGCGCGGCAGCCGCTTCAAGGCGGGCGTGGGCGTCGGCATGGGCAAGGACGACACCCTCTACGCCCGCGCGCCCGGGATCGTCCAGTTCACCGTCGGCTGGCGCGGGCGCGTCGTCTCGGTCGCGCCGGTCCCCGAGGCCGCCGAGACCGCGTCGTGAACGCCCGCCAGGGCGCCCGCGTCCTGGCCATCGGGCGCGTCGCACTCGGTGCGGGACTCCTCATCGCCCCGGGCGTCGTCGCCCGGGGCTGGCTCGGCGACCTCGCCGGGCGCCCGGCGGTCCAGTCGGTCCTCCGCGGGTTCGGCGTCCGCGACATGGTGATCGGGATGATCGCCATGCACACGCTCGAGAACCCCCAGGTCGGACCGCGCTGGCAGCGGACCTGCGCCGCCTGCGACGCCGTCGACGCGCTGGCCGCCGTCGCGGCCGCCCGGGACCTGCCGGTCCGGGGCACGCTCGGCGTGGCCCTCCTCGGCGGCGGCGCCGCGGCGGCCGGCCTCGTCTTCGCCGGCCAGCTCGACGCTTGAGCCGGCGCGCGGCGGCGGGCTAGGATGGTCAGCATGAGCAGGCGAGCCGCAAGGACGGGCGGGCGGGGGAGCGGGGTCCGCCCGTGATCGCCGCGATCGCGGCCGGCCTCGTCGTCGCGCTCGTCGTCGTCGTCATCCTCGTGCTGGCCGGCGCCGGGACGGTCGTGCGCCGCCGCCGGCGCCGTGGTGGCGTGATCGCCGCGCGCCGGCGCCGCTGATGCTCCTCACCACAGCGAGCGCGGTCCGCGGGCTGCCGGTGGTCACCGTCACCGGCGGGGAGGACGTGGCCGAGGTCCGCGACATCGTCTACGACGCCGAGGCCGGACGGCTCGCGGGCTTCAGCCTGAACAAGCGCGGCCGCCTGTCCGGGCGCCGGCGCGAGGTCCTCCCGGCCGAGCGGGTGCACGCGATCGGACGCGACGCGGTGATGGTGCCCGACGCCGACGCGCTCGTCGACCCGGGCGACGCGCCCTCCGAGGTCGGGTCGCCCGACCGGGACCGCAACGTGATCGGCAACGACGTCGTCACCGAGGGCGGGGTCAGCCTCGGGACGATCCGGGACGTCGTGCTCCTCGTCGGCGGGACCGGCGAGGTGGTCGGCTATCAGCTCGAGCGGCCGTCCGGCGGGGACGGCTACATCCCCCTGCCGGCGCAGCTCGCCGTCTCCGGCGCGGCGCTCGTCGTCCCGAACGCGACCGAGCAGTTCGTCCGCGACGACCTCGTCGGCCTCGGCGCCGCGGTCGACGAGTACCGCACGAAGCTCGCCCTCCCGTGACCGAGCGCTTCGCCGCCGCCGCCGGACGGAAGGTGATCAGCCGGGCGAGCGCCGAGGAGCTCGGCCGGCTGACGCATGTCGTGGTCGACGTCGGCCGCCGCCGGGTGTCGAGCGTGATCGTCGGCAAGGGGCGCAAGGCCCGGCTGGTCGACTGGGAGCGGCTGAGCGGGTTCGGCCCGGACGCGGTCGTCGTCGACGGGGAGGACGCCCTGCGCGAGCCGGCCGACGAGACCGAGCGCGCCGCCGCCGGCGGGGACCTCGACCTGATCGGCAAGCTCGCGCTCAGCGAGCGGGGCAACGCGGCCGGGACGATCGACGACGTGGTCTTCGATCCTGCGACCGGCGAGCTCTTGACCGTGGTCGTCGGCGCGCACGAGCGCCCGGCGGCCGAGCTCCTCGGCGCCGGCTCCTACGCCGTCGTCCTCGGCGCGGCGATCGAGGGCCCGCCGATCGAGGTGCCGGCCGGCGACCCGCTCAGCCCGACTGGGCCGTCGGACGGATGAGGATCTCGTTGACGTCGACGTGACCCGGCTGGTCGAGGGCGAACTCGACCGCCCGGGCGACGTCGTCGGGTTCGAGCGCCGCGGTCGGACGGTTCTCGAAGAAGGGGGTGTCGACCATTCCCGGCTCGATCAGGGTGACCCGGATGCCGGTGCCGTCGACGTCCTGGCGGGCGGCCTCGCCCATCGCGGTCACCGCGAACTTCGTCGCCGAATAGAGCGAGCCGGGGAGGACGCGCCGGCCGGCCACCGAGCTCGTCAGCAGGAGGTGCCCCCGCGACCCGGTCAGCGCCGGGATGGTCGCGCGGATCGTGTAGGCAGCGCCGAGGACATTGGTCAGGACCATCTCGCGCCAGTGCTCGGGGGTGTCCTCGAGGAACCCGCGGGGGGCGCCGAAGCCGGCGTTGGCGAAGACGGCGTCGAGGTGGCCGAACCGCTCGATGGCGGCCGCGACCATCGCCTGCTGGTCGGCCCATTCGGTGACGTCGCAGCGGACGGCCAGGGCCCGATCGTCGCCGCCGAGCTCCCCGGCCAGCGCCTCGAGCCGGTCGACCGACCGGGCGGCGAGGACGAGGTGCCAGCCGGCGGCGGCCAGGCGGCGGGCGGTGGCCGCGCCGATGCCCGAGGAGGCACCGGTGATCAGCATCACCTTCGGAGGGACGTCGGTCATATTCGCCTTTCGGTGCGAGGATGGGCGGGGTGCTCTACGACAAGGCGCGAATCTTCGCAGCGGCCGGGGCCGGCGGGAACGGCTCGCTGAGCTTCCGCCGCGAGGCCCACGTACCCCGGGGCGGGCCGGACGGGGGCGACGGGGGGCGTGGGGGGGACGTCGTCGTCGCCTGCGATCCGTCGCTGCGCGACCTCCAGTCCTTTCGCCGGCGCGCCCACTACCGGGCGCCGGCCGGAGGCAACGGCGGCGGGTCGCTGCGCCACGGGGCCGACGGCGAGGAGCTGCGGATCGGCGTGCCCCCCGGGACCCAGGTGACGACCGAGACCGGCGACCGACACGATCTCGTGCGGCCGGGGCAGCGCGTGGTCATCGCGGCCGGCGGTTCGGGCGGACGGGGCAACAAGCGCTACGCGACGCCGACCCGGCAGGCGCCGCGCTTCGCCGAGCGGGGGCTGCCCGGGGAGGAGGGGTGGCTCGAGCTGCGCCTGAAGCTGCTCGCCGACGTCGGGCTCGTCGGCCTCCCGAACGCCGGCAAGTCCTCGCTGCTCGCGCGGATGACCCGGGCGGCGCCGAAGATCGCCGCCTACCCGTTCACCACCCTCGAGCCGGTCCTCGGGACCCTCGACGGCGAGCGCCGCCAGCTGATCATCGCCGACATCCCCGGCCTGATCGAGGGGGCGAGCGAGGGCGCCGGCCTCGGCCACGACTTCCTCGCCCACGTCGAGCGGACCCGCCTGCTCGTCCACGTCCTCGACCTGGCCCCGCTCGACGGGTCGGACCCGGGGGCCAACCACGAGACGATCGAGCGGGAGCTCGACCGGCACGACTCGCGGCTGGCCGGGCTGCCCCGGATCCTCGCGCTCTCGAAGGTCGACCTCGTCTCGCCGGCGCACGCCGAGCGCGAGGCCGAAACCTGGCGGTCCCGGCTCGGGGCCGACGTCCCGGTGCTCCTCACCTCGAGCGTGACCCGGGCCGGGATCGACGCCCTCGGGGCCGAGCTCCTGCGGCGGGTGCCGCTCGAGGCGGCCGACCCGCTCGAGCCGGAGCTCGCCGAGCACCTCACCTTCCGCCCGGCCGCCCGGCGGGGCTTCCACGTCGAGCGGACGGCGCCGGGCTCGTTCCGGGTGATCGGCGAGGGGATCGACCGGCTGATCGCCCGCCACGACCTCGAGAACGACGAGGCGATGGTCCACGTCGAGTCACGGCTGCGGCGGATCGGCGTGATCCGGGCGCTCGAGGAGCAGGGGTTCACCGCCGGCGACGAGGTCGAGATCGCCGGGGTGGTCTTCGAGCTCGACCCGGAGTGAGCCGCGTATCCTCGTCGGGCGATGCGCCGGGTGGTGATCAAGCTGGGGACCGCGATCGTCGCCGACGATCGGGGTGAGCCGCGGCGCGACGTGCTCGAGCGGGTGTGCCAGTCGGCGGCCGACCTGCGCGCCGCCGGGGACGAGGTCGTCCTGATCACGAGCGGGGCGATCGCCCGGGGGATGCGCGAACTGGAGCTGGCCGCCCGGCCGAGCGCGATCGAGGCGCTCCAGGCGGCGAGCGCCGTCGGTCAGGGCAAGCTCTACCGCGTCTACGACGAGCTCCTCCTCGCCCGGGGGGTCGTCTCGGCCCAGGTGCTCCTGACCTTCTTCGACGTCAGCGCGCGCACCCACTATCTCAACGTCCGGCGGACGCTGCGCCAGCTGCTCGACTGGGGGGTGGTGCCCGTGGTCAACGAGAACGACACGACGGCGACCGACGAGATCTCCTTCGGCGACAACGACTTCCTCGCCGCCCAGGTCGCCGTCCTGATCGGGGCGGACGAGCTGATCCTCCTGACCGACACCGACGGCCTCCACACGGCCGATCCGCGCCGGGACCCGGACGCCCGGCTGGTGGCCACGGTGACCGACTTCGACGCGCTCGAGTCGCTCGACATCAGCCAGAGCACCTCGCGCCTCGGGTCGGGCGGAATGCGCTCGAAGGTGGTGGCGGCGGACATGGCCACGGCCGCCGGGATCGCCACCACGATCTGCAGCGGCCGCCGCCCGGACGCCCTCGAGCGGGTGCTCGCCGGCGAGCCGGACGGAACCCGGTTCCCGGCGCGGGAGATCCGCTACTCGAGCTTCAAGCTCTGGCTCAAGTACGCGAAGCCGAGCCGGGGCACGGTGGTGGTCGATCAGGGGGCGGCCTGGGCCCTGACCAACGGGGGCACGAGCCTGCTGCCGGTCGGGGTGGCCGCCGTCCGGGGTGAGTTCGGCGTCGGCGACGCGGTCGACGTGGCCGAGGGCGCGAGCGTGATCGGGAAGGGGATCTGCAACTACTCGGCAAGCGAGCTGCGCCGGGTCATGGGGATGAAGTCGAACGCCATCCACGCGGTTCTCCCGCGCGCGGCCGAGGAGGCCGTCCACCGCGACTACTTCGTCCTCGCCTGACGCCCGATCCGGGTGTCCGTCCACAACCTCGGCCCCGATCCCGATGCCTGGGCGGTCTGAGCCATTAAGCTGTGGGAGGAGATGGCCAGCGCGACCCAGACCGTGAGCGACCTCTGCCGGGACGCCCGGCGGGCGGCGCGGACCCTGGCAAGCCTCGACACGGCGACCAAGAACGCCGCGCTCGAGGGGATCGCCGCGGCGCTGATCCGGCGCACGCCCGAGATCCTCGAGGCCAACGCCCTGGACATCGAGGCCGGCGTGGCGGCCGGGCTGACCCCGGCGCTGCTCGACCGCCTGCGCCTCGATCCGGCGCGGATCGCCGGGATCGCCGCCGGCGTGCGCGAGATCGCCGCCCTCCCCGATCCGGTCGGCGAGGTGCTCGAGGGCTTCCGGCGGCCGAACGGGCTCGAGATCCGCCGGGTCCGGACGCCGCTCGGGGTGATCGCCGTCGTCTACGAGGCGCGGCCGAACGTGACGATCGACTCGGCGGCGCTCTGCCTGAAGTCGGGCAACGCCATCGTCCTGCGCGGCTCGAGCACGGCCGCCCACTCGAACGCGATCCTCGCCGGCCTGGCCGCCGAGGCGGCCGCCGCGGCCGGCGTCCCCGCGGGGGCGATCAGCCTGGTCGCCGGCGGGGGGCGCGAGGAGCTGGCCGAGCTTGCCCGGCAGGACGGGCTCGTCGACCTGATCATCCCCCGCGGGGGGGAGGGGCTCAAGGCGGCGCTGAAGGCCGTGGCCACGATCCCGGTGATCTACGCGGCCTCGGGCAACTGCCACGTCTACGTCGACGCGTCGGCCGACCCGCAGACGGCCACGGCGATCGCCGTCAACGCGAAGGTCCAGCGCCCGTCGGTCTGCAATGCGGCCGAGACGCTGCTCGTCCACGCCGACATCGCCCCGACCTTCCTCCCGGCCGCCCTCGCCGCGCTCGCCGCCGCCGGGGTCGAGCTCCGGGGGGACGAGCGGGTGCGCGCGCTCGCCGGGCCCGTCGCCGTCGGACCGGCCGACGAGTCCGACTGGGCGACCGAGTACCTCGCGCTCGTCCTCGCCGTCCGGATCGTCGACTCGGTCGAGGCGGCGATCGAGCACATCGCCGCCTACGGGAGCGGCCACTCCGAGGCGATCCTGACGCGGGACACGGCCGCGGCCCGGCGCTTCCAGCGCGAGGTCGACGCCGCCTGCGTCTACGTCAACGCCTCGACCCGGTTCACCGACGGCGGTGAGTTCGGGATGGGCGCCGAGATCGGCAACTCGACCCAGAAGCTCCACGCCCGGGGGCCGATCGGGATGCGCGAGCTGTGCACCTCCAAGTACCTCATCGAGGGCGACGATCACGTCCGCCCCTGACCGGCGCCCGTCGGTGACGAGCCGCCCGAGTGGGTAGGGTCGGGATCCTCGGCGGCACCTTCAACCCGCCGCACATCGGACATCTCGCCTGTGCCCGCCGGGCGCGGGAGCAGCTCGACCTCGACCGGGTCGAGCTCGTCGTGGCCGGGCGGCCGCCGCACAAGGACATCTGCGACCCGGGCGTCGGGCACCGCCTGGCGATGTGCCGGCTGGCCGCGGCGGGCGCCGACTGGCTCTCGGTCTCCGAGCTCGAGGCCGAGCGAGCGGGACCGTCTTACACGATCACTACGCTGAGGGAGATCAATGCGCACGAACCCGGTGACGAGCTGACCCTGATCGTGGGCGGCGACATGGCCCTCACGCTCCCGTGCTGGGAGGAGCCGGCGGCGATCCTCGAGCTGGCCCGGCTGGCCGTCGCCGAACGGGCCGGCCAGCGCCGGGATGTCGTGCTCGAGCAGCTGCGGCGGCTGCCCGGGGGGGAGGACGCCGTGTTCCTCGACATGCCGCACGTGGACGTATCGTCCTCGCAGGTCCGCGCCGAGGCGCGCGCCGGCCGGCCGATCACCCATCTCGTACCCGACCAGGTTGCCGACTACATCGAGCAGCGGAGGCTCTACGCATGAACCCGGACCAGCTCGCCCAGACCATCGCCGCCTACGCGGACGACAAGAAGGCGATCGACATCGTGGCGCTCGACCTGCGCGGGGTGCTCGACTACACCGACTTCTTCGTCATCTGCTCGGGCAACACCGAGCGGCAGGCCAAGGCGATCCACGACGGGATCCATCTGGGCATGAAGAAAGACCATGGGGTCCTCCCGCGGCGGGTCGAGGGCCTCGGTCAGGCGACCTGGGTGCTGATGGACTACCTCGACGTCGTCGTCCACGTCTTCACCCCCGAGGTCCGGGACTTCTACTGCCTGGAGCGCCTCTGGGGCGAGGTCCCGGCCGTCCGGGTCGGGGCGGCGGCCGCGAGCTGACCGGTCTGGCGCCGCGGACCGGGTCGAGATTGTGATCATTTCGAGTCAACGGCCGCGCGAGGGGCCGGTTCGCGAGATCAGCCTTGACGGTCCGTCCGATCTGGACTAGGTTCCTTTTCGCGATGACGGGTCCAGGGCTTCACCTCGCATCACACACCGCGATCCGTGAGATCACACCAGCCGGGGCCGGTCGGCTCCGTCCGACCGCCATGGACGGTGTGCCGCTCGAGCGGGCTGTGAGATGCTGAGCGGGATCGCGCGGCTCGCGGCCGCCCAGCCCCGCCGGATGGCCCTGACCGCCCTCGTCGTCGTCATCATCGCGGGGGTGTTCGGCGGCCCGGTGGCCGGGATGCTCAAGGCCCAGAACGCGTTCCGCGACCCGAGCTCGCAGAGCGCCCGAGCCGAGATCGCCATCGAGAAGGCGACCGGCGCCGAGCCGAACCCCGGGGTCATCGCGATCGTCGCGGCGCCACCCGGGAGCCCGGCCGTGGCCTCGGCGGCCCGGGCCATCGGCGCGGTGCCCGGCGTGGTCGCGGTGAAGGCGCCGCACACCGCGCGCGACGCCGGACTCGTCTCCACCGACGGGCAGTCCTCGATCGTGGCCGTCGACCCTCCGCTCCGGGGGCGATCCCGACCCGATCGTGACGAACATCGAGGCGGCGGTGAAGGGCCGCCCTGACGTGACCCTCGGGGGCGGCGACGTCGCCGGGTCGCAGACCGGCAAGCAGGCGATCATGGACCTCGGGTTCGCCGAGGCGCTCGCCTTCCCGCTGCTCGCGATCCTCGCCTTCTTCATCTTCCGGGGCATCGCCGCCCTCCTCCCGCTCGCCGTCGGCATGACCGCCATCCTCGGGACGTTCCTCGTCGTCCGGGGGGTGAACTCCGTGCTCTCGCTCTCCGTCTTCGCCCTCAACCTGATCATCGGCCTCGGCCTCGGGCTCGCCGTCGACTACAGCCTGTTCCTCGTTTGGCGCCTGCGCGAGCATCTCGCGCGGGGCGTCCCCGCGCCCGAGGCCCTCCGGGCGACGATGGTCACCACCGGCCGGACGATCCTCTTCAGCTCGCTGACCGTCGCCGCGGCGATGGCCTCGCTGACCGTGTTCCCCCAGCGCTTCCTGGTCTCGATGGGGATCGGGGGCGCCGTCGTCGCCCTCGTCGCGGCGGCGAGCGCCCTGCTCGTGCTCCCGCCCCTGTTCATCCTCCTCGGCCCCCGTCTCGGCAAGACCAAGCCGGTCGCCGACAAGGAGGGCGGGTGGTACCGGCTCGCCCAGGGGGTGATGCGCCGTCCGGCGCTCGTGGCCGTCGGCACCGCCGCCGTCCTCCTCTTCGTCGCCTCGCCGGTCCCCAGCGTCCACTGGAGCGGCATCGACGCAACGATCCTCCCGACGAGCCAGAGCGCCCGCGTCGTCTCCGATCGGCTGGCCAGCCAATTCCCGGCCCACGGGAGCAGCTCGATCGTCGTCGTGGCCACGGCACCGGCATCGGCCGGCCCCGAGCTCGCGACCTACGCCGCCCGCCTGGCGACGATTCCCGGCGTCTCGCCGAACGGCGCGCCGAAGATGATCGCGCCCAACACCTGGCAGATCCGGCTCGCGAACGCGGGTGACGCGATCTCCGCCGCCGGCCAGCGCGGGGTGCTCGCCGTCCGGGCCACGCCGGCGCCGGTGCCCGTCCTCGTCGGGCGGCGACGCCGCCGACTTCGCCGATCAGAAGACGGCGATCACCAACTCGCTCCCGACGGCCCTGGCCATCCTCATCGTCGTCACCGTGCTCGTGCTCTGGCTGATGACCGGCTCGGTGATCCTCCCGTTCAAGACCCTGCTCATGAACGCGCTCAGCGCGGCGGCGGCCACCGGCCTGCTCGTGTTCATCTTCCAGGACGGCCGGCTCACCGGACCGCTCTCCTACAAGAGCCAGGGCGGGATCGAGGAGACCGACTTCCTGATCCTGGCCGCCCTCGCCTTCGCCCTGGCCACCGACTACGGCGTCTTCCTCCTCGCCCGCATCAAGGAGGCGCGCACGGCGAACCTCGACGAGCGCGAGGCGGTCGCGGTCGGGCTCCAGCGCACCGGTCGCCTGGTCACCCAGGCTTCGATCCTCCTGGCCGTGGCGATCGGCGCCTTCGCCACCTCCAAGATCGTGTTCCTCAAGGAGGTCGGCATCGGCACGGCCGCCGCCGTCCTGATCGACGCGTTCATCGTCCGGGCGCTCCTCGTCCCGTCGCTGATGGCCATGCTCGGGAAGTGGAACTGGTGGTCGCCGGGCCCGCTCCGGCGCCTCCACGACAAGATCGGCGTCTCGGAAGCCTGACCCGGCCTTCCCGGCCCGGGGTCGCGCGGAATGGAGCCAGAGGGGCTCGAACCCTCGACCTCCGCCATGCCATGGCGGCGCTCTCCCAGCTGAGCTATGGCCCCGCGAGCGCCCATCTTACCGCCAACGCCAGCCGCTCACCCGGGTTCCCGCGCCGCCGCCGCCGCCTCGCCGTAGCGGGCGAGCGCCTCCCGCCGGGCCTGGCCGTGGTCGACGATCGGCGGCGGGTAGTCGTGACCGATCACGCAGGCGCACTCGAGGCCGAGCGAATCGGGCATCCGCCACGGCTCGGTCAGGTAGGCGGCGGGGACGTTCCGGAGCTCGGGCAACCAGCGGCGGACGTACGCGCCGTCGGGGTCGAAGCGCTCCTGCTGGCGGATCGGGCTGAGGAGGCGGCGGTGGACCGGCTGGGGATCGCTCCCGACCGAGGCGATCCACTGCCAGTTGCCGTTGTTGACCGCCGGATCCCCGTCGAGCAGGAGCCGCATGAACCACGCCTCGCCCGCCCGCCAGTCGATCCCGAGGTGCTTGGTCAGGAACGAGGCGACGACGAGGCGCGCCCGGTTGGGCATCCAGCCCTCGGCGCGGAGCTGGCGCATCCCCGCGTCGACCAGGGGATACCCGGTCCGTCCGTCCTGCCAGCGCTCGAGGTCCTCCGGAGCGTCCCGCCAGGGCAGCGCGCGGTAGCGCTCCTGGAGCTCGAGCCGGGAGTTCTCCGGATGGTGGTGGAGCAGATGGAGGTAGAAGTCGCGCCAGCACAGCTGCCGGCCGAAGGCGGCCGCGGCCTCGCCGTCGGGGAGCGCCGCCTCGAGCGCCCGCGGCGAGATCGCGCCGAAGCGCAGGTAGGGCGAGAGGCGGGAGGTGCCCTCCTCGCCGGCGAGGTCGTCGTGGCCGCCCGCGGCGTAGGCGTCCAACCCGCGGGAGAGGAACCGCGCGAGGCGCTCGCCGGCCGCCCGCTCGCCGCCCGGCAGCGGCCGCGCGACCTCCTGGGCGAGCCCGAGCTCGCCGAGCGACGGGAGGCGCCCGGTGGCCAGGCCGCTCACCGGGCGAACCGTCGCCGGCGGCGGGAGCACCGGGCGCCGCGGCTGGGCGAGCCAGGCCCGGTGGAAGGGGGTGAACATCCGGTAGGGGGTACCGGCCCCGGTCCGCGGGCCGGCGAGGTCGTCGATCGTCCCGAGGCCGGGGTGGCCGACCAGCCGGATGCCCGCGGCCGCGCAGGCCGCGGCCATTCGCCGGCCCCGCTCCCGGGCGAAGGGCGTCGCATCCCGGGTGAAGTGGATCTCGCCGGCCCCGGCCTCCCGGGCCAGCTCGACCAGCTCGCGCTCGGGCGCGCCCCGGCGCACCACGAGGCCGGCCCCGCGGGCGCGCAGGCCGCCGTCGAGGTCGGCCAGGCACTCGAGCAGGAACTGGGTCCGCGGTCCCGAGGCGTGGCGGCCGCCGAGCAGGCGGTCGTCGAAGCAGAACGCCGGGACGATCGCCGCACCCCCGGCCAGCGCCGCCGAGAGCGCCGGATGGTCGGCGAGTCGCAGGTCGCGCCGGAACCAGACGATGCGGGTCGCCATCCCCGCGGACGATATCCGCGAGCCCGGTCGCGCCGCTAACCTCAGCCCCGGTGACCGAGTTCCGCTACGACCCGCAGGAGATCGAGCCCCGCTGGCAGGCGGTCTGGGCCGACGAGCACACGTGGGAGGTCCCGAACCCGGGCCCCGACGGGGCGGAAGACCGGCCCGCCTCCTACGTGCTCGTGATGCTCCCCTACCCGAGCGGCGAGCCCCACATCGGCCACCTGAAGGTCTACTCGGTCGGCGACGCCATCGCCCACTTCCACCGTCGCACCGGTCGCCGGGTGCTCCAGCCGATGGGCTACGACGCCTTCGGCCTCCCGGCCGAGAACCACGCGATCAAGACCGGTCGCCATCCCCGTGAGTCGACCGACGCCGCGATCGCCGAGTTCCAGCGCCAGTTCCGCCGCTGGGGGATCTCCGTCGACTGGACCCGCGAGTTCGGCACCCACGAGCCGGGCTACTACCGCTGGACCCAGTGGATCTTCCTTGCGCTCTTCAAGCACGGCCTCGCCTACCGCAAGGAGGCCGCGGTCAACTGGGATCCGGTCGAGGAGACGGTCCTGGCCAACGAGCAGGTCGTCGACGGCCGCGGCGAGCGCTCGGGCGCCCTCGTCGAGCTTCGCCAGCTCACCCAGTGGTTCTTCGGCATCACCGAGTACGCCGACCGCCTGCTCGCCGACCTCGACACGATCGAGTGGCCCGAGCACGTGAAGACGATGCAGCGCAACTGGATCGGCCGCTCCCGGGGCGCCGAGGTCGTCTTCCGGTGCGGGGAGCTCGGCGTCGACTACCCGGTGTTCACGACCCGGCCCGACACGCTCTTCGGGGCGACGTTCTTCGTGCTCGCACCCGAGCACCCCGACGTCCAGCGCCTGGCCGCCGGCACCGGCCAGGAGGAGGCCGTGCGCGAGTACGTCAACCGCGCCCTGGCCGCCGACACCCGGGAGCGGGGAGACGTCCACAAGCCGAAGACCGGCGTCGCCCTCGGGCGGACGGTGACCAACCCGGTCAACGGCGCCGAGCTCCCGATGTACGTGGCCGACTACGTGCTCATGGAGTACGGCACCGGCGCGATCATGGCCGTCCCGGCCCACGACGAGCGCGACTTCGCCTTCGCCCAGGCCCACGGCCTGCCGATCCGCCGGGTCGTGGCGGGGGGCGACGAGCTCCCCTACACCGGCGACGGCCCGCTCGTCAACTGCGGCCCCGAGTTCGACGGGATCGACAACCGCGCGGCCCTCGAGCAGATCGTGGCCCGCCTGGAAGCCGAAGGCCGGGGCCGCGCGTCGGTCAACTACCGCCTGCGCGACTGGCTGATCTCCCGCCAGCGCTACTGGGGCGCGCCGATCCCGATCGTCCACTGCCCGGCCTGCGGCGCCGTCGCCGTCCCGGACGCCGACCTGCCGGTGATCCTGCCCGACGTCGAGGACTACAAGCCGCGCGGCCGGTCGCCCCTGGCCGCGGCGACCGACTGGGTCAACGTCGCCTGCCCGGCATGCGGTGGGCCGGCCGAGCGGGAGACCGACACGATGGACACCTTCGTCGACTCGTCCTGGTACTTCCTGCGCTACTGCGACGCCGCCAACGACGAGGCCGCCTGGGGCGCCCGGGCGGTCGAGTACTGGATGCCGGTCGACCAGTACATCGGCGGCGTCGAGCACGCCATCCTCCACCTCCTCTACGCCCGCTTCTTCACCAAGGCGCTCTCCGACCTCGGACACCTCCCGCCCGCCATGCAGGAGCCGTTCGCCAACCTGTTCACCCAGGGGATGATTCTCCGGGACGGCGAGAAGATGTCCAAGAACCGGGGCAACGTCGTCTCGCCGACGACCATCGTCGAGCGCTTCGGCGCCGACACGGCCCGCTGCTACATCCTCTTCATCGGGCCGCCCGACCAGGACGCCGACTGGTCGGACACCGGCGCCGAGGGTGTCCACCGCTTCCTCGGCCGGCTCTGGCGGATGGCCGCCGAGCTGGCCGCCGAGACGACCGAGGAGCCGCCGCCGGCGGACCCGGCCGGCGCCGACCTCGAGCTGCTGCGCAAGGCGCACTGGGCGATCGCCAAGATCACGCACGACCTCGACGGGCGCTTCTCTTTCAACACGGCGATCGCCGCCGTGATGGAGCTCCTCAACGAGGCCTCCCGGCTGCGCGAGGTCGCCGGCGTCGGATCCCGCCGCTTCGCCGTGGCCACTGCCGCCTCGCTGATCTTCCCGTTCGCCCCCCACGTGGCCGCCGACGCCTACGACCTCCTGCGCGGCCGGCGCATCTGGGAGGAGCCGTGGCCGGTCGCCGACGAGCGCCTGCTCGTGCGGGACACCTTCGAGCTGGTCTGCCAGGTCAACGGCAAGCTCCGCGACCGGGTCGAGGCCCCGAGCGGGGCCGGCCGGGACGAGCTCGAGGCGCTCTGCCGGGCGGCGCCGAACGTCGTGGCCCACATCGACGGGCAGACGATCGTCAAGGCGGTCGTCGTCCCGGGCAAGCTCGTCAACCTCGTCGTCCGGTAGGGGCCGAGGGTGCCTGCGGCCTTCAAGCCCGCGTACCTGATCCACGGGACCGATCACGCCCGGGTCGGTGAGCGCCGGGCTCGCCTGCGGGCGATCGCCGCGGCCGAGTCGGGGGCCGGGGGGGTGGAGCTGATCGAGGGGGACGCGGCCACCCCCGAGACGGTGGCGGCCGCCCTCTGCGCGATGACCTTCGCGGTCGGACGCCGGTTCGTGATCGTCGACGGGGTCGAGCGCTGGCGCGACGCCGACGTCGCCGCCCACCTGGCCGGGGTGATGGCCTCGATGTCCCCCGAGACGACGGTCGCCTTCTTCGCCCGCGAGGAGGGCCGGGCCAAGGCCCCGGCCCGGCTCCACGCCGCGGTCAGCGGCGCCGGCGGGGACATCTCCGAGCAGGCGACGGTCAAGCCCTGGGACCTCCCGAAGTGGGTCCAGGCCCAGGCCCGCGCGCTCGGCATCGAGGTCGACGCCGCGGCCGCCCGCGCCCTCGTCGCCCAGGTCGGCGAGCGCCAGCAGCGCCTGGCGCGCGAGCTCGAGAAGCTGGCCCTCTGCCTCGACGGCGCCCGGCTCGACGCGACCGCCGTGGCCGAGCTGGCCACCGGCGGGGCCGACCGGAAGCTCTGGGGGCTGGCCGACGCCCTCGTCGCCGGCGACGGGCCGGCCGCCGCCCGCCTCTACCTGCGCCTGCGCGCCCAGGGCGAGCGGCTCGAGGGGATGTCGTTCTGGATGACCAAGCGCGTCCGCGAGGCCCTCGGCGTCGCCGTCTGCCTCGAGGCCGGTCAGCCGCCCGCCGAGATCAAGCGCGGCCTGCGGATGCCGCCCAAGGCCGCCGACCGCTTCATCGCCGACGTCCGGCGCACCGACTCCATCCGCCTGCGCCGCGCGCTCGTCACCCTGGCCGATCTCGAGCTCGACTCGCGCGGGGCGTCCGAGCTCGGATCGGACACGCTCGGGCTGCGGGCGATCGCCGCGATCGCCGCCTGACGGCCCCCGCGATCGCGCGGGTCGAGATGAGGGTGGGTGGCCGGCGCCGATGGCCGCCCGTCGCGGGCGTGTGTCGGGGCGTGCGATGCACCGGTCGGGCTTCGGCGCAGACGCGACGAGCGTCAGCCCCGATCGCCCGCCCGCGACGATCTGCGATTCTCCCCGAATGGATCATCTGCGGCCGCGGCCGGCCGGGGCGGAGCCGCCCGCCCGCCAGGTTCAGCCCAGAGAGCGCGCGTTGATCGAGTGGGTGGCGACGTCGGCGCCGGGTGACCGGGTACCGGAGCCGTGGCGCTGGGCCCGGAGCCCGACCGAGTCCGTGCTCCTGATCCTCTTCGACCTCGGCGTGATCGACCGCCCGGCCCCCGATGCCGACCGGGCGGCGCTCGTGCGGGACGCCGCCGCGGCGGCGCAGGCCTGGCTCGACGAGCATCCGCCTGACGACGCCGGATCCGCTCCCGCCCAAGCCTGACCGGGCGCCCGGCCCGACGCCGCGCGCGTCCGCGCCTGGGGGACACTGCGGGAGCCGGCCATCCGGCCGCCTAAGGCTCAGCTGCCGCTGGCGACGCGCGCGGCCCGGGACTTCTTGCGGGCCCCGGTGTTCCGGTGGAGGGCGCCGGCCTTGACGGCCTTGTCGATCTTCGAGACCAGCGTCCGGTGCTCGGCCGACGCCCGCTCCGCCTCCCCGGCGGCGACGGCCGCCTCGAGCCGGCGGAAGTACGTCTTGATCGCCGACGTGTAACGGCGGTTCTCCAGGCGCTCGCGCTCGGACCGGAGGATGCGCTTCTTCTGGGAGGGGATGTTGGCCATGATCGAATGCCCGCAGCCGTCAGCCGCAGCGCCGCGTACTATAGCGCCGGTGGCCCACGCCGTTCATCCGCCCCCTCGCGGGCCGGCCACCGCGCGTCCGCCGGACGGCTGAAGACCCCTGATGGCCCCCGACGACTCGAGCGACGCCCGGGACGAGCGCCGGCGCCTGCGGGCCGAGCAGCGGGCCCTCCGCGCAGGCCACCCCCGGCCCCCGGTCCCCCGGCCCCGCCCGGGCCTCGTCGCCCCGGGGGCCCCGGGTGCCCCAGCCCCGGCCGACCGCCGGTCCGCCCGCCCGCTCGCCGGGCCCGTCGCCGACCCGAACCCGCTCCCCGGACGAGGCAGAACGGCCCCCGGCGACACCCCTCCAGTCGGGTCCGCCCCGCGCCGAGTCGCTCGGAACACGGCGATCTTCTCCTTCGCGACCGGGCTCTCCCGGATCGCCGGGCTCGTCCGGGAGATCGTCGCCTCGAGCTACTTCGGGGCGACCGGCCCGTTCTCCGCCTTCACGATCGCCTTCCAGGTCCCGAACCTCGTCCGGTCGCTCTTCGCCGACGCCGCCCTCTCCGCCGCCTTCGTCCCCGTGTTCACCGAGCTCCTCGAGCAGAAGCGCCGCCAGGAGGCGTTCCGCCTCGCCTCGACCCTCCTGTTCGTGATCCTCGTCGTCCTCGGGGCGATCACCGCCTTCTTCGTCCTCGCCGCCGGCCTCGTCATGCCCCTGTTCACCGGCCACGCCTTCGACCATCAGCTGACCAGCCTGACCGTCGGGCTCTCGAAGGTCCTCTTTCCGATCGTCATCCTCCTCGGGATCAACGGGCTCGTCGTCGGGATCCTCCAGGTCTACGACCACTTCTCGATCCCGGCGATCGCCCCGCTCGTCTGGAACGTCGTCATCGTCGCCGTCCTGATCGGCCTCCGCGGCCACTTCCACGGCCCCGACCAGCTCTACGCCTACGCGATCGGGGTCCTCGCCGGGACGGTCGTCCAGCTCGGGATGGCCGCCTACGCCCTGCGGCTGATCGACTTCCGCTTCGAGTTCGCCTTCGACTGGCGCGACGAGCGGGTCGTCCGCGTGCTCAAGCTCATGGTCCCCGTCTGCCTCGGCCTCGGGATCATCAACTTCGACCTCCTGATCAACTCCTCGCTCGGGACGCTCGTCTCCAAGGAGGCCCCCCGGTCGATCGACGCGGCCTTCCGCATCTACATGCTCCCCCAGGGCATGTTCTCCGTCGCCGTGGCCACGGTCATCTTCCCCGCCCTCAGCGCCCTCGCCGCCCGTCGCGACCTCGACGGGCTCCGCGCGACGATGAGCACCGGCCTGCGTCAGATCAACCTCCTCCTCGTTCCGGCCGCCGCGTTCATCCTCGTTCTGAGCACGCCGATCGTCCGGCTCGTCTTCCAGCACGGGTCGTTCACGCCGGCCGACACCCACCGGGTCTCGACCGCGCTCTTCTGGTTCGCCTTCAGCCTCCCCTTCTCCGGCCTCAACCTCCTCCTCACGCGGACGTTCTTCTCGCTCCAGAAGACGTGGATGCCGACCAAGCTCGCCGCCGTGAACATGGTCGCCGACGTGATCGTCTCGCTCGCCCTCTACAAGCCGCTCGGGATCGCCGGGCTCGTGATCGGGACGGCGGTCGCCTCGGCTCTGATGACGGCTTTGCAGGCCGTGTACCTGCGCCGCGAGCTCGCCGGCCGCCTCGAAGCGCACCAGACGATCATGATCACCGCCCGCATCGCCGCCGCCTCGCTCGTCATGGCCGCCGGGGCCTATGTCATCTACTCGGCGCTCGACTTCCTCCTCGGCCGCTCGGTCCCGGCCCAGGTCATCACGGTCGGCGCGGCCGCGGCCGGCGGGCTCTGGCTCTACGTCCGGGCCGTCCTGCGCATGCGCGTGCCCGAGGCCAGGCAGGTCCAGCGGCTCGTCGCCGCCCGGGTCGCCCGCGGCTGACCCACCGGGGGGTCAGCGCAGCGTGTGCGAGCCGCCCGGTTCGAGGACGGCGACCTCGGCGAAGCCGGCCTGCTGGACGTCGGCCTTGAACGCCTGCGGGTCGGCCTCGATCGCCGGGAACGTGTCGTAGTGGCACGGGATGACGAGATCGGGAGCGATCAGCTCGACCGCGACCACCGCGTCGAAGCGGTCCATCGTGTAGTGGCCGCCGATCGGCACGATGGCCAGATCGATCCGCCGGCCCTTGCGTCCGACCAGCTTGAGGTCGGAGAAGAGCGCCGTGTCCCCGAGGTGGTAGATCAGCCGGCCGGCGAACTCGATCAGGAGGCCGGCCGGCGGGTGGACTGTGCCCTTCGGGGTGACGCCGCTGTGCACGGCCGCCACCATCTTGACCGAGCCCCAGTCGAACGTGACGGTCCCGCCGAAGAGCGGGTCGAGCACGCTCTCGACGCCGTCCCCGGCGATCTCGTCGGCGAGCTCCTTGATCGCCACCACGGTCGCCCCGGTGCGCTTGGCGATCTCGACCGTGTCGCCGAGGTGGTCGGCGTGCCCGTGCGTGAGGAGGATCACGTCCGGCTCCATGTCCTCGGCCCGGGCCGCCCCCTTCGGGTTCCCGGTGAGGAAGGGATCGATCAACACGGTCGTGCCCTCGGCCTTCAGCTCGAAGCACGACTGCCCCAGAAAGCGGATCTCCAATGCCATCGGTCGTTCTCCTCGGTTAGTCGGTGGAAGGGTGTTGCGCCGCCCGGTGCCCACGCTACCGCGCCCCGTCCACCCCGAGGGCGGCGGCGTGGGGCTCGAGCGCGGCGATGACTTGGGCGACGTGCTCGTCGAAGTCGAGGCCGAGCTCCTCGGCCCCCCGGCGGACGTCGTCGCGGTTGACCGCGGCGGCGAACGACGGCTGCTTGAGCTTCTTGCGCACCGACTTCGGCTCGAGGCCGTGGATCCCGGTCGGCCGGACGACGGCGCAGGCGAGGAGGAACCCGCAGAGCTCGTCGACCGCGACCAGCGTCCGCTCGATCGGCGCCTCCGGCTCGACCCCGAGCGACTCGGCGTGGGCGGCGATCGCCCGGACCATTGCCGCCGGGGCCCCCCGGCGCTCGAGCTCGGCGATGATCATCCGCGGATGGCCGGTCGTCAGGTCGGGGAAGCGCTCGTAGTCGGCGTCGTGGAGGAGGCCGGTCACCCCCCAGAGCTCCTCGTCGGCGCCCGCCCGGGCCGCGTAGGCGCGCATCGCCGCCTCGACGGCCAGGCAGTGTCGGCGCAGCGACTCCGACGCGACCCACTCGGTCAGGAGGGCCCAGGCCTCCTCGCGGTCGATGCTGATCTTCGCCACCCCGCGCATGGTAGGGCCGCCGGCGATAAAGGCCGGCGGGGGATCGGTCGATGGGAACGGGATGCGCATTCTGTCCTCCCGGAGGAGGTTCGCGGCGCCCCGCCGGATCGGGGTGCTGGCAGGGGCGCTCGCCGGGCTGGGGATCTGGGCGCCGGCGGCGCTGGCCGGGCCGGTGACCGGGTCGGTGACCGTGGTCGGTGAGACCGGGAGCTGGGTGACCGGGGGTCACGCCTACCGGTTCGACTCCGACACCGGGTCGATCTCGGTGAGCTCCGGCTATCCGAACGGGATGAGTACGACGGTCGTCACGGTCAGCGGCAACGGATCGAACTTCACCCTGAGCTTTGCCGCGCCGGCCGGGCAGACCCTCCAGCCGGGCGAGTACACGACGGCCACGCGCTACCCGTTCGAGACCGCCGGTCAGGCCGGGATCGACGTCTCGGGCAACGGCGGCGGGTGCAACCAGGAGTACGGGCGCTTCAGCGTGCGCGACGTCCATCTCGACGCGACCGGGACCGTCGACCGGCTCTGGCTCCTCTACGAGGCGCACTGCGAGAGCCAGGGCGGCCCGGCCGTGTTCGGCGAGGTGCGGGTCAACGAGCCGTCGAGCGGGACGAGACCGTACGCCCAGCCGTCGAGCGTCCTCTGGCCGGGGATCGACATCGGGCGCCCGGCGCGCGTCGTCCCGATCCGGATCTTCGCCGGCCCGACCGACCGGCAGATCGCCGGCGTTGCCCTCGCCGGCCCGGGGGCGGCGGACTACTCGATCCGACTCGACCAGTGCACCGGGACGACGGTGGCTGCGGCGTCCGGGTGCGACGTCTTCGCCCGGTACGCCCCGACGAGTCCGGGTACGAGCGCGGGCGCCTACCTGGCCGTGACGATGGCCGACTCGAGCGAGGTCGACGTCCCGCTGTCCGGGTTCGCCTACGGCGGGACGACGAGGATGGACCTCCAGAGCGACCCGGGCGACTTCATCGGCGGCGGGGTCAACAGCTCCTATGACGAGACCACGGCGAACATCGTCGCCTCCGGGACACGCGAGGCGGTGAGGTTCTCGGTCAGCGGCTACGACGGGACCTACATGACGGCCAGCTTCGTCCCCGGCAAGAACGACATCCTCGTGCCCGGCGCCACGTACACGCAGGCGGCCCGGGCCCCGTTCGCCAACGGCGGGACCGGGCTCGAGGTCGACGGGAACGGACGCGGGTGCAACGAGCTGTCCGGCCAGTTCACCGTGACCGACGTCAACTTCGACCCGGCTGGCAACCTCCTCGACGCCGGCGTCACCTTCGTCCAGCACTGCGAGCACGGGGTGCCGGCGCTCCGGGGGAGCTTCCAGTGGCGGGCGCGGACCCCGGCGGTCATCGCCCCGTGGAACTTGTCGCCGCCGACGCTCTCCGGCACCGCCGCCGCCGGCGCGAGCCTCCAGGCGAATCCCGGTGCGTGGTCGGTGGCCGATGCTCCGCTGAGCTACGCCTACCAGTGGCTCGCGTGCGACGCCGCCGGCGCCGGGTGCGCCCCGATCGCCGGGGCGACGGCCAGCGCGTACACACCGGGGGCGCCCGACGTCGGGTACGCCCTGCGGGTGGCCGTGACCGCGACCAACCCAGGCGGCCCGTCGGAGCCGCGCACGTCGGCCCCGACCGCCCCGGTCCTCCCCGCGAACGTCGCCGCGCCGCCGGCGCCGCCCACCCCGAGCTCGACCCCGACGCCGCCGCTCGCCCCGGCCGGAACGATCGCGGCTGCGCCGGCGCCGCCACCCGGCTCAGGGTCGCAGGCCGGGCTCTCGACCAACCGCTCGACCTCGACCCCGCCCCCCGTCCCGACCGGAGCGCGGCTCACGCAGACGATCACCGTCGCCGGCCACCAGTCGGCCCGGACGGTCGCGAGTTCGGGGCTGGCCGTGACGGTCGCCTGTAGCGAGGCCTGCACCTTGACGATCGCCGTACGCGGGGCCGCGGCCGCCCGGACCGCCGCCACCACCACGGCGCGGGTCAGCCTCCCGGCCGGGGTCCGTAGGACGGTTCGGCTGCGCGTGCGCGGCGGGGCGGTCAAGCGCCTGACCCTGACGAGCAGCGCCCAGCAGACGGATGCGCCCCACGGCGCGGCGACCGCGCTGATCCGGCATATCGCGCTCGCCTAGGCTCGCCCGCCGCCGCCCGGACCGCCACCCGGACCGCGGTCAGCGGATCCGGGTCAGCTCGACGCCGGCGGCGCGCTCGATCTCGGTCCAGGCCACGTCAGCCGTCATCGCCCGGGCGCCGAGGCGACGGGCGAGGGACAGGCAGGCGCGATCGCCGAGCGACAGGCCGGCGGCCCGGGTGAGCGGACGCAGCCGGGCGACGTCGACCGCGTCGTCCGAGGTGAACGGCTCCACGACGATCGCCCCCCCGAGCAGCCCGCGGGCGGCGAGGTCGTCGGCGAGCGCCGCAGGGTCGGCCCCGCGATCGGCGGCGCGGCTGAGCACCTCGGCGAGGTTGACGGAAGACATGGCGACCCCGCCGGCGATCGCCTCGGCGACCAGCCCGGCGCCCGCTTCGTCGCTGAGGTAGGCGAGCAGGGCCGAGGCGTCGAGGACGGGGGCCCGGTCCGGGGCGGGGCTCATCCGCGGGCGTCCTCGGCGGCGGCCGCGGCCCGCCGCTCGCGCGCGAGCTCGTCGACCATCGATCCGGGGCCGCCGAGCCCGGCGAGCAGGCCGCGGCCGGCGTCGGCGACCGCCCGGTACGGGCGCAGCCGGAGCGAGCCGTCGGGGTCGACGCTGACGAGGAGCCGCGTCCCCGGGGTCAGTCCGAGGCGGGCCCGGACCGCCGCCGGGAGCACGATCCGACCGCGGTCGCCGACCACGACCCGGTCGACGTCGCCGACGCGACGCGTCCCGTCAGGGACACCAGCGCCGCCCCCGCTCGATCCCGCATGACGCCGCCCATGGGCCACACCCATACCATACCAAGCCTGCCTCGCATCCCATCCCGGCCGCGCCGTCCCACAGCCGAGCGACACCCGACCACCTACCCTGTATGGGGCACCCCTGCGCGCGACCGTCCGCTCCCCGCCGGCGGCAGAGGTCAGCGCAGCCGACTCCGACCGACCCCACGCCCTTGGCCGACCAGGCACACATCCGCAACTTCAGCATCATCGCCCACATCGACCATGGGAAGTCGACCCTGGCCGACCGGATCCTCGAGCTGACCGAGACGGTCTCCCCGCGGGCGATGCGCGCCCAGGTGCTCGACTCGATGGACCTCGAGCGGGAGCGGGGGATCACGATCAAGGCCCAGGCCGTCCGGGTCAACTACGCGGCCCGGGACGGGGAGACCTACCAGCTCCAGCTGATCGACACGCCCGGCCACGTCGACTTCACCTACGAGGTGTCGCGGTCGCTGGCCGCGTGCGAGGGAGCGGTGCTCGTGGTCGACTCCTCCCAGGGGGTCGAGGCCCAGACCCTGGCCAACACCTACATGGCGGTCGAGGCCGGGCTCGAGCTGATCCCGTGCCTGAACAAGATCGACCTGCCCGGGGCCGAGCCGGAGCGGGTGGCCGAGGAGATCGTCGACCTCCTGGGCGACCCGGCCGAGGAGATCCTGCGCATCTCGGGCAAGACCGGGGCCGGGGTCGAGGACATCCTCGAGCGGATCGTCGAGCGGGTGCCGCCGCCCGCGGGCGACCCGGAGGCGCCGGCCCGGGCGCTGATCTTCGACAGCGAGTTCGACCAGTACCGGGGGGTGATCGCCTACGTCCGCGTGGTCGACGGCGTCTTCCGCAAGGGGGCGGCGATCCGGGCGATGGCGGGGGGGACCCAGGCGGAGATCGACGACATCGGCTTCTTCAGCCCGCAGATGGTCTCGGCGCCCGAGCTCCGGGCCGGGGAGGTCGGCTACGTGATCACCGGGATCAAGGACGTCACCCAGCTGCGGGTGGGCGACACCCTGACCACGCGCGTCGACCCGGCGAGCGAGGCGCTCCCCGGCTACCGGGAGGTCAAGCCGATGGTCTTCTGCGGCCTCTTCCCGATCGACTCCGACCGCTTCCCCGAGCTGCGCGACGCGCTCGAGAAGCTGACCCTCAACGACGCGGCCCTCTGGTGGGAGCCCGAGACGTCGGACGCCCTCGGCTTCGGCTTCCGGGCCGGGTTCCTCGGCCTCCTGCACATGGACATCGTCCGCGAGCGCCTCGAGCGGGAGTACGACCTCGAGCTCCTGGCCACGATGCCGTCGGTCGGCTTCGAGCTGACCCTGACCAGCGGGGAGGAGGTCGAGGTCCACAACCCGTCCGACATGCCCGACCCGATGCGGATCGAGGAGATCCGGGAGCCGATGATCCGGGCGACGATCATCAGCCCGAAGGAGTACATCGGGGTGATCATGGAGCTCTGCCAGGAGCGGCGGGGCAACCACGAGGCGATGCACTTCCTCTCGCCCGAACGGGTCCAGCTGACCTACGAGCTGCCGCTGGCCGAGATCGTGCTCGACTTCTTCGACCAGCTGAAGTCGCGGACGCGGGGCTACGCGTCGCTCGACTACGAGCTGACCGGGATGCGCCCGTCGAACCTGGTCAAGCTCGACGTGCTGCTGGCCGGGGACCAGGTCGACGCGCTGTCGATGATCACCCACAAGGACAAGGCCTACGACCTCGGGCGCCTCCTGACCGAGCGGCTGCGCAAGAAGATCCCGCGCCAGCAGTACGACGTCCCGATCCAGGCGGCGATCGGGGCCCACGTGATCGCGCGGGAGACGGTCAAGGCGTACCGCAAGGACGTGATCGCGAAGTGCTACGGCGGCGACATCTCGCGCAAGAGGAAGCTGCTCGAGAAGCAGAAGGAGGGCAAGAAGCGGATGAAGCAGATCGGCCGGGTCGAGGTGCCCCAGGAGGCGTTCCTCGCCGTGCTCGAGCTCGGCGGCAAGTAGTGCGCATCCTCTTCGTCTGCCTGGGCAACATCTGCCGGTCGCCGTCGGCGGAGGCGGTCATGCGCAAGCTGGTCGCCGAGGCCGGGCTCGCCGGGGAGATCGAGCTCGACAGCGCGGGGACCGGCCCGTGGCATGTCGGGCGCCCACCCGACCGGCGGGCGGCGGCCGCGGCGGCCGAGCGGGGCTACACGCTCGCCGGCAAGGGCCGCCAGGTCCGGGCACGCGACTTCGACGAGTTCGACCTGATCGTGGCCATGGACCGGTTCAACCGGTCCGAGCTGTTGGGCATGGCCCCGGGGGAGGAGGCCCGGGCCAAGGTCCGGCTCCTGCGGGAGTTCGACCCGGCGAGCGCGGGGGCGGTCGACCTCGACGTGCCCGACCCGTACTCGGGTGGGGCGCGGGGCTTCGGCGAGTCCTTCGACCTGATCGAGGCGGCCTGCCGCGGCCTCCTCGACGCCCTGCGTGCCCCTGCCGCCTGAGGCGCTCGCCCGGGGCGAGCCGGCCTCGGTCCGGCGGGTGGCGGGCGGGGACATCAACGAGGCGTGGCAGGTCGTCTGGTCCGACGGGCGGCGATCGTTCGTCAAGACCCGGGCCGACCCCGGTCCGGGCGAGTACGCGGCGGAGGCGGCGGGCCTGCGCTGGCTGGGGGAGGCCGGGGGGCTGCGGGTTCCGGACGTGCTCGCGGTCGGTGAGGATTTTCTGGAGCTGGACTGGGTCGACGCCGGGCGCCTGGACGGAGCGGGGGCGGCCGAGCTCGGCCGGGGTCTGGCGGTCGTGCACATGGCCGGGGCCGACGGGTTCGGGGGGCCCGGGCCGCTGCGGATCGGCCGGCTCTGCCTTCCGAACGACCCGCTCCCGACCTGGCCGGAGTTCTACGCCGAGCGGCGCCTGGCGCCCCTGATCGGGAAGGCCGGGCTCTCGGCCCGGGGGCGGCGGGCGCTCGAGCGGGTGTGCGAGCGGATCGGGGACCTGGCCGGGCCGGCCGAGCCGCCGGCCCGGGTGCACGGCGACCTCTGGAGCGGGAACGTCCTCGCCGGGCGCGACGGGCGGCCCTGGCTGATCGACCCGGTGGCCCACGGCGGCCACCGGGAGGTCGACCTGGCCATGCTCGCCCTGTTCGGCGGGCCGCCGCCCGGTGTGATCGACGCCTACGCCGAGGCGGCGCCCCTGGCCGCCGGGTGGGAGGGGCGGATCGGGCTCTGGCAGCTCTTCCCGCTGCTCGTCCATGCCGTCCTCTTCGGCGGGTCCTACGCCGGGTCGGTCGAGCGGGTGGCCGCCGGCTACGCCGGGGTGTGAGGGTCACAGGCGTGCGTGTGAGCGATAAGGTCGCGGGTACGGCCGTCGCGCCGGTCCCGTCCCGCTCGTCCGCCGCCGTCGGATCAAGCAGGGACGAGATACCCGGGTGACGGCGGTGGTCATGAGCGGCGAGCGGACGAGGGCGAGGGCGGAGGAGGAGCGCGGATGGGGCGGCGGCGACGGACGGTGGTGGGGATGCTGGCCGGCGGCCTCCTCGGGGCGCTGGGGGCGGGGACGGCGAGCGCCGCCCGCTACCACGTGTACTCGTGTCACCGCCCAAACGGCCTCGTCGCGCCGATCGACGGGTGGGCGGGGACGGCGAGCGATCCGTCGGCCGAGGTCCTCGACGAGTGCGGGACGGCGACCGACGCCCTGGTCGCGGCCCTCGACGGGTCCTTCGCCCACCCGACGAACACGAGCCACGCGGTCTGGTCGTTCGCCACGGCGCCGAACCTCGCCCTGGTCGGGGCGACGCTCTACCGCCACGAGGCGGTCCCGGGCGGGGTCGGGCCGAACGCGACCTACGCGACCGTGCTCGCGACTCTCGACCTGACGGCCGGGGCGGCCGGGCAGATCGACGGGTGCGCGGCGAACCTCGCGTGCGCCGGCCTCGGCATCGCCGCCAGCGGCTTCGACCCGGGCAACCGGGTGACGGTCGGGCCGGCCGGCCCGGGGCCGTCGCTCCTCTTGATGGAGGCGTTCTGCATCGGGGCGGACGGACAGGCGTGCCCGCCGTCGCCGGGCTACGCGGCCGAGGCCGACCTCTACGCCGCCGACCTGACGCTCGAGGACGACGTCGGCCCGGCGCCGTCGAACGTCGGCGGCTCGCTCGTCGCCGGGGGGACGCTGACCGGGTCGGCCGACCTCCGCTTCGCGGCGACCGACGACGGGAGCGGCGTCTACTCGGCCGGGCTCAGCGTGGACGGGAAGCCGGTGATCGACCGGGTGATCGACGACAACGGCGGCCAGTGCGAGTCGCTCGGGCTGAGGAGCGACGGGGAGCGGGACTTCGTCTACCAGCGGCCGTGCCTGTCGGCGACCCACGCCGACCTCGCGCTCGACACGAGCGCGCTCGCCGACGGGACGCACACGGTCAGCGTGTCGGTCGACGACGCGGCCGGGAACTCGACCCCGGTCTACAGCGGTACGATCGTGACCCGGAACGCCCCGGAGGGCGGGGTCCCGCTGGTCACCGGGGTGATGGCCCACGGCCAGCGGCTGGTCGCCGACCCGGGGACGTGGAACCCGGTCGCGCGGGGTTACGCCTACCAGTGGCTGCGCTGTGACTCGACCCCGTCGAGCTGCCAGGCGATCCCCGGGGCGACGGGCAGCGTCTACGTCCCGGTGGCCGCCGACGACTACCGGATGCTCGCGGTCGAGGTGACCGCCTACGACCAGGCCGGGTCGACGCCGGCCCGGTCGGCCCTGGCCGGTCCGGTGGCCGACCAGAACGGGAACGTCGTGGCCGGCGGGTCGGTCACCGCCCAGAGCGGCGGCCTGACCGGGGCGGGCAAGGGCACCTCGCCGGGAGGAGGGGCCGCGACCGGGCATGTGGCGAACGGAAGCGGCGGCGGCTGCGCGACGCCCCACCTGACGGCCGGGTTCGGATCGAGCGGGGTCGTCCACGTCCGCCTCGGGGCCGGGGCGACCCTCCGGGGGAGGCTGGCCTGCGCCGGCCATCCGGTGGCCGGGGCGGCGATCGACGCGTCGGTCGCCCGCCGGGGCGAGCCGGGGCCCCCGGCGACCGTCGTGCTGCGGAGCGGCGCGGACGGGAGCTTCTCGATGCCGCTGGCGCCGGGGCCGTCGCGGGAGCTGACCCTGACCTACCGGGCGACCACCGACGCGAGCGCCCCGTCGGCGAGCGCGGTGGCCGCGCTCGAGGTGACGCCGGCGATCGGGCTGACGATCCGGCCGGCCCGGGTGCGCAACGGGCAGACGATCACCTACACCGGAGCCGTGTTCGGCGGCTACATCCCGGCGATCCGGCCTGCCGCTCGAGATCCAGTACCGGGACGGGCGCCGGTGGCGGACGTTCGACAAGGCGCGGGCCCGGGCCCCGGACGGGCGGTTCGCCTACCACTACACGTTCCGGCGCACGACGATCCCGATCGTCTACACCTTCCGGGTGGCGATCCCGGCCGGCGGCGTCGCCGGGTACCCGTACGCGGCGACGGCGAGCCGGGCGCGCTCGGTCAGGGTCGACCCGTAGCCGGCCGCCGGGTCACGGCCGTCCTTGCCGCGACGCTCGGCCTCGCGGCCGTCGCCGGCGGCGCCGCCGGCTGCGGCGGGGCGGCCCGGGGCGGCGGCCCGGCCGCCGGGGGCGGCGCCCGGCGGCCGGGGGGACCGACCAAGGCTACGTGCCCCTGACCGTCGGGCCCGGCCCCGGCTACCGGCCGCCGGCCCCGGCCGTCCCGCCGGCCGTCGGCCTGGCCTGCGGTCCGGCGGTCGGGCCCCGCCGGGGCGTCCACGTCGAGCTGTTCGCCCACCGCCACGTCGTCCTCGTCCCGCCCGGGATCGGGGTCGCCGGCGCCCGGGCCGACGGCGCGCGGATCGGCGGCGGCCGGTGCTTCTACCCGCTGATCACCCGCGACCCGACCGGGGTCGTCGAGGTCGCCGCCGGGGGCCCGCGCCGGCGCCTCGGCGACCTCTTCGCCCTGTGGGGCCAGCCCCTCTCGGCGACCCGCCTGGCCGGCTTCGGGGGCGGGGCCGTCCGGGCCTACGTCGACGGTCGGGCGGTGGCCGGGGACCCGTCGGCGATCGTCGCTGGCGCCCCACCTGGAGATCGTCCTCGAGATCGCCGGGTTCGTCCCGCCCCACGCCTCCTACGGCTTCCCTCCCGGCCTCTAGGCGGGACCGCGGGCCCGGAAGACCGACTAGGCTGGCCGGGTCCATGAGGCCGATCCGACCGACTCGCCTCGCGGCCGCGCTGGCGGCGCTGGCCCTCATCCTCGCCCCGCCGGCCGCCCGGGCCGACGGGGACCCGGCGAGCGACTACCTGCTCATCCAGGACACCTTCCTGCCCTTCCAGTTCAAGGTCTCGCCCAACGTCGGCGCCGCCCTCAACACGACGGTGGCCCGGGCCAAGGCGGCCGGCTACCCCCTGAAGGTGGCGATCATCTCGGCCCCGACCGACCTCGGCGCCGTGCCCGGCCTGTTCGGCAAGCCCCAGCAGTACGCGGACTTCCTCGACCGGGAGATCTCCTTCAACACGAAGGCGCTCCTGCTCGTGGTCATGCCCCAGGGCTTCGGCGTCAGCGGGACCGGCCCGGCGAGCGTCCTCGCCGGGCGGACGATCCCGCCCGGGACCGGCTCCGACCGGCTCGCCCGGGCGGCGATCCCGGCCGTCGGGGCCCTGGCCGCCCACGCCGGACACCCGATCAGCGTCGCGGCGGTCGGCGCTGCGGCCGGCTCGAGCGGCGGCACGCCGGCGCTCCTGACCTTCGGCGCCCCGCTCGCGCTCGTCCTCCTCGTCGCCGGGGGCGCCGCCCTGTTCAAGAGCCGCGGCGGCCCGGCCGAGCCGTTCCTCGACGACGAGGACGACGAGGACGACGAGGCGGAGGAGGGCGACGATGACGCCGCGGGGCGGCCGGCGGGGGCTCGGGGACGGCCGCCGCCGCCGGCCGAAACGGCCGCCGTCCCCCCGGAGCGCGACGCCCGGCCTCCGGCCTCCCCGGGGACCGCCGAGTGAGCCGACGTGCGGCGGCCGCAGGCCTCGCCGCGCTGACCGCCCTCGCCCTCGTCCTCGCCGGATGCGGCTCGTCGGCCGGCTCGCCGGTGGCGAGGGCCGGCAACCGGCCGGCCCCGGCGGCCGCCCGGGCGCCGGTCGCCTCCGGGCCGCGGTCGGTCGAGGCGCTCGTCCTTCCCGCCGGCGCTGCGGCCCGGAGTGTCCGCGTCCCGATCCTCACCTACCACCGGGTCCACAAGTTCCTCACCGAGTACACGAAGTCGATCCCCGACGAGACGGTCGAGCCGGACGTCTTCGCCGCCGAGATGGCCGCCCTCGCCCGGGGCGGCTATCACACGATCACCCAGGCCGAGCTCTTCCACGCCCTCTTCGACGGGGCCCGCCTCCCGTCGAAGCCGGTGATGATCACCGTCGACGACGGCTACGTCGACGACGTCCAGCAGATCCTCCCGGTCCTCCTGCGCCTGCACATGGTGGCCACCTTCTACATCATCACCGGGCGCTACCACGAGCAGGGCTTCGTCAACGAGACCCAGGTCCGCCGGCTCGACGCCGCCGGGATGGACGTCGGCGCCCACACCCGCACGCACGTCCCGCTGAACGCGATCCCCCTCGCCGAGATGCGGGCCGAGGTCGACGGGTCCCGCCGCGACCTCCAGCGGGTCCTCGGGCACTTCGTCTACTTCTTCGCCTACCCCTACGGCGCCTACGACGCCGCCGTCGTCGCCGAGGTTCGCCGGGCCGGGTTCGTCCTCGCCGTGACCACCAACGGCGGGACGACCGAGTCGTCGAGCGCCCCCCTGACCCTGCCCCGCATCCACGTCGGGCGGGCCCAGACCCCGGCCGGGGTGATCGCCTGCGTGCGGGTCGGCGGCTGCGGCGGCGGCGGGACATGACCCTCCGCTTCGTCCCGCCCGCTCTCGCCGCCGTCGTCGGCCTCCTCGGCTGCGCGCCGTCGCCGATCCCCCAGGCCGAGTTCCAGCGCCGGGGCAACGCCATCTGCGCGGCGAGCGCCGGCCGCGTCGCCCGCCTCGCCGCCCCCCACGTCGTCGCGGCTCGCGCGCCCGGAGCGGATGGCCGGCTACGTCGACGCCTACGTCGCCGAGGTGCGCCAGGAGCTCAGCGACCTCCGGCTGATCGGCTCCCCCGCCGGCCAGCGCCATCGCCTCGATCGCATCTACGCCGCCCTCGACGCCGCCCTCACCGCCGTCGAGCGCGACCCGCTGAGCTTCCGCCCGTCCGCCTTCGCCCCGGCCACGGCCGCGCTCCGGGCCGCCGGGCTGACCGCCTGCCGCTAGTCCACTAGATCGTCGGCAGCCGCAGCCGGGCCAGCGTACCCCCGCCCGCCGCCGGCTCGATCGCCACCTGCCCCTGGTGGAGGTCGACGACCTGGCGGACGATGGCCAGGCCGAGCCCGCTCCCCGGGAGCGCGCGGGCGCTCGCGCCCCGGTAGAAGCGATCGAACACGTGGGGGAGGTCCCCGGCCTCGATGCCCGGGCCGTGGTCGCGGACGGTCAGCTCCCCGCCGGCCAGGCGGACCTCGATCGGCCGCTCCGTCCCGGCGAACTTGACGGCGTTGTCGAGCACGTTGTTGACCGCCCGGTCCAGTCGGGCCGGGACGCCGCTGACCACGGTCTCCTCGAGCTCGACGTCGAAGCGGGCGTCCGGGGCGTGGCGGATCGCCCGGGTCACCGCCTCGGATACGAGCGTGTCGAGGCGGACTTCCTCCGGGGCCTGCTCGCGCTCGTCGTCCCGGGCGAGCTCGATCAGGTCGCCGACCAGGGCGCTCAACTCCTCGAGCTGCTCGACCACGTCGGCCACGAGCTTGGTCCGCTCGGCCTCGGGCAGCGCGTCCGCCTGCTGGAGGATCTCGATGTTCGTGCGCAGGCTCGTCACCGGCGTGCGGAGCTCATGCGACGCGTCGGCCACGAGCTGGCGCTGAGCCCGGGCCGACTCGTCGAGCTTGCGCATCGTCCCGTCGAGCGCGTCGAGCATCCCGTTGAACGAAGTCGCCAGCCGGCCGAGCTCGTCCCGGCCGGCGTCCTCGATCCGCCGCCCGAGGTCCTGCGTCGCCGCGACGTGCTCGGCGGCGTGGGTCAGGCGCCGCACCGGCGCGACCGCCGCCCCGGCGACGAACCGGCCGAGCACGGCCGCCAGGGCGATGCCCGCGGCGGTCAGGAGGATCAGCACGAGGCGCACCTTCCCGAGCACCGAGTCGACCTCCCCGAGCGGGCGGGCGATCTCGACAGCCAGGCCCGGGGCGAAGCCGACGGTCAGGATGCGGACGTGCTGGCCGCCGACCACGGCGTCGGTCAGGACCGACCCCCGACCCGTGTGGGCGAGCGCCCGGGTCGCCGCCGTCACCGGGAGGGCGACCTGGCTCGCCGGGAGCTTGGCCGCCGACCCGGTGTCGTTGACCACCTGGGCGAAGCCGACGCCCTCGCCCGGGCGGACCGAGATCCCGAAGTGGAGCGCCGGGTCCCGCGGAGGCCCCGGGCTCGGCCCTCCGGGGCCGCCGACGAGGAGGCCGCCGGCCCGGTGCTGGTCGAAGATCACGCCGACCTCGCCGCCCGGGCCGCGCAGCCCGGCGACGGTCGTCCCGGTCGCCCCCGGCTGGGTCGCCAGGACCCGGTGGACGTAGCCCTGGGCGCGGCTGCGCAGGGAGTTGTCGATCTCCCCGCGCAGCTGGTTGCGGACCAGCACGTAGGTCAGGAGCGACGCGATCGCCACCGCGACCGCCACCGCGGTCGCCGCCGCGAGGGTGATCCGCCGCCGGAAGCTCACGGCGAGCGCAGGATGTAGCCGACCCCGCGGACCGTGTGCAGGAGGCGCGGGGCCCCGCCCTCCTCGGTCTTGCGCCGCAGGTAGCCGATGTAGACGCCCAGGGTGTTCGAGGCCGCGCCGAAGTCGTAGCCCCACACGTGCTCGAAGATCGTCGATCGGGTCAGCACCTGGCGCGGATGGCGGAGGAACAGCTCGAGTAGCGAGAACTCGGTCCGCGTCAGCTCGATCCGCACCTCCCCGCGCCGGGCCTCGTGGGCCAGGAGGTCGAGCGACAGGTCCTCGAAGCTGAGCACGCTGCTCGGATCGCCGTCGTCGCGGCGGCGCAGGAGCGCCCGGACCCGGGCCATCAGCTCGCGCAGGGCGAACGGCTTGACCAGGTAGTCGTCGGCCCCGGCGTCGAGGCCGGCCACCCGATCGTCGATCCCGTCGCGCGCGGTCAGCATCAGCACCGGCGTCCGGTCCCCGGCCGCCCGCAGCCGCCGGCAGACCTCGATCCCCGAGATCCTCGGCATCGACACGTCGAGCACGACGACGTCGAACCGCTCGACCGCGAGCCGGTCGAGGGCGGCCCCGCCGTCGGGGGCGAGGGCGACGCCGTAGCGCTCGAGCGCGAGCGCCCGCGAGAGCGCCTGCCTCACCGCTGGCTCGTCGTCGACGACGAGTATCTGGGACCGCTCCGCCATTGCCCGAATGACCCTCTCCAGGCTGTCAGGCCCGTCTAAGAGCCGGGTAAGAACCCGCCCCCGGACGGGCGGCCGTGGAGGTAGGCGAGCACGCAGCCGACGCCGAAGGTCGCGATGACCAGGAGGACCGGGCCGGAGTCGTTGGCCAACGAGCCGACCATTCCGGCCGCGAAGCCGCCGACCACGAAGGCCCGCCAGGCCGGCGCCCCCCCGACCGGGGCGAGCACCCGCGCCGGCCGGCGCAGGACGTAGGCCGCCGCCGCCAGGCAGACGGCCGTGTCGATCGGCATCACCCCCCGGCGCAGCTGCCGGAACGCGTCCGCGAGCTTGCGCCCGATCGTCCCGGCCACGTCGCCCAGCGACCCGGCGTCGAGCACCGTCCCCGTGAAGTGGCCGCCCGCCCGGGTGACCAGGTCGAACCCGGCGAGGGCCACGAGGCCGGCGAGCGGTACCGCGCAGACCAGGATCGCCGTCCGGCGCGTCATCCGGCCGCGCAGGGCCAGCGCTCCGGCCGTGGTGCCCCCGCCGATCGTGAACACCGCGCCGACGTCGGCCCCCATCCGGCCCCAGGCGGCGACGGCGGTGAAGGCGAGGCCGACGACGGCGAAGGCCCGTACCTCGCGGGCACCCGGCGGGCGCCGGGTCAGAGCGGCCGCGAGGCCGGCGAAGAGCACGATCGGCAGCGCCGCCTCGAGCTCGTTGCCGATCCCGTAGAAGCGCGACCCGGCGATCGGGTTCGGTCCGAGGATCGACGCCGAGATCAGCGGCGAGCCGAGCCCGAGGTCCACCACGTAGGCGACGACCATGACCCCCGCCGGCGCCAGCGGGGCCCGCGGCCAGGGGATCGCCCGGTCGCAGGCGGCGGCCAGGAGGAGGGCGCCCCCGACGACCACGCCGAGCTCGACCGGCCGGGTCGGGGCGAGGGCCCCGGCGACGAGCGTGGTCGAAGGCGTCCAGAGCGCCGCCAGCCCGCCGAGCCGCAGCATCCCCCGCACCCCGCGCCCCCGCCGCACCGCGCCGCCGAGGACGACCAGGCCGAGCCAGGCGAGGAGGAAGGCGTCGATCGCCGGCCAGCGCCGCCCGTCGATCACCCCGAGGCGCGCGCGCTGTCGCTCGAGGCCGGCCGGGTCGCGCCGCCCGGCCCGGGTGATCGCCTGCCCGCGCACGGCCGCCGGCACCCCCGCCCCGACGAAGCGCAGCACGGTCGGCGCCACGTCGATCGCGGTGACCAGGCCCGGTCGGCGGGTCGTCGGGGTCTCGAGGGTCCCGCCGCCGCCGCGCAGGCCGCTCGCGCCGACGCCCAGGAGCTCGGCCCGGGACGTCGCGCCCAGAAGGCTCGGCTGGGGCCGCTCGAGGACGAGCACGAGCACGCCCGGTGGCCGCCGGGCGAGGATCTGGTCGAGGCGCGGGAGATCGGGGACGGACGCGACGACGAGGGCGTGGCGCGCGAGCAGGGCGACCGTCCGGGCGGCCAGGGTCCCGGCCGGCCCGAGCGAGACCGCCGCGACCCGTCCGCTCCGGTCCGCCGCGACGACCGCCTCCGGGCCCGGCCGGCGCCCGTCGCCGGCGTAGGCGGCGCCCCCGGGGATCGCTGCGGCCAGGAGGCCCGGCTCGATCTGCGCGCTCGCCGCGGCCGCCCGGGCCGCGATCCCCGCCCAGCCCCGGACGCGGCCGTCGGCGCCGACCACGATCGGGCCGAGCTGCTTCGGCCGGTAGGACGGGCGGGTGACCCAGGCGCCCTGCGTCAGGTCGAGGAGGGACTGGCGATCGTCGTAGCCACCCAGGCTCGGGTCGATCAGGCCGAGCGCCTCCACCCGCCGGTCGCCGCCGAGGAGGGCGGGCCCGGGCGCGGAGCCGGGGCCCGCCAGGAATGCGACCACCGCGCGACCGGGGGCGCCGGCCGCGCTCGCCGGGGCGAGCGCCAGCCCGGCGAGCGCGAGCGCGAGCCCTGCCCCGGGTCGGCGCATCGGCGGGCGCTCAGCCGCGCTTGCGCGGAGGGCGGGCGGCGGTCGCCGTCGCCGCGGCCTGGAGGCGGTCGGCGAGGGCCCTGATCTGCGGGTCGACCGGGTCCTTCTTCCCGGGCACCACGGCGACGAAGCGGGGCAGCGGGAGGTCCCGCGGCCCGGCCTCCGGGCGGTTGAGCGGGCGCAGGGCCGCGGCCGCGGCCGCGGCCAACCGCGGGTTGGCGGCGTAGACGTCGATCGCCAGGCGGCCGGCGTAGAGCTCGATCGACGACCCGCCGGCGAAGACCTCGGCCGGGACCCCGCGGATCACCTCCTCGTGCCGCGTCCCGAGCCCCTCGTTGGTGTGCGCGTGATAGAGGACGGTGGCGATCTCGACCGGCAGCTGGCAGCCGCTCGTCGCGAGGATCGACGACGGCTTCCCGCAGGTCCCGTAGTAGACGCGCATCCCGACCGTGGCGTCGTAGTCGCGCTGGGAGTCGGCGGCCGTCAGCTGGATGCCCCGGAAGTTCGGGCCGACCCAGTAGATGGTGAAAAAGGGAAACTGGCGCGCGAGCTGGAGCTCAGCCGGGGCGATCGGCGGCGGGGCGTGGGTCGTGCACCCGGCGAGCGCGCCGAGGGCGATGACCAGCGCACAAAGGCGGCTCAGGCGCCGGCGGGTTGCGCTCCTCATCGGGGGAAGTATTCCGCCCCCCGGCCCGGGGCGGCCCCCGCCGGCGCCCAGTTGCGAGAATGCGTGCACGTGACTCCGGCCGCCGACCCACTCGACCGCGGCGCGAGCGCGACCGGAGCCGAGAGCCCCGAGGCCCGCCGCCAGCGCTACCTGCGCCGGCGGGTCACCGCGGCCGCCGCCGCCCTCCTCGTCGTCGTGTGGATCGCGAGCCTCGTCTCCTCCGGCGGGTCGTCCGGCCGGCCGGCGGCGGCGCGCCCGCCGGTGACCGGCGCCGACGTCCGGTCGGCCGCGGCGGCGCGGCGAACCGCGGCGACGATCGCCGAGCAGCAGCGGGAGGACCGGGCGATCCAGAGCGCGCTCTCCTACACCGGGTTCGTCACGGCCGGCAGCGCCGCGAAGCGCGAGATCGCCCTGACCTTCGACGACGGTCCCGGGCCCTTCACCCCGCAGGTGCTCGGGGTCCTGCGCCGGATGCACGTCCCGGCGACCTTCTTCCTCGTCGGGCGCTCGATCAAGGACTTCGGCGCCTACGTCTCGACCGAGCTGGCCGACGGCTTGGTGATCGGCAACCACACCCAGGACCACAGCCCGATGGCCGCCCTCTCGCGGGCCGACCAGGTCGCCCAGCTGCTCGACCAGGCCCGGGGCGTCGCCGCCTACGGCGTGTCCTTCCCCCACCTCTTCCGGCCCCCGTACGGCTCGTTCAACACGACGACGCTCGCGATCACCAAGAAGCTGAAGATGCTCACCATCCTCTGGACGATCGACACCTCCGACTTCCGCCAGCCCGGGACCGACGTGATCGTCAAGTCGGTGATCTCCGGGGCGAAGCCCGGCGCGATCGTTCTCATGCACGACGCCGGCGGCCCCCGGGCCCAGACCATCGCCGCCCTCCCCCGCATCATCAACGGCCTGCGCCGCCGCGGCTACGCCCTCGTCACCGTCCCCCGCCTCCTGGCCGACGACCCGCCCCTCCAGTCCCAGGAGGCCCCGCCCCCCGGCCTCTCCGGAGGCTAGGGGCTGCCCTTGGGGGTCAGCGGGCGCGGGTGAGCGCGCCCTTGGCCGCGCCGCCCCGCCGCCGCGAGCGGGCCGATCGCCCGATCGCGCCGCCGAGGCCGCCGAGGCACAGGAGCGAGAGCCAGACGGCGGCGTCGCCCCCGCTCGGCGGGCCGCCGCCGGCCGGTCCCGACACGAGCGTCGGCTCGATCGTCGACCGGTAGATCGGCGTCTGGGCGAAGAGGCTCGCGGCCACGCGGAAGGCCGGCTTCTCCGCCCCGGAATAGGTGATCAGGCCCTTGTGGTGAATCGAGGTGTGGGTGATCCCCGGCCGGGGGGGCCCGCCGTTCCAGTCCGGCTTGACCGCGAACTCGCGCAGCGTCCAGTAGATGGCCCCGTTCAGGAACGGGAGCGTCGCCGCCGCGGCCAGGGTCTGCTCGAGGTAATCGGTCTGGAAGGCGTAGGTCTGCTTCTCGTCCGCCGGTCCGGCGAACGTCGCCTCGGCCCCGAACTCGCTCATCACCAGGGCCTGGTCCGGATAGCGCTGGTGGGTCAGGCGCAGGAACGGGAGCAGCCCGGCGAGGTCGGCGGTCGAGTGGCCGGCCTTGCCCGTGTACCACCCGTAGTAGTTGCTGATCCCGAGCAGGTCGAACTGCTTGTAGGTCTGCTGGGCCGGGAAGTTCGGATATGAGAGCACGTCGATGGCGACCGGGACCCCCGGGTCGAGCTGGCGGACGGTCACCGCCGCCGCGTCGATGTAGGCCTTGGTTCCCGGCGTCGTGTCGGGCGTCGGCGTCAGCTCGTTGGCGATCGACTGGGTGAGGATGCTCGGGTGGTTGCGGGTGGCCAGGACCGACCCCCGGAGGGTGCTGAGGGCGTAGGCGCGCTCGGCTGGGGTGTGGAGGAGGTCGTCGCGGTGGTAGATCGGCGCCTGGGTCCAGACGAGGATCCCCGCCCGGTCGAGCCGGTCGAGGAGCCCCTGGCCGAGCGGGTACTGGGAGCGGGTGACGTTGGCGTGGAGCGCCCGCAGCTCGTCGACGACGCGCTGCTGGTCGGCCACGGTCAGGGCCGGCCCCCGGCCCGGGGCGTCCTCCTCGATCGACGCCCCGCGGAGGTTGATCTGGCGCCCGTTGAGGTAGAGCAGCCCGCCCCGGTTCTCGACCTTGCGCATCCCGATCGACATCGTGTCGGTCTGGGCGAGGCTCCCCCCGGCCATCGTCTCCACCGTCGCCTGGTAGAGGCTCGGCCGGTCGGGCGACCAGGTCTCGAGCGGCTGGGCGAGGGGGACCGAGAAGCGCACGTCGGCCGAGGCGCCCGGGCGCATCGTCCCCGGCGCGAGCGTCGCCGTCTGGGCGATGCCCGGCGTCCCGGGGGGCGGGGTCAGGGAGAGCTCCAGCGTCGGGGTGATCGTCGCGGCGCTCCGGTTGGCCACGGTCGCGTCGACCACGAGGTTGCCGGTGCACGCCGCGGGCGACGCGCAGGTGAGGTCGGGCATCACGCCGAGGTTCGAGACGGTGACCGGTCCGAGCGGGACGAGCGAGACCGGCCGCACGAGGCCGCCCCAGTTCCACCAGCCCTCGCGCGGCTCGATGCCCTTGCGGTTGTCCACCCGCACCACGAGGGTGTTCGTCGCCCCCGCCGGCAGCGACCCGAGGTCGAACTGGAAGGGCGTGTAGGGATCGTCGTGGCCCCCGATGTAGTGGCCGTTGAGCCACACCCGCGTGATCCGGCGCGACTGCTCGAAGCGCACGGCCCAGGCGAACCCGTCCGGCGTGGCCGGCGTGGGGAAGCGGAGCCGGTACCAGGCGACCGTGCCCGCGAAGAGCGACGGCAGCGGGCGGGGGTCGAAGACGTGGGGGACGGTCACCGCCCGCCAGCCCCGGCCGGCCTGCCCGAGCTGCCAGCGCCCGGCCAGGCCGGTGTTGCCCGGGTCGGGCAGGAACTCCCAGCCGCGGGCGAGCGGGATCGCCGCCGGCGGGCGCGCGGCCGAGGCCGCGGGGGCCAGCACGGCGAGCCCGGTCACGAGCGCGAGGAGGAGTGCGATCTGCTGCGGGCGGCGGATCATCCGGCTAATGATCGCGGATTGACCGGAGGCTCGGCCGCGTACAGTCTCCCGCGATGCCCGTGATCGTATCCTCGATCGCCGACACGGTGCGCGCCTTCGACCAGGCGGCCGAGCAGTTCTTCGACAACCTGACCCAGCTGCGGTTCGGATCGCTCGCGGTCGCCCTCGTCTGCTTCGGCCTCTACCAGCTCGTCCGCTCCCGGGCGACGTACACCGCCCTGCGCGCCGCCTTCCCCGACCAGCGCTTCCCCTGGCGCAAGATCTGGGGCGCCTACGTCGCCGCCTACGGCCTCAACGGCGTCGTCCCGGCCGGCGGGGGGAGCGTCGTCCAGCTCGTGCTCACGCGCAACTCGATCCGCGGCTCGACCTTCTCGGCCGTGGCCAGCGCCCTCTGCGTCCCCGTGCTCTTCGACGCCGTCGTCTGCACTCTGATCATGGTCTACGCGTTCACCCAGGGCGTCTTCCCGCAGCCGAGCGACTTCGGCGGCCTCTCGTCGTTCGACATCTCCTTCTTCGCTCGCCATACGTCCCTCACCCTCTTCCTGGTCACGGGCCTCGTCGTCCTCGGTCTCGTCGTCTTCGCCTTGCTCTCCCGCCGGATCGCCGCCTTCTGGAGCGACCTGCGCCAGGGCTGGGCGATCCTCGGCGACCGCCGCCGCTACCTGACCGGCATGTGCCTGCCCCAGGCCTGTGGGTGGATCCTTCGCGGCGCCGCCTACTACTACCTGCTCGACGGCTTCCGGGTCGGCGCCAGCCTGAGCGCGGCGATCCTCGTCCTCGCCGTCCAGGTGATCGCCGCGATCGTCCCGTTCACCCCCGGGGGCGCCGGGGTCCAGCAGGCGCTCCTGGTGGTGATCTTCTCCTCGACCGCCCCGACCGACTCGGTGGCCGTGTTCTCGGTCGGCCAGCAGATCGCCCTGCTCGCCTTCAGCCTCGCCCAGGGATTCGCCGCGATCTTCTTCGTCTTCAAGTACCGCAGCTTCCGCGCCGTCCTGCGCGACAGTCGCGCCGCCCACGCCGGCTGATCCTCGCCGGCGCCCGCCGTGCTGGACGAATGTTGATTCCGCCCGGGCGATCCCCTAGTGTATCCGCGGCAAGTACGGGTGAATCGGGAAGGGATAACCATGGATAGGTTCGGGACGCGCAGGCGTCGAGGGTCCAAGTTGGTCGCGACGCTGGCGCTCGTCGCGGGGGTCGGAGCGCTGCTCGCGCCAGCGAGCGCGAGCGCCGACGACAGCACGTTCAACTGTGATGCGCTCGCGCTCCGCGCGCAGCTGCTCACGCTCACACCAATCGTTCTCGGCACGGCCAACGCCGGGGCGCCGGACTGCAACACGGTCGACGGCACCGTGCTCACGATCCCGGCCAGCGCCGGGCTGCCCCTCACCGGGGGCGTCCTCGTCGCCAAGACGGGCGTCAATCCGGTCGGTCCGGCCGCGAGCTCGGTCGGCGCCGTCACCGGCCTCGGGGTCGGCCTCGGCGGCAGCATCCTCGGGCAGATCACCGGCCCGATCAGCCAGGCCCTGACCGGCAGCTCGCAGCCGATCCAGCTGAGCGACTCGCTCGTGAACTCGCTGCTCGCCACCCTCGGCCTCGGGCCGAGCACGCCGACGATCACCCAGGGCGACCTGGCCGGCGGGCTCCAGCAGATCCTCAACAGCGTGCTCAGCCAGGTCCTCAACGGGAGCATCGCCGGGGTCGGCGTCGCCGGCGCCTCGGCGAGCACCACGTGCGTCAACGGGGCCCCCGTCCTCAGGGGCGTCTCGCAGATCACCGGGCTCACGGTGCTCGGCCAGAACCTGCCGCTCGACGCGGTGGTCAACCAGGTGCTCAACCTCCTGAACACCTCGCAGCTCCAGAACCTCAACCTCACCGCGACGCTCAACCAGCTCGTGGCCAACCTCGAGCAGGCCCTCGGCGTCACGGCGCTCGCCCAGTCCAACCCCGGCCTGGCCAACACGGTCAACCAGCTCACCACCGAGCTCTTCAACCTCGCCGGCCAGCTCGTCCAGCCGGTGCTCACCGGGCTCCTCCAGGCCGCGCAGCCGCTGATCAACTCGATCATCCGGATCACGGTCGAGCCGAACAAGCAGGTCGTGGCCAACGGCCAGCTGACCCAGACGGCGCTGCACCTCAACATCACGCTGCTCAACCAGCCCCTCCTCGACCTCGTGGTCGGGCGGGCTCGGGTGAGCAACAACAGCGTCAACTGCGTCCCGGCCTCGGCGCTCAACCTGTGCACGACGCGCAAGCTGACGCTGCTCGACGTGTTCCAGCAGGGCAACCACACGTTCATCGCCGGCGCCGCCGCAGACAAGAAGTTCGTCGGCCAGACGATCCCGATCTACTTCGACCCGACCGGCAACGGCGGGTCGGTGGTCGCCCACGCCAAGGTCGGCTCGAACGGGCTGTTCCAGACGACGGCGCCCCTGCCGCCGATCGGGATCCGCTTCACCAACGCGGCGCGCTACTACGCGCGGTCGCTCGGGGAGACGTCGCTGCGGCTGAAGTTCTTCCGGCGCATGCACGTGACCAGCCTGACGAGCAGCGGCGGGAAGGTGCAGATCAGCGGGACGCTCGCCCCGCCGTTGACCAACCCGGCGGCGAAGATCGTCATCCAGCGGCGGATCTCCTGCACCCGGACCGTCGATGTCATGACGATCCCCGGGTCGAAGTCCGGTCGCTTCTCGGCCGTCCTGGCGGCGCCGCCGTCCGGACAGGTCGGGGTCTACCGGGCGACCTCGTTCGTCCGCCAGAACCCGCGTAGCAACAAGCCGTTCGCGACGTTCACCCTGCCTCGCTACGTCGACATCCAATAGGAGCCTCGGCCGGGCTCCGGCGCCCCGCGCCGGAGCCCGGCCGGCCGGCCGTGGGCGGCGGACCGGCTACCCGGCTGGGGGGACGGCCCGCCCCCGCCGGGCCGGCGCCTGAGGCCCCGGCTCGTGGGCTCGACGCCGTCCGGTCGCTGGCCGGGCGGGTCGACGTCCAGGCGTCGGTCCTGGCCGGGATCGCCGCGCTCGCCTGGCTGCTGCTGGCGCCGCGGACCCCCGACCTCGCGGCCCAGTCCTATCGCGTCGGGCTCTTCCAGCGCGTGGGCTTCGCGATCTGGGACAACGGCTGGTACGCCGGGCATCACGTCCCGGCCTACAGCCTGCTCTTCCCGGCGCTCGCCGCCCAAGTTCGGGATGCGCGTCGTCGCCGCCGCCGGGGCCGTCCTCGCCGCCTTCTGCTTCGCCCGCGTGGCCGAGCGCCACTTCGGCCCGGCCGCCCGGGTCGGGATTCTCTGGTTCGCGCTGGCCACGGTCACCGACCTGGCCATCGGGCGCCTGACCTACGCCCTCGGGACGGCGCTCGGCCTGGCCGCGCTCCACGCGATCCAGCGCCGCCGGCGCTTCCTGGCCGCCGTGCTCGCGGCGCTGACCGCCGCCGCTACCCCGCTCGCCGGGCTCTTCCTCGGGATGGCCGCCGCCGCGCTCTTCCTCGCCGGCCGCCGCCGCGACGGGCTGATCCTCGGGGCCCCGGCGATCCTCGTCGCCGTCCTCATGGCCGTCCTCTTCCCCGAGGGCGGGCGGCAGCCGTTCGGCGGCCAGGCCCTCCTCGTGTCGGTCCTCCTGACCGTCGCCTTCCTCTACCTGACGCCCGACCGGCTCCTGCGGATCGGCGCCGGCCTCTACCTCGCCGGCACCCTCGCCGCCTTCGTCCTGATCACGCCGATCGGCGGCAACACCACCCGCCTGGGCGCCGTTTTCGCCGGACCGCTCCTCCTCTGCGCCCGGGGCCGCCCCGGACGGGCCGCCCTCGCCACCCCGGCGGTCGCGCTCGCGGCCGCCGGGCTCCTCGCCTGGCAGTGGTACGCGCCGGTCCGCGAGGTCGCCCACAGCGTCGGGGACCCCCTCGCCCGGGCGGCGACCTACACCGGGCTGTTCGCCTTCCTCACCGCCCACGACGCCGCCCCCGGACGGCTCGAGGTCCCGTTCACCCGCTCCCACTGGGAGGCGGCCTTCATCCCCGGCCACTTCCCCCTCGCCCGGGGCTGGGAGAAGCAGCTCGACGCCGGCGAGAACCCCCTGTTCTTCCACCCCCGGCTCCGCCCGGCCACCTATCGCGCGTGGCTCGACTCGCTCGGCGTCCGCTTCGTCGCCGTGGCCCGGGCCCCGGTCGACCCGTCGAGCTGGGCCGAGGTCCGCCTCGTCCTCGGCGGGGTGAGCTTCCTCGCGCCGGTCTGGCACGACTCCCACTGGCGGGTCTTCGCCGTCGTCGATCCCCAGCCCCTGGCCAGCCCCCCGGCCCGGCTGACCGCGCTCGGGCCGCAGTCGTTCGACCTCGGCTTCGCCGGTCCGGGGACGACCGTCGCCCGGGTCCGCTTCACCCCCTACTGGCGGGCCAGCTCCGGATGCGTGGCGCGGGCCCCGGGCGGCTTCACCGCGGTCAGCGCGGCCCGGGCGGGCCGCGTCCACGTGGGGATCGCCTTCGCCCTCGCCCGCAGCCTCTCGCCCGGGCGCCGCTGCGCGCCCGCCGCGAGTTTGTCCGCCCCGCCGAGCGGGTAGCTCTGACCCGCGGCGCGATCGGTCGTCGCCCCGCCTGTCTCCCACCGAGGATCGATCGATGCCCCACCCACCCGAGGCCCGTCGGGCATGAACGCCGCCGTCGCCCAGCTGCTCCCCGCCGCCTCCGGCCGCCCCGGCACCGAGGCTCCCCGACCCCCTCGGACCCTTGACCGGCGGCCTCTTCGCCGTCCTGCGGCGGGAGCCCGGCATCGGCGCCGAGCGACTCGCCAAGATGGCCGCCGCCTGCGACCGGCCGGGCGTGCTCGGCGACGACGACTTCCAGCTCGCCCTCTACGTCCTCTACGAGCTCCACTACCGCGGCTTCGCCGGGGTCGACGAGGACTGGGAGTGGAGCCCGCCCCTGCTCGCCTTCCGCCAGGTCCTCGAGCTCGCCTTCGAGGACGCGCTCCGCGCCGCCGTCCCCCGGCCGGCCGCTGTCGCCCCGGCGGAGGTCGACCTCGCCCTCCGGGAGATCCTGGCGGCCGACGACGACCCGTCGCTCTCCCGCTACATCGAGACCCGGGCTACCGTCGAGGAGTTCCTCGAGTTCGTGATCCACCGCTCGGCCTATCAGCTCAAGGAGGCCGACCCCCACTCCTGGGCCATCCCCCGCCTCTGGGGGGGCCCGAAGGCGGCGCTGATCAGGATCCAGGCCGACGAGTACGGCGAGGGCGTGGCCGAGCGCGTCCACGCCGAGCTCTTCCGCCGCGCGATGGTCGCCCTCGGCCTCGACGGCAACTACGGGGCCTATCTCGCCTGTCTCCCGGCGGTCACCCTGGCCGCGGTCAACCTGATGTCCTTCTTCGGGCTCCATCGCCGCTGGCGGGGGGCGGTTGTCGGCCACCTGGCCGCCTTCGAGATGAGCTCCTCGCTGCCCAACCGCCGCTACAGCCACGGGCTCGACCGCCTCGGCTATCCGGCGGCCCGCCCGTTCTACGACGAGCACGTCGTCGCCGACGCCGTCCACGAGAACCTCGCGGCCGTCGATCTCGCCGGGGGGCTCGCCCAGCAGGACCCGCGCCTGACCTCGAGACGTCCTCTTCGGCGCCGCGGCGCTCGTCGAGCTCGACCGGCGCGCCTCGCGCCACCTGCTCGGCGCCTGGGCCCGGGGCGAGACCTCGCTCCGCGCCCGGCCCTCCGGCTAGGCGCCTTCGGCCGCGCTGGTCGCGCGGAAGCCGATCGTCTTGTGGGTCCCGTCGCAGAACGGCCGCAGCTGGGAGCGCCCGCACCGGCAGAGGGCGATCGTCCGGCGGTCGACCTCGATCGGGTTGCCGTCCTGATCGCGGATCTCGAAGGACCCGGTCACCAGGTAGGGCCCGTCGCGGTAGGGGGTGATCGTCGTCGTGGCCACCCTCGCCCACTACCCTCGGTGGCGAGCCCGGCAAACCGGGGCGGCCCTCAGCGGCGCAGGGTCCGGGTCAGGCCGGTGACCGCCTGGGCGCCGGCGCCGAGCCCGAGCAGGCGCCGGAACCAGTTGGCTCCGTCGACGAGCTCCTGGGCCGACCAGTAGATCATCGCCAGCCGCGAGACGATCGCCGCCCCGCGCCGGGTCCGGCCGCTGCTCGACTGGGCGAGCGCGCCGGCGAGGACCGCGAGCAGGAGCGAGCGGTTGGGGAACTGGACGATCGGGAAGCGCCGCGGCACGGGGGCGAGGTCTATCAGACGCGGGTCAGTGCGCCGGCCGCGGGTGGCGATGGCCGGTCGGGATCAGGCCGAAGAGGCCGGTCTGCCCGGAGAGGAAGATCCGCGTCCCGTCGGTGACCACCGGGTCGAAGGAGCCGCTCGGGCGCGTGTAGACGACGTGGCCGTCGGTCAGGGAGAGGACGATCGTCCGGTGGGTGCCGAGCACGGCGAAGTAGACCAGCGACCCGAGGATGGTCGGCGAGCCGGAGATCCGCCCACCGGCCGAGTAGCGCCAGCGGACGGCGCCCGAGTACGCGCTGAGGGCGTAGAACGTCCCGTCGTAGGAGCCGACGTAGACGGTCGGACCGAGCTTCGGGACGTTCGTCACCGCCGGCGAGGAGTACACGTAGGACCCGGTCTGCCGGGCCCAGGCCAGCGAGCCGTGGGCGGCGTCGTAGGCGTAGACCCGCCCGTCGGTGCTCCCGAGGAAGATGCGGCCGAAGACGGCGGCCGGGGTCGAGTAGAAGGTGCTCCCGCCGAGGAGGCCGCCGCCCCCGGCGATCCACACCCGCCGGCCGTCGGCCTCGCGGATCGCCTGGACGTTGCCGGCGTAGTCGCCGAAGTAGAGCCGGCCGTCCGCGAGGGTCGGGCTCGCCTTGACGGCCCCGCCGGCGTGGTAGGTCCAGAGGACGGAGCCGCTGTGGGCGCTGAGGGCGTAGACGGTCCCGTTCTCCGAGCCGAAGTAGAGCTTGCCCCGGTCGAGGAGCGGCGAGGACTCGCTGCGGCTCGGGAGGTCGCGGATCCAGCGGATCGTCCCGTCGCTCTGGCGCAGGGCGGCGACCCGCCCCCGGGCGCCCTGCCCGTGCTCGAGCAGGGTCACGTAGACGCTGTTGCCCGACGCGGCCGGGGAGGAGGCGGCCAGGGTGCCGAGCCGGCGCGACCAGAGCACCCGCCCGGTCGTCGTGTCGACCGCATGGACGATCCCGTCGTCGCTCAGCTGGTAGAGGGCGTGATGGTCGATCACCGGGGGGAACTCGAGCAGCGAGCTCCCGAAGGAGGTCCACAGCAGCCGGAACGGGGGGTGCACCTTGGCCGGGACGGGGGCGACCCGGGCGTGGTTCTTGCTGTAGCCGTAGAGCGGCCAGGCGGTCCGGTCGCCGCCGCCGCCGGCCAGGATCGCGGCCGGCGACTGGGCGACGAACGGGACCCGCGGGTGGAAGACGTTGCCGGGGTGGCGGGCGTGGATCACGTAGAGCGCGGCCGGGACGCCGACGACGACCAGCGCGATGGCGATCGCGAGGAGGCGGCGGAGCGGCTTGCGGTTCGATCGGGTCACGGGGCGAATCGACCCCGCCGCGGGACCGGTTGCGGGCGTGGCGCGGTTGCGGCGGGGCCGGCGGCATCCGCCGGAGGCGGGCGCCGCGCGGCGTCGACTCTATGCGGCGCCGTCGGTCAGCGTCGCAGTCGCCGCGGGTCGGCCGGCCGGCCGATCGCGCGGCCTGTCAGCCTGGATGCCCCCCGGGCGTAGGGACGGGCAGGTGCCAATGTCGGCCGCCGCCGCGCTCCTCGGGGCGGAGCGGTCTCGTTCACGTCCGCCGTCTGCGGCGGCACCGAACTTCGTCAAGCAGGCCCCGGTGATCGCCGAGCTGGGCCGGCGGCGCGCGTCGTCGATGTCCTCGAGCGGGGCTGGGGGTGCCCGTTAGCTCTACGCTTGGGTCGGTGTCCGCCCAACCCCGGGAGCGACCGGCCGGCTTCTCGCCGGCCGCCTTCGAGACGTTCCGCTTCGTCGGGCGGGAGATCTCCGACACGGGCCGGGTGCGCCTCGAGTACGCGCTCGACGAGGCCGTCGCCTTCGTCGAGGAGTTCGACCTCCCGGCCGGGGTCGGCCCGTCCGACCGCGAGCGGATCGACGGGCTCCTCTCGCTCCTGCACTGGGTCGCCGGGGTCAGCTACTTCAAGACGGCGGCGCCCGGGCGCGTGCGCTGCGAGACGGGCGCCCCGCCCCCGGCCACGGCGGCCCTGCTCGAGGCGCTCTACTCGGAGGGCCTCGGCGAGTTCGCCTTCGTCAACCGGCTGCCCGGGCTGCCCCGACCGCGTTTCCCGGCCGGCGCGCCGGTCCCGCCGGTCGCGCCGGTCGCGGGGGCGGCGCCGGTGGTGTCCGGGGACCCGGGCCGGGTGCTCGTCCCGGTCGGGGGCGGCAAGGACTCGGTCGTCGCGCTCGAGATCGTGCGCCGGTCGGGGTGCTCGGTCGGGCTGTTCTCGGTCGGCGACGACCCGCCGATCGCCCGCACGGCGGCGGTCGCCGGGCTCCCGCGCCTGGTCGCCCGGCGCCGGCTCGACCCCGGCCTCGCCGGGCTGAACCGGGCGGGCGCGCTGAACGGGCACGTCCCGGTCACGGCGATCGTCGCCTGCGTCGCCCTCCTGACCGCGGCGCTCCACGGCTACGACGCGGTCGCCCTGGCCAACGAGCGCTCGGCCTCGCAGGGCAACCTCCTGTGGGACGGGGTCGAGGTCAACCACCAGTGGAGCAAGGGCTTCGCCGCCGAGCGGCTGCTGCGGGCGGCGGTGGCCGAGGTCGGGGCCGGGGTCGACCTGTTCTCGGTCGTGCGGCCGGCGTCCGAGCTCGCCATCGCCCGGGCGTTCGCCCGCCTGCCCGCCTACCACGCGGCGTTCACCAGCTGCAACGCGATCTTCCGCCTCGACCCGGCCCTGCGGTCCGCCTCCTGGTGCGGCGACTGCCCGAAGTGCCGGTTCGTCTACCTCGTGCTCGCGCCGTTCACCGACCCGGCCGCCCTGCGCGCGGTGTTCGGGCGCGACCTCCTGGCCGACGAGGGCCAGTTCCCCGGGTTCGCGCTCCTCACGGCCACCGGCGGGAGCAAACCGTTCGAGTGCGTCGGCGAGGAGGAGGAGAGCCTCGCGGCGATCCGCCTGCTCGCCGCCGACGCCCGCTGGCACGAGGCCCCGGTCGTCCGCCGCCTGGTCGCCGAGGTCCTCCCCCGGTTCCCGGCAGACGCCGGGTCCCCGGCGGCGGCTCTCGCCCTGAGCGACGAGCACGCGGTCCCGGCCGCCCTCCTCCCGTCCGTCCGTGCGCTTCTCGGAGCTTGACGGGGCGACGGTCGGCGTCTGGGGCGCCGGCCGCGAAATCCGCTCCTTCGCCGCCCAGCTCGCCCGCCGGCTCCCGGCGGCGCGGATCGCCGTCGTCGCCGCCGACGAGCCGCTCGCCGCCGGGGTGCTCGGCGACGCCCGCCCGGTGACGGGGGCCGGGGTGGTCGACGCCCTGGCGGCCTGCGAGGTCGTCGTCCGCTCGCCCGGCGTCTCTGTCTACCGGGCCGAGCTCCGCGAGCTCCGCGACCGGGGGGTTCCGGTGACGACGGCGACCGCCCTCTGGCTCGCCGAGGTCGGCGCGGCCGGGGTCATCGGGGTGACGGGCACGAAGGGCAAGAGCACGACGGCGGCGCTCGTCGTCCACCTCGCCCGGGCCGCCGGGCGGGCGGCCGCGCTGGCCGGGAACATCGGCGTCCCGGCCCTCGAGCTCCTCGACCGCCCGGCCGGCGAGCTGGCCGTGGTCGAGCTCTCGAGCTACCAGCTCGCCGATCTCGAGGACGGGCCGGAGATCGCGGTGATCACCAACCTGTACCGCGAGCACACGGCGTGGCACGGGTCGGAGGCCGCCTACCGGGCGGACAAGCTGCGGATCCTCGGGCTCCCCGGCGTACGGTCCGTCGTGGTCAACGGGCGCGACCCGGCGCTCCGGGCCGCCGCCGCGGCGGCGCCGGCCCCGCGCTGGTTCGGGACGCCCGAGGGCTGGGACGTGACGGCGGCCGGTGTCCTCGGCGCCGGCCGGCTGGCGCTCGCCCGGGCCGAGCTCCCGCTCCGGGGCGAGCACAACGCGCTCAACCTGTGCGCCGCCCTCAGCGCCCTCGAGGCCGCCGGCCTGCGGGTGCCCGACCTGCCCGCCGGCCTCGACGGCTTCGCGGCCCTGCCCCACCGGCTCGAGGCGGTCGCCGAGCGCGGCGGGGTGGTCTGGGTCGACGACAGCATCTCGACGACGCCCGAGTCGGCGCTGGCCGCGCTCGAGAGCTTCGCCGACCGCGACGTCGTGCTCCTGGCCGGCGGCCAGGATCGCGGCCAGGACTACGCCGAGCTCGGCCGCCAGATCGCCGCCCGGGGGGCTGCGGTGATCGGCATGCCGGAGACCGGAGGGCGCCTGGTCGAGGCAGCCCGGCGCGCCGGCCTCCCGGTGGAGCGCGGGCTCGCGGCCGCGGACCTGGCCGGCGCGGTCGCCCTGGCCGGGAGGTTCACCGGACCGGGCGTGGCCGTGCTCATGTCCCCGGCGGCCCCGAGCTTTCACGCCTACCGCGACTTCGAGGAGCGGGGCGACCACTTCCGGGCGCTCGTCGGGCCGGGGTAGGCCGGGCGGCGCGCCCGGACCGGGACCGGCGCCCGCTCAGCGGCGACGGCGACGGCGACCGCGACGGCGGGGGCGGCGGCGACGGCGGGGCGGCGGCGACGGCGGACGCCGAGCCCGAGCACGGCCAGGCCGGCCACCGCGGCGGCGGCGAGGGCGGCGATCCGCAGGCGGTGGACGGGCGGGCTCGGCGCCCGGGCCGCCGGGGCCGCGGCGGGCACCCCGTAGCCCGGGTGGGTCGCGTAGGCGATCCGGGCCGGGGCCGCCGGGTCAAGCCAGGCGGCGAGCGCCCGATCGCTCGCGGGGTCGACGCCGACGCTCGGGGCCACGTGCGCCCCGGCGGGCGCGACACGCTCACCCGCGCGATGCTGGAGGACGCTGGCCGCGTTCAGCGACAGGCGGGCGGACCAGAGGTCGGTGGCGGGCGCATCGCCGGGGGCGCCTCCGGGAGGGGGCGCGCTCCGCCAGAGGGCGATCGCCTCGCCGGCCGGCCCGGCGGCGAGGTCGGCGAGCACCGCCTGGCCGGCCGGGTCGGAGAGGCGGGTGGTCGGCCGGCTCGTCGCGAAGTGAGCGGCGGCGCTCCGCACGACGAAGCGGCCGCGCTCGCGGGTCGTCCAGGCGAGCAGGACGTTCTCGGTCGACAGGCGCACGAGGCCGAGCGCCCCCGCGCCGTGACCGAGGCCGCGGGGGTCGCTGAACGAGGCCAGGAGCTCGGGCCGCCCGTAGCCGGCACCGGAGGCGGAGAACGCGAGGTACTCGTTCGTGCGCCCGGACGGCGCGGCGGTCGACCAGGCGAGCATCCCGTGGTCGCGGGGGTCGTCGCTGATCAGCGCCCGCAGCTGCGGGTCCGGCCGGGCCGGCCCGACCCGCTGGGTCGGATCGGCGTGTCCGTTGGCCCGGAGCGTGTCGGCGTGGATCGCGCCGTTCTGCTGCCAGGCGACGACGAGGTCGGCGCGGTAGTCCATCCCCACGGTCAGCGCCGTCACCCGGCCGGGGGGGATGGGGATCCGCCGGGGGCGGTTGAACGCCCGGGCGAGGTGGGGCTCGAGCCGGACCGCGATCGCCGGGCCCGGCCCGACCGTGGCCAGGGCCACGTCGTCGAGGTAGGAGCGGGTGAGGGCGAACGGGGGACCCCCGACCCGACCGGTCCGGGAGGCGAGCGGCGCGCCGGCGCGGCCCTCGAGCACGACGACCGCGGCGGCGCCGGTGGCGGCCACCGCGACGCGTCCGGCCGTCCCGCCGACGGCGGCCAGCGGCGCCGGCGGACAGGCCCGGGAGGCGGTCGGTGCGCGGGGGCCCGGCGCGGCCCGCGGCGCCGACGGCGGCGTGGACGATCGTCGCCCGGCCGGCGCAGCGGGCGGGCCAGACGATCGCGCCGGGGCCGGTCGGCGTCGACGGGGACAGGCTGGGGAAGGCGACCAGGGGCCCGCCGCCGGCCGGGCAGCCCGGCGGGCCGAGCGAGGCGGGGGCCGACCAGCGGCTCGGCCGCGCCGGTGGGGCGGGCGTCCCGGCGGCGGGCCCGGGGGCGAGCCCGGCCCAGAGGCCGAGCGCGAGGGCGCACCCGGCGGCGGCCGCGGGCGCCGCGGCTCGCCGGCGGCCGACCGCCCGCCTCACCCGGGCCCCCGGGCTGTCGCCGGCGGGCGCGTCGAGGAAGGGCCGAGCCCAGTGCTCCAGCGAGATCAGGGTGAACAGCTTGCGCGTGTGGTCAGCCTCCCGCCGGCCATGCTGGTTGACCAGGTGCTCGACGTAGTCTCGCGCGAAGAGGTCGGTCCCGAGCGCCGGGGCGTCGAGCAGCAGGCGGCGGGTCTCGCGGCCGGGGTCCTCGGGGATCGGCGTCGGGATTGGCGGGCCGGTATCCTCTGGCCGAGGCTTTGCGGGCGAAGTGTTGTGGTTGCACAGAAGCCTTCCAAGCTTCTAGGGCGGGTTCGATTCCCGTCGCCCGCTTGTTGGCCACGGGGAGTGGCGCAGTCTGGTAGCGCACCCGGCTGGGGGCCGGGCGGTCGCAGGTTCAAATCCTGTCTCCCCGATCATAGGAAAGCCCTGCTCAAGCGGGCTTTCTTGATGGGCTCGGCGGGTGCCGCGGGATGGGGCGTGTACCGTCTGTGTACTGTTTGCCCGCCGGCGATGGCCGGGACGGCGAGTCCGCTGCGCACCTCTCAGTAGAGCCTGACGTCGAGCGCCCAACGAGCCTGTTCGACGGGCTCGCACGGCGGACCCCCAGAGAGAAGAACGAGCCGGTCGCGGGCTCGGGACATACCGACGAACAGAGTCCGCAGCTGCAGGGCTAACCGCTCGGAGCGCTGGTCGCCCTGGAGCTCCGGCGGGACGAACCAGCGCGACGGCCACTCGGCGGACGCAAGTCCGATTACGAAGACTTCCTTGAACTCGAGTCCCTTCGAGCGGCTGAACGTGCCGACCAATACCCCAGCCGCGTGTGCTCCTTCGTAGCGTTCGAGCTTGACGGTCCGGATGCCGGTGGCCGCGAGCGCGCGAGCCGCGTCTTCGGCCTTGCGGCGCACCTCGACGAGCACGGCGATGTCACCGGGGTCGGTGCCGGCGTCGAGACGCTCCTGGACGAGAGCGCCGAGCAGCTCGAGCTCCTCGGCCGGGGAACGCAGGATGTGGAGCTCTGCGGGCGCGCCGAACGTGAGGGGTTCGGGCTCGTCGCCGGTCGGCCGGAGCCCAACGTCCTCCTCGAGGTCGTCGAACGCCTGCCCCTCCATGACCGCCCGCGCCGCCGTCCAGACCGACCATGTGTTGCGCCAGTTTGTGGTGAGCACGCGCGACCGTCCGACGATGTCGACGCCGATCTCCCGCAGGCTGAAGCCGCCCGGGTAGATCGATTGCTGGCCGTCGCCGACGATGAGGAAATGCCGGTGGTTCTCGCTCGCGTCGAGCGTCAGCAAGAGGCGCATGCCGACCGCGCCGAGATCCTGGGCCTCGTCGACGACCACGCCGTCGTAGCGCGGGCCGGCGCCGGACTCGGCGCGGCGCAGCGCCTCGATTCGGATGTGCGGCCAGTCCCAGGCCTGGCGCCTGCGCATCGCCTCGCGGTAGTCGGTGAACGCCGCCCAGACGCGCTCGCGTTCGGTTCGGCCGAGGCCGCTGCCCCCGCCGCGGCGGCGCAGCGCGAGGTAGTCCTCGAGTCGCTCGATTCCCCGGCCGGCGATGAAGCCGTCGAATTCTCCGAGCAGAAGCTGAGCGCTCGCGGCCAGCGCGCCGCCGAGACCGTGGCGCGTGAGCAGCGGCTCGACCAGCTTCTCGCGCTCCGCCTGGTCGAGGATCGCGATGCCGTCCGGATGGGCGCCGGCCACGAGGTCCCGGGCGATGACGTCGATGTTGCGAACGTCCATGCGCTCGAGCGCTCGGTCGTCGAGCAGGCCCATCAACGAGGTCCAGACCTTCGGCAGGGTACGCAGGAAGGTCGTGAGTAGGACCTTGTCAGGAGCCTCGATGCGCCGCCGGGCGAGAACGCGTGCGCGGTGGAGGGCGACGACGGTCTTGCCCGTCCCGGGGCCGCCGCGGACCCGCGCCGGCCCGTTGAAGACGGCGTTCGCGATCGCGCGCTGGGAAGGGTGCAGATAGATCATCCACTCCTCGATCGAGCGATCGAGGAGCCGCAAGATCTGGCCGGGCGTAGTCGCCGCGACGAGCTCGGTCTCGCTGGCCGGGGAGACGAGGCGGGCCCGCAGCTCGGTCTCCTCGATCTCGAGCGTCGTGATCGACGGGATGCGCCCGGCGTCGAACGTTGCGAGGTGATGCTGGGGTCGCTCCCAGATGTCGGCGAGCAGGAACGCGAGGTCGACGTCCGCGAGCCGCTCGGCGATCACCGCCGGGGCGTCGATCGTGGCCGGCAGCGAGCGCAGAAACGTGAGCTCGTTCTCGCCCACCCCGTCGATCCGCCTGAGCATCGAGTCCTCGAACGGGCTGAGCGGATTCGGCTGGGGCGCGGCGGGCCGCCGGGCGCGGACGATGCTCGACGCCTGCACGCGAGCGTCCTCGGCCGCGGCCACCGGCCCCGCCGTCTCGATCACGGTCACTCCGTCCCCGCGTCGAGCGAGGCGCATGCGGTCGACGCGTTCGTAGATGTCCTTACGCAGACCGATCGCGGTGACGAAGAAGTCCCCGCCCGAGGGAAAGAAGATCACCCGCCAGTCGCCGCAGCGCATCCGCCAGGCACCGGCGGGCTTCGCCATCTTCTTGAGGTCGAGCCCGGCGCCGGTGCCCGCCCCGAGCGCCTGCTGACCGAAACCTCCCGGCAGCCGGGCGAGATCCTCGGCGACCGCGACCGGAGGCGCGTCGAGCGACCGCGGCAGCGCCCGCTTGTCGAGGAGGACCGCCATCAGGTCAGCGGCCCGAGCTCCGTCCGGCACTTCGCCACGTACAGGGACACCATGCCGGAGACGTACGGTGTGGCGTGGGTCGGGAACGGGCCGACCGTCTGACCGGGAGCCAGCTCCGTGATCGCCCCGTGACTCAGCGCCGCCACGAAGGCGTCGAGATCGGCCTTCGACTTCGGGAGGCCGAGGCGCTGCTTGTCCGTTCGCGGCGTGTTGGCGAACTCGTGGATCAGCAGCACCGCCCGGGGGCAGTGCCACCGCGCGGCTTCGAGCACTGTTCCAACGGCCGCCGTGAGCAGCTGTTTCCCGCGGCCGGCCAGCACCGAGTTGAGCTCGGCGTCCGCCTCCGGGTCGACCCGCTCCCCCATCAGCGCACCGACGAGGTTGGCGATCCGATGCGGAACGCGGGAACGGGTGCTGAGGCAGCGGGCGTAGTAGGCGCCCGCGGTCGCATCACCGAAGGACTCTCCCGCCTTGCCCTCGATGGCGACCAGGAGCGCCCCGGAGGCGGCGGTTCCGACGGCCACGAGGTCGTGGTTTCGGTGCTCGCCACGTTCCGCGTCGAGCGGGGTCACCTGCTCGGCGATCGCGTCGGCGATCGAGAAGCCCGCCGTGTCCGCATGGCTGTCGAGCGCGGCCAGCATCGCGTCTGGCGGCGCTGCTTTTCGGTCGGCACCAGGCCCGCGCGAGTTCGAGCGCGCTCGACCCAGGCTGCCCCTGCTTCGAGCCCCGCTTGGGCGGGGCAGCGGCGAACCACGTCGCCTCGTCCGTGATGACAACGCCCGGGCCGGAGATGCGCAGGCCCGTCACGCACACCGCTCGGCGGTCAACCGAGCATGAGATCGAACCGTGTCCCCGCGAGATAGTGCCAAGCGCAACAAGCTACCTGAGTTGTGGAGACCGCCGAGTCGAACATGTGTCCGGGCGATGCTCCGTGCGGACTTGGGAGTCAAGACACATCGGCACTGGGGCGTCCCGGGCTAGCCGAATTTCCAGCCCTGCGCGCGAATGAACCCGAGCAGACTCATGCAGCGCACCCCCAGAGCCGCGCAGACCGACGGGATCTTCGGCTTGGCCGTGGTTCCACCGCGCTCCTCGGTGACGACGATCAGGCCGCGCACGCGTGCCAGCGCGATCACGAAAGGATCCGCGCCATTGCGGTTCTTCGTCGCCTTCATGAGCATCGGGTGGGCGGCGAGCACCTCGCTGGTGGCAACCTGGATCGCCGCATCGAGTGGCACGAAGAGGTACGGGTGGGCGTCGACCCAATCCGCTAGGGCATCGTCCTGCCGGGCCAGCTCGATCCGAACCTCGTCAGGGCACAGGACCGTCTTGTGGGCGATGCTGACCTCCAGCTTGCGCCAAAGTCCAGGAAAGACGTCGGGCGGATACGAGCGCGACCAGCATTCGATCAACGCGCTGGTGTCGAAGCAGTAGGCGATCACTCGCGAGCGCCGCCTGTGACCGCGCGCGCCTCCTCGAGCCGGGGTATCTGGTTGATCTTGATCTCGAGGAACTCCGAGAGGTCAGACCCGGTGATGACGCGGCGATGGTAGGCGTCCAGGGCAGACTCGATGTACGGGCGCCCGAGATCGCGAACCTTCATGCGGTAGAAGTCCGGGCCGCCCGACCGCTCCCCCTCGCGACGCCGGCGTTGCTCGTCCTCGCGGAACGCTTCGTATGCGGCCCGGTACTCCGCCTGCTTCTCCTGGAGGAAGTCCCAATTCGTCAGGTCGAGGGTGTAGAGCCGTCGAACCACCGCCTCCTGGCTGACGGAGTAGCGGTCCGAGAGGGCGTGGATCGAGTCGTCGGCCCAGCGCCCGTCCTGCGGCGGGGAGCGAAGCTCTGGTTCGACCGCAAACGCCTCCAGCGGCATCAGCGTGGCGGCGGCGACGCGGTTGCAGAAGATCTCAATCTCGTCCGCCGGTCCGCGTGGCCGGCGCTCTGGAGCCACGTCGCACACGCCGTCGGCCCGCATCAGGACGTGAGCGAACTCATGCAGCAGGGTGAAGCTGCGCCCGCGCGGGCTGTCGCCGCCGTTCAGCACGATGACGGGCAGCGGGTCCGACGAGATCGAGAAGCCGCGCATCTCGTCGGTCGAGATCGACTGCGCCTGGAGGGTGAGGATGTCGAGCCTGGAAACGGCATCGACCCACGCGTTGAGCGCCCTGCGCGGGTCTCGCCAGGCGGCCTGCTGTGCGGCCGTCACGCCGAGGAGCTCGCGGGCCGCGACCGCGAACCGCTCGGGATCGACTCCGCGCGCGGCGAGCCGCGGCGGCGAAGCCACGGGCTCGTCGGCGAGGTCACGGAGCTCGACCGCCGCCTCGCGAACTGCGCGCGCGCGGCGAATCGTCGCGACCAGCTCGGGCGAGAGCTTGCCGAGCTGCGCCTCGGGGACGCGGCGATAGTCACGCAGCGGCTGGCAGTCGACCGGTGGCTCGGGGAGGTAGAAGATCGCCAGGGGTCGCTTGTACGCCTTGGCCGCGGCGCGGAGCTGGGCGATCGTCGGCCGTGCCAGCCCGACCTCCCAAGATCGCAGCCGGTCCTCGGTGACCCTGAGCCGGCGGGCGGCCGCGGCGATGTCGAAGCCGCTCGACTCGCGCGCCCACACGAGCAGCTCCGGCCGGACTAGTGCGTCTGGGGTTCTGGTCATCGATCCTCTGCTGCCAGCCTACGTCCACGGGTGGCCGGAATGGACCACCAGGTTCAGACCGCGTCGCTCCGGCCGCTACCATCGCCGCGTGAAGGTTGAGTGCATCCGTCGATGGCTCTGACGGCCACCGGCGGACAACCGACTGACCAGGCTGAGCAGCCCGAGCTGTACCCCCCGAGCCGCGCCCCCGAGCCCGGCCAGCTCGCCCGCGTCCGCGGCCGGATGTGGGTCGTGGCCGACGCCGCCCGCGACACCCAGGCCGCTCTCGACGGCCGCCCCGTCCAGCACGTTATCTCTCTGGTGTCCGTCGAGGACGACGCGACCGGGGAGGAGCTCCAGGTCGTCTGGGAGATCGAGCCGGGCACGCAGATCATCGAGCAGGCCGAGCTCCCGCGGATCGCCCGCGACGCCCTCGACGACCCGGCCGAGCTCGAGGCTTTCCTCGACGCCGTTCGCTGGGGCGCGGTCACGAGCGCCGATCAAAGCGCCCTCCAAGCGCCGTTTCGCAGCGGCATCACGATCGAGGACTACCAGCTCGAGCCGCTGGTCCGGGCGCTGCGGATGCCGCGCACGACGCTCCTGATCGCCGACGACGTCGGCCTCGGCAAGACGATCGAGGCCGGCCTCGTCGTCCAGGAGCTGCTGCTGCGCCACCGCGCCAGGACCGCACTCGTCGTCTGCCCAGCCGCGCTCCAGGTCCAGTGGCGCGACGAGCTGCGCGAGAAGTTCGGCCTGGAGTTCCGGATCGTCGACCGCGAGCTGCTCGGTCAGCTGCGCCGGTCGCGCGGCGTCGGCGCGAACCCGTTCTCTCACTTCCCGCGGCTGATCGTCTCGATCGACTGGGTCAAGGCCGAGCTCGGCATGCGCCTGCTGCGCGAGGTGCTGCCGCCCCACCCGGAGATCCCGCGCCGCTACGACATCCTGATCGTCGACGAGGTCCACAACTGCGCGCCGGCCGGCGCGGGCGGCCGCTACGCCCGCGACACCCTGCAGAACCGCGGCGATCCGCACGCTGGCCCCGCACTGCGAGCACCGGCTGTTCCTGTCGGCGACGCCGCACAACGGCTACGACAACTCGTTCGCGGCGCTGCTCGAGCTGCTCGACCCGCATCGCTTCGCGCGCGGCATCCGGCCGGCGCCGCAGGCGACGCGCGAGGTCGTCGTGCGCCGCCTCAAGCAGGACCTCAAGCACGCCGACGGGTCGCCGCGGTTCGCGCGTCGGGAGATCGTGATGCTCGAGGTCGATCACCCGCCGCAGGAGCGGGCGGTGCACGCCGACCTCGTCGCCTACGGTGCCGCCCGTGCCCGCCGCTTGCACGGCGACCGCGCCCAGAAGCTCGCCGCCGACTTCGTCACGACCCTGCTGAAGAAGCGCCTCTTCTCCTCGCCGGCGGCGTTCCTGCGCACGCTCGAGGTCCACCGGGCGACCCTCACGCGCGCCGGCGAAGCATGGCGTCCGGCGCCGGCCGTGCTCGAGCGGATCTTCGGCGACGCCGAGCTCGACGCGGACGAGGAGCGCATCGGATACGGGCGTCGGCGCCGCGACGCAGGAGGCGCTCGAGGCGGCCGCCGACACCGAAAGCGACGAACCGACGGGGCAGGAGCTCGAGCTGCTCGACCGGATGCACGCGTGGGCCGAGCGCGCCGCGGTGACGGAGGACGCGCGCACGACGCGCCTGCTCGACTGGGTCGCCGAGCAGGTCAAGCCGGGCAAGCGCTTCACCGACACGCGGGTGATCGTGTTCACCGAGTACCGGGCGACCCAGCGCTACCTCCAGGAGCGTCTCAGCGGCCGGGGCATCGCCGGCGATCGCGTGGCGCTGCTCGACGGTACGACCGACCCGGAGGACCGCGAGCGGATCAAGGCCGAGTGGCAGGAGCCGCCGGTCGACTACCCGGTGCGGGTGCTGCTTGGCCACCGACGCGGCGTCTGAGGGCATCTCGCTCCAGCGCCAGTGCCACCTGCTCGCGCACGCGGAGATCCCGTGGAATCCGAACCGCCTCGAGCAGCGCAATGGCCGCGTCGACCGCCACGGCCAGACCGCCGAAGCGGTGTTCGTCCACCACTGCGTCAGCGCCGGCTGGGAGACGGGGCGCCGAGCGGCCGACGGCACCCTGGAGGGCGATCTCGACTTCCTCGCGCGCGTGGTGCGCAAGGTCGAGCAGATCCGCGAGGACCTGGGCAGCGCGGCCCCGGTGATCGCGACGCAGATCGAGGAGGCGATGCTGGGCCGGCGGCGGACGCTCGACGAGAGCCGCTTCGGCGACTCGCGGGCGTTGCGGGCGCTGGTCGGTCAGGAGCGGCGGATGGGGGAGCGCCTGGCGCGCCTGCGCGACGACCTCGAGCAGAGCCGCCAGACGCTCCACCTCACGCCGGACCGCGTCGAGCGGGTCGTCGCGACGGCGCTGCGCCTCGCGCGCCAGCTCCCGCTGGTCGCCGGCAGAGGAGCCGGGGACGTTCCACGTGCCCGCCCTGACCGGGAGCTGGGCGCCGGCGTGGCATGGCCTCGACCACCCGACGCGCGAGGGCGTGCGCCGGCCGATCACCTTCGACCACGAGCAGGCGCGCGGGCGCACCGACGTCGTTCTCGCCCACCTCGGCCATCGTCTTGTCCAGCTGTCGCTGTCGCTGCTGCGCGCTGAGGTCTGGGGCACGGGCCGCCACCTGCACCGGGTGGCGGTCCGCCACGCCGACCCGGCGATCGGCGGGGCCGGTGGCGATCGCGCACGGGCGCCTGGTGATCACCGGGGCGAGCGGCCACCGCCTCCATGAACAGGTCGTGGTCGCTGGTCTTCGGCTGTCTTCTGGGAGCGGTTTCGGGCGCTTGAACGTGGGCGAGGCCGAGGCGGCGCTCGGGCACTCGGCCGGCGTCGGGGGCACCGTGGCGGGGCCGCTGCTCGACCAGCTCCTCCCGCGCCTGGTGTCGGCGAGCGACCAGCTGCGGGCGGCGCTCGAGGCCCGGGCCGGCGAGCGGGCGCGCGACCTGACGGAGACGCTCGGCCGGCGGGCGGCGCAGGAGCGCGGCCATGTCGCGGCGACGCTGACCGAGCTGGCGGCGACGATTCGGCGCCGAGGCGTTCGGCGAGGGCGGCGACCAGCTCCAGCTGATCACGGGCCTCGAGCTCGACGCCGGCGACCGCCGCCAGGTCGAGCGCGACCGGTCGGCGCTCCGCGAGCGGCTCGACGCGATCCCCGGCGAGATCGAGGCCGAGCAGGCGGCGATCGACCGCCGCTACGCCGAGCCGACGCACCGCCTCTTCCCGGCCGCGGTGACGCTGCTCGTGCCGTCCCGAGGCCGTGTCTGATGGCGCGGGCGAGCATCGAGCGCGTCCACGCGGAGTGGCTCTCGCTGGTGGAGACGAGCGGGCCGTTCCTGACGGTGCCGACGCTCAAGCGGGCGTTGCCGAACGGGCTCGAGGCGGCGCCGGACGCCCTGCCACGCCTGCGCCTGGCGCACGCCGAGTGGCGGGCAGACCCGAGCCTGCGCCAGCGCTTCATCCGCTGGGTGCTGGATGAGGTGCTCGAGCTGGGGGTGGCCGAGGCGACGGATGCCGATCCGTCGCACCGCGTCGGCGAGCACCGCGTCACGCTCCGCCCCGACCTCGTCGTGCACGACCGCGCCGGCGGCCGGCCAGTCCTGCTGGTCCACATCGCACCCGCGGGCGCACCACTCGACCGCCCGCTGCCGGGCGTGGACTGGGCGGCCTCGCCGATCGACCGGGCCGCCTTGCTCGCGCGGGCAAGCGAGGTGCCGCTGGCGCTCGTGACCGACGGCGACCGCTGGACGCTGGTCTGGGCGCCCGGCAACGCGAGCACCGGCACATGCACGTGGCGCGCGGAGCTGTGGCTGGAGGAGCCGGTGACGCAGCGTGCGTTCTTGACGCTCCTGGGCGCCCGGCGCTTCTTCAATCTCCCGGCCGACGAGGGTCTCGGGGCGCTGCTGGCGGAGAGCGCCGACAGGCAGCAGGAGGTCACCGACCGGCTGGGCACGCAGGTCCGCCATGCGGTCGAGCTGCTGGTCGCGACGCTCGACCGCCAGGACCGCGAACGCCACGGCGAGCTGCTGATGCACCTCGCCGATGAGGAGGTCTACAAGGGCGCGGTCACGGTGATGATGCGTCTCGTGTTCCTCTTCGTGGCCGAGGAGCGGCGCCTGCTGCCGATCGACGACCCGATCTACGCGGAGACGCTGGCGGCGAGCACGATCCGCGCCCAGCTCCAGGAGCAGGCCGACCGCGACACCGAGGACCGGCTCGAGCGCTCGACCGCCGCCTGGCACCGCGTCCTCGCCCTGTTCCGGGCCGTCCACGGGGGCATCGAGCACGACGCGCTGCGCCTGCCGGCCTACGGCGGCGGCCTCTTCGACCCCGACCGCTACCCGTTCCTCGAGGGCCGCGCCGTCGGGACCGACTGGCACACGACGGCGGCCGACCCGCTGCCGGTCGACGACCGGACGCTGCTCCATCTGCTCGACGCTCTCCAGACGCTCGACCAGGGCGGCCGCGACGGCGCCCGTGTGCGGTTGTCGTTCCGGTCGCTCGACGTCGAGCAGATCGGCCACGTCTACGAGGGCCTCCTCGACCACACGGCGGTCCGCCTGACCGAGACGGCGCTGGGCCTGGTCGGCAAGCTCGAGCCGGAGCTCCCGCTCGCCGACGTCGAGGACTGGGCGGCCGAGGGCGCCGACGTCGTCGACGAGCGCTTGGCGAAGGAGACCGGGCGGACCGCCAAGGCGATCCGCAAGCTGCTGGAGACCGAGCCGGACGAGGAGACGCGGCGCGCGGCTGCGGGCCGTTTGCGACAACGACGACGCCCTGTGCGACCGGATCGCCCCGTTCCACGCCCTCCTGCGCCGCGACCTCCGCGGCGACCCGACGGTCCTGCTCGGGGGATCGCTGTTCGTGACCCAGGCGCTCGACCGCCGGTCGTCGGGCACCTACTACACGCCGCGGTCGCTGGCCGAGGAGGTCGTCCAGCACGCCCTCGACCCGATCGCCTTCTCGCCGGGCCCAGCCGAGGAGCGCGACCCGGACCAGTGGCGGCTGCGCCCGCCGGCCGAGCTGCTCGACCTGAAGATCGCCGACATCGCGATGGGCTCGGGCGCATTCCTCGTCGCCGCCTGCCGCTACCTGGCCGCCCGCCTGCTCGAGGCGTGGGCCAAGCTCGACGACGGCGTCGAGTGGACGGTCTTCGGCCGCCACCGCGCACGACGCGCCGGACGAGCCGCCGCTCGAGGCCGAGCCGGAGGCCCGCGAGCTCCTCGCCCACCGCCTGGTGGCCGAGCGCTGCCTGTACGGGGTCGACAAGAACCCGATGGCCGTCGAGATGGCGAAGCTGTCGCTGTGGCTGATCACGCTGGCCAAGGACCGCCCGTTCTCCTTCGTCGACCACGCGCTGCGGGCCGGCGACTCGCTTGTCGGCATCACCGACCTGCGCCAGCTGCGGGTCGCTCACATCGATTCGGCCTGGCCCCGCCAGAGCAGCTTCGACCTCGGCATCGGCGAGATCGACCGCGCCGTCGACCGGGCGCTCGAACTGCGCCGCGAGCTCGAGGCCTTCGTCGTCCGTGACGTCCGCGACGCGGAACGCAAATCCGCCCTCCTGGCGCAAGCCGACGCGGCGCTCCGCGACGCGCGCCTCTTCGGCGACCTCGTCGTCGGCGCGGCGCTGAGCCGCCAGCCGGACGCCGATCCGCTCGGCGAGCGTGTCGCCGCCCAGCTGCGGGCGCTGCTCGGCGGCGGCGAGGCCGGCGAGGCGCGGCGGGCGCTGCGGTAGCGAGCCGACGAGTGGCTGGCGTCGCGCCGGTCGGCCGGCGGCCAGGCCAGCGGGGAGGTCGACTTCGCGGCGATCGCACCCGATCCATTGGCCGCTCGAGTTCCCCGAGGTCGACGCGCGCGGCGGCTTCGACGCGATCGTCGGCAACCCGCCGTTCCAGGGCGGCCAGCGGATCACCGGCGCGCTGGGAACCCACTACCGCGACTTCCTCGTCGAGCACGTCGCCGGCGGCGTCCGCGGGAGCGCCGACCTCGTCGCCTACTTCTTCCTGCGCGCCGCCAGCCTGCTGCGCCCCGGCGGCGGCTTCGGCCTGATCGCCACCAACACGCTCGCGCAGGGCGACACGCGCGAGGTCGGCCTCGACCAGCTCACCGCCGGCGCCGGTCGCGCTGCACCGGGCCGTGGCGAGCGAGCCGTGGCCGGGCGGCGCCAACCTCGAGATGGCGACCGTCTGGGGGCGCAACGGCGGATGGTCGGGCGAGCGGACGCTCGACCGCGCCGCGACGCCGGGGATCACGACGTCGCTGACACCGCGCAGCCGGGTGGACGGCCGGGCGCAGCGCCTCCGAGAAGCCGCCGACCATGCGTTTCATGGGCTCGATACGTCCTCGGGATGGGCTTCGTGCTCGACCCGATCGAGGCGCGCCGGATGCTCGACGCCGACCCGCGCAACGCCCAGGTCATCAAGCCCTACCTCAACGGGGAGGACCTTAACTCGCGGCCCGACGGGTCGCCGTCGCGGTGGGTGATCGACTTCGCGGGACTGGTCGCTCGAGCGGGCGCGGACCTACGCCGAGCCGTCCGAACGGGTCGAGCGGCTCGTGAAGCCGGAGCGAGCACGAAACAATCGCGTGATCCGGCGCGACCGCTGGTGGCAGTTCGCGGAGCGGGCCCCGGCTCTCTACCGCGCGATCGCGCCCTTCGACCGCTGCATCGCGATCACGCTGGTCAGCAAGGTCGTCCAGCCGATGTTCGTGCCCACGGGCATCGTCTACGCGCACAAGCTCGCGGTCTTCGCCTACGACGACGACGCACACTTCGCTCTGCTCTCGAGCGGCTTCCACCTGGAGTGGGCGGTGACGCGCTCGTCCACGCTGGAGACCCGGGTCAACTACTCGCCATCCGACTGCTTCGAGACCTTCGCCCAACCCGAGCTGACACCGGCGATCGGCGACCTCGGCGGCGCGCTCCACGCCCACCGCTCCGCGGTGATGCGCGACCGCAACGAGGGTCTGACGAAGACCTACAACCGCGTCCACGATCCGCGGGACATGGCGGACGACGTCGCGTGCCTGCGTGACGTCCACGCCGAACTCGACCAGGCGGTGTGCGACGCGTATGGCTGGACCGACCTCGACCTCGGCCACGGCTTCCACGAGACTCGCTTCGGCGTCCGCTTCACGTTCGAGCCGGTCGCTCGCCAGGAGATCCTCGACCGCCTGCTCGAGCTCAACCACGCCCGCTACGCCGACGAGGTTCGCCGCGGCTTGCACGCCAAGGCGAAGGCCAAGCCGCGCGTCCGGGCGCCGGTCGGCGCGATGACATTGGGATTCGACGGTTCCTGACGCCTCGCGTCTCGGTGCGCTTGGTCGTGACCGAGCGGCACCATCAGTCGGGATCTCCCGGCCGACGCGTGACGATGGCTGCGCATCACTCGCTCTCACCGACCGAGACGAAGTGGTTGACGGCCCCGGGTGGGAGGTTCCGCACGCGGTCGGGCTCCTCTCGTAGGACGCCGGCGATGAACCACTCGCCGGTCAGGCCGCGCCGTGCCTGGACCTGAAACCAGCGGACGTGCTCCTCGCGCCCGGCCAGATCGGCGTAGGCGACCTCGACCCACAGTTTCGTCTGATCCCTGACATGCCGGTGAAACCAGCTCGGCTTGTCGGTCGTCATCGTCAGATCGACCGGGAGCGTCTCGTTCGGGGCGACCACGCGGCGCACCCGGTCCTCGACGAACGGCTCCCAATAGAGCGGCCCGCCGCCTTCGCGCACGCTGTCCAGCGACATCAGGCGCATCCGGCGGATCTCGGCGGCACCCCGGCCGACGTTGCGCAGCTCGAAGCTGACCAACCCCACCTGGCCCTCCTCCACCAGGCATACGCGTACTTCGCCGACGAGCTTGGTCGTCTTGCCGTAGCTCGACAGCGACACGATCCGTTGCGGCCCGACCGCGTTCGCGGGCGGCTCCGGCGCGGCGGCCAGTTCGGGGCGTTACTGCGCGAGCAGCGCGTCGCGCGCGATACGGATGTTCTCGTCGGAGTTCTGCACTTCGCTCCGGGTTAGGAGCGCGAGACAGGCCGTCGCGGCCGCGAGGATGAGCGTGCCGATCCCGGTCAGGTCGACAGCCAGCAGCGGGTGCATTCGCTCAAGCTACGGGGTGCTCCGGTCGACTACCGGCTGTTCGAGCGCCGGGCCGGCAATCCCGCTCGCCAGCAGTTGCATCCAAGCCTCGCCGGCTTGCGCGCCGCCTCGATCGACTGGTAGGCTCTGCTTTCATTACTCCCCGCCGTCCGGCCTTCGGGCCGCACTGGCGGGGCCTTTTCATTTTATGCGCCGGATCGCGGTCTTCATCGACTGGCAGAACGCCTACAAGGCGGCCCGGACCGCCTTCGATCTCGACGCGTGTGGCAACGAGCGAGGAAACTTCAGCCCGTACGCGCTGGCTCGCATCCTCGCGGCTGGCAACGGGCGTGGCGCCGACGGCGAGCTGGTGCTGGTGCAGATCCATCGCGGCATTCCGTCGAACAAGCATGATCCGGTCGGGTACGCCGCCAACCGCCGTCAAGCTACCGCTTGGGTGAAGGAAGGCGAGGGGGTCGTCAAGCCTCGCCTGCGGCCTTTGGCGTACTGGGCCGGCCGAGGTCAGCCGGCAGTCGAGAAGGGCATTGACGTAGAGCTCGCGCTCGCCGCCGTCGAGCATGCTTTGCTCAAGCATTGCGACACATCGATCATCTTCTCGCACGACACGGATCTCGCTCCTGCAGTCGAGCTGATCGCGCGTCTGCGTGGCCCGGCCGCGGTGGAGACCGCGTCGTGGACGAGCCATCGGTTCCGCTCGCGCCTGCGGCCGGTGCCAGGCGTCTACCACCATTACGTGTCATGGGCCGTCTTCGAGCGCGTCGAGACCCCGGTCAACTACGCGTACCGCGGCGACCCGCGATGACCACGCCGGCCGACCCGACGTTCTCCCACGGCGATGTCTGAGCACGTGCCGGCGCTCCAGCGCACACCGCGCGAGCTCCGCGACGAGGTCGAGCAGCTGATCCGCGACGACCTGATCGGCCCGGCCGGCGGGCCGGAGGAGGAGCTCGTCGACGCGCCGATCGATCGCTACCTGCTCGGTCTGCTCGCGCCGACCCGATCGCGCGACGTCGTCGCCGTGCGCGACGACGAGGAGGAGAGTGGCGCGGCCGACGAGGTTCCCGAGGACGAGCTTGCCGTAGCGGTCGATGCGGGCGAGGACGGCTCCACAGAAGAACGGCCCGCGGCCGTGAACCAGCTCGTGCCCTCGTCGTTCGGTTTGACTTTCGCCCTCGAGCCCGGCTGCACCCGGGTGGTCGTCGCCGCACGGTGGGGCGCCTACTCACGCGCCACGAGCGAGGAGAGGCTCGACCACGACGGGCGGCCGCAGCGTGTCTGGCGCCGTCGCGCCTGTGGCGGCGCGACCGAGGTTCGGATTCCGGCCGGCGGGGTGATCGAGCCCTACCGGCCCGACCCGGCCGAGCCGGCGGTGCTCGTGCGGGGGTTGGTGCGCGACCGCGGGGAGCACCGGCTCGTCACGCTGTTCCTCGTCAACGGCCAGGGTGCCGATCCGGGCGGCCGGGGGGTCGACCGGTGGCTCGTGCAGGCCGAGCTGGCGGTGACCGCTCCGGACGGAGAGGCGGTGTTCGTGCGGCGGGGGATCGACGCGGCCGGGCTGGCGCCGGAGGTCGATCGCGACGAGATCGCCGGTCTCGAGATGCTCTTTCGCGACTCCGTCGAGTTGGCGGTCGGGCATGGCGTCGCCGTCGAGGCGGAGTATGCGCCCGGATCTCCCCGATCGCGGCGTGCGGATCGCGACGGCGGCGATGCCGGCGCAGGAGGTCCCGCTGACCGAGGCTCCAGAGCCTGAGGACTTCGCCGCAGAGCCGGAGATCGAACGGCCTTTCCGCGCCGCCGTCGGCGCGCTTGACATGCGGCAATTGGCCGAAGCGTCCCCGGGTGACCTGCCGGGGTTGCTGCTCCCGCTCGCCGAGGCCTACGAGGCATGGATCGCCAGCCAGGAACGACGGCTCGGCGACCCGCAGTCGCGTCTCGGCGGCCACGAGGTTGCGGCTGCGCGCCATCTCGCGGACGCCCGGCTCGCGGCGACGCGGATCCGCGCGGGGATCGCTGCGCTCGCCGAGCCGCTCGTCGCCGAGGCGTTCGCGTTCGCCAATCATGTGATGTGGCAGCAGCGCGTCCACACGGTCGCCGCCGACCTGCGCCGTCATGACGATCGGCTGAAGCTGGCCGACGCGGTCATGCGCGCCGACCAGCCGCACGAGCGGTCGTGGCGGCCATTCCAGCTTGCGTTCGTCCTGCTGAACCTGCCGGCGCTCGCCGATCCACGCCACCCCGAGCGCTCGGGCGAGCGGGAGCGCGGTCTCGTCGACCTCCTCTTCTTCCCGACCGGCGGCGGCAAGACCGAGGCCTACCTCGGCCTGACTGCGTTCGCGCTTGCCATCCGCCGCCTAGCAGGGACGGTCGAGGGGCGGCAGGGCTGCGACGGCGTCGCGGTGCTGATGCGCTACACGCTGCGCCTTTTGACGTTGCAGCAGTTCCAGCGCGCGGCCGCGCTCCTCTGTGCGTGTGAGCTGCGCCGACGGGCGCTCTACGCGGACGGGCGCACGGCCGAGGCAGCGGCGGTGGGGCGCGACGCCGATGCGGGTCGGCTTGTGGGTCGGGATGGCCTCGACGCCCAACCGGACCGAGGACGCCGAGGAATGGGTCAGGCAGGCGCGCCAGCGCAACGGCGGCCGCCGCGGCTCGTCGCCGATGCAGCTCGCCCGCTGTCCGTGGTGTGGTTCCGAGCTGAACGGCGGCCGCGATGTCGAGGTCGACACGGTTCGCGGCCGGACGCTGCTGACGTGTTCGGACTCGCGCGGGGAGTGCCCGTTCACGCCGCGCAACAGCCCCGGCGAGGGCCTCCCGGTGGTGGTGGTCGACGAGGAGATCTACCGGCTGCTGCCGGCGCTCGTGATCGCCACCGTCGACAAGCTGGCGCGGATGCCGTGGGAGGGAAAGGTCCAGTCGCTCTTCGGCCAGGTCTCGCGCTACTGCGAGCGCCACGGCTACCTGACCCCCGGCGACCAGCATCCCGGTCAGCACCCGTCCAACCGCGGCCAGCCGCCGGGGCAGGTCACGCCGTGCGAGCCGCTGCGCCCGCCGGATCTGATCATCCAGGACGAGCTCCATCTGATCAGCGGTCCGCTCGGGAGCCTCGTCGGGCTGTACGAGACGGCGGTTGATGAGCTCGCGTCCTGGCGCGTCGACGGTCGCGTCGTGCGCCCGAAGGTGATCGCCTCGACGGCGACGATCCGCCGTGCCGGCGACCAGGTGGCGCGGCTGTTCGACCGGCGGCTCGCGGTGTTCCCGCCGCCGGGCCTCGACGCGCGCGACTCGTTCTTCGCCCTGCAGCGCGACCGCCCCGAGGACATCGGACGCGAAGCCGGGGCGCCGATATCTCGGCATCTGCGCGCCCGGGCGGCGCTACAAGCAGGTCCTGATCCGCGCGTACCTGGCCGAGCTCCGGGCCGCCTGGACGGTGCTGGGGCGCCAGCCCGGACCGGCGGCCGACGCGTACATGACGCTGGTCGGCTACTTCAACTCGCTGCGCGAGCTCGGCGGCATGCGTCGGCTCGTCGAGGACGACGTCCAGAGCCGGCTCTTTCGGACCGACGGGAACGCTCGCGGCCGGCTGGTGATCGCCGAGCTGACCTCGCGCAAGTCCGCGGCGGACATTCCGCTGACCCTCGACCAGCTCGGCGTCGAGCGGCTCTCCCAGGAGAAGCGCACCGGCGCGGAGAAGGGGCGCAGCGCTCCGTGGTCGATCGATGTGCTGCTGGCCACGAACATGATCTCCGTCGGCGTCGACGTCCCGCGGCTCGGGGCGATGGTCGTGGCGGGGCAGCCGAAGAGCACGAGCGAGTACATCCAGGCCACGAGCCGGATCGGCCGCCGCTACCCGGGTCTCGTGATGTGCGTCTACAACTGGGCGCGTCCCCGCGACCTCTCCCACTACGAGACGTTCGGCCACTACCACCGGACGCTCTACCGCCAGGTCGAGGCCCTGTCGGTGACGCCGTTCGCGCCGCGGGCGCTCGATCGGGGGCTGACGGGCGTGCTCGCCTCGCTGCTGCGCCTCGGCGGGGCGGATTGGAACGACAACGCCGGCGCGGGCCGGGTCGACCCAGCCCATCCGCGGGCGGTTCGGGCGCGCGAGGCGATCCGTGACCGCGCCGACGGCACGATCAGCCACGCGGCTGCTGCCGGGCTCGACGACCGGATCGCGAGGCTGCTCGACGCTTGGGCGCGGGAGGCCGCGGTCGGCCAGCGCAACCTCGTCTACAACCGCTTCGGGAAGAGCGATGCCGACGTGAGCCTGCTGTCGGTGCCGGGGATCGAGGGGTGGTCGCGGTGGACGGTCCCGACTTCGCTGCGCAACGTCGAGGTTGCGGTCCCGCTCGCGCTGCGCGAGCGGGGCATTCCGCCCTCGGCCGAGGACTGGGAGGCGCCGGAGAACGCGGCTCCGCCGGCGAGGGCGCCGACGTCGTGAGGCCCAAGGAGCACATCGGCGAGCTGCGGCCGAGCCAGCTGATGCACACCTACGGCGTCGGCGCGATCGTCGAGCTGCCCGAGCTGACGACGCTCGTGCTGGGCCTCGACGACTGGCCTGAGCGTCTGGGCGAGAGCGTGTCCGAGCCGCGCCTCCTGGCCGCGGTGCGGGCGACCGACCGGGGCGCCGCGGTCGAGCGGCTGCTGACACCGCCGGTCGTGCCCGAGGGCGAGAGCGCCGGCGTGCCGGTCGCTCCGTTCCCGCGCTGGCTGCGCTGCCCGGTGTGCTTTCTCCTGGCTCCGATCGAGAGCAAGGTGTTCGAGTTCCGCGTCGACGCCTGGCGGCCGGAGCGCACGACCTACGTTCATGCCGGCTGCCCGAAGAGCCACTCCCGCCGCCCGCCGACGGCATTTCCGGCGCGATACATGATGGCGTGCGAGGACGGCCACCTCGACGACTTCCCGTGGGTCGAGTTCCTCCACGGCGGGATCCCGTGCACCGGCACGCTGCGCCTCCGAGAGCTCGGCACCGTCGGGCGCGCCCAGGACATCCAGCTCGAGTGCGACACGTGCGGCCGCCGCCGCCGGCTCGACGCAGGCCTTTGGCGAGGACGCCGGCGCGTTCCTGCCGCCGCGCTGCCGCGGCCGCCATCCGCACCTCGGCGTCTCTGACCCCAACTGCCAGCAGCCGCCGCTGACGCTGATCCTTGGCGCTAGCAACTCCTGGTTCCCGGTGCAGCTGTCGGCGCTGTCGATTCCCTCGCGCGAAGGCGAGCTCGCCCAGGCGATCGACGACGCCTGGGGTCAGATCGAGCCGCTGCCGCCGGGCGCGCTCGACTACGCCCTGGCGCAGGTTCCGGGCCTCAAGCGGCTCCGGGGCCTGGCCGACGCGGTCGGCGTGGCGGCGGTGGCGGTGGCGATCGATGCCCGCCGTGCCGGCGTCGAGGACGGCGACCCGGAGGATCTGCGCACGCCGGAGTGGCGCGTCTTCCGCGACCCGGCGCAGGCGCCGCAGACCGACGACTTCAAGCTCCGCACCGTTGGCGCGCCGGTCGGCTACGCGGACGCCCTGGCCGACGTGGTGCTGGTCGAGCGGCTGCGCGAGGTCAGCGCGCTCACCGGCTTCACTCGCATCTCCGCCCCCGACGAACGCGCCGCCACCGGGCGCGGTCGGTGGTCCGCCTGGCGCGGGCGGCGCCGCGCTGGCTTCCGTGCAGCGAGGTCCGCGGCGAGGGGATCTTCCTGCGCCTCCCGGAGGACCGCGTGGCCGCGTGGGAGCACGAGTACCACGGATCGGATTCGGCCCAGGCGCTCCGCCAGGCCCACCGCGACTGGCGCGAGCGGCGCAACCTCCCGCCCGACGACGGCTGGCCCGGCGAGCGCTACGTGCTCCTGCACTCTCTCGCCCACGCGCTGATCCGCGAGCTCGCGCTCGAATGCGGCTACACGGCGTCGTCACTGCGCGAGCGGATCTACGCGAGCGCGGGTTCGGACGACGAGCCGATGGCCGGCGTCCTCATCTACACCGCGGCCGCCGACAGCGAGGGCACGCTCGGCGGGCTCGTAAGCCTGGGTGAGCCGGACGAGCTCGGGCCGCTGCTCCGCAACGCCTTGGAGCGCGCGCAGCTCTGCTCGTCGGACCCCCTGTGCGCCGAGCACGACCCGCGCTCGGACGGCTCGGTCCACGCAGCCGCCTGCCACGCGTGCCAGTTCGCTTCCGAGACGTCATGCGAGCGGGGCAACCGCTTCCTCGACCGCGCCACCCTGGTGTCGACGCTCGCCGACGCGGGCGCAGACCGGCGGCTTGCCTACTTCGCCGCGGGTTGACCGTCGAGCACGACATCGAGCGTGTGCTCGAGCGGCTGAGCGCCGCCCAGGTCGAAGCCCTGGCACGGGCGGCAGAGACACTGGTGAAGCCCGACGGCACGCTGAGCGCGACGGTCGCGGGCTCGGGGCCGGGCGCGCACGCAGCCGTCGCGGCGCTCGCCGGCAGCTGGACGAGCACCCCGGGCCTCACTGGGGCGGGCATCGCGCTCGCCCTACGCACCGGGTTGCGCGGCCGAGAGGCCGCCGACGCGACTCGCTCGCACGCGGTGTGGACCGGCCCGGGGACGCTTGGCGCCCAACGCCTGACCCCCGGCGTACTGCACGAGCTGATCAGCGGGGCGCGCCGGCGCATCGTGATCCTCAGCTTCGCGACCCACACCGTCCCGAGCGTCGCCGCCGACCTCGAGACGGCAGTCGAGGCTGGATGCTCGGTCGACGTCGTTTTCGAGACCGAGGCCGATAGTTCGGGCGCCTACACGAGCCGCGAGACGCGTCCGTTCGGCGAGGTCCCGGGCATCCGCCGGTGGTGTTGGCCGGCGGATCAGCGAGACGCGCGGCTCTCTCCTGCACGCCAAGGCCCTGATCATCGACGGGGAGCGAGCGTTGATTGGGAGCGCCAACCTGACCCAGCGCGCACTCGAGGCGAATCTCGAGGTCGGCATTCTCGTTCGAGATCCGACAGTGTCGGCAGCGCTCGAAGCGCACGTACGCACGTTGATGAAAGACGGGATCCTCATGCGGCTCGCTTGAGCACCCGGCGCCGGCCTGCGACCTCGCGCCGTTCCGCCCGCGCTCGAGCGGTTCACCGGCTCACGCCTCCGGGTGGCCCCGACTCCGCGCATGCGCGTAGAGGGTCTCGGGCGCGACATCGGCCCGGTTGGGCCAGACGATCGTGCCGGCTTCGACGTCGGCGCGCAGCCGGCGGAAGTAGCCCGAGTCGTGGAGCGGCTCGAAGATGCCGCCCAGACGGGCCAGATATGACAGGTCCAGATCAGCGGTCGTGCCGTCCTGGAAGGAGACGCGGACGACGCCACCGTCGAGGGGTCTAGCGTTGGTCAGGAGTGGCGTGCTTCGCATCGCCCAAGAGGCTAGGCGTTTGGAAGTCGGCGCGGCGGACAAGCGCCGGTCGGAATCGTTGCGGTGCGCGGTCGCCTACAGCGTCATCCGCTCGACCCGGGTGGGATGCACCACGTAGATGAACGGCCCGGGCTCGACGCACGCGCGCGTGATGACGCTCAGGTTCCGCAGGATTCGCTCTGCGTAGGCCTGGGCTGGGAGGTCGCCGCGAGTGAAGGAGAAGCAGCGGCAGCCGTACCGCCGCACGGCCGCCTTCTCGGCTGGACGGCGCCGGATCCGCGCGTCCTTGCCGATCGCGATCCAGCCGCGAGCTGCCGTCTCGGCGAGCCACGTCGCGTCCTCAACCTGTTCGTCCTCCGGGATGCCGTAGTGCTCGGCGAGCGTGATGACGGAGAGACCCGCGTCTCGCAGCAGACGCGGCACGCCGAAGCGTCCGAGGCTGCGATCGATGAAGAGCGGCGGGAGCCCGTCCGGGTGGCGGTCAGGCGACGGGGTGGCTGGCGACACGGAGCGCGTCCTCTAGCTGATCCGCTGGGACGCCGTACTCCTGCGCGACGACCTCGAGCGAGTCGCCGGCCTGGAACGCCCCGAGCACGTCCTCGAGCTTCGCTCCGCCGTGGGAGAACATCGGCTGACCGAACCCTCGTCGCGGATCGGCGACGACATCGGCGGCGCCATACCGCGGGAGGTGGATCAACTCGGCGTATCCGTCGCCGGCGAACTGCACGCGCTGGAGGTACTCGTCGATCACGCTGGCGAACACGTGCTGTCCCTTGCGCACGACGACGAGCTCGCGCGCGCTGCGCGCCTCTGGCGTGTCGCCGGCTCGCTCGGCGAAGTCGTAGAGCACCTCGGCACCGTCGGTGTAGAGCGACTGCGAGGCGAGCACGTGCTCGAGGCCGAACTCGTCGCGCAGTCGGTCGAGTGCGGGCCGAATCCGTTGTACCGCTTCCGCGTCGGAGTGCTCGGCTGCGTGGAGGCGCCTGCTTGGGGCAACGAGAGCCGCTGAATGGCTGGCTGATCTCAACTCGTGCCTATGCGCCGGCGCCGCACGGAGCCACGAGCGGGAGCCCACCTCCTCTCGGCGAGCTGTCAGTGAGGGCCGGCGCGGACGTCGCTTTGCTCAGCTCGACGTCGGTCGGGCTTACGATCGCGTTGACGATCCGGTCGTCCGAGGCGACCGCGAGGCGATCTGCGGTCGCGCGCTCCCCGGCGACCGGCGGCGGCGGCGCGCCGGACGAGCGCCGCGTCGCCGAAGCGCCCGCGCGACTCGAGGCGGGCGAAGGGCGAAAGCGATCGCGCGGACGGTCGCACCCGGCTCCTCGAGACTGAGGCGATTGCAGGAGCCGTAGACCGTCGGCACGGATCGCCGCCGACTGAGAGGACGCGTCCGGCGGTCCTCTGCTCGACCTGGTCGGACACGGCGATACCGCGGATCTAGACGGGCGGAAGAAGACCCAGTTGCCGGTCGGCGCTCCAATAGCCTGTCGACATGAAGTCAAGCTCGCTGCGCGTGGAGTTCGTGGTAAGTGGCACGGCTTTCCTGCTGGCCGTGTATGCCGGTTGGCTCGCCGTGCGGCGCCTAATCAACTACGACGCCATCTCGATCAATGACTGGCTAGGGCTCGACCCCCGGCGCAGCGGGGGTGCGGCGATCCTCTTCACCGCTCTCGTTCTCGGCGCTGCCTTCGGCGTCGGAGCGTTGCTCGTACAGCTGACGTTTGAAAGTCCCGGACGCGCGATGATCTTTCGGGCGCGCGAGCGCGCCGTGCGCCGCCTCATCCGGGCTTCTGCGGATAGCCGAGCCGACGAGGATTGCGGGCAGGTAGCGCGCTTCGCGTCCCTCGCAGTCAAGATCGAGCCCCCGACTCGGTCGCCGATGGCGGCACTGCTCGCGAATCTCCTGAAGCCTTGGCTGTGGGGTCGTGAGCGTGATGAGCGGCCAGATGCGGCACTAAACCAGCACGATGCCATGGACCTGCTCGTGGTGGCTGGTTGGCTACGTATAGGCGCCGAGGCAGCGCGGGAGGTGGAATATCGGCGCTCGAATCGGCAAATCTTCCTCGGGCTGCTGCCGGCGGTAGTGGTCGGTGTGTTGGCAGCGTGGACGGCGCTTCTGCGCGGCAACCCCTGGCTGTTGACCGTCGGCCTCGTAGCGGTGGTTGGCGTGGTCGCCCTCGTCGGCGCCAAGCTGGCCTACGCCGCGGCGGAGTATCAGGAGGAGCGGATCGCGGACCTTCTGCTCGGTGCCGCACTGCTGCAGGACGACGATAAGGGGCACGTGCGCATGCTTCCGCCAAGATCACTCGGGGCCGGCGAGGGCGCGGCCAACAGCTAGTAGTAGTCGCCGATGCGGCCGACCGGCCAGACGTCCTCGACACGATCCAGCCAGTCGATCGCTAGCACTTCCCACAGCCTCTGCTGGACCACTCCCGCGGGCAGCGCGTGCCCGGCACGGTCGAGCACGGCCACGGTGGCGCGCGGTAACTCGAGCAAGTGCCCGAGCGCGCGTTTGAATCCCACTCGTGCGTCTTGGCGGCCGAGCACGACTAGCGTGGGACGGTCGAACTTAGGCAAATCGAGCGCTTCTGGTAGCGCGTAGCGCGCTGGATCATCGCGAATGGTCGCTAGGAACTCGGCGTCGGTCCGAGCTCGCGCCGGCTCCCACACCTCGCGCTCTTTGGCCTCGTACAGCGCCCGGTATGTCGCCGGAAGGGCATCGAACGCTCGTTGCCAGGAGACGCTGCCCTCCCGCACCCGGACCTCATCGTCGGGCTCGAGCATGGGCACACGGAGCGCCAAACCCCGCACGAGATCGAGGCGACGCCTCACAATGCCAAGCGCCAGCGCCGCGCCGTTGGACGTGCCGGCAACCGCCCAGCCCGATCCGTCGTCCTCGTCGACGACGAGATCGATCAGCGCGTTGAGCAGATCACGCTGGGAGACGATGCCAGTATGCTCGTCGCGGCTGCTACCCGTTCCGGGTAGATCGATGAGGTGCGCGGTCCAGCCCGGGCGGGCTGCCAGCACGCCGCGCCAGTCGGGCACCTCCGATTCGGCGTCAAGGCGCCAGCCCGGAATGATCAGGAGCTTGCGCGGGCCGGTGCCGAGGCGCACGACGTGCATACGGGCACGCTACGGCACAGCGGGAGCTCTCGGGTTCAGCGTCGTCTGGCAATCATGTCGCCGGCAGCGCAGCACGAGCCTCGGCGAGCGGTCGCAAGTCGAGCGGCATCTCGCCACTCTCCCACGGCAGGCAGCCGTCCGATACAGCAGCTCGTAGATCAGCGACACCAAACCAGCCTATGATCGCGTCGGCCGTGCGGTCGCCCGACTGGCATGAACCCAACGTCGCCGGAGCGATCGCCGGCTCCGAGGCTGCTCCCGAGACGAAAGCGATGGGCGGCGAGACGCGGATTCCGCGCGGAGCGAGGAAGTCCCCTCGGGGCAGTCGAGATGCGCGGCGTAGAGCGTAAGGAGGTCTGCGCCAGACTGCGCGGTCGCTCGTGCTTCTCGTCGAGAAGCAGAGGGCGGGGCGGCTAGCGCTTCACGATGGTGTGGACCTCGAACACATCGGGCGCAGCGGAGAACTTGATCCCGGCTTCGGCCAGCACCGGCCTGATCTTCTCTCCAAACGCCTCGAACCGCTCGCGGGAGTCCCAGATCTCGCTGACCATGAGGTTTTCGGGGGAACCGAAGCAGACGTGGTAGTCGAGCCCCTCCGGGGGAAAGCCGACTTCCTCAACCTTTGGGATTTGTCGCGTCGTACTTCTCGGCGGTCAGGTTCGCTGGGTGGAAACGCACAACGATGCTCATGGCGAGGTCCTTTTGTTCGGGATCGCGTCGACCCTATCGGTATTCCGCAGGGCGAAGCCGGGATCCGCTCGCACCCAGTGCTGCTTTGACGAGCCGCGGGCGATCCGTCATGCCAGTCGCGGGACTGCCCCGCTGTTGGGTGGCAGAAGTGCCGCGCCACGAGGACAGCAGGTCCGAGAAGCGACTTGCCCGCGCGACCCCGTCGTCGCCGAAGCGGTCACGCGACGCGAGCCGGCACAACGGTGAAAGCAATCGCGTGGTGCTATCGGTGGACCGCCCGACTCGTGCCGACTGCATGCGGGGGGCAGACTGGCCAGCGAGGAGGGAGGGTCGCAGCCTTGTCAACACGCTAAAGCGGGTCGTCGTCTGCGTCAGCCGATTCCCTCGCGCTCTCCACTACTCGGAACACGGTCATTGCGCGGCTTCTCGCTGTGCGCTCGTAACGACGACGCTCCTCGACTACGCTCACCACAATCTCGACGTGCTTGTGAAGGGCGGCCCGAAGCTTTTCAAGCAAATCGAGCGTGAATGACGCTTCTGCGACCACGGCCGCCTCGTCCTCCTCGCTCGAGACGTCGACAGCAATCCGACCGCGCTTAGTGTCGATACGGAACAGTGTTCCACGCAGGACGTCGATCCCTGGGTCGCTCCAGGTCAGATCGGCGAGGTACTGCGCGCGGCGACCCGCGATGGTATTGACGACCCTCGCCCGCGCGGTGACTGCGCCGTTTCGGACCGCCACTACGTCTAGGTCGACCTGCCCACCTTCAGCAGCTGCTAGCAGTCCCACCAACTCATCGCCAACACGCTCCGGCAAATCGTGCAACTTCGCAAGCAGTGATTCCTCTCCAGCCGAAAGGAGACCCACCACAACGTCTAGTTCATCGTGTTCAGTAACGATGAGTTGGCCTTCGGGCTCGGCGAACTTCAGTGGCATCTCAAAGCTGGCCCTGATCGGAGCCATAGCCACGAGACGCCGGGCTCCCTTTACCTCGACGATCCGCCCGCGTCGCTTGACCTCGAAACCGGCCCGATCTGCCTGCACGACCCGCACGAGACGATCGAAGTGATCGAGAACGCGCGACAACACCGGAACTTCAACGCTGTGGTCGCGTACACCTGGCCCACTCAACGCGACGAGAGCCCCATCGTGCAGGTTGCGGATCGTTTCGATCTCCGGTTCCGGGAGATCGTCGTCATCATCGGAGGCCGTCACCGCACCGCGACCGCAATGAAGGCGAGAAGAAGCTGTATGCCTACAAACAAGATGGCGAACCCGGATGCCTTCGCCGCGCAGTCCAGGGCGTCGGCACGCTTCTTGTTGTTCTCACGGCGACCGTCTGCGATTGTCGCGTACGCCTCAACAAGCTTTGCGCCGACCGCGGGGTTTCCCTTCCGTGCCGGGCCGAGGTAGTCGCGGATCGTTTTGATCTTCAGCGTCGGGTCGTCGTACAGTTTCCAGCTGCGATAGCTGATCAGAATGGCGACGATGACCGCGAGCGTAGCGAGGCCGCCAGCCACCGCAAGCCACAGGACAAAGGAGGAGGCTTTGTGGCCCGGTGTCTCCGCCAACGGCCCGCCGAGCAGGGCCACAACGACCGCCTCGACCACCGTAAAGAGGCCCGCGACAACCGTGATCTGGTTGCGGGATTTTCCATCGAGGCGTTCGCTCCGCTTGAACTCTTCGTCAATCGCCGAGGTCGCGGCGTCCAGCAGAATTGAGAGCTGTGTCGCGCTCGCGGCCGCGTCTACGTCTTGCTTTGCGGGGAGTTCTGTGGGCTCGTTCATCATCCGCACATGATGATCGCACGCCCGGCGGCTAGTCTCAAACGGTCTCGCGCGGCCGCCGCGCGGCTGCATAAGCATGAGCCGCCGGCGAGCGCCACCGTGGACGAGCGCTCTGCTCAGCTCGAAGCCGTCGAGCTCACGATCGCATTGGCGACAAAGGGCTCGCTGGCGGCGAGCGGCCCGCGGCCAAGCGCGCGCGTTCGCCCAGCAGCGGTCGCCGGTGTCCTCGGTCGGCGGGTCCTCGTATCGGACGACGACCAGCAGTGGAGGTCCGCACTGCGCTTTCGACGGAGGCGGTGCGCTCGAGGGAGGAGCTCGGCGTACTCGGTCAGGAGGACCGGCAAGCGCGACAGCCGGCGAACGGATGGGTTTGCGCTGTGATCGATCTTCGCCCGACTCGACGCCGACCCTGGCGAGGCGGTCCCGTGGATCCACGGCAGCTACGGTGCTGCCGATCCCGCCCCGCGAAACTCGCTCCGGCGACGCAAGGGCTCGAGCCGCTGATGGGGGTGACCTCGCGGAGTGTCCACTCCAGCGCGCTGCCGCCAAGATAGCGACAAGCATGGCGAAACAGCGCTATTTCACGTCATATGGTAGTCTCGACGCGTCCCATATGCCCACTAACGCGGATCCGACGGCGCCCGCCGAGATCGTCACGGCCACCGTGGTGGCACCGCTGCTGCGGATGACCCCGGCCTGGGTCTACGCCGAGACGCGGCGCAACCGCATCCCGCACATGCGACTCGGGCGCTACTTCCGCTACCGCCGCTCGACGATCGAGGCTTGGATGAGCGAGCTCGAGCGCGACGCGGACGACGGTTCGGTCGTCCGGTCGCCGAGGTTCCACTCCGGCGGCGCAGAGCCGGCCGCTGACCGGCGTCGACCGTGACCATGGCGAGGGCCGGACGGCCGGCTCGTCAACGCAAAGCTCGGCGGCGTCAGGCGGTCGGAGCGCGCACCGGCGCCTCACGCGCGTTCACGCCGAGGGCCAGCTCCGCTGGGTCCACGAAGCCGGGTCTGCCGGTGGCGGCAGGTTACGAGAGCGCGCCGGCGAGCTCGCTCGCCTCGACCCGCACCTCATGCGGGAGCGTGATCGTGAGATGCCCATCGCGGTCGAGCAGCCACCGGGCGTTGACGATCGTCACGCCGATGACCTCGCCGCCACTGCCGTAGCGCACGCCGTGACCCTCGGGCGTCAGCGCCGCATCGGCAGCTTCGCCGGGTTCCCCGCGGGCCAGATAGAGCACGTCCCCGTCCGCGTCGTAGTTGGCGCGGTCGAAGCTCAGGCCGTCGATCTCGATGTTCAGGGCGTCCATTCGGCTGGCGATCTTCCGTGTCCGTAGCCCATCGCCGTGACGACGCGCGCGGGCTCCTGCTCAAAGGATACGACCACCAGCAGCCACCGAGTCGGACCTACGTTCTGCTTGTAGAAGCGCTGCCGTCCGTCGCGCTCGTCGTCCTCGCGATGGTCGGGCGTCGTGACCGTGGCGAGCACCGCGTCGAGGTGGGACCGGAGTTCGGCGTGCCCGACGTGCGGACCGAGGACATGCTCGCGCCAGGTGTCCGCGTAGAGAACGACCCGCGTCCCGTCCGGCGCCGCCGTCTCGGCGAGGACGGCTCGGTCGGTCACGAAAACGCCCGGTCGACCGCTTCGGCCTCGTTCGCGGACGGCTGGTAGTGGCGTAGACCTGGGTGGTCTTGGAGTCGGCGTGCCCCATCCAGTGCTGGAGCGTCCGCAGCGGCGTCCCGGCCGCGGCCATCCGCGTCCCGAACGTGTGCCGGAGCTCGTGGAAGGTGATCGCGTGGACCTCGGCCCGTTCGAGCGCCGCCTTGAAGCGCCGGATCAGCTTCGAGCGGTCCAGCGGCCGGCCGGTCTCCGGATGGCAGAAGACCAGGTCGGCGTCGTGCGAGTACGGCGAGCGTTCGCGGAGCTCGGCCAGGGCCTCGGTCACCCGTTCGGCCATCGGCACCGACCGGCTGGACCCTTTCGATTTCGGATCGCCGAACTCCCCGCGGACGAAGGTCGAGACGACGCGGACCCGGCGGGCCGCGGAGTCGACGTCCCGCCAGCGCAGGCCCATCAGCTCGCCCTGGCGCAGGCCGGTCATCGCTGCGGTGAGGTAGAGCGGACGCTCGACCCGGCCGAATGCGTCATCCGCGTAATCCGCCGCGAGCAGCGCCTCGAGCTCGGCCGGCTCGAGGAACCGCAGCCGGGTCTCCGTCGTCTGCTGGACCGGGCGCTCGGCGAGCTTCACGGGGTTGGTGTAGCACCAGCCATGCCGCATCCCGGTCTCAAAGACCGAGTGGAGCGTCCCGAGGTGGTTGCGGACCGTCTTGAGAGCCAGCGTCTTGCGCTTCCCCGCCACGTACCGCTCGATGTCCGCGGGCGTGATCTGGTCGAGTGTCTTCCCGGCGAAGAAGGGAACAAGGTGGTTGCGGAGGTCCGAGGCGACCGTCAACCGGTGGGACTTCTTGCGCCCGCGGAACTCGAGGCGGCGCGAGAGCTCGGCGCCGGCGGCCTCCAGGCTGACCCGCTCCACCCGCGCCGGCCGCTCCTGCTCCGCCGCGCGGATCCGCCGCAGCTCGCGCTCGGCCTGGGCCTTCGTCAGGCCGTCGGTCTCGCCTGGGGTCCGCGCCGGGCCGATCTTGCGCTGGATCCGCCTGCCGTCGTCGCCGTACCACGAGGCCATCCAGGCTCGCCCGACGACACGGAGCAATGTCGGGCGGCGTTCGGCCAGATATCGTCCCGGCTTCGGGTTCAGCGCTCAGCTTCCGGAAGTACTGAGGTCCGGCAGCGGCTCAAAGATCGCCCGCCTAGCTCGGCCAAGTACGACTGATCCACGTCGCCAGTCGTGCCGTCCTCGAACCGGACGTGCACGACGCACGTGGTGCGCGTGACACGCAACAAGGGTGGACCGTTCAGCGAAGCGGATCCACGGCTCGCAGAGGCTGATGCCGCCGGGCGAGTTCCCAGTTGTCGACCAACTCGGCCTCTCCGCACTCGACCGCCGGGCGCGCGGGGAC
>CAWFQO010000017.1:0-61463 GCA_963817865.1 uncultured Solirubrobacterales bacterium | reverse complement strand
GTCAGTTGCCGAGGGTGGACGGCTCGAGGAGGAGGAAGAGCGAGTTGTCCTGGCTCGCCTGGACGAAGGAGAACTTGTAGAAGGAGGGGCTCGTCAGGGCGCTGACCGCCGGCGTGTCCGGCGCCTGGTCGACGGTCGCGACGGTCGGGGTCCGCGGGGTCAGGGTCGTGTCGAGCGGATGGCTGAGCTCGCCGGACAGGTCACTCGACCGGAAGAACACGGCGTTGGTCGGGTCGGTCGTGATCTTCACCTTCTTCTGGCCGGCGACCGCCGTCGGGCGCAGGAGCGGCGGGAGGAGGACGACGACCTGGTCGGCGCCGGCGTACTGGAAGGTGTAGAGGGCGAGCTCGAGCGCCTCCCGGCGGACGAGCATCAGCCGCTCGGACGAGGCCTTGCCGATGATCGTGCAGCCGGGGCCGAGGCCGCACATCTTGTAGAGCACGGCGTTGCCCGGGAGGACCGAGACGTCGGCGGCGGCGCTGCCCGTCTTGATCGCGATCGAGACCGGGGCGCCGGCGTAGACGAGCGGGCCGCCCTTGACCGCGAGGAGCTGAGCCGCGTCGGGCAGCCGGTACTCGACGGCCACGTGGTTGGCGATCTGGTTGGCGGCGGCGATCCCGCTGGCCGCCGGATGCCAGGCGGACCAGTCGGTCGGGAGGGGGTCGCGCCCGGAGCTGAGCGTGTAGGCGGTGATCGCCAGCGCCGACAGGCCGAGGGCGATCAGCGCGCCGAGGATGAACTGGAAGCGCGGCGCGTGCGGCGACTCGACCGCCGCCGCCGCCGGCGGCGCCGGCGCCGCTGCGGCGACCGCCGGCACGGCGAGCGGCCGGGGCGCCCCGCTCGCCGCGGGCGGCGGCCCGGCGGCCGGCGGCGGGCGGAAGGTCTGCCCGAGGGCCCCGGGGGAGGCGGTCCGCGGGCGCCCGGCGTCGACGGCGCTCGGCACCTTCGGCCGGGTCCCGGCCGGATCCGGCGGGTAGGCCGGCCGGGTGGGGGGTCCGGCCGCCGGTGCCGCCCTGCTCGGAGGCGCGGCCTCGGGGGCGATCTCGCTCACCGGGCCCGCCTCCGACGGGGTATTCCCGTCGACCGTGGCCTCCTCGTCGCGGTCCGCGGTCACAGGGTCGGCCACGTCGACTCGTCGGTGATGTCGATCGCCGGGGCCTCGAGCTTCGCCGCATCGAGCAGGTTCACGACCTCGTCTCCGTGGAGCTCCTTGTGCTGGAGCAGCGTCTCGGCGATCTGGCGGACCTGATCGCGGTTGTGGAGGATCAGGCAGTAGGCGGTGATGTAGGCCTGGCCGAGGATCTGGGCCGCGGCCCGGCGCTTGCCCGGGTCGCCGAGGATCGCCGGGATCGGGTCGCCCATCAGCGCGCTCCCCCCGGCCCGGTTCATGATCCGGGCGCCGATCTTCTCGAAGCGCTCCATGTACTTCGCCTCGGCCTCGGCGCGCTCCTCGTCGCTCGCCCATTCGTGGCCGTTGAAGTCGATCGGCTCCGGGCCCATCCCGCACATCCCGACCATCCGCGCGACCTGCGAGGTCACCATCTGGACGTCGCCGCCGACGCCGACGCCGTTCTCGCCGTAGAAGACGTGCTCGGCCGCCATCGCGCCGAGGACCCAGACCAGCTCGGCGACCTCCTCGTGGCGCCAGCTGCCGAACTTCTCCTCCTTCTCCATCGCCTGGTGGTGGCCGAGGCTGTCCCCCCGCTTGCGGATCGAGAGGCGGGTCGAGAGCTGGCCGTCGCAGTACACGTGCGAGGCGGCTGCGTGGCCGGCCTCGTGGATGGCGACGGCGAGCGACTCGGCCGGGACGTACTCGACGCCCTGGGCGGTGCCCGACTCGGTCGTGGTGATCGCCTCGACGAGGTCGCTCCGGTCGAACTCCATCCGCCCGTCCGAGTGGGCGAGCGTCAGCGCCATCGAGCAGATCTGCTCGATCATCGCCGGGGAGTAGCCGTTGGTCATCCGGGCGAGCTCGTCGCGGCGGACCTCCGTGTCGAGCTCGGGGTCGTGGGCGACGCGCGCGAGGTAGAGGTCGAAGATGTCCTTGCGGTCGTCCTTGGTCGGCGTCCGGAACCAGACGTGGCGGCCCATCCGCCCGGCGCGGATCAGCGCCGGGTCGAGCCGATCGAGCGGGACGTTGGTCGCGCCGATGAAGTAGAGCTGCTCGGAGCGCGGCTTGGGCGCGCGCACCCGCAGCGGGATGCCGGCGATCTTGCGCGGGACGATGTAGCTCGCGTCGAGCAGGGTGTTGATCCGGTTGGTCCAGAACTTCTTCATCATCGGCGGCGAGTCGACCCCGTCCATCTGGACGAGCAGCTGGTTGAGCGCGCCGCTCCCGCCGCCCATGCCCATGCCGCCCGGGAACATGAAGCCGCGGGTGCGCTCGTCGGCCCACCGGTACACCGCCGGGACCCACGGCCGCCGGCGCTCGTCGCGCAGCTCGAACATGCGCTCGCGCCAGGCGCGCGTCTCGAGGATCAGGTCGCCCGACGGGTTGCGCGCGCCGAACGGCCCGTAGAACCCGAGCTCCTCGACGCTCGGGACGCCGACCGGCGGGGGCGGGGTCGACCCGAGCGCCTGGCGGCGGAGCCCGACGGCGTCGATCTCGTCGATGAAGATGATGCACTGGCCGCCCCACTTGCGGGCCAGGCGGCGGGCCTTGGCGATCATCGCCATCACGACGATCACGTCGATCCCGATGAACGTCGCGACGAAGCCCGACCCGGGCATGATCACGATCGGCGAGTTGAAGCTCGTGGCGATCGCCTTCGAGAGCATCGTCTTCCCGGTGCCCGGCGCCCCGATGAAGAGGAGCCCGCGCTCGGGCTTGCCGCCGGCCTTGCGGAACTCCTCACCCGACTGCCAGAGGGCGATCACCCGCGTGACCTCCTCCTTCGGCTCGGCCTGGCCGCGGACGTCGTCGAGCTTGACGCCCCAGTCGGCGTCGCCCGGCTCGTAGCCCTTCAGCTGGCGGAGGTTGGCGATCAGGAGCGGGCCGAAGAGGATGAAGACGTTCATGAACATCAGCAGCGGGAGCTGGATCGCGAGGATCAGCAGGCTCGGGGCGTTCTGGCTGAGCGGGCCGCTGATCGACGACCAGAGGCCGCTCACCGTCGAGCCGAAGAGGACGTCGACGACGAACACGAACGCGGCGACCATCAGCCCGACGTAGATCAGGAGCTTGTACTTGCCGCGCCAGAACCAGACCCGCCGGCGGGAGACGGCGTCCTCGAGCAGCGCCTCCCGGTCGGCCCCGTAGAGGCTCGGCCGGGGGATCACCTTGTGGGCGAGGACGTCGATCAGGCCGCGGAAGGCGATCACCCCGGCGAAGGTCCCGATCAGCGAGCTGACGAGGCCCCAGCGGTGGGTGTAGTAGAGCAGCGCGAAGAGCATCGGGCTGGTCAGGACGGCGACGAGGGTCGCCGCGCGGGTCAGCCGACGCCACTCGAGGGCCAGCGCCTGATGGTCCTCGCGGCGGCGCTTGCCGAAGCCGGTGTCGCGTGCCATTGGCCAAGCGTACCGACCCGCAGCCCGCTGTCGAGCCGGATGGGCTATTCATCCGTCCAGCGAAATGGCGTCCCAGCTCCGCATATATCGAATCAAGCCCGGCCTCCTCGACGAGTTCACCGAGTTCTGGCGGGCGGAGATCGTCCCGCTCCGCGAGGCCTTCGGCTTCGCCGTCGAGGGCGCCTGGGCCGACCCGGAGACGAGCACGTTCGCCTGGGTCGTCGGCCACCCGGACTTCGCCACCGGCGAGGCCGCGTACTACGCGAGCCCGCAGCGCGCCGGGCTCAGCCGCGACCCCGGGACGTTCATCGAGGACTCCGATCTTAGGCTTATGGAGCGGGTCCCGCCGGCATAGACGGCGCGGCGCGTACGGACCGCCGGCGGCGGCTCGGCCGGGTGGCCAGCCGGTCGGCGCCGGCCACCGCGAGCCCGGCGAGGAGGGCGCCGGTCACCCCGTCGGCGAGGTAGTGGTTGGCCGTGGCCATCACGGCGAGCAGGGTCAGCCCCGGGTAGAGGACGGCGAGCGTCCGCACGAGGCGCCGGGTCGAGAGGCGCCAGACGACGACCGCCGACCAGACCGCCCAGGCGATGTGGAGCGACGGGAGGGCGGCGAGCTGGTTGGCGTCGACCGCGACCGATCCGGGGCGCCAGTGGGGCGAGGCGCCCTGGACGAGCGCGACGAGGTCGACGAAGCGGGGGCTCGCGAGCATCCGCGGGGGGGCGACCGGCCAGGTCCAGAACACGGCGAGCGCGGCCAGGTTGACCGCGATCAGGGCGGCCCGGAGCGCCGGCAGGAGGTCAGGCCGGCGCCACCAGAGCCAGGCGATCAGGGCGAAGGTCACCCCGGCGTGGACGTTGTCGTAGTAGAGGACGACCGCGTCCGTCAGCCCGCGCCGCCCGGCGAGCCAGGTGTTGAGCGCGAGCTCGGGTGCCAGGTGGAGCGAGCGCTCGAGGTCGAGCACCTCCCGGCCGTGCTGCTCGGCGAGGTGCTGGCGCACCTCGCCGAGGTTGTTGATCGCGTCGAAGACCCAGGCGAGCCAGACCACCCAGACGACGTCGAGCCACGAGCGGGCACCCGGGCGGCCCGGCCGGTACCCGAGCCGCGCGGCCGCCGGCCCGAGCCGATCCGCGAACCGCCTCGTCGCGGCCCCTACGGGACCGTCAGGGTGCCCTGCATGCCGGCGGCCGCGTGACCGGGCACCGTGCACAGGAACGTGTAGGTCCCGGCGGCCAGGGTCAGCACCAGGTCCTTGGTCCCGCCACCCTGGAAGACCGGGGTCATGCCGAGGACCTTGCCGGCCTTGGTCACCGCGAGGTTGTGGCCGACCGGCGAGGCGTTCGTGAAGGCGATCGTCACCTTCCCGGCCTTGGCGGCGGTCAGGCTCGTCTGGTCGAACTTGAGCGTCCCGTTCGGGTCGGCCGCGACGGCCAGGGCGCCGGCCGGGAGCTTGGGCGCCGGGGCGCTCGCCGCGGCCGGAGCGGTCGAGGAGACGGTCGGCGTGAGCGGCGGGGCCGTGCCCTTGAGCGGGAGCTTGACGTGGACGAAGCGGGGCGCGGGCGGCGGGGTCGAGCCGGTGATGGCGGCGGCCGAGACGGCGCTGAGCATGAGCACGAGGCTCGTGGCCATGACCGCCCGCGACAGGGACTGCGAGCGGGGGAAGTCGGGGTGGGTGAAGCCGAACACGCCGACGAGCACCGCCCATCCGGCGAGCGCGCCGCCGGCGATGTAGAAGGCGGTCTTGCTCTTCTCGTGGGTCGTGGCGGCCGCCAGCAGCGTGACGGCGTTGCCGAGGGCTGCCAGGTTCATCGCGGCGCGAGACTAACCGATCGTCCGCGGCGGCGTCGCCGCGCGCCGGGCGCCCGGATCGAGGTCACCGCGCGGCCGGCAGCCGCCAGCAGGGCGTCGGTGCGCGCGATCGTCGCGCAGACGACGTCGACGGCCAGGGCGATGTCGGCCGGGTCGGCCTGTTCGCGGGGCGAGTGGCTGATGCCCTGGGCGCAGGGGATGAAGATGAGCGCCGCCGGAGCCCGCCGGGCGACGACGGCGGCGTCGTGTCCCCCGCCGCTCGAGAGCACCCGGTAGGCGAGCCCCTGGCGGGCGCATTCCCGGTAGGCGATCGACCGGGGCCAGGCGGCCAGGACGATCGGCGCCTGCTCGGAGAGCACCTCGCAGGATACGCGCAGGCCGCGCCGCTCGGCGATCTCCCGGGCCCGGGCCAGCACCGCCCGCCCGGCCAGTCGCTGGCGGTCGGCGTCGACCTCGCGCACGTCGACCCAGAGCGTCGCCGCGCCGGGAATCGTCGTCACGTTGTTGGGCGCGAGCTCGAGGCGTCCGACCGTGGCCACCGTCGAGTGGTAGGACCGTCCGATCTCCTCGACCGCGAGCACGAGCTCGCTGGCCCCGGTCAGGGCGTCGGCCCGGAGGCGCATCGGGGTGGCGCCGGAGTGGTCCGCGCGCCCGCCGATCGAGATCCGCAGGCGCGCGCTCCCGGCGATCGCGTCGACCAGCCCCAGGCGGGCGGCGCCCGTCTCGAGCTGGCGGCCCTGCTCGATGTGGATCTCGAAGAAGCAGGCGACGTCGTCGCCGAGCCAGGGCGTCGCCGCCCCCGGGTCGAGGTCGAGCTCGGCGGCGGCCTCGAGCAGCGTCCGACCGGCGGCGTCGCGCAGGCGCCCGAGGGCCCGGGCGTCGAGCAGGCCGGCGGCCAGCGAGCTGCCGAGCACCGGTCGGCCGAAGCGGGCGCCCTCCTCCCCGGCGAAGGCCACGGCCCGCACGCCGAGGCGCACGTCGGGGAGCAGCTCGGCGATCTCGAGCCCGGCGACGGCGCCGGCGGCGCCGTCGTAGCGCCCGCCGCTGGGCACGGTGTCGAGGTGCGAGCCGACGAGGTAGTAGGGCACGCCCTCGCGGAAGACGGCCACGCTGTTGCCCGCCGGATCGACCGTGCACCGGGCGCCGGCCGCGGCGGCCCAGGCGGCGAACTGGGCGTGGGCGGCGCGCTCGCCGGCCGTGTAGGCCAGGCGGGTCACGCCGCCGCCGTCCTCGCCGCCGATCCGCCCGAGCGCGCCGAGGCGGGCGGCGATCCGCTCCGCGCTCATCGCGGCGGCCGGCCGGCGTGGCGCAGCAGCTCGGTCTCGTTGAACAGCGCGCGCAGCGGGACGCCCTCGCCGGCCAGCAGCTGGGCGCCCCCGGCCTCGCGGTCGAGCAGGCAGAGGACGCCCTGGACCCGGGCGCCGGCCGCCCGGAGCGCCGCCGCGCCACCCCGGGCGCGCTGGCCGGTGAAGACGACGTCCTCGATCAGGAGCACGTTCGAGCCGGTGAACAGCTCGCCGGCGAACGTCCCCGGGCGGTCGTCGTCGGCGAGCAGCAGGGGCAGGCCGGTCTCCTGGGCCAGCGCGACGCCGAGGGTCGCCGCGGCCACGCCGTTGACGGCCAGCCGGTCGCAGTCCTCGGCCACCATCGCCGCCAGCAGGCGAGCCGACCGGGCGAGCAGGCCCGGGCGGGCGAGCACGAGGTACTTGTCGAAGTAATGGCCCTCGCCGCCGGTGTCGAGCAGGACGTAGCCGCCCCGGCTGAGGTCGGCGGCGAGCTCCTCGCGGAGCTCGTCCCGGGTCGCGGCGAACGGCTCGCCGGTCATCCGGCCACGCGGCGGCGGCCCTCGGCGGCGCCGGCCGCCATCCCCCAGAGCAGCGCGGCGCCGGAGCTCGCGCCCCAGCCGGCGAGCCCGCTCGCCCGGCGCGCCGCCAGGCGGGGCTCGCCGGCGCGGATCGCCTCGAGCACGCCGCGCCGCGGGCTGCGCCAGCTCGCCGCGCTCGGCGCAGCGCAGGTAGTCGCGGCCGAGCGGAGCGCAGCGGTCCGCCGGCAGCGCCACCGGGTCGCCCTGCGCCCACCGCCAGGCGGCGTAGCCGGCGAGCGCGTCGTCCCCCGCCGGGGTCAGGCCCTCGCCGCGACCGGCGAGCCGGGTCACGGCGGCGGCGAGGTCGCCCATGGCCAGGGCCTCGAGGCCGCCGGCGAGCCCCGCCGGCGCCGCCGGGACGACGCCGAGCGCCGCGGCCAGCGCCCCCCGCCAGCGCGGCGCGAGCTCTCGCCGGCGCGGTGGGGGTGCCTCCGCGGCGCCGTCGAGCTCGATCCGCAGGGCCCCGACGACGAGCGCCCCGCCCGACACGCCCGCCGGCTCGCCGGGGACGAGGTCGCCGCGGGCCAGTCCCCCGACGAGGATCGACAGCGGGCCGAGCGGCGAGCGCGCGGGCGCGAGCAGGACGCGGTGCCCGCCGAGCCGGACGTAGCCACCCGGGCCGAAGGCGAGCTCGACGGCTCCGGCGGCGCCCTCCTCGAGCGCCCGCCGGGCGGCCGGCCCGACGACGACCGCGCGAAGCGAGCGCCCCGCCCGGGCCTGACTCACGACGTCCCTGGACCCGCGGCGTCGAGCTCGGCGGCGAGGGCGATCGTGGCGGCCCGGAAGGGCTCCGTCGGCTGGTGGGCGACGCCGGCACCGATCTGGCCGACGCCGGCGCTGACGTGGAGCACCCCCGTCGTGATCTGCGGCGCGATCCCGAGCTCGCAGACGAGGCGGGCGTCGATGCCGACCGGCGTCGGCGCCGAGTCCATCGACGGGATCGTGAAGCGCGACGAGCGCCCGGCGCAGATCTCGCGCATCCGCTCGGTGCGCGCGATCGCGTCCGCCGCGTCGCCGCCGAAGAACGCGGCCACCGCCGGCGCGGCGCCGACGGCCATGCCGCCGAGCCCGACGCACTCGATCACCGCCGAGTCGCCGATGTCCTTCGCCTTGTCGGACTCGTCGTACCCGTCGCGCAGCAGCGCGTCCGAGACCGGCGGCGAGTCGGCGATGAACCAGCGCCCCGGCATCGACGAGAGCTGGACGCCGACATCGGTGCCGTTGCGCGAGATCAGCGACACGACGCTCGCCCCGGGCACGCCGGAGCCGGCCAGGAGCGCGCACTTCGACGCGCCCATCGTCAGGCTGAGGAAGAAGTGCCAGTTCGTCGAGAGGAAGCGCGCGGCCGCCTCGCCACCGAGCGCCGCGAAGCCGGGCAGCAGGTCGCGGATGAGCAGGTTGCCGGTCGCCTGGCTGCGCATGTGCAGCTCGTCGCCCTGGTGGAGGCCCTGGGCCGCGAGCTTGAAGATCTCGATCGGGCCAACCCGGTCGATCAGGCGGTCCATGAGCGGGCCGAGATCGTCGCGGAAGAAGCGCAGGCGCTCGATCGCCTCGTCGGTGTCCGTCCCGAACCACAGCGTCTTGCCGGCCCCCTCGTTGAACGTCGAGAAGGCGCGCGCCCCGGAGGCCTCGTCCTCGACGACCCACACCGGCATCGACGGCGAGCAGACGCCGGTCATCGCGCCGACATGGTTGTTCTCGTTGCCGGACGCGAGGCCGATCACGCCCTCCTCGATCAGCGCCCGGGCGCGGTCGCGGTCGTCGGCCCAGCCCTCGAACAGGCAGGCGGCGACGAGCGCGCGCCGCTGCGGGTCGGCCAGGCGGTGGGGCTCGATCGGCGGGCCCGAGTGGATCAGGGTGCGGCGCTCGGCCAGCACCGGCAGGACGTCGCGCGCGGTCGCGACGCCGACGGCGCGCGGGCTCGAGGCCTCCATCCGCTCGACGACGCGCTCGTTGGCCTGGGCGACGGTCGCGCCGTGGACGCCCCACAGGCGCTCGAGCGCGGCGACGGCCTCGGGGTCGCCGGACGCGGGCGGGCGCCAGTCGACGTCGACGACCGGCGTGTCCTGATCGCGGATCGCCGCGCCGAACGCCGCGAGCCCGACGTTGACGACCTCCACCTTGCGCAGCACCGCCTGATCGAGCCTCACGTCCGGTCTCCGATTCGGATTTCACGGAGGGCGCTAAGGTCGCGGCGATGTCCGACGCCCACGCGCTCGCGGCCGCAGTGCGCGACCTGCCCGCCCTGCGCGCCAAGCGCGACCTCCGGCTCGTGCGCCGGCTCGGCCCGGTCGGGGACGGCGACGACGGCGCGCTGGTCGCCCACGGCGACGAGTGGATCGTGCTCTGCGGCGAGGCGATCCTCCCGTCCTTCGTGGCCGCGCACCCGCACGCGGCCGGCGCCTCGGCCGTCGTCACGAACGTCTCCGACGTCCGCGCCATGGGCGGGCGGCCGCTCGCGATTCTCGACATGCTGGTCAGCCCCGACGAGGCTCATGCCGAGCTCGTCCTCGAAGGCCTCGCGTGGGCCGCGGACCTGCTCGGCGTCGAGGTCGTCGGCGGGCACCTGACGATCGGCGGGGCGGCGTCGCTCGCGGCGACGTGCACGGGCCTCGCGCGCCGACCGCTGCGCGCCGCGGCCGCCCGACCGGGCGACGTCCTGCTCGCCGCGTTCTGCCTCGACCGGGCGGTACCTCGGCGAGGACAGCGACTTCTTCAGCTCGCTGCGCGACCGCGCGCCCGCGCGCCTGCGGACCGACGGCGACGCGCTCGTCGAGGTCGCCGAGGCCGGGCTCTGCCACGCCGCGCGCGACGTCTCGATGCCCGGCGCGGCCGGCTCGCTGCTCCAGCTGCTCGAGTCAGCCGGCTGCGGTGCGGTGCTCGAGGTCGATCGGCTGCCCCGCCCCGACGGCGTCTCGGTCCTGCGCTGGCTGCGGACGTTCCCGAGCTTCGGGTTCCTCCTCGCGACGACGGCCGCGGACGCCGGCGCCGCCTGCGCGGTGTTCGAGCGCCGCGGCCTGGCCTGCGCGGTCTGCGGGCACTTCGACGACTCGCGGGCCCTGCACCTGGAGTCCGGTCGCGAGCGCGCGACCGTCTGGGACCTGGGCATCGCCCCGCTCACCGGCCTGGGAGGCGGCTGAGGTCCGATCGCCATCGGCTGGTGGGGAGCCCCGAGCATCGGCGCCGGATCGCCGACGCAGTGCCAGCCGAGGCGCTCGAAGAAGCGCACGTTCCGCACCTGGATCTGGGCGACCATGCGCCGGCCGCCGCGCTCGCCGGCCGTGCGCACGGCGAAGCGCACGAGCATCGCCCCGAGCTGGAGCGCGCGCTCGGCGGGCAGCACCGCGAGCCGGTCGCCCTTCCACAGCCCGTCGTCGCCGAGCGGATAGAGCCGCACCGCGCCGACGACCTCCTCGCCGGCCAGGCCGACGACGTGGAGCGTCGCGGGATCGTCGTCGCGCTCGTCGCGGTCGTCGCGGTCGAAGAGCGCCTGGGCGTCGACGAACACGCTGCGGCGGATCGCGAAGTGCGCGGCCAGCTGCGCGTGCCGCGCGGACGAGCGCGCAGACCGGGACGAGCCGGGCCTCAGGAGGCGCTGAGGTCGCCCAGGGGGAGATGGCCACCGTTGGCCTCCTTCTCGAAGACGCGCTCCCAGGCCGAGAGCCCCGAGCACGCCTGACAGCGCGCGCAGCCCGCCGCCGCCTCGGAGTGATCGAGCCCGGCCTCGGCGAGCATCGCCGAGACGCTGCGGTAGATCGCGGCGACGTAGTCGGGATCGGGCGTCGGGGTGTGCTCCAGGAGCGTGCCCGGCACCGGCCGGATCGGCACGACGAACGGGTACACCCCCATCTCGATCGCCCGCCGGCAGCCCTCCTCGATCAGCTCGCGGCGCTCGCCCATGCCGAGGATCACGTAGGTCGTCACCCGCCCGCGGCCGAAGACCTCGACGGCGCGCTCCCAGGTGCGGAAGTAGCCCTCGATGCCGCATTGCGCCTTGCCGGCGGCGACCCGGGCGAGCACGTCGGGATCGAACGTCTCGATGTGGATGCCGACCGCGTCGACGCCCGCCCGGTGGACGTCGTCGAGGACCGACAGCTCGTCGGGCGGCTCGAACTGCACCTGCACGGGGATGCCGCACGCGTCCTTGATCGCCGCCGCGCAGCGCGAGATGTACAGGGCGCCCCGGTCGCGCCGGTTGATCGAGCCGGTCGTCAGCGTCGCGTCGACCGCCCCGTCGAGCTCGTGCGCGGCGCTGGCCACCTCGGCGAGCTGCGCCGGGGTCTTGACCGGGATGGTCTGCTCGCCGCGGGTCAGCTCGATCCCGCAGAAGCCGCATTGCTCGGGGGTGTCCCAGTAGATGCACTTCTGCACGACGGTCGAGGCGATCGAGTCGAGGTGGAGCAGGGCGATCTTCCAGTACGGGATCCCGTCCGCGGTCCGCATGTCGTAGATCCGCGGCCGGCGCGGGAGGCCGACGACGCCGACGAGGTCGTCCTCGCGGTACAGCGACGGCTTCGCGCCGTCGAGGCGCAGCGTGTACGGCGAGCCGCTGACGTAGCCGGCGTGCTGGGGCACGGTCAGCGGCAGCCCGCGGACGTACATGAACAGCGCGTCGGACGGGCCCGCCCCGCCGCGGCGGCCGAGCGCGCCGTCGCCGCCGACGACGCGGACGCCGAAGGACTGGAGCTCGACGAGCAGCCGCCGGTCGTCGAGCGAGAGGGTGCCCGCGCCGGCGCGCTGGTCAGCCACGATTGTCATAGACGTTCTCGAAGTTGCGCCAGAAGATGTTGTCCTTCAGCTCCTGGGAGATCCCCCGCACGCCGTTGAGCTTCCAGTACTCCGAGTCGAAGTCCGACCACGGCTCATCGGACCCGAAGAAGACGCGGTCGCCCCCGACGCCCGTGCGCTCGACCTCGGTCAGCAGCCAGCGCGCTCCGAAGCCGACCGCCCACGAAGTGTCGGTGTAGACCTTGTAGCCCTCCTCGACCCACTTCAGGAACTTCGGGACGAGCTTGATGTGCCCGGAGACGCCGCCGCCCATGTGGACGAGGTAGATCTTGCAGCGCTTGCCGTACTTCTCGACGAGCGGGACGAAGTTGCTGAAGTCCGAGTTCCCGCCCGGGCTCGTGTGGAAGTGGAACATCAGGTCGTGCTTCTCGGCGACGTCGAAGATCTCGTCGGCGAGCGCCGTCGTCTCCTCGTCCCAGGTGTTCGGGTCCGGGTTGCCGCCGAGCAGGAAGGTCGTCTTCAGGGCGACGACGGTCGACTCCGAGGCGAGCTTCAGCGCCTTGCGCGTCAGCTCGGCGTTGCGCGGCAGGAACGACACCCAGATCGCGGCCAGCAGGCGGTCGGTCGAGGTCGCCGCGTCCATGACGACGTCGTTGAGGTCGAAGGACAGCTCGTGGATCGGCACGCCGTAGTTGGACATGATCAGCGCGCGCTCGACCTTGAACTCCTCCATGTGGCCCTTCATGAACGACTTCGTGTCCGGCCAGTCGTAGACCGTCGGCTTCACGGGATGCTCGAGGTCGTAGAACTTCCAGGGCGGGATCTCGCCGATGTGGCAGTGGGCGTCGATGATCTTCTTGGGATGGGTCGTCATGGCTTGTCACCTCCGAAGGAGGATCGGGCCTGCTGGATGCGCGCCTCCCATTCGTCTTGACGGTCGAATTTCTGGGTCTTCATCAGCGGCGCCCGGTCCAACAACCAGGCGCCGTCGTGCGGATCGAGCTGCACGACCTCGAGCTCCCACGACGGCCGCGTGCCGTCGAGCGGGAGCTCGGCGCTCGTGTGCAGCGCGCGACCCGAGCGGACGTGCATCTCGAGGCGCTGGGCACCGAGCGGGGTCACGTCGTCGAACAACGTGACCCACTCGGCGCCGGTGCGCTTGGCCTGCTCGAGCCGCTGGGCGGCGAGCTCCTTGCCGTGCTCGCGCGTGACCTCACGGTGGCGATGGCAGAACGCGGCGTCGCGCACGCCGCCGCGGTTCATCAGCCGGGCCATCGTCGGAGCCGTGCGGGCGATCACCTCGTCGGCGACGTCGCGCCGCTCATGCCACGCGACCACGAGGTCGTCCTCGGTGTGGACGTCGCCGAGCTCCTCGGCGATCCCCCTGACGAGCGCCACGTACTCCTGGTAGAGCGAGGCGTTGAGCATCACCGAGGGGTAGATCTGCCCCTCGGCCCGCCGCCACGCCGCCACCGCCGCGTCCCGGTCCAGCGCGAGCACGGCCCTAGACGGTCCAGGTGTTGAGCTGGAACGCCTTGTCGCGCCACGCGGTCAGCGCGGCGTCGAGCACGTCGAGCGGGTGGAACGGCTTGACCCCGGGCATGAAGTTCTCCTCCGGGAAGCCGTACAGCGCGCCGGCCGCGAACCGGCAGGCGTAGACGTTGCCGCCCTCCTCGATGAACTTGCCGATCTGGTTGTTGATCGCCATGTGGCCGGGGAACGCCTCGTCGCCGACCTTCGGGAAGCCGCGGGTACCCGAGGCCATCAGGATGCCCGGTCCGTAGAGGACCAGGTTGGTCTGGAATCCCTTGCGCAGGACGCGGGTCGTCGTCAGCAGGTTCACGAGCCCGACGGAGCCCTCGTAGGGCACCGTGTGCATGAACGTGTAGGCCGACTGCCCCGGTTCGGCCTGGATGTCCTCGAAGAGCTTCTCGCTGGTGTTGAACAGCTCGGTTCCGGCGTCGGTGATCTTGTCGGCCATGCGGCCCTCCCTCGGTAAAAGCCGGCTGCTCGCCGGCCGGATCCCGTCGTACGGAACCCTGTCGGATTGTGAATGAATTGGTAGCGTAGCCCGCGCCACGCGTCAAGTCAAAAGCTTACAAAAGCTCAATGTTTCAGGCATATTTCGGCGTCTTGCAGACCAGGTGAGAATGTGTACTATGCGATACATCGTGACCCCACAGCCAGATCGCCAGGCCATCCCGCTCACGCTCCCGGCGATCCAGCGAACCGTCTCGGCGCTCGGCGCGAAGCTCGCGATGGCCCGCGCCGAGCGCGGCTGGTCGCTCGCCGAGCTGGCCCGTCGCTCCGGCGTCTCGACGGCGTCGGTGCACAAGATCGAGAAGAGCGGCATGACGCCGACGATCGCGACGCTGATGAAGGTCGCGGCGGCGCTCGGGACGAGCGTGAGCTACTTCATCGACGAGGACGTCGCCGTCCCGGCGGCGATCGTCGTGCGCAGCGACGAGCGGGCGCGGCTGTACACCTCGAAGACCGGGATCGCCCTCGACAACGTCAGCGGCCGCTACGGCCGCTACCGCCTGGCCGGCGCCGAGGCGCGCGTCGAGCCGCGGGCCAGCAGCGGCCCCGACGCGATGCGCCATCCCGGCGAGGAGCTCGTCTACGTGCTCGAGGGCGAGCTGCGCTTCACCGTCGACGGCGAGCCGATCCACGTGGGCCCCGGCGACTCGATCCACTTTCGCACCGACCGGCCCCACACGTGGGAAAACCCGTCCGAGCGCCCGGCGCGCGCGCTCTGGTTCATGGTCCGAGGAGTTGATTGACCGATGCGCATCGTGATCGCCGTGGGGGGCAACGCCCTGCTCAAGGAGGATCAGCGCGGCACCTGGGCCGACCAGCTCGACAGCGCTCGGCCGGTCGCGCAAGCCGTCGTCGCGCTCCGCCGCGAAGGCCATCAGGTCGTGCTGACGCACGGCAACGGACCGCAGGTCGGCACGCTCATGCTCCAGCACGCGATGGGCGAGCCGCAGGTGCCGGGGCTGCCGCTGCACGCGCTCGGCGCGATGACCCAGGGCGAGCTCGGCTACCTGCTCCAGACGAGCATCGCCGAGATCGATCCCGGGGCGTCGACGGCGACGATCCTGACCCGCGTGCGCGTCGACGACGACGACCCCGCGTTCGAGGACCCGACCAAGCCCGTCGGCCCGTTCTACAGCGAGGCGGACGCCCAGCGCCTCGAGCGCGAGCGCGGCTGGGTGGTCGGCGAGGACTCCGGCCGCGGCTGGCGCTGCCTGGTGGCCAGCCCGAAGCCCGTCGAGATCCTCGAGCTCGACGCGATCAGGGTGCTCGCCGAGAGCGGGGCGATCGTGATCGCCGGCGGCGGCGGCGGGATCCCCGTCAGCACGCGCGGGGGCACGCTCTCCGGGATGGCGGCCGTGATCGACAAGGACCGCTGCTCGGCCGAGCTCGGGATCGCGCTCGGGTTCGACATCCTCGTGCTGCTGACCGCCGTTCCGCGCGTCGTCGTGGACTTCGGCACGCGCTGGGAGCGCCCGCTCTCGCACATGAGCGTCGCCGAGACGCGCCGGCGCCTCGAGGCCGGCGAGTTCCCGGCGGGGAGCATGGGCCCGAAGATCGAGTCCGCCGAGCGCTTCGCGACCGGCGGCGGGCGCGCCGCGATCATCACCGACTCGGACTCGCTGATGGCGGCGATCCGCGGCGAGGACGGGACGTGGATCGCGGCCGAGCAGGAGGCCGTGCTCCTGTGAGCTGGCACGTGAAGGTCATCGCCAACCGCTACGCGGACAGCGTCAAGCTGATGGGCATCGCCCGCGGCCTGCGCGGGGCGGAGGGCATCGACGGCGCCGAGGTCGGGATGGGGACCGCCGCCAACCTCGAGGTGCTCGCGCGCCGGGGCGTCGAGGCGCAGGCCGGCCCGTCGGATCTGATCGTCGCGGTCGACTCGGGCAGCGAGGAGACGGCCGAGAAGGCCCTCGCCCGGGCCGAGCAGGAGCTCTCCCGCGGCGGGCGCGACGCCACGAGCGGGGCGGCCGAGCGCGAGCCGCCGCGCTCGCTCGTCTCCGCGCGCCGCCGGCTCGAGGATCCCAACGTCGCCCTGATCTCCGTGGCCGGCGAGTACGCGACGCTCGAGGCGCACCGGGCGCTGAGCGCCGGCATGCACGTGTTCCTCTTCTCCGACCACGTCTCGCTCGACGACGAGCTCGCGCTCAAGCGGCGCGGCGAGGAGCTCGGGCTGCTCGTGATGGGCCCGGGCTGCGGGACCGCGATGCTCGGCTCCGTCGGGCTCGGCTTTGCCAACGTCGTCCGGTCGGGCCCGGTCGGGATCGTCGCCGCAGCCGGCACGGGGGCGCAGGAGTCCGCGTGCCTGCTGGACGCCGCGGGCGTCGGCGTCTCGCAGATCGTCGGCGTCGGCGGCCGCGATCTGTCGGCCGACGTCGGCGGGATCATGTTCCGCCAGGCGATGCACATGCTCGCCGCCGACGACGACACCGAGACGGTGCTGCTCGTCTCCAAGCCACCCGCCCCGGACGTCGTCGCGTCGCTGGCGGACGACCTGCCCGAGGGCAAGCGCGTGATCGCGGCGTTCGTCGGCTGGGACGGCGGCGAGGCGCCCTTCGAGATCCACGACACGCTCGAAGCGGCGGCCCGCGCCGCGGCCGGTGTGGACGCCGATGACCTTTCGGAGCTCGAGGCCGCCGTCGACGCCGCCCGCGAGCGCTCCGCCGGCCGGCGCCTGCTCGGACTGTTCTCGGGCGGCTCCCTGGCCCACGAGGCGGTCACGCTGCTCGAGCCCGAGCTCGGCCCGCTGGCCGGCAACGTCGGCCACGGGCCCGACGCGCCCGACGGCGGCCACGCGGTGCTCGACCTCGGCGAGGAGGAGTACACGCAGGGCCGCCCGCACCCGATGGTCGATCTCGACGTCCGGCTCGGGTTCCTCGCGGAGGCGGCGAGCGACGACGGCGTCGGCTGCGTCGTGCTCGACGTCGTGCTCGGCCACGGCAGCCATATCGACCCGGCTTCCGGCCTGGCGGAGGCGATCGCCGCGGCCGCGCAGAACGCGGTCGTGCTCGCCCGCGTGTGCGGGACCGACGGGGATCCGCAGGACGCGCGGCGCCAGACCCAGATCCTGCGCGACGCCGGCGCGATCGTCGCCCCCTCGAACGCCGCGGCCACGCGGCTGGCGCTGCGGGCGATCACCGGGGGACCGCCGGGATGAGGGTGGCGCTGCTCACCTACTCGGTCAAGCCGCGCGGCGGCGTCGAGCACGCGCTCGCGATCGCCGAGGCGCTGGCCGGCCGCGGGCACGAGGTCTGCGCCTTCGCCCTGGCGCAGCCGGGCGAGGCGTTCTTCCGCGAGACATCGGTGCCGAGCCGGCTCGTCGAGCACGTCCCCACCGAGGAGGCCTTCGACGCGCGGATCCTCGCGATGGTCGCGGCGTACCGCGAGGGCCTGCGCCCGCTGCTGGCCGGCGGCGCCTTCGACATCGTCCACGCGCAGGACTGCATCTCGGCCAACGCCGCGCTCGACCTGCGCGACGAGGGCGCCATCGAGCACGTCGTGCGCACCGTGCATCACGTCGACGACTTCACCTCGCCGTCGCTGATCGCCTGCCAGGACCGCTCGATCCTCGCGCCCGATCTCGTGCTCTGCGTCTCGCACCCGTGGATCAAGCGGCTCGAGGACGGATTCGGCGTCCGGGCGCGGCTCGTGCGAAACGGCGTCGACGGCGACCGCTTCCGCGCGCCCCACGACGTCGGCGAGCGCGCGGCCGACCGCGCCGCGCTGGCCCTCGGCGACCGCCTGGCGGTGCTGACCGTCGGCGGGATCGAGCCGCGCAAGGGGTCGCTGACCCTGCTCGAGGGCTTCGCGCGCCTGCGCGCGCGGGCACCCGAGCTCGACCCGCTGCTCGTGATCGTCGGCGGGGCCACGCTGTTCGACTACCGCGACGAGATCGAGCGCTTCGCCGCCCGGGCGCGCGAGCTCGGCGTCGGCGACCACGTGCGCAACGTCGGCACGGTCACGCCCGCCGAGCTCGAGCGCCACTACCGCGCGGCCGACATCTTCGCGTTCCCGTCGACGAAGGAGGGCTTCGGCCTCGTCGCGCTCGAGGCGCTCGCCGCCGGCCTGCCGGTGGTGGCCTCCGAGATCGACGTCTTCCTGACGTTCCTGACGCACGACCGCAACGCGCTGCTCTGCCCGCCCGGCGACGGGGCGGCGCTCGGCGACTGCCTCACGCGCCTGGCCCGGCTCCCGGCGCTGCGCGAGCGGCTGGTCGCGGGTGGCCGGGCGGTCGTCGACGCCTACGGCTGGGACACCGCGGCCGCCGCCCATGAGGACGCCTACCGCGCGTTTGCGGCCGACCCGATCGGAGCGCTCTGATGCGCGAGTCGCGCCACGTGGAGGCCCGCCAGAGCGGAGCGCTGTCCGCGGTCGTCACCGCGCGCGAGCACGAGCTGATCGCCGACGAGCCGGTCGAGGCCGGCGGTGAGGACCGCGGCATGATGCCGACCGAGCTGCTCTTCGCCGCGCTCTCGAGCTGCTTCTGCCTGGCCGTGGCGCACGTCGCGGCCAAGCGCGAGATCGAGCTCCCGGAGCTGCGGGTCAGCGTCGACGCCGAGCGCATCGGCCGCGAGCTGCGCTACCGGCGCGTGCGCGTGGAGATCGAGGCGGTCGCCGGCGACCACGACCTCGCGGCCCTGGTCGAGCGCGCCAAGCCGTTCTGCTGGGTCTCGAACATGCTCGCCCCGGACATCGAGATCTCCTACGTGCCCGTCGTCCTCGACGCCCCCCGCGCCGATGCTTGACAACCGCGAGGAGCTGCTCGGCGTGCTCGCCGCCGACCGGCGCCGGATCGGCAAGGTCTTCGCGCGCCACGCCTACGGCATGCGCCGCTGGGTCGACCTGTTCTCCGCGCGCGTCCCGCTGACCGACGATCCGCTGGCCAAGCAGCTGCTCGCCGAGATCGTCGCCGCCAACGCCCGGCACATGAACCTCTTCCGCGCCCGGGCGATCGCCCACGGCGTCGACCCCGACGCCTACGTCGCGCCGCCGGAGGGCGAGGCGATCTACGAGCGCATCGAGCTGATCGACGACTTCGACGAGCTCGTCGCCTACGCGGCCGGGTCGCTCGACCACTTCGGCCAGCTGCTGGACGCCTACGCGGCCGGCGCCGGCGGCGAGGACGCGGCGACGATCGCCGTCGTCAGCGCCGACAACCGCCGCGCGCGGGAGCGCCTCGCGGCGCTGATGACCGGCCCCCACGGCGCCGCCGGCGACGCCCACGAGCTGTACCGGCGGCGCGAGCTCGTCGAGACGGGCCTCTATGTCGGCTGAGGTCGCGGCCCGCCGCTTCGAGGGGCTGTGCGCGGAGCTGCCGCGCAGCTCGCCGCGGGCGTGGCGCTTCGCCGCGCTGTCGCTGGCATCGCGGGCGAGCGGCTGCGTGTCGGAGGGCGCGCGCATCGGACACCGCCACGGCTTCGACTCCGGGCCCTTCATGGCGCACGTGTACGCCGACCGCGCCGTCGGACGCACGCCGATCGGGCGGCGGCTGGACCGCCGGCTGCTCGACCGCGCGACCTGCCAGGCGTTTCGCGACATCCGCGGCCTCGCCGAGGCGGCGGTCCTCGAGGCGATCGACGCCGGCGGCGGGGAGGTCGTCGTCGCCGACCTCGCGGCCGGGCCGAGCCCGTACCTGCTCCACGCCCTCGAGCGGCGCCCCGCCGCCACGGCCGTGCTCTGGGACATCGACGCCGGCGCGCTCGAGCAGGCGGCCGCGGCGGCCCAGGCGCTCGGCGTGGGGGACCGGGTGACGACGCGCCGAGCGAGCGCGTTCGATCGCGCCGCCCTCGCCGGGCTGCGCCCGCGCCCGGACGTCGTCTGCGAGCTCGGGCTCTACGGGATCTACCACGACGACCGGCTGATCGAGCGGCACTTCGCCGACCTCGCCGCCACCGTGGCGCCGGCGCAGATCGTGTGCAACGTCCAGGTCGCCAACCCGGAGATCGAGTACATCGCCCGCGTCTGGCGCAACGCCGAGGGCGGGCGCTGCGTCTGGCGGCTGCGCCCGCAGGAGCAGATCGAGGACTACGCGCGCGCGGCCGGGTGGGAGCCCGTCTCGGCGGCGGCGGACCGCCACGGCATCTACCGCGTGATGCGCTTCGCGGTGGCGGCATGAGCTCCTCCGTCCTGACCTGGGGCGCCGATCCCGGGCAGCACGCCGGCGCTCGCGTCCGCGCGGCTGCGCGCCCTCGAGCGCTCGCATCACGCGATGTGGAACTACCTGACCTACCGCGACGCGATCGCGATCGTCGGCCTCGATCCCGCCGAGCTCTACCCGGGCGGCACGACGCGCCTGGACCCGGCGACGTGGGCCGACCTCGGCTGGCTGACGTGCTTCGCCGGGCCGCCGGCGAGCGCGGTCGAGGCGATGCGCGACGCCGTCACCGTCGAGCACCTCAACCAGTACAGCCCCGACCTGATCGAGCCGCTGCGCGACGCCGCGGCCGGGGTGCTCGGCCGCGCCCGCGACGACGGCTTCGAGGTCATCGGCACCGAGGGCGCGCAGGCGGGGATCGCGCTGTCGCTGATGGCGGTCGCCGGGCCCGGCGACGAGGTCATCCTGTCGGACCCCGGCTACTTCCACGTGCCGCCGGCGGTGATCGCGACCGGCGCCGTGCCGGTCACCGTGCCGATCGACGCGGGCAGCGGCTACCGCCTCGATCCCGACCGCGTCGCCGCGGCGATCACCGGCCGGACGCGCGCGATCGTGATCGTCGATCCCCTGAACCCGTTCGGGACGGTGCAGACCGCCGGCGAGCTCGCCGCGCTGGCGCGCCTGGCCGACGAGCACGGGCTGCTGCTGATCCACGACGTCACGCACGGCTCGCTCGTGATCGACCCCGACGTGCCGTTCGCGACGCTGCCGGCGCTCGAGCTGACCGGGAACGCCGTCGCGACGTTCTCGGTCTCGCACTGCTTCGGGATGGCCGGGGCGCGCATCGGCTTCCTCGCCGGTCCGTCGCGCCTGATGCGCGGCTGCCTGCGCCTGAAGGCGGCGCTGACCCGCCTGAACACGAGCCCGATCGCCCAGCACGGCGCGCTCGCGGCGCTCGCCGACCCGGACTACCTGGACCGGGCCCAGGGGATCGTCCGGGCCAACCTCGATCACCTCCGGGCGACGCTCGACGGCGTCGAGGGGATCGAGCTGACCACCTCACCGGTGCGCGGCCTCGCCTGCGCCCTGGACACCGCGGGCACCGGGGTGACGGCGCAGGAGCTGATGGTCGCGCTGTTCGCGCGCCGGGTCGCGACCTACCCCGGCGACGGGATGGGCACGGTCGGAGCGGCGACGACGCTGCGGCTCAACCTGTCGCGGCCGGACCCGTGGGCGATGGCGCACCTGCGCGCGATGCTGCCCGAGGCGATCGCCGAGGCGGCCTCCGGGCGCTGGCGTGAGCCGGTCGCGGCGCTCCTCGACGGCCGGGGCACGCCGCGGGCCATCGACCTGGCCGCGACCGTGCGGAGCGGGCGGTGAGCGTCGCCGCCCTCGTCTGCGAGCACGGCTCGCCGCTGTGGCTCGCCGACGTCGACCGCGCGCGCGAGCGGCTCGCCGGCCTGCGCGACGCGTGGACGGCGGTCTGGCCGGAGACCGAGGTCTCCTACTCCTACAAGACCAACCGCACGACGGCCTTCCTGCGCGCGTTCGCCGACGACGGCGCCGGGGCGGAGGTCGTCTGCGGCGCCGAGTATGCGGCTCGCCCGCGACGTCGTCGGCCTCGACGGGGCGTGCGTCACGGTCAACGGCCCGGCCAAGCCGGACGGGCTGCTCGAGCGCTGCGCGGCCGACGGAGCGCTCGTCATCGCCGACGGCGCGGCGGAGCTCGAGCGACTCGCGCTCGCCGGGGTCACGCGGGCGGGGCTCCGCGTCGGCCTGCCCGGCCCGGCGGGCCAGCCGAGCCGCTTCGGGATCGCGCCGGACGAGGTCGTCGCCGCCGGTCGCCGGGCGCGCGGGCTCGGGCTGACGCTCGAGGCGCTGTCCGTGCACCTCGTCTCCACCGACTTCACCGCGCCGCTCGGGAGCGGCGGCACGCTGGCCGCGAGCGTCCGCGTCGCCTGGGCGAAGGCGCCGGCCGTCCACGCGCGGGCCGCGGCCACGCTGGCCCGGCTCGCGGCCGCGCTCGACGTCGACGCGATCGACCTCGGCGGCGGCCTTCCGGCGGCGCCCTCGCCGGCGGCGGACGCCCACGCCGCCGCCGTCGCCGGCGCCCTCCACGCCGCCGGCTTCGCCGGGCGCCTGATGCTCGAGCCCGGGCGCGCGCTGGTCGCCGATGCCGTCGATCTGGCGTTGACCGTCGTCGCCGTCAAGACGCTCGCCGACGGCACCCGCTGCGCCGCGCTCGACGCGGGCACCGACCTGCTGCCGGGCGCGCTGTGGGCCTGGCCGCGCCTGGAGGCGCTCGTGCCGCGCGGGGGCGCCGGGCCGACCCTCCTCGCCGGGCCGCTGTGCCTGAACGTCGACGTCGTCGCGCCGGCGGCCGAGCTCGGCGAGCTCGAGGCCGGCGACGTGCTGATCGCCCGCGACGTCGGCGCCTACGAGCAGGTCCAGTCGACGCAGTTCGGCGACCTGCGCCCAGCCGTGGTCGCGCGCGAGGGCGGCCGATGGCGGCTGCGGCGCCGGCGCGAGGAGCTTTCAGACCTGATCACCAACGACCGAGAGGAACCTTCATGGAGCGCGTGATCGTCATCGGCGGTGGCGGCGCGGGAACGGCGGCCGCCACCATCGCCAGACGCCTGAACCCGGCGCTCAGGGTCAGCGTCTTCACCGAGTTCTCGGACATCGCCTACTCGCCGTGCGGGATCCCGTTCGTCCACGGCCGCGAGATCCCGAAGTTCGAGGACCTCTTCCTCTCCACCGTCGAGCGCTACCGGGAGGACGGCCTCGACATGCGCATGGAGACGGTGGTCACCGACATCGACCTCGACCGCCGGACGATCACGACCAAGAACCAGCCCGAGGGCTTCGACCAGCTCGTCGTCTGCACCGGCTTCTTCTGGGAGCAGCCCGACGTCCCGGGGGCCAACCTCGACGGGCTGCACTACGTCAAGGACATCCGCAAGTCGATGGAGTTCGACGCGCAGCTCGACTCGATGAAGCGCATCGTCGTCGTCGGCGCCGGGCCGGTCGGCGTCGAGATGGCGGGCGGTCTCGCCCGTCGCGGGCTCGAGGTCGACCTCGTCGACGAGGGTCCGTGGATCCTGCACGAGATCCTCGACCCCGACGTGGCCAAGCCCGCGCACGACTCGCTCGAGGCCCGCGGGGTGCGCCTGCACCTCGGCACGAAGGTCGAGTCCTTCGCGGGCGACGACGACGGCCGCGTCCGCGCCGTGGAGACCTCGGCCGGCGCCTTCGAGTGCGACGCCGTCGTCACCGGCCTGCACAAAGTCCCCAACACGGCGCTCGCCGAGGCGGCCGGGCTGAAGCTCGGCACGACGGGCGCCGTCGTCGTCGACGACCACATGCGCACCTCGGCGTCGGGCGTCTGGGCGGCGGGCGACGTCGTCGAGATCCCGCACGGGCTGAACATGATCCCGATCGTCGGCCTGACGGGGGCGCACGCCTACGCGCAGGGGCGCGTCGCCGCGGTCAACCTCACCGGCGGCGACCTCGCCTACGACCCGGTGTGGGTGCCGTGGGGAATGGTGGCCGGCGACTACACGGTCGGCGGCTTCTCGATGGGCGAGAACCTCGCGAAGTCGATCGGCATCCCCTACGTGCTGGCCAAGGGGGTCGGCATCACCAAGGCGCGCTACTACCCCGGCGCGGAGAAGACGTTCGTCAAGCTGCTCGCCGAGCCCGACACGCTGCGCCTGATCGGCGGCGTCATCCACGGCGGCGAGGGTGTCAAGGAGCGCTGCGACTTCCTCGCCTTCGCGGCCAAGCGCGGCGCGACGCTGTACGACCTGGCCTACATGGAGAACATCTACTCGCCGCCGATCGGCGCGCTCTTCGAGCCGATCCAGATCGCGGCCCAGAACGCCCTGGCCGAGCAGCGGTCCAACCGGCTGGTGGTCGCGCGATGAGCGCGCTGTCGGACGCCAAGCGCAGCCTGCGCGAACGCTCGGAGAAGCACCTGCGCCTCGCGGTGCTGGGTGAGCTCGGTCGCGACCAGCCCTCGACGGTCGAGCCCTACCGGCCGCCGGGTGACCGCCTGTGGCGGATCGTGTTCGTGCCGCTGTACCGCCGCGTGCCCTGGGCAGCCAAGCGGCGGGCGATGAGCGTGCTGGGCATGACCGCGAAGGGGTGGCAGCCCCCGGCGCGCCAACCAGCCGAGCCGTGGCGCCCGCCGGCGCGGATGACCGCCGCGGAGGAGGAATCGCCGCGAGGCGCCGCCGGCGGCCTGAGGTCGGCGCGATCGCGCCGACCCTTCGTCCGGCCAGCGGCGGCCTCGCGGTGCGCCTGGCCCAGGGTCCGCCGGGGTCGGCGCGCCGGTCGAGCGGCTCACCGGGCGCAAGGGGCGCGCCTTCGTGAGCGGCATGACACGGCCGCCGACGTGGCCACCGAGATGTTCGTCCTCCATTCCCGAGCGGCATTCCGCCCGTCCCGGGTGGAGACCAGTGGCCGGCCGGCGGCGGTCGGGGGCGCTACCGGCGGGGGCGCGTTGTCGAGGGGCTTGACCGGCAGGATCCACCGCCCGAAGGTCGAGAACATGACCTGGGCGAACGAGACGTACCAGGCGGCGGCGGCGGTGGCCAGGCCGAAGTAGCCGCCCCACTTGACCAGGTTCGGGTGCGGTCCGGTGTTGCCGAAGCCGAGCAGGAAGAACGTGATCGCCAGCAGGAGGAACACCACCATCACGCCCGCCGAGATCCGCAGCGAAGCCACCCACATGTAGGCGGTGAAGATGCCCCAGGCGATCAGGAAGAGCCCGACCGCGTCGCCGGCGTCGCCGAGCGGGATGCCCTTCGCGTAGAACGCGCCGAGGGCCCAGTACGAGAGCCAGAAGGCCCCGTAGGAGGTGAAGGCGACGGCCGCGAACGTGTTGCCCCGCTTGAACTCCCACATCCCGGCCAGGAGCTGCGCGAGGCCGCCGTAGGCCAGGGCCAGGCCGAGCACCACCGGCTCGCCTCCCTTGCCGATGAGGTCGGCGTTGAACATGCTGAGCACGAACGTGGTCAGCGCGAACGCGGCCAGTCCGAGCGGTCCTGGGTCGGCGATCGCCAGCGCCGCGGCCCGCCGGCGCCGCCGGCGCCGCCGGCCTCCGGGTCGCGGCAGCCGGACTCTCGGGACCGATGCGCGAAGCTTCCATGGCTCCTCCTCTGCCCCCGTGCGCCGTGCCCAGTCGGCGCCCGGTTCGCCCGGGGGATAGTTTGGCTGGATCTACCCGCGGGCGGTCCTCCTGACCCGCCGACTCTCCCGGTCGGCTCAGGCGCGCCGGCGGCGCGGAAGCGGGCCGTCGAGCTTCCAGCGCGACCCGGCCCGCGCCGGCCAGAGGAGCCACACGGGGATGGCCACGAGGCTGAGCAGGAGGCCGGTGGCCAGGCCGGGGCGCTCGCCGTAGCCCTTGCGCTCGGAGAGCCACGAGGCGACGACGGCGGAGATCAGCCACGCGAAGAGGAAGTAGAGCGCCTTGGCGCCGATCAGGGCGAGGACGGTCATGTGCCGAGGTAGGCTCGCTGGACCTCGGGGTCGTCGCGCAGGGCCGCGCTCGCCGCGCTCAGGGCGACGCGTCCCGTCTCGAGCACGTAGCCGCGCCCGGCGATCCCGAGCGCGTAGTTGGCGTTCTGCTCGACTAGGAGGATGGCCACCCCGCCCCGGTTGATCTCGCCGATCGTCTCGTAGATCCGCTGGACGAGGATCGGGGCGATCCCCATCGACGGCTCGTCGAGGAGGAGGAGCTTCGGTCGGGCCATGAGGGCGCGGCCGATGGCCAGCATCTGCTGCTCCCCGCCCGACATCGTCCCCGCCTTCTGGCGCTGACGCTCGTTCAGACGGGGGAAGAGGGTGAACACCCGGTCGAGATCCTCGGCGATCTCCGGCCCGCGGCGCAGGTGGGCGCCGAGGTCGAGGTTCTCGCGCACGGTCATCCGGGGGAAGCAGTGGCGCCCCTCCGGGGCGAGGGCGATGCCCAGGCCGACGATCCCCTGGGCGCTCGTCCGGGTGATCTCCCGCCCCCCGAAGCGGATCGTCCCCGACCGGGCCGGCGTCAGCCCGGAGATCGAGCGCAGGGTGGTCGACTTCCCCGCCCCGTTCGACCCGATCAGCGTGACCACCTCGCCCTCCTCCACGGTCAGCGAGATCCCCTTCAGGGCCTCGATCGACGCCGTAGCTCGTGTGGATGTCGTCGACCTCGAGGAGGGCCGTCATTCCTGAACCCCCAGGTACGCCTCGATGACCGCCGGGTCGGCGCGGACCTCGGCCGGCTTGCCCTCGGCGATCATCTCGCCGTAGTTGAGGACGGTGATCCGCTCGGAGACCCCCATCACCACCTTCATGTCGTGCTCGATCAGGAGGATCGTCAGGCCGAGCTCGTCCCGCAGCCGGCGCATGAAGTCGGTCAGCCGGTCCGACTCCTGGGGGTTCATGCCCGCGGTCGGCTCGTCGAGCAGGAGCAGGCGCGGGTCGGAGGCCAGGGCGCGGGCGATCTCGACCCGGCGCTGGTCGCCGTAGGAGAGGTTGACGGCCAGCTCGTGGATGCGGCTCTCGGCCACCCCGACGTAGGCCAGGAGCTCGCGCGCCCGCTCGCGCACCGCCCGCTCCTCGGTGCGGACCGCCGGCGTCCGGGCGATCGAGCGGAAGAGGCCGGCCCGCATCCGCGAGTGGCGCCCGACGATGACGTTCTCGAGGGCGCTCATCGCCCCGAACAGGCGGATGTTCTGGAACGTCCGGGCCACCCCCAGCCGGTTGATCACGTCCGGCCGGGACCGGGTCACGTCGCGGCCCTCGAAGGAGATGCGCCCGGTCGTCGGCTTGTAGAGGCCGGTCAGGATGTTGAAGAACGTCGTCTTCCCGGCCCCGTTCGGCCCGATGATCGAGACGATCGACTTGCGCGGGATGGTCAGCGAGACCCGGTTGACCGCGACCAGACCGCCGAACTCCTTGGTCACCTCCCGCGCCACCATCAGCGCCTCGCCCTCCGGTGCCGTCGTCACCGCCGCTCCGGCGGCCGGCGTCGCGTCGGTCATGGCCCCTCCTGCGGCCCGGCCGAGCCCTCGGCCGTCGCTACCTGCTCGGTCAGCTCTAACGCCCGCCGCCGCTCCGGAAAAAGACCCTGGGGGCGCAGGACCATCACTAGCACGAGCAGGAACCCGAAGATCCCGAACGACAGGTCGGTGAGGTTGAAGCTCAGGCCGAGGGCGCTCGGGATCCCGTTGAGGACGTCGGGGATCAGGTAGTAGTTGATGTAGGAGAGGAGCAGCGCCCCGAGCAGCGCCCCCCAGATCGAGCCGAGGCCGCCGACGATGATCATGGCCAGCACGAAGATCGAGAACGAGAACTGGAACTGGTCGGCGTTGACCGTGTTCAGGTAGGCCCCGAGGAAGACCCCCGCCGTCCCGCCGAACGCCGCCCCCGTCGCGTAGGCCAGGAGCTTCGTCCGCACCAGCGGGATGCCCATCGACACGGCGGCCACCTCGTCCTCCCGGAGCGCGACCCACGCCCGGCCGAGGCGCGAGTCGCGCAGGCGGAGGTTGACGAAGAGGACGATCAGGACGATCGTGAGGATCGTCCAGTACCACGGTCTCAGGTCGAGCTGGTTGAAGCTCCCGATGCCCGGGAAGAAGACCGGGTCGACCGGGGTGATCGCCCTGCCGCCCGGCGGTCAGGGTCCCCCCGAAGATGTGGATGCTGTCGCCGTTGACCGCCAGCGTGTAGATGATCTGGCCGAAGGCGAGGGTGACGATCGCGATGTAGTCGCCCCGGAGGGGGAGCGTCGGCAGGCCGATGATGATCCCGGCCAGCGAGGTCACGAGGATCGCGGCGAGGATGATGAGCACGAAGTTCAGGTGCACGCCCGGGAGCTGGCTCGACAGGTGGGAAACGGCCACGTGGACGTTCGCCTTGTAGAAGAAGCTCGACCCGAACCAGCCGACGCAGTAGGCGCCCAGCGCGAAGAAGGCCACGTAGCCCAGGTCGAGCAGGCCGGCGAACCCGACGACGATGTTCAGGCCGAGGGCCATCACCACGTAGGCCAGCGACACCACGGTCGCGTTGAGGAACCCGCTGGTCGGCAGGAAGAGGTACGGGAGCAGGACGCCGAAGGCGATCAGGGCGGCCACCGCCGCCCGCTGCCACCACGGCGGCATCCACCCGGGGAGCCCCGGCCGGCGGGTCAGCAGGTCGAGCGGCCTGCTCATCCGGCCTCCCGCGTCTCCTCGCCGAGCAGTCCCCGCGGGCGGAGGACCATGATCATGATCAGGTAGGCGAAGACCACCCCGGCCGTCCACTGCGGGCCGATCCGCGCGTCCGAGAGCTGCTGGATGCACCCGATGATCAAACCGCCGAGCACCGCCCCCCGGACGTTGCCGATCCCGCCCATGACCGCCGCCGTGAAGGCGATCAGCCCGGCCTGGAAGCCCTGGAAGTACCAGACCGTCGTCTCGTACAGCGCGTACACCAGGCCGGCCGCCCCGGCCAGCATCCCGCCGAGGAGGAAGGTCACCGAGATCGTCGTGTCGACGTTGATCCCCATCAGGCGGGCCGCCTCCGGATCCTGGGCGGTCGCCCGCATCGCCCGGCCCATCCGGGTCCGGCCGATGAACCAGGTCAGGGCGATCGACCAGGGGAATGGTCACGCCGACCGCGAGCACGTCGGCCCGGCGGACCGTGACCCCGGCCACGCTGAACACCGCGTCACCCTGGCGGATCAGGTCGTCGACCCCGGTCGGCGCCCCCCCGCGCCAGAGCAGCCCGACGTTCTGGAGGATGAAGGTGAAGCCGACCGCCGTGATCAGCGCCGCCAGCTTCGGCGCGCTCCGCAGCGGTCGGTAGGCGACCCGCTCGATCAGCACGTTGAGGCTCCCGCTGACCAGCATCGCCACGAGCAGCGTCGCCAGCAGCCCGGCCACCAGGCCGAGCGGGCCGGTGGCCAGGCCGAGGCCGATCGTCCCCCAGATCGACGCCGCCGCGAACGAGCCGATCATGAAGACCTCGCCGTGGGCGAAGTTGATCAGTTCGATGATCCCGTAGACCAGCGTGTAGCCGATCGCGATCAGCGCCCAGATCGACCCGTTGGAGATGCCCTGGACGAGGTTGCCGCCGAGGTAGGCGAGGTCGTGGCGGGTGGCCGCGTGGCCGGCCACGTAGGCCGGGTAGCCGCTCGTCAGATCCTTGATCGCGTAGTAGACGGGCAGCGCCGCCAGGGCGGCGATCAGGCCGTAGCGTTCGAGGTAGCGGCGCAGCACCCGCAGCGGCCGGGACGGCGGCGGCTGCTGGCGGGGCGAGGGTGTGGGCTTCCATGTGGACCTTTCGGCGCGTGCGCCGCGCGCCGCGCGCCGCGGGAGGGGGACGGCCGGCGAGGACGCCTCGTGCGCCCCCGCCCGCTCGTCTGCTGTCTAGGTGCCGATCCTCAGATGACCGTCTTCTCGAACAGGGGGTTCCCGTCCGGGCCGACCTTGTAGAGCCCGTAGGCCTTCAGCGTCGTGTCCCCGTTCGCGTCGAACCCGTAGGTCCCCAGCACCGACGACCGCGCCTTGGTCGCGAACAGCGCGGCCAGCACCGACGCCTTGTCGTTGCCCTTCGGGCCGAGGCCGGCGATCGTGTCGAGGCCGAGCTTCATCGCCTCGTAGCCGTAGATCGCGTACGGGTCCGGGCTGCCGGTCCCGTACTTGGCCTTGTAGGCGGCGAGGAACGTCTTCCCGCCCGGGTAGGCGGTCAGGTCGAGCGTGGCCACCGTGCACTGGATGTTCTTGTCGATGCCCAGCGGCACCCCGCCCTTCGCCGGGTTCGTCCACGTGCTCGTGCACATGCCGTCCGGGCCGTAGATCTTCGCGCTCGGCAGCGCCTGCGCGACGTCCTTGGTGATCTGCACGCCGCCGTTGGCGACGATCCCGCTGAACACGAAGCAGTCGGCGCCCTGGGACTTGATCGTCTGGGCGTAGGTGCGGAAGTTCGGCTGCTTCGGGTCGATGCCCGTGTTGCTCGAGATGTTGACCCCGTACTTGCCCTTCTGGAGCTCGAGCAGCGCGGCGAGGCCCTGGCCGTAGGTGTCCTTGTCGTTGGCCACGGCCACGTTCGTGCACCCGTTGGCCTTCATCGTCTTCAGCAGCGCCGCCGCCTGGATCGTGTCGCGCGGCACGATGCGCAGGTAGGTCCGCTTGCCCGTCGGGTAGTACTTCAGCGGCTCGCCCGCCGCGCTCCCCGCCTCGTTGGTGGTCAGGCCGACGTAGGTGTTGGCCGGGCTGACCTCGGCGATCCCGCTCTGGTTGAGGATCGGGATGGCCAGCTTGCTCGCCCCCGAGTTGAACTCGCCGATGTAGTAGACCGCCTTGCTGTCCTGCGCCGCCTTGCGGGCGTTCGCGTTCGTCTGGGCCGGATCCCAGGCCCCGGTCTGGGCGGTCGAGTCGTCGAGCGACTGGTAGTTGACGCTGAACGTCCCGGCCTTGTTGTTGGCCTCGGAGAGGGCCAGCTTGATCCCGTTGACCATCGGCATGGTCTGGGCGCTCGACGCACCCTGGAGCGGCAGGCTCGAGTAGATGTCGATCGTGTTGGCCCCGCCCCCGCTCGTGCTCCCGCTCGAACTTACTGCTGCTGCTGCTGCTGCTGCCGCAGGCGGCGATCCCCGTCGCCGCTACCACGAGCAGGCCGACCATGCCCCATCTCGTCATCACCGCTGGCTCCTAAGTATCGCGGCCTTACCGCACCCGGCCGATTCGGACGATCCTAGACTGGCCGCGCGGTTGAGGCAACCGCTGCATCCCGGCCGCCCCTGTCGGCGGCTCCGGTCGGGCCGGTCGGGTCGAGCGGACGATGAAGGCGACCGAGGTGACGATGATCGCCGCCCCGACGAGCGTCGTCGGGGCGATCCGCTCGCCGAGCAGGCCCCAGCCGAGGGCGACGGCGATCACCGGGTTTACGTAGGCGTAGGTCGAGACCCGGGAGATCGCCACCCGCTGCAGGAGCCACGCGTAGGCGGTGAACGCGGCGAGCGACCCGAACACGACGAGGTAGCCGAAGGCGAGCCCCGAGCGCAGCGACAGGGCCGCCGGGTCGACGCCGCCCGCCTCCCCGGTGGCCAGCCCGGCGAGCACCATCACCACCCCGCCCGCCGTCATCTGGACCGCCGTCGAGACGAGCGGATCGGCGGGGAGGGTCACCCGGGTGCTCGTCACCGACCCGGCACCCCAGGAGACCGAGGCCGCGAGCACGAGCAGCACGCCGAGGACGCCGGTCCCTCGGCGGCCCGCCCCGGGGACGACGAGGACCGCGACGCCGGCGAAGCCGAAGGCCACCCCGAGGAGGGCCGCCCGTCCCACTCGCTCGCCGGTCAGGGCCCGGAGCAGGACGATGACCAGCGGCACCGACGCCACCACGAGCGCCGCCAGGCTCGAGTCGATGTCGCGCTCGGCCACCGTGACCAGGCCGTTTCCGCCCGCGGTCAGGAGGATGCCGACCAGGGCCGCGCCCGCCGCCTCGCGCCGATCGAGCCGGAGGACGCGGCCTCCTCGGCCGGGGCGCCGGCCGCCGGCGCCGCTGCGCCGGCCGCGCCAGGCCAGCCAAGCGCAGAGGAGGACCCCGGCGGCGACGAAGCGCACCCCGGCGCCGAGCAGCGGCGGGACCGTCTCCACCATCACCCGGATGGCCAGGTAGGTCGAGCCCCAGACGACGTAGACCGTGCCCAGAGCGAGCCACGCCAGCCAGGCCGGCGCCCTATCGTGGACGGCGTGATCGGCTTCGACGACTTCGCGAAGGTCGACATGCGGGTCGGGCGGATCCTCGCCGTCGACGAGTTCCCCGAGGCCCGCAAGCCCGCCTGGAAGCTGACGATCGACTTCGGGGAGGAGCTCGGCACCCGCCGCTCGTCGGCCCAGATCGTCCACTATCCGGCCGCCGCCCTCGTCGGCCGGCTCGTCGTCGGGGTGGTCAACCTCGAGCCCCGCCAGATCGGACGCTTCTCCTCGGAGGTCCTCGTCCTCGGGGCCCTCGACCCCGACCTCGGCGTCGTCCTCCTCGCTCCCGACGCCGACGCCGCCCCGGGCAGCCGGATCGGCTGAGCGGCTCGGTCGTCCGGCTCGCGCCCCGGTCACCGGCCCTGGGCTCGCGGGACGGTCCCGGTCTGGCGTCCGGGGACCTCGAGCGGTCCGGGGCGGCGGCTCCGGCCCGGCGCGGTCCCGGCCGGCGGTCGGGCCCGGGCGCGGAGCGCGTCGAGCAGGTCCCGCTCGGCCGGAACGGGTCGGCCACGGCGCCGCCCCCGTCGAGCGAGGCCGCCGCCCAGAGCTCGCCGGCGACCTCGGCGACGACGACCCGGCCGCTCGGGACCGGCCCCTCGTCGAGGGCGGCCAGGCGGGCGAGCGCGAGGGCGTCGTCGGGGTAGGCGGGGCGGATCGTCACCGGGAGCCCGTCGGGCAGGGCGCGGAGCTCGACCTGGTGGCGGCGCCGCGCCCAGACCCGCCTGATCGCCGACTCCGTATTGTCATCATTGCGGTTCATTCGGGGTTCCAAACGTCGTACAATGGGGGCTAGATCGCAGCTTTTCACTCCGGAGGTCCCTGGTCAATGTCATACAATTTGGATTTGTCCGCCCTCGAGCGCGATACCCCGGTATCGCTCACCCAGCAGCTCGTCGACCTGATCGGCGCGGCGATCGACCGCGGCGACCTCGCCGCCGGAGAGCGCCTCGAGCCGACCCGGGCCTTCGCCGAGCGGGCCGGAGTCAACCACCTGACCGCGGTCCGGGCCTACCGGCGCCTGGCCGAGCTCGGCTACGTCACCGCCGCGGTCGGTCGCGGGACCTTCGTCCGGCGGATGCCCCCGGGTCGCCCCCCGGCCGCGGCGAGCGGCGACTGGCAGGCCGGGGTCCTCCCCCCCCGGCGGCCGTCCTACGCCAACGAGGTTCTCGCCCAGAGCTTCCGCATGCCCGGGGAGTCGACATGATCTCCCTGGCCACCGGCTGGCCCGATCCGGCGCTCTACCCGGTGGCCGAGCTCGCCCGGATCGCCGCCGAGCTCTTCGCCGAGGCGGGCGGGGACGCCCTCTCCTACCTCGATCCCGAGGGCCTCCCGGCCCTGCGCGAGCAGATCGCCGCCCGCGGGCGAGCGAGCGGATTCGCCGCCGACGCCGAGGAGATCGTCGTCACCTCCGGCGCCCGCCAGGCGCTCGACCTCGTCTGCCGGGTGCTGCTCCGCCCGGACGACGTCGTCGCCGTGGAGGCGCCGACGTTCACTGGCACGCTCAGCTCGCTCCAGGCCACCGGCGCCCGGCTGATCGGGATCCCGGTCGACGACGACGGCCTCGACGTCGACGCCCTCGAGCGGGTCCTCGCCCGCCACGAGATCAAGCTCTGCGTCCTCCAGTCGGCCTGCCAGAACCCGACCGGCGCGACCTCTCGGCCGCCCGGCCGCCCGCCTCGTCGAGCTCGCCCGGGAGCGTTCGTTCTTCATCCTCGACGACGGCGTCTATGCCAACGTCCGCTTCGACGGCGTCGAGCGGCCCCGCCTGCGCTTGTTGGCCCCGATCCACGTGATCTTCGTCGACTCGGTCTCCAAGACGATGGGCGGAGGCCTCCGCCTCGGCTGGATCGCCGCCGGCGGCCCGGTCCGGGGCCGGCTGGTCGACCTCAAGCTCGACAGCGACTTCCACACCTCGAGCCTGATCCAGCACCTCGCGGCCCGCTTCCTCGCCAGCGGTGGCTACGAGCGGATGCTCGATGAGACCATCCCGGTCTACCGCGACCGCCGGGACGCGATCCTCGCGACATCGACCGTCACCTCGCTGGCGAGGCCGGCTACTCCTTCCCCCTCGGCGGGCACCACGTCTGGGTCACCCTCGCCCGGCCGACCGACGAGCAGCTCCTCCTCGGTGAGGCGCTCCGCCGGGGCGTCGCCTTCACCCCCGGGCGGGCGATGGTCCCCGAGAGTCGGTCCGCGGCCAGCTGCGCCTCTCCTTCGCCCTCCATGGCCCGGACGCGCTCGACGAGGGCGTCCGCCGGCTCGGCCGGCGTCCGTCAGCTGCGCCGCGACCGGGCGGGCAGCCCCCGGCCGTCGATGGCGATCTCCTAGCACCGGACGCTGGGCGCCGCCCGGCCGGGGTAGGCTTCCGGTCGGCGTGCGCCGCCTCCGTCAGTCGATCACGACACACGCCTCCGGCATGTGTCCACCGCCCTCGCGGCCGCCCTCACCATGGCCGCGTCCGGGTGCGGGAGCTCGGCCGGCGGCGGCGGCCGCCGGTGACGGCCGGCTCGCGCTGACCTCGGTCCGGTGCTCGCGGGTGGCGACCAGCCCGGGGCCCCCGCGGCCGGGCCGTGTGTCTACGTCCTGACCGACGGCCGGCGGTTTCGCTGCCCGGAGGCGGCCTTCGGCGCCGCGACCCCCGCGATCGGCGCGCTCGAGCGGGCGCCGCCTGCGCCCCGCTCAAGGGGCTGGCGATCTCCTCCGCCCAGCGGCGGGCGTTCGCCCGCCTGGTGCGGCCCGGGCCTGCCTGGCCGGCCGGGGGCTCGGCGTGACCGGCGGCCCCATCCTCCCGCGTGACCCGCGCACGCCGGATGCGCCCGACGGCGAGCTCATCGTCGGGGCGCGGGGCGGGGCGGCCTTCGTCGGCTTCTACCGCGACGCGCGGATGGCCGGCCAGCGGGCGGCCGACCTCGAGGCCAACGCCCAGCGCCTCGGCGGCCAGGTCGTGCGGCGGGGCGCGGTGACCGTCGTCTGGATCCATCCGCCCCCGAGCGGCCTGCGCACCGACGTGCAGGCCTGCGCGGTCGGCTGAGCCGTGGCGCGGTTCTCCGACCGGGTCGCGGCCGGGATCGAGCTGGCCGGCACCTGGCCCATCACGCCGGCCGCGCCGAGGTCATCGTGCTCGGCCTGCCGCGGGGCGGAGTTCCGGTCGCGGCCGAAGTGGCCCGGGCCCTCGGGGCGCCGCTCGACGTCTTCATGGTGGCCAAGATCGGGCTCCCCGGCCGAGTCGAGCTCGCCGTGGGTGCGTCGGCCCGGGCGGCGTGCGCGTCCTCAACGAGCGGGTCATCCGCGCCGCGGGGATCGGCGCCGAGGCGCTCGACGCGCTGGCCGCGCGGGCCGGGGAGAAGCTGTCCGAGCGCGAGCGGCGCTACCGGGGCGACCGGCCGCCGCTCGAGCTCGCCGGCCGGCTGGCCATCCTCGTCGACGACGGTTTGGCCACCGGGCGACGATGCGGGCCGCGGTCACCGCCCTGCGCGAGCTCGGGACGGCCGGGTGGCCGTCGCCGTCCCGGTCGCCCCGGCCTCGACGCGCGCGGAGCTCGCCCGGCTCGTCGACGAGATCGTCTGCGTGGCCATTCCCGAGCCGTTCGTCGCCATCAGCGCCTGGTACGAGGACTTCCCGCCGACCGACGACGCCGAGTTCCTGCGGCTGATGTCGGCCCCTGACCGGCGCCTGGTCGGCGGCGGTCAGGCGGGAGCGCCGCTGCGCCCGCCGACCGGGCAGCTCTCCCCAGCGGCCACTCGGTCCCCGCGCAGTGAGGACAGTCGCGGGACTGCTCGAGCACGCCGAGGAGCTCGGAGACCCCGCAGACGAGGAGGCGCTCCTCGTCGACCTCGACCCAGGCGCCGGCCGACGCCGGGAAGACGACGTGCTCGCCCGGGCGCACCGGCATCTCCAGCCCGGCGGACGCCCCCCAGTCGATGCCGGGCCCATGGCCAGGACGATCCCGTGTTGCGGCGGCGGCTCGTTCGAGCCGGCGGGCACGACGAGCCCGGAGCGCCGGACCCGGTCGGGCTCGAGCTCCTTGATTACGACACGGTCGAAAAGCGGTCGAAGCTGGCGTCTGATGATCTCTCCCCGGGCTGCGGATCGAGCGCGAATGATACGCCGGGCGGTCGTCCGGCCGGGACCCCGAGATACGTCTCGGGCCTCGGTGGCGAGGAAGGGCCCGACGGGTTAGCCTCCGGTGTGCCGCAGCCACGCAACCCCCTCACCCACCCGATCATCGGCACCGGGATCGGCCTGATCCTGGGCGCGGTGATCGGATCGCCATCGGCGGGGGCGGGGTGGGGCGGCGGAGCGGCGGCGGCCCGTCGGACGGTGTCACCACCGAGACCGTCCAGGTCCCCCGTCGCCGTGCGCGGCCACGACGGGCACGACGACGCGGCCGCGCGACGGACACGACCCGGGCCGGCCGGCCGGCGGGACCCGGACGACCACCGATCGACGGCGCACGACGTCGACCACGACGCCGGCCGCGCCGGCGCCGGCCTACCAGCGGCCGTCGACACCACCCCGGCGCCGGTTCCCCCGCCGACGCCGACCACCGACACAGTCTCGGCGCCCGACCGAACGGCATGCCGCGGCCCGACCCCTACGCCCCGCCGCCGCACTTCGCTCGACCCACGTCTCGCCCCGGTGTTCAGCCGGGGGACCGGGTACGCCGTGCAGTGCGCCGACGGATCTGGACGACGCAGGGCGGCGAGCCGGGGGCGTGCAGCCGGGACGGCGGCCCCGCCTGACCCCGGCGTGCGGCCCGGCCGGCGGGGGCTCGCATCGGCTTCGGAGGCGACGATCGCCTACGGTGGTGGCGTGGCGCGGATGGCCGGCATCCGCCCGATGCAACCCGCGACCTCGATCGGGTCGACGAGATCCATGCCGCGGCGTTCGAGCTCGACGGGCCCGGGGTCGCCGTTCTTCCGCGGCCGGGTCGAGCACACCCTGGCCACCGACCCGCGGGGCGCGTTCGTGGCGGCCGGCCCGTCGGGCGGGTCGAGGGCGCGCCGTCGCCACCCGGCGCGACGGGCTCGGCGCCTCTCGCTGCCGCGGTCGACCCGCGGGTCCAGGAGCGCGGACTCGGTGCGCGCCTGCTCGACCGGCCGCTGACCTACGCCGAGGCGGGCGACGCCGGATGGTCCTGGCCTCCCACGACCCCCGGGCCCAGCACCTCTACGCCCCGGCCGGCTTCACCCCCCGCCCGACCGTCGCCGCCCGGGGCGTGGTCGGGCGCCGCCGGCTCCCGCTGACCCGCCGGCCCCGCGAGGGCGGGATCGATGACGTCGGGCTCTGCGATCTGGTCGACCGCGAGTCCGGGGCTCCGCCCGCCCCGCCGACCTCGTCTTCCTCATGCAGCGGGGGGCGCGCCTCGGCTGATCGACGACGCCGTCGGCCGCGCCTATGCCCTCGGCAGCCCGACCGGCTGGCCACCCTGTGCGCGACGGACGGGGCGACGGCCGCGGCGCTCCTGGCCGGGGTCCTGGCCCACGCCGGGGGCGGCGAGCTCGAGTTCGGCTGGCTCACCGAGGGTCAGGGATGGCGTGGCCGCCCCCTTCGCCGCCGGCCTCGACGTCGTCCGTGGGGCCGCTCGGGTCGCTGGCGCGGTTGAGGACCTCGTCCCCTACCTGCCGAGCGGAGCCCTCCTCTGAGCCCCGCCCCGTCCCGGGCCCCCAACCGGCCCAGGCCGACGCCGGCGCCCGGGCCTGGCCACCATCGGCGTCTACGGCTTCTTGGTGGATTTCCTCCTCGCGGCCCTGGGCCGGAGGACGTCGGCTGGTGATCGACATCCGCCAGCGGCGGGGGGTGCGGGGGGGCGAGTACGCCTGGGCCAACGCCCGGCGCCTGGTCCCGCCCTCAGGCGGCGGGGCTCGACCACCGCCCCCACCACCGGGACCTCGCCCCGACGACGGAGCTCCGCGCCGCCGCTGCCGGTACGCCGAGGACGCCCGCCTCAAGATGGGCAAGCACTTCCACATCGAGCTGGCGCCGAGCCTACTGCCAGCAGGATTAAGCCGGGGTCACGACCCAGGCCAGCCTGGGGTCGATCAAGCTGCACCACCAGGCAGTTCCACCGGGCTGCTCCTGCGTCAAGCGCGGCCCGCAGGCCCTCCCCCACTTCACTCGTGGCCGAGCGCCTGGCCGCCGAGCGAGCGCTCGCGGTCCCACCCACATCAAGCCCGCCCAGGACAGGCGCGGGAGGTCAGGAATCGACCCGATCGACCCAGCCAAAGCGGAGACGTCGGCCCAGGCCAGTGACCATCATTGCGCAGGTCCCAGAGTGCGGAGGCCACCGAGCGGCCCGGTACGCGCCCGAGATTGGCCAGAGTTGAACATCATCGTCGCAGAGGTTCTCCGTGTCCAGCCAGCAGCTGGCCTGGGCAGTTCCCGCCCGGCTCAGGTCAGAGCGAGGAGACGAGCATGCTCGTTTCTCGTAGCAGTTGAGGGCAGAAGCCAGCCAGGTAGCCCAGTGGGATTTTCAGCGGCGGGACCGCGCTCAAGCGCCCGCCGCAGACCGGCGCACCCGTCCCAGCGGCGAGCCGCGCGCCGAGGCCGCGGCGCGACGTCGGTCGCCACGGTCCCGGAGCCGCGCGCGACACCCTTCAGGAGAGCGAGCCCCCGCGGCGCGGTTGACCCACGTGGGGGCCCGTGCAGCAGCCAGCGGTGAGGAGGCTGAACAGCTCCAGAGCGACTCAGGTCGACGGCTGACGACCGGTAGAGAAGGTCAGCGCCCGACGGTGGCGACGACTTGCGGCCCGCGGGCTCCGTTCCTCAGACTACCGGCTGGAGCAAGACGACGCCGGAACGGGCCGCGGCTCCAGCGACCGCGGAGGACGAGGATGCGCCCGGCGCCGGGGTCGGCGACGAAGAGCCGCTGGCCATCGGAGGAGACGGCGAGCCCGACGGGATCGACGAGCGGGGCGCCGCGGAGGACCGTCCGGACCACTCCGCCCGCGGCGGCCACCCGGAGGATGGCCGGGCCGGCGGGTCCGCCGGTGGTGAAGTAGATCGTCTTCCCGGCGGGATCGGGGACGGCGTCGAGCGGGTGGTCGGGCCCGGCCACGGTGGCGACGAGGGTGGCCGTGGTGGCGTGCGGGCGGGCGGGGGCCGCGGCGGCGCTCACCCCGAGGAGGGCGAGCCCGACGGCGGTGGCGGCGAGGCCGGCGCCGAGGATCGTGGTGCGGACGGGGAGCATGTTGGGAACCTCCGGTCGTGGGGGAGTTGGTCGTCCGCGGGTCCGGTGGTCCGGCGGACGGTCGGTGATCGAGACGCTACGCCCGGGGGTGGGGGCCGCCATCGGCCATTCGGCCCATTTCGGTCGGTGCGGACGGTCACGCGGAGCACCAATGTCGCCTGGTGCGAGCGATCCAGCCGCCGACCGTCCGGTTCGCCGAGGGGCTGGCCGCCGTCTCCCTGGCCAGCGACGCCGGGCACGACCAGCCGCTCGAGAAGTCGCTGCGCAACGCGGTGATCGCCGTCCGGCTGGGGGAGGAGCTCGGCGTCCGGGGGGAGGAGCTGTCGGCCGTCTACTACGTCGCGCTGCTCCGCTCGATGGGCTGCACGGCCAACGCCCACCGGACGGCCGCGCTCCTCGGCGGGGATGACCGTGCGTTCGCCGGCCTCGTCCAGGCGCTGGCCGGTGGCGGGGCACGGGAGTGGGCGCGGCGGGCGGCGCGCCTGGTCGCCGAGTCGGCGCCGGAGTTGGCCGGCCAGCGCTCGGAGGAGTGGTTCCTCACCGAGGGTCGGGTCGCCGGGGCCGCGGCGCGGGACTCGGCGTGCGAGGTGGCGACGGCGCTCGTCCGCCGGCTCGGCCTGGCGGTCGGAGTCCAGGCCGGCCTCGAGCAGGTCTACGAGCGCTGGGACGGGCTGGGTCCGGGCCGTATCGGCGGCCCGGAGCTCGAGCGCTCGGCCCGGTGTCCCACCTGGTCGACGTCGTCGAGATCGCCCACCGGACGGGCGGGATGGCGGCGGCGGTCGCGATCGCCGCCGACCGGGCGGGCCGGCACTTCGACCCGGAGATCGTCGCCGCCTTCGTCGGGGCGGCCGAGGAGATTCTCGGGGGATTGGAGGATGTCGACATGCTCGACGCGCGCCGAGCCGTCGCCCCAGCCGCGCTGCCCGCGGGCGAAGCTGCCCGAGCTGGCGCGGGCGATCGCCGACTTCGCCGACCTGAAGTCGCCGTGGACGGTGGGCCACTCGCCGGCGGTGGCCGAGCTGGCCGTGCGCACGGGGTCGGATCCGGGGGCGGCCGAGCGCCTCCACCTCGCCGGGCTCCTCCACGACCTCGGCCGGCTGGCCGTCCCGAACGGGATCTGGGACAAGCCGGGTGGGCTCGGGTCGGCGCAATGGGAGCGGGTGCGCCTGCACCCGTACTACACCGAGCGCATCCTCACCCGGACCCGCGTCTTCGCCGACGTGGCCGGCGTGGCCGGTGCCCACCACGAGCGTCTCGACGGCCTGGGCTACCACCGGGGCCTGCGGGCGGACGGCCTGACCGAGCCGATGCGGGTGCTGGCCGTGGCCGACGCCTACGTGGCCATGACCTCGGACCGCCCCCACCGGCCGGGGTGCTCGGCGGCGGCGGCGAGCCGCGAGGTCCGCCGGGCGGTCGTCGCCGGGCGCTGGTGCGAGCGGGCGGCCGGCGCGGTGCTCGAGGCGGCCGGCCACGGCCGCGGGCCGGCGCCGGTCCCGCCCGGTGGCCTCAGCGAGCGTCTGAGCGGATGGCCTCCGGCGGGCCGGTCGGGGTCAGACGACGGCCGCATCGGGGAGGAGCATCGGGGTCGCCTCCTCGATCCTGGTCTTGAAGTAGTCGTCGGGGGCGATGCGCCCGAGGGCGACGAGCACGAGCCGGAGAATGCCCTGGTGGCCGACGATCACCGGGCAGGCGGCGGCGGCCAGGGCGTCGGCGGTGGCGAGGCGGGCGCGGGCCAGGGCTTCGCCGAGCGGCTCCATGCCGGGCACCGGCGCGCCGAACGGGTCGTCGCGCCAGGCGGCGAAGGCGTCGCCGAGGCGCTCGCGCGCGGCCTGGCGGTCGAGCCCGTCGAATGGTCCGTAGTCGACCTCGATCAGCCGGTGGTCGACCCGGGCCGGGACGCCGGTGGCGGCGGCGATCGCCTCGGCCGTGTCCCGGGCGCGGGAGAGCGGGCTCGAGAAGATGGCGTCGATCCCCGCGGAGGCGAGAAGGTCGCCGGCGCGGCGGGCCTGGTCGCGCCCGAGGGCGGTCAGGGGGACGTCGGTCTGCCCGGAGTAGACGTGGCGGGCCGAGCGCTCGGTCTGTCCGTGGCGGACGATGTAGGCCCGTTGCTCGTCGGGCGGTGGGTGGCCGGGCATCGAGGCGTCATTCTTACGGGTGGGCCGGGCGGAGCGGGGGCCGGGGGATCGGCACGGGATCGTGCAGCCGGGCCTGGCCTCTGGCGGCGCTGGTATAGATGGGCGGAGAGCAAGCCGAGTCGCCGGGCCCGCGGGGGCGCCGGCGCGCGGAGGCACCGAGCCGGCTCTCCGGGAAGCGCCGGGGCAGCGGCCGGTGGGGCGAGTCGCCGGGCGCACGCCGGCCGGGCGCCGCGGGCGCGCAGCCCGTCCGCAGGCGAACCCGACGACCGAGAGGACCCGATGGCCGGGCAGGACGAATCGACGCCTCACCGCCCCGCGGGGGGCTCGGCGCGGCGCCGCCGCCGGTGGACCCGGCTGGGCGCCGGGAGGGTCGGGCGCCTGAGTGCGAGCGTGCTGCTCGGACCGCTCGCCGTGCTCGCCGGCGCCGAGCCGGCCGGGGCCCCAGCGGCCGTCGATCGGCCGGTGCGCCTGCGCCCGATCGACCGGTGGGACGGGGCCGCGCTCGGTTGGATGGCCCCGGCGGTCGGCCGGTGGACGAGCCCGGCGCCGGTCGCGGCCGCCCGGCCGAAGGACCCGACGACCACCCTCGTCCGGCGGATCTTCCTGGCCGGCGACCGGATCGCCCGGCTCCCGTACAAGTGGGGTGGCGGGCACGGCTCGTTCGCCGACACCGGTTACGACTGCTCGGGCTCGGTCTCCTACGTGCTCCATGCCGCGGGGCTGCTCGACTCGCCGGAGGCGTCCGGGGCGCTGACCGCCTACGGCGTCCCGGGGCCGGGACGCCGGGTCACCGTCTACGCCAACGCCGCCCACGCCCTGGTCACGGTCGACGGCCGCCGGTTCGACACGATCAACCTCCAGGAGACCGGGACGCGCTGGTCGCCGCGCGCCGGGTCGCTGAGCGGCTACGTGCTCCGGCATCCGGCCGGCCTCTGACCGGTCGGGGGCTCCGTCGGGGGGCGCTGCTAGAGTCGATTCCGTCCTTTAACCCGGTCCGGTGAGACCAGGAAGGAACCGATGAGCACCGAGAAGGTCGTTCTCGACGCGGATGGCATCCGGCGCGCGCTGACCCGCATCGCCCACGAGATCGTCGAGAAGAACCCGGACGGGGACCCGCCGGCCCTGGTGGGCATCCACCGCCGGGGGGCACCGCTGGCGAGTCGGCTCCAGGAGCTGGTCAGCGAGCTGCTCGCGGCGCCGGCGCCGCTCGGGGACCTCGACATCACCTTCTACCGCGACGACGTGGCCACCCGGCCGGAGGCGCCGGTGGTCAACGCGTCGAACCTCGACTTCGCGATCGACGGCCGGACGGTGGTGATCGTCGACGACGTGCTGTTCACGGGTCGGACGGTCAGGGCGGCGATCGACGCCCTCTTCGACTACGGCCGCCCGGCGCGGGTCCAGCTCGCCGTGCTCGTCGATCGCGGCCACCGGGAGCTGCCGATCCGGCCGGAGTACGTCGGCAAGAACCTGCCCACCGCTCGCAGCGAGCGGGTCAACGTGCGCGTCGTCGAGCTCGACGGCGTGGATGAGATCGCCATCGCCATTCCCGGGAGGAACTAATGCGTCACCTGCTGTCGATCGAGCAGCTCGACCGCGACCAGATCGAGCGGCTGCTCGACCGGGCGGCGTCGTTTGCCGAGGTCTCCGACCGCGAGATCAAGAAGGTCCCGGCCCTCCGAGGGCGGCTCGTGGTCAACCTCTTCTACGAGGCCTCGACCCGGACCCGGTCGTCCTTCGAGCTGGCGGCCAAGCGCCTCTCGGCCGACGTCCTGAACTTCGCGGCGTCGGGCTCGTCGGTGGAAAAGGGCGAGTCGCTCAAGGACACGGTGGCCACGCTGGCCTCCTACGGACCGGATGCCCTGGTCATCCGCTCGCCCCGGGTCGGCGCCGCCGCGCTCGTGTCGGGGTGGACGACGGCGGCGGTGATCAACGCCGGGGACGGGACGCACGAGCACCCGACCCAGGCTCTCCTCGACGTGTACACCCTGACCCAGCGGATCGGCCCGCTCGACGGCAAGCGGATCTGGATCGTCGGTGACGTCCTCCACTCCCGGGTGGCGCGGTCGGGGATCCTCGCCTTCGGGAAGATGGGCGCGGCGGTCACCGTCTGCGGCCCGCCGACGCTGATTCCGGCCGGCATCGGATCCCTTGGCTGCGACGTCCGCTACGACCTCGACGACGTCGGAGAGGCCGACGTGGTCTACGCGCTGCGGATGCAGAACGAGCGGATGCGCGAGGACTACGTCCCGTCGCTGCACGAGTACACCTCGTGCTACCAGATCAACGCCAAGCGGCTCTCGGCCCGACAGGTCGTCATGCACCCGGGTCCGGTGAACCGGGGGGTCGAGCTCTCGAGCGACGTCGACCGACTCGCCCCAGGCTCTGATCGGCGCCCAGGTTCGAGCGGGGGTCGTCGTGCGCATGGCCGTCCTCTACGAGCTCCTGGCCGGAGCGCGGCGGCCGGGCGGCGGCCCGGCGGATGCGTCGGACGCGGCCGGTCAGACGTCGGCCGAGGCGCAGCTGGCATGAGACGGCTGTTCAGCGCGCCAACCCGGCCGGCGTCCTTCCTGATCCGCGGCGCCCACGTCCTCGACCCGCGGAGCGGCCTCGACGGCCCGGCCGACGTCCTCGTCCAGGAGGGGACGATCGCCGGCCTGGGCGCCCCGGGCTCGCTCGAGCCGCCGGAGGGGGGCGAGTCGATCGCCGGGGCCGGACGGCACCTGTTCCCGGCCTTCGTCGACCCGCACGTCCATCTCCGGGTGCCGGGAGAGGAGCACAAGGAGGATCTCCACAGTGGAACGAGGGCGGCCGCGGCCGGGGGCTACGGCGCGGTCGTGGCGATGCCCAACACCCGCCCGGTGGTCGACACGGCGGCGATCGTCGGCTCGCTGCGGGAGGCGGCCATGCGCGAGGCCCGGGTGCCGGTCGGCTTCACCGCGTCGATCAGCCCGGGGCTGGCCGGGGAGCGGCTGACCGAGATGGTCGAGCTGCGGGCAGCCGGGGTGGTCGGCTTCACCGATGACGGGCGGCCGGTCGTCTCGGCCGGGCTCCTGCGCCGGGCCCTCCAGTACCAGCGCCTGTGCGGGGGCGTGCTCGCCCTCCACGAGGAGGATCCGTCGCTCTCGGGCTCGGGGGCCATGCACGAAGGCGCGGTCTCGGCGGTGCTCGGGATCGCCGGCATCCCCTCGATCTCCGAGTCGACGATGGTGGCCCGGGACGCGGCGATCGCCGGACACGAGGGCGGGCGCCTGCACATGCAGCACCTCTCGGCCCGCGAGTCGGTCGAGGCGGTGGCGGCGGCCAAGGCGGCCGGCGTGGCCGTCACGGCGGAGGCGTCGCCCCACCACCTGACCCTGACCGAGGAGGACGTCCGGGAGCTCGACACGCGGATGAAGATGAACCCCCCGGTGCGGGCGCGTACCGACCGGGCCGCGCTGGTGGACGGGCTGCGGAGCGGGACGATCGACTGCGTGGCCACCGACCACGCCCCGCACGCGCGTGAGGACAAGGACGTCCCCTTCGAGGAGGCGGCGATGGGGACGACCGGGCTCGAGACGGCGTTCGCCGCCCTCTACACGATGCTCGTCCGCCCGGGCCTCCTAGCCCTGCCGACGCTGATCGAGCGGATGACGGCGGGGGCCCGGGTGATGGACCTTCCGGTTCCGGGGATCACGGTCGGGGCCGCGGCCAACCTCTGCCTGGTCGACCTGGAGGCGGCCTGGCAGGTGGGGGAGGCGGGCTACGAGAGCCGGTCTGAGAACTGCTGCTTCGGGGGGCGGGAGCTCCGCGGGAGGGTCCTCCTGACCATCGCGGCCGGCGGGGTTGCCTACCGCCAGCGGGCGTTCGCGATCGGACCGGCGTAGGAGCCGGGGACGAGGCGGGCGGCGGGCGGCGTTAGGCTGGAGGGATGAACAGGACGACCCTCCACGTATGCCACATCGATACCGGCGGACCGAAGGTCCACCCGTGCCGGCGGGCCCACGAGGCGCTCGAAGCGGCCGGGATCGACCACGAGACGTCGGTCTTCGACCGGAATCGGCCCCTCGGGCTGTTCACCGCCGGCCGCCGTCCGAAGCTCAAGGCGCTGAGCGGCCAGGAGAAGCTCCCGGTCCTCGAACTGCCGGACGGGACGACGGTCAACGGCAGCGGCGCGATCGTCGACTGGGCCAAAGCCAACGCCGTCGCCGCCTAGCGCCGGCGAAAGGAGCGAGACATGCCACCTGCGCCTCGACTGACCCTCTTCGTCTGCGAGCTCGACGAGGAAGGACCCAAGTCCCACGCGTGCCGCCTGGCCGGCGAATCGCTCCGGGACGCGGGGCACAACTTCGAGAAGATCATGGCCGACAAGCGCCGCCCGGGCGGGATGATGGTGAAGGGGAAGCGGCCGGAGCTGCTGGAGGCGACCGGTCAGGAGAAGCTCCCGGCCCTGAGGCTGACCGACGGGACGACGATCATCGTCGGGAGCAAGCCGATCGCCGCCTGGGCCCGGGAGAACGACCGTACGTCGATCGGGAAGCCGGTTCCGGTGCCCGGCGCGCCGAGCGGCCGGCCCAAGGAGGAGTGCTGAGGCGGGCTCGGTGAGCCTGGGGACGGACGGGCCGGACGCCACGCGGTCGGTAACCGAGGTCTCGGCTCGGGGTACTTAGTGCCGTACCACACAATCTCAACCCTTGACGTCACCGGAGGTGGCGCAAACCATGGAGCTTCTCAGGCGGATGGAGCCGTTCTCCTTGCTCGTCATGTTCGTCGGAGCCCTCGACTGGGGGATCCTCGGCGTCTTCAACACCAACGTGTTCGCCCAGGTGTTCGGCAGCGGCGATGTGCTCAACGCCGCCTACACGGTGGTCGGCGTCGCGGCGCTGCTGGCGCTGCCGTCGCTGATGGAGACGGTGTTCCACATCGACATGCACCGGCCTCACGCCCACCGGGCGTAGGGCATGATCGCGGCGGGCCGGGCCCTCGGGTCCAGCCCGCCGGCCGCGTGCTACGAGCTGTCAGCTCGAGGACGGAAGCCGGCTGCCTGGGTCGAGGCCTGCTCCGGCTCCCCCGGCCGGGCCGTGGTCGAGCTCGCGCGGACGGCCGGGGCCTTCTGTATCGGGTTCGGGATCCGCGTCCGGGTCGGCGACGATTCGTTCGTAGTTGATCCGCATCAGCTCGATCACGTCGCCGACGTCGGCTTCCTCCTCGATCCGCCGTTCCGCGGGGCCGGCCCTGCCGTTGAAGACCGGGTGTTCGAGGATCCTGTCCGCTTCCTTGAGCTCGAGCCAGACATCCTCGGGGAAGGCGAAGTGGGCGGTGTGGTCGCCGTGGAGGTGACCGAACTCGCGGCGGCCGACCTTGAACGCGAGCTCGCCCCGCCTCCCACGGGCCGTCTCGACCCCAGGCCAGGCCGCGATGGCTTCGGCGATCTGTTCGCTGGGTGTCTTGGTGGCGATCGTCGTCCCTCGAGTCGTGGTGGCCGCCCTGCTTCTCAATCTACATCCGGCATCGATCTCAGGGGTCGGTGAGGCGGAGCGCGAAGTGGTCGTGGAGGCCACGTTTGCCGAGTTGGTTGAGGCGGAGACCGCGGGTGCGTGGAAGGCGCTCGAGCCAGCCGAGCTCGAACAGCCGTCTGGTCAGGGAGCGCCCGACGGTGCCGGAGAGGTGGTGGGCCTGCTCGGTCCAATCCACGCAGTAGCGCAGGGCGACCTCGCCGGCGGCGTCAGGTGCCGGCAGTTGAACCTCGAGATCGGACAGCCGGCGGTGACCGGCGGCGGTGAGGCGGTAGTGGAGGTCGCGCCCCGGCCCGGCGAGGCGGTCTTCGCGGGCCTGGGTGTGGAGGTGACGTCCGGTGCCCCCGGTCACGAGGGCCTGGTCGATCAGGGCGTGGAACAGGGCAACGCCCAGGCGGCCGGCGAGGTGGTCGTAACAGGTACGGGCCTGGCGCAGGGCGTGAGCGCGCGTGCCGTCTCGGAGTGAGCGGACGGGGGCGGACGGGGCGAGTCGGGCGAGCGCCTCGATGAGCTCGCCGACGTGTGGGCCGGCGAGCGCGTAGTAGCGGTGACGGCCCTGGGGGCGCACGGTCAGCAGACGGGCGTCGAGGAGGCGGGCGAGGTGGGCGCTGGCGGTCGAGGCGGCGACGCCGGCCTCGGTGGCGAGCACGCTGGCTGGGAGGGCGCGCCCGTCGCCGAGCGCGAGCAGGATCCGGGCTCGGGCGGGCTCGGCGAGAACAGCGCCGAGTGCGGCGAGATCCGCGTCCCCGGGTGTGCGGGGGCCGGGACGAGGGGAATCGAGGGCCACGTGGTCATCGTGACGGGTAATTGCTTCGGCGTGCGTCGAAGCGTCGTGGAGCGACACTCGCCGAGTGATGACCGAGACCTCGCCGGCGAGCCGCGCGGCCATCCGAAGCGTCCGTGGTCCTCGGTTGGCCTATGGCGCCGTGCTCGGCGCCGCGCTGTGCTGCTACGCGGCCCTCGGGGCGGTCCTGTCGATCGTGCCGGGCTACGTCCCCGACGTCGGCGGCGGCCCGACCGCGGTCGGACTGGCGGTCGGGGCGCCTGCCTTGACCGGGCTCGTGGCGCGTGCGGTCGGCGGACGCCTGGCCGACCGGCTGGCGCTGCGGTGGCTGGTGTTCGCCGGGGGCCTGGGGATGGCAGTGGCCGCGGTGCCGGCCGTCGTCTCCGCCTCGCTCGGGGCGCTGTTGGTCAGCCGCCTGGCCGTCGGGGCGGGGGAGGGCGTGATGATGAGCGCCACGGTGCTCTGGCTGCTGCGCCTGGCCGGGCCCGGGCGGCGGGGCCGGGCGCTCGGGCACATAGGGTTGGCCAACTTCGGTGGGCTGGCGGTGGGGGCACTGGTGGCGGGAAGACTCGGGGGCGTCCACGCGGCGCACGCGGTGCTCGCGGTGGCGGTGCTGCTCCCGCTCCTGGGCGCGGGCACGGTGATCATGGTGGGCGAGCCGGTCCGTCCTCCCCGGGAGGCCGTGGCCTCGACGAGGTCGCTGCTGGGGCGGACGGCCCGGGCGGGAATCGGGCTGATGCTCGTGAACGTCGGTGACGTCGTGGTCCTTTCCTTCGGCGGGGACGTCGCCCGTCTGCGCGCGACCGGCCTTCAGGCCGCGATCGTCCCGGTCTTCGCCGTTGCCGTGATCGCTTCCCGCACGCTGGCCGGGGGCCTGCCCGACCGCCTGGGCGGGAGAAGCACCGTCGTGCTGTTCGCCGGGTGTGAGGCGGTCGGGCTGCTCGCCTTCGCATTGACGACCGCGACCGGGCCGGCGGTGGCCGCGCTGATCGTGCTCTCGATCGGGCAGTCGGTCGCCGTCCCGGGCCTCGGGCTGCTGGCCCTCGCGCGCGTTCCCCCCGCCGACCAGGGCGCCGCGGCCGGACTTTTCTTCGCGTGGTTCGACGCCGGCGTCGGCTTGGGCGGCCCGGGCGGTCGGCGCCGTCGCCTCGGCGACGGGCCCACCTGGGACCCTCATCGCCGCGGCGCTCGCCGTCGCATCGGCTGGAGCCGTCGCGGTAACCGCCCGCACCGCTCGCCGCCCGGCCACGGCCGGTCCGCCAGAGCCACCCGGGGCGCCGCCGTCCGGATCAGACGCCCTCAGCCGGGGCGGTTGACCATGTGCTGGGCCGTCGTCTCGAGATAGCCGAGGAGCTGCGCGCGTGGCCGGGGGCGAGGCCGGCCTCGCCGACCGCGGTGCGCATCGCCGCCAGCCAGGCGTCCCGCTCGGCCGAGCCGATCGCGAACGGGGCGTGGCGCATCCGCAGCCGGGGGTGGCCGCGGAGGTCGCCGTAGGTCGCGGGCTGCCCCAGTACTGCATCAGGAAGAGGCGCAGGCGCTCCTCGGCGGGGCCGAGATCGGCCTCGGGGTAGAGGGGGCGGAGGATCTCGTCGGCGGCCACGAGGGCATAGAACCGGGCGACGATCCGGCGGAAGGTCGGCTCGCCGCCGACGGCCGCGTAGAAGCTCGGGGGATCGACGGTGCTCAGGAGGACGATCGTACCGGCGGCCCGGTCAGGGGTTTTCGAGCGGGTCTCGCCGGCGCGGCCGTCGCCTGGCAGCGCGCGGCGGAGGACCGCCCAGATCTCGGCGGCCGGGAGCGTGGCGTCGATCACGAGGTCGCCGGGGTCGGGATCGGCGAAGGCGCGGGCGACCCGCTCGACGAGGGCGGGGTCGCGATCGTTGGCCGGATGGGCGGGGGCGGCCTCGACCCGGCGGATGGCGTCGGCGGGGCGGAGGTCGAGGTGGACGGCGAGGAGGGTGGCGCCGGTGGCGTGGGCGAGCTCGCGGGCCCGGTCGCGCTGCCAGCGGTGGGCGAAGAAGCACCCGTCGAGGGCGACGCGGGTACCCCAACGGAGGGGGGGCTCGGCGGCGGCGAGCATCCGCTCGAAGGCGCGCCGCGTCTGCTCGGGTGTGTGGCGGGCGGGCCCGGGAAACATCTCCGCGCGGATCAGGTCCCGGCTGATCACCGTGAAGGTGGCTGCGGCGCCGGCGGCGGCGAGCAGGGTCGTCTTACCGGCGCCGGGGAGGCCCGCGACGCGGAGGAGGAGGCCACCCACCGGGTCCGCCCGGGGCACCGGCGGGTCAGGAGTTGACGAGCTCGCGGGTCCGCTCGACGTGCGACCAGAAGTCGCGCTCGAACTCGTCCCAGAGGTCCGGACCGGAGCCGGGGCCGGGATCGGGGTCGACGGGATCGGGTCCGCGGCCGTCTCCGCGGCCGTCGTCGTGGTGGTCCTCGGCGAGGAGGTAGGCGGGAATGACGCAGGCCACCCCGAGCCCGACCATGGCGAGGGCGATCCGGCCGTGGGCGACGAGCATGAGGGGGCTGGGGATGACGAGGGCGAGAAACCCGGCGATGCAGTGGTTGGCCGCGGAGCGGGCGAGGAGGCGGCGGAAGACCAGGAGGATGAGGGCGGCCAGGACGAGGGAGGAGATCGTGAAGAACGCGGTCGGCGCGTGCGCGGGAGTCATCACCAGGTTCGCTTTCTGGGATCGAGCGCGCGGGCGGTGGGGTGCGCTCGGCTTGAGTGGAGGTAGTCCGTCTGGAAAGAAGTCGGTCGAGAACGCCTAAACCTTGAGGGCCCCCTTTGGAAGGTACCCGGGCGAGCGGCGATCCTCACCTCCCGGGCGGCGACCGCCACCGGCCGAATAGGCTGCCGGCATCGCCGATCCACCGCCGCCCCAGCAGCCCGATCGCCCGCGGCGGCGCTCGGACATCGAGGCCAACGCGGCGCACGGCCGGATCGTCCTCGTCCGACCGGAGGACGGTGGGTTCTACCTGCTCGACGAGCTCGGCGCCCTCGTCTGGGAGCTGTGCGATGGGGGGCGCTCGCTGGAGGAGGTGATCGCCGGGGTCGCGGTCGAGCTCGACCGCGCGGCGGCCGGGGTCGCCGGGGACGTGCGCGAATGGATCGCCGAGCTGCGGACCGAGGGGCTCCTGGCCGGGTGAGCCGAGCGACGGGCCGCGGCGGCCTGTCGCACGCGGCGCCCGACCAACCCGGCGAGGGCGCGCAGCCCCCGGGCCAGGAGGCGTCGGAGCCCGGGGAGCCCGATCCGGGCGAGGCGGAGGGCGAGGAGGATCGTCGCGCGTCGTGACTCGGAGAGGATGGTGAGCCGGCGGGTCAGGATCCGGGCGGCGAGGCCGAGGGCGGTCAGGATCAGGGCGAGGAGCCCGGCCTGATGAGTGGGGCGGGCGCGGCCAGCCCGGCGGGCGAGCAGCCGGACGAGGCGCCGGACGGGCCCGCTGACCAGGCTGCGGCCGAAGAGCCGGACGAGCAGGGCGAGGGCGCGGATGGCTCCGCGGGCGACGAGGCCGACGACGAGGGCGCGGAGGCTCGTCTGGCGCGTCGCCGGGAGGTCGCGGCCGGGGCGGGCGCGTTGGAGGGCCCGGCCGATCCGGCCGGCCCCAGGTGTGAGGCCGCGCGCGTCGGCGGGTCGCTGGCCGAGGCGGCGCTCGAGGGCGGCCACCAGGCGCTGCTCGAACGGTCCGGGCCGGCGGGCGCGCGCCCCGCCGGCGAGGCGCTCCTCGACCGCCCGGGCGAGCCGGCGCTCGAAGGCGACGAGGAGGCGGTCGCCGAACGGGGCGACGGCGCGACGGGTCCGCCCCCCAGGGTCGCCTCGCCGCCCGGGCGACGACCGAGCGCGCCGGCCAGGCGCGGTCCGAGGGCGCCGCGCTCGGGCGCGGGCGCCGGGGGGTGGGACTGGCGCTGGAGGGTTGTGCCGGGGCGGGCCATCTCGCGGTCAAGCCTAGTCGGCCGTCCGGCGTCCCTTCGGCTACTGCTCGTACCGCTCGACGGTGCCGGCGTCGCGCAGCGACGCGTCGTCCGGGTCGAGCCCGGCCTCGCGGCGGGCCCGGCGCTGGCGCAGCAGGTCCCAGTAGCGGTCGAGCTCGACCCGCACCGTCTCGAGGCGCTGGTGCTCCGCGTCGGACAGGCCGTTGTTCTGGTGGGCGTGGAGGAGTCGCTCCTCGTCGGCGACCGAGGTCTTCGATGTGCTGGTGGAGCGAGGGGTCGTCCATCGGGTCTCCGTTCCGGTCGGTAGCGCCACGATAGCGCCGGGTGCCGGGGTCCCCCGGGTGATGGGTCTAGGCGCGTCGGCTCGACATGGGGATGGCATCGACCGGGGGGGAGATCGATGGGATCGGGCGCCGGCCTCGGCGGGCTGGGCCTGGGTGCTCGTGGGCGGAGCGACCGCCGTCGCCGTCGCCCTGGGCGCGGAGTTCGTCGCGGCCCCGAGTCTTGGCTACGACGAGGTCATGACCGCGGCGATCGGGGTCACCCGACACCGGCCGGGGGTGACGGCCCGGCGAGCGCCGCGCTCGGGCCGTGAGGCCTCGCCCTGATGGACGTCATCACGATTTCGACTGGTGTCGAGCGCTGCGGTCGTCCATGCTGTTCGCCATGCCGACGACCACGATCGAAGCTGTCACCGACGACTCCTTCCAGGTTGAGGTGCTCGAGGCCCGCGGTGACGTCCTCGTCGACTTCACCGCCGCCTGGTGCCCGCCCTGCCGGATCATGGGGCCGGTCCTCGTCGAGCTGGCGGCCGAGCGCCCGGGGCTCCGCGTCGTGCAGGTCGACGTCGATCAGCACCAGCGGACGGCCGCGACCTACGGCGTGCTGGCGATGCCCACGTTCATCCTCTTCCGCGGCGGCCAGCCCGTCCTCCGTCTGGTGGGCGCCCGGTCCCGGGCCAAGCTCGCGCGCGAGCTAGCCGAAGGCGGCGCGTAGCTCGGCGACGACGAGCTGGGTTGCCCGGGAGCGCCCGCCGGACGGGGTCAGGACGTCCACCCGGTGCCGTGGCGCCGGCTCGGCCAGGGCCACCCCGGCCACGTCGGTGGCCCCTGAGTCGAACCAAGAGGCGGGGACGAGGCTGACCCCGAGGCCGGCTTCGACGAGATGGCGGACGGTGGCCGGATCGGAGACCTCGAGCAGGGGCACCGGACTGAAGCCGGCCGCCTGGCAGGCGGCCATCACCGTCGCGCGGAGGAGGCTGCCCGACTCAGCGAGAATGAACGGGCGCCCGCGCAGCTCGCCGAGCGCGATGATGTCCCGAGCGGCGGGCAGCTCGCCGGGAAGGAGGTCCCGGCCGGCGAGCGGATCGCCGGCGGGGAGCATCGCGCGCAGCGGCTCGTCGGCGAGCGGCTCGGCGGCCAGACCGGCGGGCGCCTTGCCGGGGTGGCCGGCGATTCCGACGTCGACAGCCCCGGTCTGGACGAGCCCGATGACCTCGGCCGACGAGCATGCCGGAGGGCGAGCTGGAGGCCGGGGGTGCTCCCGGTGGAAGGCGGCAAGGGCGCGCGGGAGCCGTGCGGCGTCGGTCGTCGTGGCCGCGATGCGGACCCGCCCGCGCGTGACCCCCGCGTGGCGACTGAGCTCCTCCCGCGCCCGGGCGACCTCAGCGAGGACGACCTCGGCCCGGGCGCAGAGGTCCTCGCCGGCGGCGGTCAGCTCGGCGCCGCGGGGGGTGCGCTGGAGGAGGGTGACGCCGAGCTCGGCCTCGAGCCGGCGGATCTGCTGGGAGATCGCCGATTGGGTCACCCAGAGGGCGTCGGCCGCGCGCGTGAACTGGCCGTGGCGGGCGACGGCGACGAGGTAGGCGAGCTGGCGGAGCTCCACCCGTCCAACATACGACCAGCACCGGACTACCGGACGATCGCGTACACGTAGGCGTCGAGGTTTTCGTCGCCGTGGGGGAAGGAAGCCCTCGCGCAGGCCCTCGCACGTCGCCCCGACCGCGGTCGCGACGTGCCGTGAGGCGACGTTCTCGGGAAGGATCACCAACTCGACGCGGGGCAGCCCGAGGTCGTGGAACCCCCAGGCGAGGAGGAGCCGAGCGCTGCGGGAGACGTAGGAGCGTCCCCGAGCCGGGCCGATCGCCCAGTAGCCGAAGCGAGAGGTCCCGCGGTCTGATTCGAGTGCTGTGAACAGGACGGTGCCGACCGGGGCGGGCGCGCCCTCGGGGACCACGGCGAGGGTCAGGCCGCGCCCGTCTTGACGCTTCTGCTCCTGACGGGCGATCCACGCCTCGGCGGCGTCGCGTCCGTAGCGCGACGGCACGGTCGAGAACGCGCAGATCGGGGTGTCGCCGCACGCCGGGCGGAGCGCCGGCGCATCGTCGGGGAGCCAGGGGCGGAGCCGGACGACGCCGTCGGCGAGTGGGGGAGTCGGGATGGCCACGGCCCGCACTGGAAAAGGGTCGCACGCCGACCGCCTGGACGCCTCCATACTTATGCTACGCTCCTCCTTATAAGTATAAGTATAAGTAAGGAGCAACGATGGAAACCCAAGCAAGCTCTGCCGAGACCAAGCAGATCACGATCGACGTACCCGCGGAGAGGCTCGCCGAGTTCTACGCGTTCTTCAGTCGCTTCCTCGCCGGGGGATCCGGCCGCGGGCGGCGGCGCCAGCACGGCCACCCCGGGGGCCACGGCCACGGTCACAGCCATGACGGTTGCCACTGCGGCCCGCGGCGGAGTGAGGCCGGGGGCGGCGAGACCGAGACGACCGGCGGCGGGCCGGCGGGGACGACCAGCGTCTGATGGCTGACAAGGAGGTGACGGTCCCGGTACCCGAGGAGCGGGTCGCCGAGTTCTACGCCTGGTTCGCCGCCTTCCTCGCCGCCGAGCCCGGACGCGGGCCGGGGCGAGGGGGCTTCGGCCCTCGCGGCCGGCGGGGCGGGCGTCCGCACGGTTCGGCCGGACCGTGGTCGGCCGCGGACGCCGAGCGGGCGGCGTGGCTCCTGGGCCGCCTGGCGCCGGCGGCCCAGGAGCTGTTCGACCTGCTCGCCGCGGCGCCGGGGCGGCGGTTCTCGGGCAACGAGGTGGCCGCCCGCCTCGGGCTCGAGAAGGGTGCCCACGGGGTGGCCGGGATCCTGGCCTGGCCGGGCCGCTACTGCCGCCATCTCGATCGGGCGCTCCCGATCGCCACCGAGGGCCGGCCCGACGGCGGAACCGACTACTTCATGGAGCCCGAGGTCGCGGCCCTGTTCGCCGGGCCTCCGGCTGCCTGAGCCGCGCGCCCGGGCTCAGAGCTGTCGGTAGCGCGCCTCGGCGAGCGAGGCGACGGCGAAGATGAGCAGCCCGACGGCGACCAGGCCGAGGAGCCACGACCCGTACGGCTGGCCGGCGAGCGCGCGCAGGGCCCCGTCGATCCCGATTGCCTTGCTCGGGTCGTAGTCGATCGCCGTGCGGACGAGGAAGTACCCGATCAAAGCGAAGACGAGGGCCCGGGAGAATAGGCCGACCCGCCCGACGATGTCGAGGGAACGGCGGACCTCCGGCCTCATCTCGTGGGTCTTCGCGTCTTCGAGGTAGCTCCCGGTCAGGCCTCGGTAGGCCTCGTAGAGACAGACCCCGACGAAGACGAGGCCGACCACCCCGACGATCCACTGACCGCCCGGCCAGCCGAGCACGCCGGCCGCGGCCTTCCGGGGGGCGGCCGACTCGTCGGGGTTGCTCCCGACGAGAACCTTGACGGCGAGGAGGAACAGGGCGAGGTAGGCGAGGCCGCTCCCGAGGTTGCCGACCCGCTCGCTCGCCTCGCTGCGGTCGCCTCCCTCGAGCCCGCGGCCGATGACGGCCTGCCCGATCTGCCAGACGGCGTAGGCGAGGAGGCCGACGGCCAGGGCGAGGAGGGCGACTCGGCCGAGTGGCGCACCGGCGATCAGGTCGAGGGCGCCCTGCTGGTTGGTCGCCGCGCCGCTGCCCGCCCCGAGGGCGAGGGCGAGGGCGAGGGCGCCGATGATCCCGTAGACGAGGCCCCGGGGACGAACCCGGCTCGGACGAGCCAGACGAAGCCACTCGAGCGGCCGAGGGCGAGGACTCGGGCGGACGCGGATGGCTCGGGATCGGGGGTCATGGGCTAGTCGGTAGCGGCGGATCGCGCGGGGTCACGGGTCTTGGCGGAGTTCGGCCTCGGGGTCGCGATCCCGGCGAATCGCAGGGCCCGGCGCTCGGATCGCACGATCGTGTACCCGCGGACGCCTAGGCTCGGACGATGAACTTCCGATGGGTCGCCCGGAGCACGCCTGCCCTGGCCGGGGCGCTCGCCGTCGCGGTCGGCGCCGGGGGTGCGTCCGGTCGAGCGGTGCTCCCGTCGCGGCGAACGCCCCTCCCGGCGTCGAGCTGCCCCGCGCCCCGGGCACCGACCGGGTGGGAGGAGCGGAGCCCGATCGCCGTCTGACCCCGGGCGCGGTCTTCCCCGCCGCGACGGTCGGCCAGATCTGCCGGCCGGGATACGCGGCCAGCCGGAGGGACGTCCCGATCGCGCTCAGGCGCGAGGTCTTCCGCGCCTACCGGGTGCCGCGGGGACGGTTCACGCTCGACCACTTGGTCCCGCTCGAGCTCGGCGGGGCCAACCTCGGCCGTGATCCGGCGACCGGCCGGGTCGTCCCGACGGCGAACCTCTGGCCGGAGCCGAGCGGCGGGACCTACTCTGCCGCGGTCAAGGACCGCCTCGAGAACCGGCTGACCGAGCTCGTCTGCCGGGGGTCCATCGGCCTCGCCTCCGCCCAGCGTCTGATCGCGAGAGACTGGATCGCCGCCGGCCGCTGGGTGAACGCGGGCTTCCCCCCGGGCCCGCGGCCGCCCTGAGCCGGCGCTCGCGGTCAGCTGCTTGGCGAACCGCGACGCGGGTATGGTGGCCCGCGGGATGGCCGCATGAGCATCGGTGCCCTCGAGCGCCTCGACGAGCGAGTCGGCGACACCGTCGAGCGGCTGACGCGCGCCCACCACCGGCGCCGCCTCGGCCGCCTCGGCTCGGCCGCCCGGCTCGACCCGCCGGAGGACGGGCTTTGGTGCGCCGGTGACCCGCCCCCGCGGTCGGGGAACGCCGTCGAGGTGATGGTCGACGGCGCCCAGGCGCTCCCTCGGATCGCCGCGGCGATCGCCGCGGCCGAGTCGCACGTCCACGTCGCCGGCTGGCACGTCGAGGCCGCCTTCCGGCTCGGGCACACGCCGGGCTCCCCGACGGTCCGCGGCCTCCTCGGCGACCTGGCCGAGCGGATGCCCGTGCGGGTCCTCGTCTGGGCCGGGGCGCCCGTGCCCGTGTTCAAGCCGACCCGCGCCGATGTGCGCCGCGGCCGCGAGGAGCTCTGCGCCGGGACCCGGATCCACTGCGTCCTCGACCGGCACGAGCGGCTCGCCCACTGCCACCACGAGAAGCTCGTGATCGTCGACGACGAGGTCGCCTTCGTCGGCGGGATCGACCTGACCGGCCTCGGCGGCGATCGCTTCGACCACAACGACCACCCCTACCGGGCGGCTCTCGGCTGGCACGACGGGGCCGTGTGCATCCGCGGTCCGGCGGTCGCCGACGTCGCCGAGCATTTTCGCAGCCGCTGGCAGGAGGTCGCCGGCGAGGAGCTCGCGCCGCCGGCGGTCCCCGGCCCGGCCGGGGACGTCGAGCTCCAGCTGGTGCGGACCGTGCCCGAGCGGGCCTATGCGTTCGTGCCGAAGGGAGAGTTCCGCATCGTCGAGGCCTACACCCGGGCCCTCCGCTCGGCCGAGCGGCTTGTCTACCTCGAGAACCAGTTCCTCTGGTCGCCCGAGCTCGTCCGCATCCTCGCCGACAAGCTCCGCCGCCCGCCGCACCCTGACTTTCGTCTGGTGATCCTCCTCCCGGCCCGGGCGAACAACGGCGCCGACGATACCAACGGCCAGCTCGGCGTCCTGACCGAGGCCGACGCCGGACACGGCCGCCTCCTCGCCTGCACGCTCTACTCCCGCGACCCGGCTGCCGGGCGCAGCGCCCCGGTCTACGTCCACGCCAAGATCGGCATCGTCGACGACCGCTGGATGACGGTCGGCTCGGCGAACCTGAACGCCCACTCCCTGTTCAACGACAGCGAGGTCAACCTCGTCACCCAGGATGCCGGTCTCGTGGTCGACGTCCGCCGTCGGCTGTGGGCCGAGCACCTCGAGGCCGCGCCCGAGGCGGTGGCCGGCGATCCGACGGACGTCATCGATCGGATGTGGCGGCCCATCGCCGTCGAGTCGCGCCGGCGGGCCGACGCCGGGGAGACCCCCGCGCACCGCCTGATCGCCCTCCCCGGGGTCTCGCGCCGGTCGATGCGGCTCCTCGGGCCCCTCCAGGGACTCGTCGTCGACGGCTGACCGCTTCAGGGACGCAGCTTCAACCGCTGCCCGGGCACCAGGAGGTTGGGGTTGGCCTTGGGGTTGAGCTGGGCGATGTCGGCGACCGCCGCGCCCGTCTTCGCCGCGATCGAGCTGTAGGTCTCGCCTCGATTCACCACCCAGAACGGCGGGATGAGCCGCCTGGGGACGGCGGCGCTCGGCTCGTGCACCCGCAGCCGGAGCACCTGCCCGGCCTCGAGGCTGGTCGGATCCTGGGTCGGGTTCAGCTGCTGGAGCTGGGCGCTGCTCAGATGGTTGACGGCCGCGACCGAGTCGAACGTCTCGCCCACACGGACCGTGTAGTACGGCGGCAGTGAACGGGTCGCCACGGCCATCGCCGCCGGCGAGGTCAGGTTCGGCGCCGGCCCGCTCGAGGTGGCGCTGAGCACGACGGCGGCGATCAGCACCCCGACCAGCATGACCGAGCCGACCGCGAGGAGGACGATGACCCGGAGGCTAGAGAGCATGAGCCGAGTCGCCCTTCGCTCGCGTGGTCCGGGTGGCGGACCGGTCGGACCTCTGGTCCTTCACCGTCGTCAAGGCGCAGCTCCACGGAGGGGTTTCCTGCCATCCTGTCGGCGAGCTCTCCGGAGATCGCCGTCCGACGTGACGGCCTCGAGCGGGATCGGGCGCCCGGGAGGCGGCGCGCCCCGTCCATACGGGTGTACCCCGAAGCGGTCCCCCGGTCACACAGGCCTCCGATCGGGCCGAAGCGGTCCTCCGGCCAGAGCGGTCTACCATCCGGTCGAACCGACCGGGTACCGTGTCGGTGACCCAGGCTCCCGACGGACGGAGTGTGTACACGTGGCTGGACTCGACGCGACGCCAACCATCCGGCCCGGCCCGGGCGCTGACCTCGAGCGGCAGCTCGAACGCCATCGGGCGGAGCTGACCGGCTACTGCTACCGGATGCTCGGCTCGGCCTTCGAGGCCGAGGACGCCGTCCAGGAGACGCTCCTGCGGGCCTGGCGGGGCCATGACCGCTTCGAGGGCCGCTCGGCCCTGAAGTCGTGGCTCTATCGGATCGCGACCAACGTCTGCCTGACGATGCTCGAAGCCCGCGGCCGCCGGGCCCGTCCGGTCGACCTCGGGCCGGCCGGGGGGCTCGACGGGGCGCTGACCTCGCTGCCCGACGGCGCCTGGATCGAGCCGGTCCCCGACGATCGGGTCGTCCCGACCGAGGGTGACCCGGCCGACTTGGCGATCGCCCGGGAGACCCTCCGCCTCGCCTTCGTCGCTGCCCTCCAGCACCTCCCCCCCCGTCAACGGGCCGTCCTGATCCTCCGCGAAGTGCTCCGCTGGCCGGCGAGCGAGGTCGCCGAGCTGCTCGAGACGAGCGCCGCCTCGGTCAACAGCGCCCTCCAGCGCGCCCGGGCCACGCTCGCCGATCGGGAGGTCGGCCCGACCGGCCGGGAGCCCGAGCTCGACGAGGCCGACCGGGCGCTCCTCGGGCGGTACGTCGAGGCGTTCGAGCGCTACGACATGGACGCCCTGGTCGCCCTGCTCCACGAGGAGGCGACCCTCTCGATGCCGCCCTACGCCCTCTGGCTCCAGGGCTCGGCCGATCTCCGCGGCTGGTTTCTCGGGACCGGCTCGGACTGCCGTGGCTCGCGGTTGCTCCCGATCGTCGCCAACGGGTCGCCCGGGTTCGCGCAGTACCGGCCGAGCGGGCCGGGCGGCCGCCACGAGCCGTGGGCGCTTCAGATAATCGACATCGCCGACGGCCGGATCACCGGGATCAACTGCTTCCTGGACACCGCTCGCCTGTTCCCCCTGTTCGGTCTCGAGGCGACGCCGGTCGCCGCGTAACCCGCCCGACCACGCCGACCACGCCGGCCAGGCCGACGAGCCCGAGGAGGCCGAGCAGCTCGGGCGAGGCCGAGGCGACCCTGATCTCCCGACCGAGGCGGCGGGCGGTCAGCTCGAGACGGGCCAGGGCGTCGACGGTCAGGAGGTCGGCCGGGAGCGCCCCGACGTCGCAGACGACGACGGCCGCCTCGCTCCCCGAGAGGCGGAGACGGAGGCCGTCGCAGAGGACGAGCAGGTCGCCGAGTGGGTGAGGGATCACCCAGGCGGCCTCCGGTCTCCCGTCAGCCGCGTCCATGGCCCGGACCGTCGGTCGGCTCCGGCGGCCGCCGCGCCGCGCCACGCCGCGCGGGGTCCGCTCGTCCGGCGGGCTCGCAGGCGGCGGCGGTCGATCGGTTCACGGCGTCTCCAGGCGGCGGCGGGGATGTTCCTCCCCACAGACCGGCCCCGGGGGGGAAAGTAATCGCGCCCGGACGGCGGCTGGTCGGCGGCAGGCTTCCTCCCCGGCGCGTCGAACCCACGATTGATGCCGCCCACGGATGCAGGCGCCGCGGCCCCGCGCCCCGGACGGGACGCCAAGCGGTCCCGGCAGCTCCCGCTCGAGCACAGCATGCTCGTGACCGCCACCCTCTGCCTCCTGGCCGCCGGCGCCGTGATGGTGTTCAGCGCCTCCTCGCCCCGCTCGCTCCTCGCCGGGCAGGGCGCCGCCACCGGCTACCTGATCAAGTTCGTCGGCTACGGGGCGGTCGGGCTGGTCGGCATGCGCCTGCTCGCCCGGGGCGGCCTCGACGCCGTCCGCCGGGCCACCCCCGGCCTGCTCATGGCCTCCTTCGCCCTCCTCGTCGCGGTCAAGCTCCCCGGCATCGGGCGGAGCATCAACGGCGCCCGCCGCTGGCTCGGGGCCGGTCCGCTCCAATTCGAGCCGTCGGAGCTGATGAAGCTCGCCCTCGTCCTCTACGCGGCCCACGTCCTCTCGAGCGGGCGCATGACCGAGCGCCGCCTCCGGGCGATGCTCAGGCCGCTCCTCCTGGTCACGGCCGCCGCCTGCGGCCTCGTCGTGCTCCAGCCGGACCTCGGGACGGCGATCATCCTCATCTTCGTGGTCGTGACCGTGATGGTCGCCGCCGGGGTCCCCCTGCGCACGCTCGGCCTGCTCGGCCTCGGCGTGGTCGGCGTCGTCCTCGTCGTCGCCCTGCTCGAGCCCTATCGCCGCGCCCGCCTGACCGCGTTCCTCGACCCGTGGGCCCACGCCGGGACGAGCGGGTTCCAGGCCGTCCAGGGTCAGATCGCCCTCGGTTCGGGCGGCCTCCTCGGCGTCGGACCGGGGCAGTCGGTCCAGAAGATCTTCTATCTCCCGGAGGCCCACACCGACTTCATCCTCGCGGTCATCGGCGAGGAGCTCGGGGTGCTCGGGGTCTGCGGCCTGCTCTTCCTCTACGGCCTCGTCGCCTACGCCGGCCTGCGGGCGGCGCGGGCGGCCAAGGGCACCTACGCGGCCCTGCTCGCCGTCGGGATCACGTCGCTGATCGTCGGCCAGGCGACGCTCAACGTGTTCGCCGTCCTCGGGCTGGCGCCCCTGACCGGCGTTCCCCTCCCGCTCGTCTCCTACGGGTCGACGAACATGATCGTCATGCTCATGGCCGTCGGCCTCCTCCTCAACGTCGCCCGGGGCGGGACGGCCCACCTCAGGGCGCTCGGCACGCCCGGCGCCAAACCGCGACGATCCGCCGGTGCGGGCAACCAGGATCGCGATCGCGGCGGGGGGGACGGCCGGGCACGTCGTGCCGGCGCTGGCGGTGGCCGACGCGCTTCGGGAGCGGGGCGCTAGCGTCTTCTTCATCGGCGGCCACCGGGCCGAGCGGGAGCTCGTCCCGGCCGCCGGCTACGAGCTCCACCCGATCGCCGTCGAGGGCCTCGACCGGCGCAGCCCCCGACGGGCCGCGCGCGCCCTCG
>CAWFQO010000016.1:0-59059 GCA_963817865.1 uncultured Solirubrobacterales bacterium | reverse complement strand
ATCACGCAGAAGCCGGCGCGCGCCGCGGTCGCGCGCATGGTCGCCCCCGCCGAGGCGTCCGCCTCGGGTCAGATTCCGTTCACCGGGCGCGCGAAGAAGGTCTTGGAGCGCGGGCTCCGGGAGGCCCTCAGCCTCGGGCACAACTACATCGCCACCGAGCACATCCTGATCGGACTGGCGACCGACACGGATGGCGTGGCCGCCCGCGTCCTGCTCGAGTTCGGCGTCGAGAGCGAGATCGTCCGGGACGAGGTCCATCGCGAGCTGTCGCGGCGGCACCCGCAGAGCGACATCGTTGGCCTCCCCGCTCGACCGCCCTCCGGGATCGGTGCGCCCTCGGATGCGATCCGCGGGATCGTGGAGCCGGTCGCCTCGTGGGTCGACCAACTTCCGACGGTGGTCCAGAGCGGCTTCGGTCGTCCCGCCGACGTCGGCGACCTGATGCTCGCGCTGGCCGTGCCGGGCGGTCTGCTCGAGCGGGCTCTCGCCGAGATGAACGTCGATCTCGACGGCCTGCGCGAGGCGCTCGATCGCCAGCGACGAGGCGCCGCCGACCGGTCGGGGAGCTTGCCAGAGTCACTCGAAGGCATGGCCCGAAAGCTCGAGGCCCTCCGCGTCGAGCAGGGCGATGCGCTCAAGAACGGCGACTACGCCCGGTCGGCCGCGATCTTGCAAGAGCGCGCCCGCCTCCACGTCCTGGCCCGCGTGATGACCAGGGAGCACGAACAACGCCTGCTGCGCGCCAGGCTCGGGCTACCGCGGACCGTCCGCCCGGAGCCGGCTAGGAGCTGGCCGAGAGAGAATTACGCACAGTGACAGGTGGCCGATTGTGGTAGTGCCATTAATCGGTGCGGGCTCGACGCTGTCCGGTCGGCGCGAATGGGTGAGCCGGGGGCGGCCCCACGGGACGCTTACCGACCGCGCCGACTCTCGAGCTCGGCGACCCGCTCCTCGAGAGCGCTCAGACGGTCGGCGAGGAGACCGACGTCCCCGGCCATCCCGGCGTAGCGCTCGTCGTACGGCGCGGCCTGGTCGGCCAGCTCACGCGCGGTCGCGACGTTCGCCGCCTCCGCTCGGGTGTAGTGGCGGACGAGGCGCGGCGGCTCGACCACCGCCTCGGGCGAGACCACCGCCTCGGGCGAGACCACCACCTCGGGCGTGACCGCCGGGTCGAGCGAGGAGTCGAGGCCGTAGTACGCGAAGAGGGCGGCCTCCTCCTCGGAGGTCAGCGCCCCGTCCGGCTCGACGCTCGGAGCGTGCTTGATCTGGTCGGCCAGGTAGGCCACCCGGACGTGGTCGCGCTCCCGGCTCGCGCCCTCGAGCGGGACGAAGGTCAGCCGCCGGCCGAAGAGGCCGGTCTTCACGCACGCGAAGCCGGCGCTCGTCCCGAAGTTGTCCCGGTAGACCTCCTCCAGGCGCCCGACCGAGTGGTTCTCCGGATCCACCACGTCCTGGCCGTGCCAGTCGCCTAACTGCTCGTCGTCGAACATATGCGCTCCGTTTCTCGCCTGCGTCCCAAGGGGCCTCCGACGTTCATCGGCACCAACGAGAAGAACCTTTAGCACTTTTGCCGATCGTGTCGGTTAACCTGATTCCGTCGGTCCCGGCCCGATCACGAGGGTATGAAAGCGACCCCAAACCGAGTAACCTGGACTCGACGGAGGTCACGAGCCGCGACGATCAGAGCGCGCGCACGGGGGCTCCCATACGGCCATCTCCCCGATGGCCAAGGAGGTCATCAGACCTTATGATCGGATTAGGCGTCGTACTCCTCATCATCGCCGTCCTCGTACCCAAGCTCGCCGTCCTCTGGGCGGTCGGCATCATCGTGCTGATCGTCGGCATCATCCTCGCCGTGCTCGGGTCGATGGGACGCGCCGTCGGCGGCCGCCGCCACTACTACTAGCCGCGGCTCAGAAGGAGCTCAGGTTATGACGAGCCATGCTCGGCTGGGCGCGCTCGCCGGCGCCCAGCGACGCGGCGAGGCGGTCGCCAGGAGGCCCGAGTTCGTCTGGCTGGCCCGGGCCGGGCTGGTCGCGCGGGGGATCTCCTACGGCATCATCGGGATCCTCGCCCTCAAGCTCGCGGTCGGATCGGGCGGCAAGGCGACCAACCAGCGCGGAGCCTTGGAGAAGGTGGCCCAGCAGCCCTTTGGCCAGGCGCTGCTCGTGGCCATGGCGATCGGGCTCGCCGGATACGCCATCTGGCGGCTCGTCCGGGCCGGGATCGGTCACGGCACCCGCGAAGTGGACAGCACCGGCGAGCGGCTCGCCGGTCTGCTCAGCGGCCTCGCCTATGCCGCGCTCTGCATCACCGCCGTGAAGATCCTGGTCGGCGCCAGCACGACGGGCGGCGCGAACAACCCGCAGAAGACGACCGCCGGCGTGCTGGCCTGGACGGGCGGGACCCTGATCGTCGAGATCACCGGCGCCGTCCTGATCGGCGTAGGCGCCTACCAGGGCTACAAGGGCGTCTCGAAGAAGTTCCTCGACGACTCGAAGATCTACCTGATGAGCCGCGAGGTCAAGCGCGCCTTCACCGCCGTCGGCGTCTTCGGGCACCTCGGTCGGATGGTCGTCTTCGGGCTCGTCGGCTACGGACTCATCAAGGCCGGAATGAACTACGACCCGCACCGGGCGATCGGGTTGGACGGCGCCCTCAACGAGCTGGCGCACCACGCCGAAGGGCCGCTCCTCCTCGGGGCAGTCGCCCTCGGCCTGATCGGCTTCGCCCTCTACTCGATGGCCGACGCCCGCTACCGGAAGATCTGACCCACCCGCTGCCTCGACCCGCGAACCCGACCCAGACCCGACGCGGCGTCGATCCGGCACCCAATCCGCTTGACAAGGTGCCAAGTGTGTGCCACAATGGCACCACTATGGACCTGACCCCCCACATCGAGACCCTCCAGCGCCAGCTGCTCCTCGCCGCCGACGCCGGCGGTGACGACGCCCGTGCCCTCGGCGAGCGCCTGATCGCCCCCCTCGACGCCGCGGCCCGCCTCGCCCTCCTCGACGTGCTCGCGGCCGCGGCCGAGGAGATCACGACCGACCTCGCCCCCGGCTCGGTCGAAGTCCGCCTCCGGGGTCGCGACCCCGAGTTCGCGGTCAGGGCGCCGGCCGGCGACTCGCCCGCCGAGGACCCGCCGGACGGCGACGCCCGCCGCCCGATCGGACCGCTCCGCGGTCCCGGCGGCCCGCCGCCGGACGGCCCCGCCGACGGCGACGACGGCACCATGGCCCGGATCAACCTCCGCATGCCCGACCACTTCAAGGCCCGGATCGAACAGGCCGCCGCCGGCGAAGGCCTCTCGGTCAACGCCTGGATCGTCCGAGCGGCCGGCGCCGCCCTCGAGCGAAGAGACCCCGACCCTCGAGGCGGTCGCCGACCCGGCCGCCCGGGGGGCCAGCGCTACACCGGCTGGGCGCGCTAGCCGACTCGAGCCCGCCCCCGCCAAGCCCGACCGACCCAGGCCCGGCCGACAGACCGACGGACAGACACCCGGCGCCCCGCCGCCGGAGACGAAACCTCAATCCACGAGGAAGGACAAGCGATGCCCACGTTCGACACCCCCGAACCCATCTCCGTGACGCTCGAGGTCGGCGTCGGCGACATCCGGATCGCCGCGACCGACCGGACCGACACGACCGTCGAGATCCGCCCGACCGACCCGGCCAAGAAGGCCGACGTCACCGCCGCGGAGCAGACGCGCGTCGAGTACGCCGACGGCCGGCTCCTGATCAAGGCCCCGAAGGGCTGGCGGCAGTACACGTTCCGGGGCGGCGGCGAGTCGGTCGAGGTGGAGATCGACCTGCCGACCGGCTCGCGCGTCGACGGCAACGGCGGGATGGCCGGACTCCGGAGCACCGGTCGCCTCGGGGAGTGCCGCTTCAAGACCGGTCTCGGCGACATCCGGCTCGACGAGGCCGGTCCCGTCCAGCTGAAGGCCGCCATGGGGGACATCGCCGTCGGCCGGGCCGTCGACCATGCCGATCTGAGCACCGGGTCCGGCGCCCTGAGCATCGCCCGGATCGACGGGACCGGCGTGATCAAGAACTCGAACGGCGACAGCCTGATCGGCGAGGTCACCGGCGACCTGCGGGTCAACGCCGCGAACGGGCGGATCTCGGTCGACCGAGCCGGCGCCGCGGTCACGGCCCGGACCGCGAACGGCGACATCCGCCTCGGCGAGATCGCCCACGGGGCCGTCGTCGCCGAGACCGGGTTCGGCAAGCTCGACCTCTCCATCCGCGACGGCGTCCCCGCCTGGCTCGACCTGACCACCGGCTGCGGCACCGTCCACAGCGACCTCGACGACGCCGAGCGGCCCGAGCCCGGAGAGGACGCCGTCGAGGTCCGCGGCCGGAGCGGGTTCGGCGAGATCAGGATCCGCCGCGCCCCGAACCCCGTCCGGGCGACGAGCGCGGGCGCGACCCCGTGACCGCCGCGATCCTCGTCGAGGACGTCCGCCACAGGTTCGGCGACGTCGTCGCCCTCGACGGCCTCGATCTCGCCGTCGAGGCCGGGACCGTCTTCGGGCTGCTCGGCCCGAACGGGGCCGGGAAGACGACGCTCGTGCGGATCCTCGCCACCCTCCTGCGCCCGACCGCCGGCCGGGCCAGCGTCCTCGGGCACGACGTCGTCGAGAGCTCCCTCGCCGTCCGCCGCCGGATCGGGCTCGCCGGGCAGTTCGCGGCCGTCGACGAGCAGCTCACCGGGCGCGAGAACGTCGAGATGGTCGGCCGCCTCTACCGCCTCTCGCGCACCGAGGCCCGGGCCCGCGCCTGCCAGGTGCTCGACCGTTTCGCGCTCACCGCGGCCGCCGACCGCCGGGTCGCGACCTACTCGGGCGGCATGCGGCGCCGGCTCGACCTCTGCGCGAGCCTCACCGGCCGCCCGCCGGTCCTCCTCCTCGACGAGCCGACCACCGGCCTCGACCCCCGGACGCGGCAGGAGCTCTGGGACACGGTCGACGAGCTGCGCCGCGACGGGACGACGATCCTCCTGACCACCCAGTACCTCGAGGAGGCCGACCGCCTGGCCCAGCGGATCGCCGTCGTCGACCGCGGGCGGATCGCCGCCCACGGGAACCCCGGCGGAGCTCAAGGCCTCGATCGGGACCGAGGTCCTCTTCGTCCGCCTCGCCGACCCGGCCGACGCCGCCCCGGCCGCGGCGGCTCTCGCCGACCTCGCCGTCGGCGACGAACCCCGCCTCGAAGCCGGCGCCGGCGAGATCCGCCTCGCGGTGGCCGACCCGAGCGCATCGGCCGAGGCCGTCCGGCGCCTCGACGCCCGGGCGCTCGAGCTCGCCGCGATCGGGCTCGAGCAGCCGAGCCTCGACGACGTCTTCCTCAACCTGACCGGCCGGCGAGTCGAGGGCCGGCCCGAGCCCGCCCGGCAGCCCGACCGGCAGGGGAGATGATGGCCGCCACCGACACCCGACCCGAGCCCCAGCGACTGACGCTGGCCGACGGGCTCGCCGACAGCCGCGTGATGGCCGGCCGCCAGCTGCGCCAGACGCTCCGCCGTCCGAGCCTCGTCGTCTTCGCCTTCGTCCAGCCCGTGATGTTCGTGCTGCTCTTCCGCTACGTCTTCGGCGGCGCGATCAACACCCGGGGCGTCGCCTACGTCGACTTCCTGATGCCGGGCATCGTCGTCCAGACGGCGATCTTCGGCGCCCTCCTGACCGGCATCGGACTGACCGAGGACCTCAAGGCCGGGATCGTCGACCGCTTCCGGTCCCTGCCGATCGCCCGGTCGGCCGTCCTCGTCGGGCGGACGACGGCCGACCTGCTGATGAACGTCCTGACCCTGATCGTGATGGTCCTCGTCGGCGTCGCCGTCGGCTTCCGCCCGACCCAGCCGGCCTACGAGGTCGCCCTCGCATTCGGCCTCGTCCTCGCCTTCTCCTACGTCTTCTCGTGGATCAGCGCCTGCGTCGGGCTGTCGGTCCGCGACCCGGAGACCGCCCAGTCGGCCGGGTTCATCTGGGTCTTTCCGCTCACCTTCGCGTCGTCCGCCTTCGTTCCGACCGCGTCGATGCCCGACGGGCTCCGCGCGTTCGCCCAGGTCAACCCGGTCTCGCTCGCCGCCGACGCCGTCCGGGCCCTGACCATCGGCCACGGGGACGCCGTCTCGCCCGCCCTCGGGACCCTCGCCTGGCTGACCGGACTGCTGCTCGTCTTCGTGCCGCTCGCCGTCCGGGCGTTCCGGCGCGCGTGACCGAGCGAATCTGCGAGGCTGTGCCCCGCCGATGACGACGATGCTCGCACGCTGGGGGCACGCGGCCGCGGTCCTCCTCGCCGCGCTCGGGCTGCTCGGCGCCCACCCGGCGGCGGCGCCGGCCCGGGCGCTCAGGCCGCTCGATCTCGCCCTCCGCTTCCAGCCGCATCTCTTCTTCGACTCGGCCGAGCTCTGGCGGCCGGTCGACGTCGACGCCTTCCTCGCCGAGCCCGGCCACCAGGTCTGCCCGGTCCCGGCCACCGGCCTCCCGTGCGCGCCCCTCACCTCGGTCGGGCAGCTGACGCCGGCCGCGGCCTACCTCGACCTCCGGGGGACCCAGCTCGACGGGAGCGACGCGACCGCGCCCGACCTCGCGACCTGCGCGAAGTCGGCGCCGATCCTGCTCGACTGCGACGAGGGCGGCCGGTCGCGGATCTACGCCCACGTGACCCGCGCCGGCCGGCGGGTCGCGATCGACTACTGGTGGTTCCTGCGCTACAACGCCTTCCTCATCGACCTCCACGAGGGCGACTGGGAGGGCGTGACGGTGATCGTCGACGCCGCTGGGCGCCGCGTCGAGGCGGTCCACTTCGCCGCCCACGCGAGCTCCTGGCGCTACCCGGCCGGCGTCCCGATCCTCGACGGCGCCCGCCACGTCCGCGTCTACGTGGCCCGGGGAAGCCACGCCGCCTACCCGCGTCGGTGCACGAGCGCCTGCCACCAGACCGGCAGCGTCCTCCCCGAGGGCCGCTTCAACGGCCGCCGCGCCTGGGTCGCGAACGACCCGGCCACGTGCGCCCGGCGCTGCGTCCGGCTCTTCCCGCAGGGCGGCGGCGCCCCGGCCTCGTGGAACGCGTGGGACGGGCTCTGGGGCGTGCTCCATTCGGCGCTCTTCCCGCCTCCGCGGACGCCGGCCTTCCAGGCCCGCTTCGAGAGCCCGTTCGCCGGGACGACCACCCAGCGGCGGAGCTTCTGACTGACCGACCCGACCCTCAGCCGGTGAACACGGCCGCCCGGGATCTGGTGCTCCGGCGCCCGGAGTCGGCCGTCTCGGTCAGCCGCACGACCGCGGCCAGGCGGTGGGCCCGGCGCAGCCGGGCGGTCCCCAGCCGGTTGAGCCGCAGGCGGACGGTCTTGCTGCTCCCCGCTGGCGAAGTTCACGGTTCGCGTCCGGTAGACGGCGCCGCCGCCGACCAACTGGAGCTTGACCGTGCAGGTCGTCGTGTCCGGCCCGGCGCACGTCAGCTGGACGGTCGCCAGGTTCGAGCTCGTCCGGACCGACTTGATCGCCGCCGTCCCCTCGACCTGGTCGGACACCTGGGGCAGGACGGTCACGCCGAACGACTTGGTCGAGGACTTGCCCGCCGAGTTGGTGGCCGTGCACGTCACCGTGGTCAGGCCGAGCGGGAACGTCGACCCGGACGGCGGGGTGCAGATCGCCGGGATCGTCCCGTCGAGGGCGTCGGTCGCGGTCGCGGTGTAGTTGACGACGTCGCCGGCCGCGCTCTCGGCCCCGACGTTCCGGTCGGGCGGGACGGTGATCGTCGGCGCGGTCGGGGTCGAGACGGTGACCTTGAACGACTTGCTCGCCACGTTTGACGCCTTGTCGGTCGCGGTGCACTTGACGGTCGTCGCGCCGATCGGGAAGGTCGACCCGGACGCCGGGACGCAGGTGACCGGCGACCGCGGGGTCGACGTTGTCGGTCGCCGTCGCCGCGAAGGTCACCGGCGCCCCGGCCGCGCTCTTCGGGCTGACGGTCAGGTCGGCCGGCACCGTGATCACCGGGGCGGTCGCGTCGGCCACCGTGACCTTGAACGTCTTGCTCGCCGTGTTCCCGGCCTTGTCGGTGGCCGTGCAGGTGACGGTCGTGGCGCCGAGGACGAACGTCGAGCCCGACGGCGGGGTGCAGGTGACCGGGTCGGTCACGTCGACGTCGTCGGTCGCCGACGCGGTGAAGGTGGCGACCGCGCCGGTCGCGCCGGTCGCCGGGACCGTCTGGTCGGCCGGGACGGCGATCACCGGCGGCGTCGTGTCGGCCGCCGACGCTTCCGCCGCGGTCAGGCCGAACCCGGCGAGACCCGCGACCAGGCCGGCGACGAGCGCCGTCGAAATACGCCTCTGCCCCATGCATCCCCCTGAAACCGCAGTGTCCGACCGCCGGTCAGACCGGCCGGAGCCGACTATCGAGCACGGCCCGGCGCCCGGCAAGGCGCTTCACCGCTTGGTCACGAGTCCGCCGGTCGTCAGTTCGCCCTCACGTCACCGTCTCCAGGAGGTCGGCCAGCGCCTCGAGCGAGGCGATCGAGTTGCCGGCGAGGAGGTGGTCGGTGTGGGGGAGGGCGGCCCGCATCCCGCGGGTCAGGGGCGCGAACTCGGGGTCGGCGGCCAGCGGGTTGAGCCAGATCAGCCGGTGGGCCGTCCGGCGCAGCCGCCCGATCTCGGCGGCCAGGACGTCCGGGTCGCCCCGGTCCCACCCGTCGCTGAGCACGACGACGATCGACCCCCGCCCGATCCGCCGGCCGTGGACCCGGTTGATCACCCCGAGGGCGTCGCCGATCCGCGTCCCGGAGCCCATGTCGACCACGGCCGCGGTCGCCCGCCCGAGCGCCCGGTCGGGGTCGCGGCCGCGGAGCTCCCGGGTGATCCGGGTCGCCCGCGTCCCGAAGGCGAAGGCCTCGACCCGGCGCCGGGCGGCGACGGTCGCCTGGACGTACTGGAGGAGCATCCGCGCGTAGGGGGCCATCGACCCGGAGACGTCGACGACCAGGACCAGCGGCCGCGGCTGCCACCCCGGCTCGCGCCAGCGGCGGTCGACCGGCTCGCCCCCGTGGCGCAGCGACGAGCGCATCGTCGCCCGCAGGTCGTACACCTCACCCCGGCCGCGCGAGCGCCGGGTCCGCCGCGAGCGCCGCCGCGCCCCGCGCCGGGCGAGCCGCTCGAGCAGCGACCGCGCCGCCTCCCGCTCAGCGGCCGTGTAGCTCGCGAAGTCCTTCTTTCGGAGCAGTTCCGACGCGCTCCACGCGGCCGGGACCGGCGTGGCCTCCCGGGAGTCGGCCGGGGCGGCGTCCCCCGGCGCCCCGGCCCGGGGCAGGGCGCTCCGGGCCGTGCGCATCGCCTCGTCGAGGACCGGGTCGGCCTCGAGCGGCTCGGCCAGGGCCGCCCAGGCCGCGTCGAAGGCCGCGAGGTCGCGCCGGGAGGAGCAGAGCGTGGCCCGCAGCGCCGCTCGCGCCGCCGACGGCGGGACCGCCCCGAGCGCCCGGTGCCCGGCCAGGACCTCGCCGACCCCGACGCTCGCCCCGGCGGCCCGCATCTGGGCCGCCAGGAGCGAGACGAGCCGCTCAGGAACCGGCCAGCACCCCCTCGGAGCGGACCCGGTCGATGTCCTCGCGGACCTTGAGCGCCGCGCCGAGCGACGCGTCGAGGTCGCCCACCGCCTCGAGCGCCCGGGCCCAGGTCAGCGTCTCCCCGACGCCCGGCAGCTTGTAGAGGTCGACCTCGCGCAGGCGGGCGACGGCCGCGCACACCCGCGCGGCGACCGCGGCCGGGACGCCCGGGAGCCGGGCCCGGACGATCTCGATCTCGCGCTCGAGCGTCGGATAGTCGATCCAGTGGTAGAGGCAGCGCCGCTTGAGGGCGTCGTGGAGCTCGCGCGTCCGGTTCGAGGTGAGGACGACCGCGGGCCGGCGGGCCGCGACGATCGTCCCGAGCTCGGGGATCGAGACCTGGAAGTCGGAGAGCAGCTCGAGCAGGAAGGCCTCGAACTCGTCGTCGGCGCGGTCGATCTCGTCGATCAGGAGGACGACCGGCTCGGCCGCCTCGAGCGCCTCGAGCAGCGGCCGGCGCAGGAGGAAGCGCCGCGAGTAGAGCTCGTCCTCCCGCCCCGCCCGGACCGACAGGAGCTGGCGCGCATAGTCCCAGTCGTAGAGGGCGTGGTGGACGTCGATCCCCTCGTGGCACTGGAGCCGGATCAGCCGCGCCCCGAGCGCCCCGGCGAGCGCCCGCGCCACCTCCGTCTTGCCGACCCCGGCCTCGCCCTCGAGCAGGAGCGGCTGCTCGAGGGTCACGGCCAGGAACACCGCCGTGGCCAGGCCGCGGTCCGGCAGGTAGTCCTGCCCGACGAGCGCCTCCTCGACGTCTTCGATGCTGCCGAGGCTCACCCCGCCGCCTGCTCGAGCGCCCGCCGGCAGAGGACCCGCGCCAGGTGGCGGCGGTAGTCCGCCGAGGCGTTGAGGTCGGCCGGCGGGGAGGTGCCCTCGGCCGCCTGCTCGGACGCCCGGCGGATCGTCGGGGCGTCGAACGGCTGCCCGCGGAGGGCCGCCTCGACCGCCGTCGCCCGCAGCGGCGTCCCGCCCATGTGGGTCAGGCCGACGCGCGCGTCGGCGCACACGCCGTCCTCGACGCGGACGAGCGCGCACGCCGCCACCATCGCCCAGTCCTCCTGGCGGCGGTTGAACTTCTGGTAGCCGAACGACCAGCCGCCGGTCGCCGGCAGCCGGATCGCGGTCAGCACCTCGTCCGTCGGCGAGCGCCGTCTCCATGTAGCCGCGGAAGAACTCCGCCGCCGGGATCTCCCGCTCGCCGCCCGGCCCCTGGACGACGAGGGTCCCCTCGGCGGCCAGGACGACGGCCGGGAGGTCGGCGGCCGGGAGCGGGTGGGCCAGCGACCCGCCGATCGTCCCGCGGTTGCGGACCTGCGGGTCGGCGATCGTCGCCGCCGCCGCGCTGATCAGCCCGAGGCCGGCCTCGGCGAGGGCGGTGTGCGTGGTCATGGCGCCGATCCGCACCTCTCCGTCGGAGTCGACGCCGGCCAGGCCCGGGACCCGCCGGAGGTCGACGAGGAGGCTCGGGGACGCGAAGCGGAGCTTCATCATCGGCAGGAGCGAATGGCCGCCGGCCAGGACGCGGGCGTCCTCGCCCCCGTCGGCCAGCGCCCGGATCGCCTCGTCCAGCGACTCCGGGGCGACGTAGTCGAACTCGGCCGGGATCATGAGCGCGCCTCCTGAATCGTCTCCCACACGTGCATCGAGCCGAGTGGCATGTTGATGAACGTCACCCCGAGGGGGCGCAGCGCGTCGATTACCGCGTTGACCACCGCCGGGCTGGCCGCGATCGTCCCCGCCTCGCCGACGCCCTTGACCCCGAGCGTGTTCGACGGCGACCGGGTCTCCGTCCGGTCGGTCTCGAAGCTCGGCACGTCGGCCGCGCTCGGGAGGCCGTACTCGACGAACGTGCCCGTGACCAGCTGGCCGTTCTCGTCGTAGTGGATCCGCTCGTAGAGGGCCTGCCCGAGGGCGTGGACGATGCCCCCGTGGACCTGGCCCTCGATCAGGAGCGGGTTGATCGCCGGACCGCAGTCGTCGACCGCGACGTAGCGCACGACCTCGACCCTGCCCGTCTCGATGTCGACGTCGACCACGCAGGCGTGCGCCCCGAACGGGAAGACGAAGTTCTCCGGGTCGTAGAACGTCGTCTCCTCGAGCCCCGGCTCCATCCCCTCGGGCAGGTTCTCCGGGATGTAGGCCGCGGCCGAGACCTCGGCCAGCGCCATTCCCTTGCCGGGTGATCCACGGACGGAGAACCGCTCCGAATCGACCGCGATGTCCTCCGGGGCCGCCTCGAGCAGGTGGGCGACGATCTTCTTCGCCTTGTCCTGCACCTTCTGCGCCGTCCGGGCGACGGCCTCGCCGCCGACCGAGAGCGACCGCGACCCGTAGGTGCCCATCCCGTAGGGACCGGTGTTCGTGTCGCCGTGCATGACCTCGACCACGTCCGGGGTCGTCCCCAGCCGGTCGGCCACGATCTGGGCCATGCTCGTGTCGAGGCCCTGGCCGTGGGGCGAGGTCCCCGTGTAGACGGTGACCGAACCGGACGGGTGGACGCGCACGAGCGCCGACTCCCAGAACCCCGCCTGGATCCCCACGCCTCCCGGTCCGACGATCCGCGACGGGGCGAGGCCGCAGATCTCCATGTAGGTGGAGAAGCCGATCCCCCGGTAGATGCCGCGCTCCTGGAGCCGCGTCCGCTCCCGCTCGAGCTCGTCGAGGTCGAGCTTCGAGAGCAGCTTGTCGAGCGAGCCGTGGTAGTCGCCCGAGTCGTAGACGATCCCGACGGCGACCGTCGCCGGGAAGTCCTCCTTGGGGATGAAGTTCCGCCGGCGCATCTCGACGGGAGATAGGCCGAGCTCGGCCGCCGCCTGGTCGACCATCACCTCGAGCAGGTGCGTCGCCTCCGGGCGCCCGGCCCCGCGGGTCGCGTCGGTCGGGAACTTGTTGGTGAACACCCCGGTGATGTCCGTCCGCACGCGCGGGATCTTGTAGCACCCGCCGGCCACGAACGCCGTGAACGACGGGATGAACGGGGTCAGGAGGAGGAAGTACGCCCCGAGGTCGGCGATCACCTTGATCTCGATCCCGGTGATCGTCCCGTCGTGCTTGACCCCCATCTTCACGTAGTCGATCTGGTCGCGACCGTGGATCGTCGTCGCCATGTGCTCCGAGCGGGTCTCCGTCCACTTGACCGGCCGCCCGAGCCGGCGCGAGACCGCGCAGGCGACCGCCTCCTCCGGGTAGTGGTTGAGCTTGACCCCGAAGGCGCCCCCGACGTCGGGGGCGACGACCCGGATGTGGTCCTCGCTCATCTCCATCGACCCGGCGAGGAACGACCGGGTCAGGTGGGGGATCTGGGTCGTCGTCCAGAGCGTCAGGTACCCGGCCCGGTAGTCGGCGATGCACGCCCGCGGCTCGATCGGCGCCCCGGCCACCCGGTGGTTGACGATCCGCCGCTCGAGGACGACGTCGGCCTCCTCCCAGGCGACGTCCATGTCCTCTGAGCCGAGGCCCCACTCGTGCGTGCGGTTGCTCGAGAACTCCTCGTGGACGAGCGGCGAGTCCGGTTCGAGGGCGGCCTCCGGGTCGACGACCACGGGCAGCGACTCGTACTCGACGACCACCTCGGCCGCCGCGTCGACCACGCCGTACTTGTCCTCCCCGCAGACGACGGCCACCGCCTGGCCCACGTGCTTGACCTCGCCCCGGGCCAGCGGCCAGTGCTCGGGCGTGTTGACCTCGACCCCGGGCGGTACCCAGGCCATCGGCATCCCGGCGGCGAGGTCGAGATCGCCGCCGGTCAGGACGGCGTGGATGCCCTCGCGGGCGAGTGCCGCGCTCGTGTCGATCCGGGTGATCCGGGCGTGGGCCTCGGTCGAGCGGACGAACGCCGCGTGGAGCATCCCCGGGACGACCATGTCGTCGGTGAAGAGCCCCTTGCCGGTGATCAGCGGCGGATCCTCCTTGCGGCGCATCCGCCGGCCGACGAAGGCCCCGTCGGGCTCGGGCGCGCTCATGCTCCCACCCCGACGATCGGCGTCGTCGGGTCGCCGGGCGAGGCCGGCGGCTCCGCCTCGCCGTGGCGCGGCGCCTTGGCCGCCGCGAGAACCGCCTTGACGATGTTGTGATACCCGGTGCACCGGCACAGGTTCCCGGCCAGGGCCTCGCGCACCTCCTGCTCGGACGGGTCGGGTGTGCGCTCGAGCAGGTCGGCCGCCGCCATGATCATGCCCGGCGTGCAGTAGCCGCACTGGAGGCCGTGGTGCTCCCAGAAGGCCTCCTGGAGCGGGTGGAGGTCGGCGACGTCGCCGAGCCCCTCGATCGTCGTCACGCGGGCGCCGTCGGCCTGGACGGCCAGGACCGTGCACGACTTCACCGCCGCCCCGTCGAGGTGGACGGTGCACGCCCCGCAGTTGGACGTGTCGCACCCGACGTGGGTGCCGGTCAGGCCGAGACGGTCGCGCAGGAGATGGACCAGGAGCAGCCTCGGCTCCACCTCCCGATCGTAGGTCGTCCCGTTGACCTCCAGCGAGACGTGGACGTCTGACATGGTTCTCCTCTCCCTCAAAAGGTGACCGACCTCAAAGCCTACTCCGCGGGTTGGCCCGTCGGTCCAGTTTCCAAACGGAAATCGACGCGTCCTCGGCATACTGGTCCGATGGCGCCCGTCCCCACCGCCCGCCACCTGCTCCGGGCCAAGGACCTGGCCGACGCCCGCTACTTCGAGCCGCTCGACGTCGAGGACCTCGCCCGGTCGGCCGGCCTCTCGCGCGCCCACTTCAGCCGCGAGTTCCGCCGCGCCTTCGGCGAGTCGCCCCACGCCTACCTGCTCACCCGCCGCCTCGAGCGGGCCGCCGCCCTCCTGCGGACCACCGACCGTTCGGTGGCCGACATCTGCTTCTCGGTCGGGCTCCAGAGCGTCGGGTCGTTCACCACCAGCTTCACCCGGACCTACGGCGCCTCCCCGACCGCCTACCGCCTGACCTTCCCCCCGGCGAGCCGGCTGGCCCTGATCCCGACGTGCGTGATGCGCGCCTACGCCCGCCCGCAACGCAGCACGTTTGGAGAAGACAGGGGCGCGCCGCCGACCTAGCATCGCTGGCGACCGTTGCGCCGAACACAAGGAGAAGCAGCCATGATCAGCATCGCCACCGCCCAGCTCTGGGTCCACGACCAGGACGAAGCCCTCGCCTTCTACACCGAGAAGCTCGGCATGGAGGTCAAGTCGGACGTGACCCTGCCCGAGATGGGCAACTTCCGCTGGCTGACCGTCGGCCCGGCCGGCCAGAACGACATCGCGATCGTCCTGATGGCGATCCCCGGCGCCCCGGTGATGGACCCGGAGACGGCCGAGCAGGTCCGCAGCCTCGTGGCCAAGGGCTTCGCCGGCACCGTCTTCCTCACCACCGACGACTGCCGCGCCTCCTACGAGGAGCTCAGGGCTCGCGGCGTCGAGTTCACCGAGACCCCGGAGGAGCGCCCCTACGGGATCGACTCGGGCTTCCGCGACCCGTCGGGCAACAACCTGCGCCTGACCCAGGTCCGGGATCTCGCCGCGCTCTGACGCCTACCCCGAGACGAGCCGGGCCACCTCGGGGGCCCCGGCCGGGCCGTCGAAGACGGCCCGGCCGCCCTCGATCGCCAGGCAGCGGGTCGCCTGCTCGACGACCTCGAGGCGGTGGGTGGCCAGGACGATCGCCGCTCCCCCGGCCGCCGCCTCGGCGACCAGCCCGTCGAGGGCGTCGCGGCTCGGAGGGTCGAGGCCGTCGAACGGCTCGTCGGCCAGGAGCAGGCCGAACGGCCGCACGAAGGCCAGGGCGATCGACGCCTTCTGGCGCATGCCCCGGCTGAAGCCGCCCGGCGTGTCCTGCGCCCGGTCGCTCAGGCCGAGCCGGTCGAGGAGGTCCTCGGCCCGCTCCTCCCACTCGATCATGCCGTGGAGACGGGCGACGTACTCGAGGTGCTCGAGCAGGCCGAGGTCGTCGTAGAGGGCCGGCGTGTCCGGGAGATAGGAGGTCGCGGCGCGCGCCGCCAGCGACCCGGCCGGGAACCCGGCAACGGTAACGCTCCCGCCCGCCGGCTCGAGCAGCCCGCAGGCCAGGCGCAGGAAGGTGCTCTTCCCGGCTCCGTTGGGCCCGACCAGGGCCACGCGGCTCCCCGCCTCGACCGTGCAGGTCAGGCCGTCGAGGGCGACCTGGTCGCCGTAGCTCCCGACGAGCTCCCGCGCCTCGAGCACGCTCACTCGCTCCGGCAGATCCAGGCGGTGGCCGCCGCGCTCACGAGCAGGACGGCCACCGCGGCCGGCGCCGCCCCGGCGAGCGCCGATCCCCCGGCATCGACCGCGGCGCGGGCCCCGAGCACGGGGAGGACGCCGCCGACGGCGAGGATCAGCGGACCGAACGACCGGACCGCGACCTTCGCGTTGGCCAGCGGCCCGACCTCCAGGGGGTTCACGCCCGGGCCGGTCTCGACGCTGAGCGCGGCGCCCGAGACCGCGGCCAGCGCGGCCGGGATCGCGACCACCGCCCCGACCGCTACGACCTCCGGCGCCCCGGCGGCGCCGAGGACGGCGGCGGCCGCGACGCCGGCGGCGGCCACCGCGAGCATCACCGTGGCCGGCACCGCGAGGTGACGGATGACGAGGGCGCCGGTGGCGAGCGGGAGCGTCCGCGAGCGCGACGGGTGGTCGGCCTCCTGGGCGAGCCCTTCGATCGCGTCGAGGGCGGCCACGAGCAGCGCCGCCCCGGCCAGCCCGACGAGGGCCGGGGTGCCCCGCCAGGCCCAGGCGGCCGCGGCGCCGGCGGCGACGCCGAGCACGAGCAGGCGAGCGAGGCGGACGGCCGGCCAGCGCAGGACGCCCTGCCAGTCACGCCGCCAGACCGGGCCGCCGCCCGCCGGCAGGCGGGTCCACGGGCGGCGGCGGGGGCCCTCGGCGGCGAGCTGGCGGCGGAGGAGGATCACCGTGCGCACGTCCTGCATGGTGACCGCGAAGCGGAGCTGGGCCAGGAGGCCGGCCTGGCGGCGTGCCGCGTCGAGCGAGGTCCCGCCGACGACCGCGAGACCGGCGAGGGGGAGCGCGAGGAGGACGGCGCCGACGCCCGGCGCCGGAGCCCGGCGAGCGGGAGCATGGCCAGGCGCCCGAGGTAGGTCGCCGGCGAGCTCGCCGCCCCGGCCGCGAGGTCGGCCGCCGACCAGGCGACGAGCCCGGCGGCGGCCACGGCGGCGACCCGGCGCCCGGCCCGCAGGCCCGACGCGAGGAGGGCGGCTCCGGTGAAGGCGAGGCCGACGAGCACCCCGGCCAGTCCGCCCGCGCCCACCCACGCGGCGTAGGGGCCGGGCAGCCGCTGGGCGGCCAGGTTCCCGGCCACCATTCCGACCACCCCGCCGACGAAGCCGCTGAAGCGCAGCTGGCGCAGGGCCAGGCTCCGGAGGGCGGCGCCGCGGGGGACCGGGGACAGGAGGACGAGCACGACGTCGGCCGGGAGCAGCACGAGCGGGCCGCCCCGGCCGCCCGAGCGCAGCCCGGTCGCGAGGACCACCGCGACGGCCAGCCCGACCGCCGCCGGGCCGTGGGCCAGGACCCAGGCGAGCTCGGCCGCCGTGACCGGCCGGCCGCCGATCCAGCCGGAGACGAAGCTCGTGGCCAGGGCCGAGAGGATCGCGGTCACGTAGACGCGGTAGACGGCGTCGATCCAGTCGATCGCCCCGTAGGCCCGGCGGCGGCGGGCCCGGCGCAGCTCGCGGAGCGCCTGGGCTCCCGGGTCGGACATCGCCGAAGTGTCCCACCGGGGCCGGCCGCCGGCCCCCCTTGCCATGATGGTCGCGACATGGCCGAACCCGTGACCCCGTGACCCCGATCTGCGGTCGCTAGCCCTCCGGACCGGCGCCGCGGTCGCCGTCCTCCTCCTCACCGCCGTCGCCCTCGCCCGCGCGGACGCCGCCCCGCCCCCCGTGGCCCCCTGCACCGACGGGTACGGGTGCGGCCAGCCCTGCTACGGCGCCGCCGCCCGCGATCCCGAGCACCAGCCGTGCCTGAACCCCGCCCTCGAGCTTTCGGTGTTCCCGACCCCGGACGCCGCCGAGCTCGAGATCGGCGATCGCTGCGCCACCAAGGAGCGCTCGGCCAACTGGTGGGTCTGCGGCTTCGGCCCGGTGGCCGGCACGCGGACGTTCGCCCTGATCGGCGACAGCCACGCCGGGCACTGGCGCGGCGCCCTGGCCAACATCGCGTTCGGCCAGGGCTGGCGCGGCCTCTCGATCACCCGGGCCGGCTGCCCGTTCTCGCAGGCCGTCCCCGACCTCGCACCCCCCCTCGGCGCCGAGTGCGCGGCCTGGAACCGCCGGGTCCTGCGCTGGTTCGCCTCGCACCCGCAGGTCGACCTCGTCTTCGTCTCCGAGCATTCGGGCGCCGGCTTCCGCGCCCGCCGCGGGCAGAGCCCCGCCGCCGCCGCCGTCGCCGGCTACGCGGCCGCGTATCGGGCGCTCCCCCCGACGGTCAAGCACATCGTCGTGCTCCGCGACACCCCGCTGAACACGAGCAACTCGTTCGCGTGCGTCGACCACGCGATCGCCCACCACCTGCGGGCCGGGATCGTCTGCGCCGTCACCGTCCGCCACGCCCTGCGGCCCGACCCCGAGGTGACCGCGGCCGCCCGGGCGGGCTCGCCGCGGATCCGGGTGGCCGACCTGACGACTTCTTCTGCGGCACCCGCTTCTGCTACCCGGTCGTCGGTGGGGTCCTCGTCCACCGCGACATCGACCATCTCACGCCCGAGTTCGTCGGCCACCCTCGGCCCGTTCATCCTCCGCGAGCTCCTGCGCTGGATGGCGAGCCCCGCCTGGCTCGGGGCGGCTAGCGGGTGAGGAACTGCTGGTAGACGTGGACGACCGTCGCCCGCCCGCGGATGCACGTGACCCGGGCGTCGATCTCCGTGGCGATCGCGTTGCGCACCTCGTGGCAGCGGTAGCCGAAGCACGCCGCCGGAGCAGCGCCCGGCGAGATTGCCGGTGCGGGTCCGGCAGCGGTAGTAGGCGATCGCCACCCGGCTCCCGGTCGCGCACGGGACGCCGGTCACCGAGACCCGGACGAAGTAGCCGACGCTCGGGTACCTCGGCGGCGTGCACGAGCGCGCCGCGCCCGCGGCCGGTGCGCCCGTCGCGGCCGCGGCCAGGCAGGCGGCGACCGCCAGGAGCCCCGCGCCGCGCCGGATGCCGATCGCCCTCATCGGCCACCGATGCTACGGGCGTGCGGGCCCCGGGGCGTCGATCCCACCGGCTGACCGGCCTATCCTCGAGCCGATGAGCGCCCCCGAGCAGACCACCCTCGAAGGGCTGACCCTCCGCGACGCGGAGATGCTCCGCCGACGGCGGCGGCGCGACCCGCGCGCCGGCCTCGGCGCCGCCGAGCTCGCCGCCGCCGTTGCCCGGGTCGCCCGCCGCCGGGCCGCCGTCCCCGAGCTCACCTACCCGGCGCAGCTCCCGGTCACCGCCCGGCGCGAGGATCTCCTCGCCGCGATCGGCGGCCATCAGGTGGTGATCGTCGCCGGGGAGACCGGGTCGGGGAAGACGACCCAGCTGCCGAAGCTCTGCCTCGAGCTCGGGCGCGGCGTCCGCGGAGCGATCGCCCACACCCAGCCGCGCCGCCTGGCCGCCCGGGCCGGAGCCGAGCGCGTGGCCGAGGAGCTCGGCCTCGAGGTCGGCGGGGCGATCGGCTACGCGATGCGCTTCCACGAGCGCGCGACCGAGGACACCCTCGTCCGCTTCGTCACCGACGGCCTCCTCCTCGCCGAGATCCAGCGCGACCGGATGCTCCTCCGCTACGACACGATCATCGTCGACGAGGCCCACGAGCGGAGCCTGAACATCGACTTCCTCTTCGGCCACCTCGGCCGGCTGCTCCCGCTCCGCCCGGAGCTCAAGCTGATCGTCGCCTCGGCGACGATCGACGCCGGCCGCTTCAGCCGCCACTTCGGCGACGCCCCGGTGGTCGAGGTCTCCGGGCGAACCTACCCGGTCGAGGTCCGCTACCGGCCGCTGAGCGGCGCGGATGAGGACGGGGCGAGCGACCCGATCGAGGCGATCGGCGACGCGGTCGAGGAGCTCCTGCGCGACGGCCCGGGCGACGTCCTCGTCTTCCAGAGCGGCGAGCGGGAGATCCGCGACACGGCCGAGGCGCTCAGCGGCCGGCTCGGCCCCCGGGTCGAGGTGCTTCCCCTCTACGCCCGCCTCTCCCACGCCGAGCAGCGCCGCGTCTTCGCCCCCCACGCCGGCCGGCGGGTCGTCCTCGCGACCAACGTCGCCGAGACCTCGCTGACCGTCCCCGGCATCGGCAGCGTGGTCGACCCGGGGACGGCGCGGATCAGCCGCTACAGCGGCCGCCTCAAGGTCCAGCGCCTGCCGATCGAGCCGATCTCCCGGGCCTCGGCCGACCAGCGCAAGGGACGGTGCGGGCGGACGGCCGACGGCATCTGCATCCGCCTCTACTCGGAGGAGGACTTCAGCGGGCGCCCGGACTTCACCGAGCCCGAGATCCTCCGTACGAGCCTTGCCGCGGTGCTCCTCCAGATGGCCGCCCTCGGCCTCGGGGAGGTCGAGGACTTCGGCTTCATCGACCCGCCCGACCGCCGCCAGGTCCGCGACGGCATCGCCCTGCTCGAGGAGCTCGGCGCCTTCGAGGCGGGCGCGCTGGATCCCTCCCGCCGGCTGACCCCGCTCGGCCGCCGCCTGGCCCGGCTCCCGGTCGACCCGCGGCTCGGGCGGATGGTGCTCGAGGCCGACCGGCTCGGGTGCGCGGCCGAGGTGATCGTGATCGCCGCCGCGCTCTCGATCCAGGAGCCGCGCGAGCGCCCGGTCGACCAGCGGGCGGCGGCCGACGAGCAGCATGCCCGCTACGCGTGCGACGAGTCCGACTTCGTCGGCCAGCTCAACCTCTGGCGCCACCTGAGCGACCAGCGGGAGGCGCTCTCGGGCAGCCAGTTCCGCAAGCGCTGCCGGGCCGAGTTCCTCCATTACCTGCGCGTGCGCGAGTGGCAGGACCTCGTGACCCAGCTCCGCCAGGCCGCGCGCGCCGCCGACGTCTCGATCAACCACGAGCCGGCCGAGCCCGACGCCGTCCATCGCGCCCTCCTCGCCGGGCTGCTCTCCCAGATCGGCATGCGCAACCCGGCCCGCCGCGACTACGACGGCCCGCGTGGCGCCCGCTTCGCCATCTTCCCGGGCTCCGCCCTCGCCCGGCGCCCGCCGTCGTGGCTGATGGTCGCCGAGCTCGTCGAGACCGGCCGCCTCTGGGGGCGGACGGCCGCTCGCATCCGGCCCGAGTGGATCGAGCCCCTGGCCGGCCACCTGCTCCGGCGCTCCTACGACGATCCCCACTGGGACCGCGGGCGCGGGGCGGTCGTCGCGACCGAGCGGGCCACCCTCTACGGCCTGCCCGTGGTCGCCGGGCGGCGGATCGCCTACCACCGCATCGATCCGGCCTTCGCCCGCGAGCAGTTCATCCGCCGGGCCCTGATCGACGGCGACTGGGACGCCGAGCACGAGTTCCGCGACCACAACCGCCGGCTCGTCGCCGAGGTCGAGGAGCTCGAGCACCGCGCCCGCCGGCGGGACATCCTCGTCGGCGACGAGGCCCTGTTCGCGTTCTTCGACGCCCGCATCCCCGCCGCGGTGGTCGGGGCCGCCCACTTCGAGCGCTGGTGGTCGCGGCGCCGCGGCCGGGCCCGCCACGAGCTCGACTTCACGCGCGAGCTCCTCGTCGAGGCGGCCGCCCGCCGGGCGCTCGACCCGAGCGCCCGCCCGGACGCCTGGCGCCAGGACGACCTCGTCCTGCCCCTCGCCTACCGCTTCGATCCGGGCTCCGAGCACGACGGCGTGACCGTCGAGGTCCCCCTCGCGGCGCTCGCCCGCCTGCGACCGGACGGCTTCGACTGGCTCATCCCCGCCCTGCGCGAGGAGCTCGTCACCGCGCTGATCCGCTCGCTCCCCAAGGATCTCCGCCGCCCGCTCGTGCCCGTGCCCGCGCTCGCCGCCGAGGTCGTGGCCGGGCTGCGGCCGCGCCAGGGGGCGCTCGGCGCGGCGCTCGCCCGGGAGCTCGAGCGGCTGCGCGGGGTGCGCATCCCGATCGACGCCTTCGACGCCTCGCGCCTGCCGGCGCACCTGAAGATGACCTTCCGGGCGGTGGACGTCGACGGCGAGCCGCTCGGCGAGGACACCGACCTCGAGCGCCTGCGCGAGGCGCTTGGCCCCCGCCTGCGGGCCGCCCTGGCCCAGGCGACGCTCGGGCTCGAGCGCCACGGGCTCGTCGCCTGGACGCTCGGCACCCTGCCCCGGGCGGTCGAGCTCCCCGGGACGGGCGGCGCCGTGCGCGCCTTCCCGGCCCTGATCGACGAGGGGGCGAGCGTCGGCGTTCTCGCCCTCGAGACCGAGGAGGCCCAGCGCGAGGCGATGCGCACGGGCACGCGCCGGCTCCTGCGCCTGACCGTCCCGTCCCCGGCCCGGGCGGCCGAGCGGGGCCTCAGCGGACCGTCGACCCTGACCCTGGCCGGCGCCCCCCACGGGAGCCTGGCCGGGGTGATCGAGGACGCGAGCGCCGCGGCCATCGACAGCCTGGTCGAGGTGGCCGGCGGGCCGGCCTGGGACGAGGCCGAGTTCGCGGCGCTCCGCGACCGGGTCGCCGCCGGCCTCCCGCCAGCCACGGCCGAGGTCCTGGCCGCGGTCGTCGCCATCCTCGACGCCCGCGCCGCCGTCCACCGTCGCCTCGCCGCGCTCGCCCCGGACGCCGCGCTGGAGCCGGCCCGCCTCGACGTGGCCGCACAGCTCGGGGGTCTCGTCTACCCGGGGTTCGCCGCCGCCGCCGGGGCCGCCCGCCTCCCGGACGTGCTCCGCTACGTGGAGGGCGCCGCCCGCCGGCTCGAGCGGCTGCCCGGGGCCCGCGCCCAGGACGCCGACCGGATGCGGACGATCGCCGAGCTCGAGGACGAGCACCGGCGCCGGGTCGCGGCCTGGCCCGGCGACCGCCCCCTCCCGCCGGGGCTCGGCGAGGCCGGCTGGATGCTCCAGGAGCTCCGGGTCAGCCAGTTCGCCCAGGGCCTCGGCGTGCGGGGCCCGGTCTCGGCCAAGCGGATCAGGCGGACGCTCGAGGCGGCGTGAGCTCGGCGGGACGCGTCGGCCTGGCCGCGCTCGGGGTGGCGCTCCTCGGGGGCTGCGGCGGCGGCGTTGGCGCCGCCGGACACCCGGCCGCTCCCCCCCGGCCACCGGCCCGGGCGGCGGTCGACCGGCTCTCGCTCGAGCAGCAGGTCGGCCAGACGCTCGTCCTCTCCTTCGCCGGGCGGGTCGAGCCCGCCTACGTCGCGCGGATCCTTCGCGGCCGCCGGGCGGCCGGGGTGATCCTCACCGGCGATAACGTCGCCTCCGGCGGGCAGCTCCGCGCGCTGACGCGAGACCTCGAACGCGCGGCCGGGGGGCGCGCCCTGATCGGCGCCGACCAGGAGGGCGGTCCGGTCCGGACGCTCCCCTTCGCCGCCGCGGCCTCGGGCCAGGCCCGCGCGGCGGGCGCACTCGCGGCCGGCGCGGCGGCCCGCGCCGCCGGGCGGGACCTGCGCGGCTACGGCGTGAACCTCGACTTCGCCCCGGTAGCCGACGTGGCCAGCGGGCCGGCCTCGGTCATGCGCGCCCGGGCCTTTCCCGGCCCCGCTCGGGCGGTGGCCGCGTCGGTGCGGGCCGCGGTGGCCGGGTACGCGGCCGCCGGGGTCGCGGCCACGGCCAAGCACTTCCCCGGCCTCGGGGCGGCCGTGGCCGACACCGACGCGAGCCCGGCCACGGTGGCTGGCGACGCCGCGACGATCGGTGGCCGCGACCTCGTGCCGTTCCGGGCGGCGATCGCCGCCGGGGTCCCCCTGATCATGGCCTCCCACGCCCTCTACCCGGGGCTCGACCCCGGGCGGATCGCCTCGCAGTCGCCGGCGATCCTCGACCGTCTCCTCCGCGGGCGGCTCGGCTTCCGCGGCGTGGTGATCACCGATTCGATCGAGGCCGCCGCTGTGCGCCGGCGCTCGAGCGTCGCCCTGGCCGCGGTCCGCTCGCTCGAGGCGGGCGCCGACCTGATCCTCATGACCGGCCCCGGCTCCTACCGTCTGATCTACCCCCGCCTGCTGTCCCGGGCCCGCCGGTCGGCCGCCTTCCGCGGGCACATCCGGCGCGCGGCGGCCCGGGTCCTCGGGCTCGAGCATCGCTTCGCCCGTCCGGGATGAGTTCCTCGCCCGATGCGGGCGATGGCGCTCCACGGCTACGGCGGGCCCGACGTGCTCCATGTGACCGGGACGAGGCGCGGGTTCGGGCGGTAGCGGCGGCCGGCCTTGGCGCAGGCGTGGCCGTCGAGGAGCACCACGTCGGCGGTGAAGTCGTGGCGCCCGGCGAGGAGGGCCGAGCCCACGCCGTAGGCGTCGACCGGAGCCCCGGCGGCTTCGAAGCGGGCGATCCGCTCGGCATCGAAGCCACCGGAGACGACGATCTTGACCCGGCGGTGCCCGTGGGCGTCGAGCGCGACCCGGACCCTCCGGACGAGCTCGGGGCTGACGCCGGCCGGAGCGCGCGTACCGAGGTCGGCCAGACCGACGTCGACCATGTCCTCGGCGGTGTCCAGCCGGACCCCCCAGAGGTCGTCGCCGAGCGCGTCGGCGACGGCGAGGGCGGTGCCGATCGAGTCGTTCTCGAAGTCGACGAGCACGGTGACGTCCATCTCCCCGGCGCAGTGGCGGGCGAAGGCGGCGGCCGCGGCCACGGTGTCCCCGGCGTAGGCGGCGATCAGGGCGTGGGGGAGCGTGCCGACCCCGCGACCGCCCCACCAGGCTCCGCCGGCGTCGGTCGAGACGCCGGCCGCCCCGGCGAGGCGGGCGGCGAACCCGTCGCCCGGCTGGACCGGCCAGTGATCGTGGCGGGCCGCGAAGAAGAGGACCGGCTTTCCCCGCGCCGCGCCGACCGCCGCCCGGACGTTCCCGGCGACCAGCGTCCGCCGGGCCAGGCAGCCGAGGAAGACGGTCTCCAGGTGGGCGAACGACGCGTAGTCGCCCTCGATCGTCATCACCGTCTCGTAGGGAGCGACGGCGTCCCCCTCGTGGAGGGCACGCACCTCGAGCCGCGGCCACGCCGGCTCCCAGTCCGGGCCGTCCTGGCGACCCGCGCAGCGGGCGAGGACGGCCACGGCCTCGTCGATCCCGCCGAGCACGGCCTCCCGCTTCTGGAAGACCTGCATCGTCACCCGGGCCGGGCGCTCCTCGCGCTCGAGCACGCGCTTGGCCAGCCGCAGGTAGGCGTCGCTGTAGTAGCCGGCCCGGATCGCCTCCACCGGCAGCCGGAAGAGCTCGGGCTCAAGCCGCCCGGGCATCCCGCGTCCCCCCTCGCCGCCGATCAGCCGGCCGCCTCGTCCTCCACCGGGAGCTGCTCGGCGGCGTGGACCGAGCAGAGGAAGGGATGGCCCGCCTCCTCGCGTGAGGTCTCGATCTCTGCGGCGGTCAGGGTCGCGCCGCACACCTCACACGACCGGCCAAGGTTGTCATCGACAGCGTGGTCCTCGATTGTCACCGATCTCCTCCGTCCTCGTCGGGGCCGAGCCGCGAACCACCGGCCCGTCCCCGGGAGCATCGCAGGCTCGCCGACCCGGCACCAGCGGCCGCCGGCGGCGCCGCGCGCTCTGCTCCTAAACTCGCGGGATGGCCGTCCCGCCCGCCGGACGGGCGGCGCCGCGGCCCGCGCCGCCGCCAGCCGCCGCGCTCGACCGGATCCCGCCCCAGGGCCTCTTCGTCCTGGGGGCGATCGCCCAGTACGTCGGGTCGTCCTTCGCCGTCCTCCTCTTCGCGGTCGTCCCCGCCTCGGGCGTCGCCTGGCTGCGGGTGCTCAGCGCCGCGGTCGCCCTCGGCGCATGGCGGCGCCCGTGGCGGACCCGCTGGAGCCGGCGCGCGCTCGGCCTCGCGGCTGCGTTCGGCCTCTCCCTGAGTGCGATGAACCTCTGCTTCTACCTGGCGATCGACCGCCTCCCGCTCGGGACGGCGGTGGCGATCGAGTTCTGGGGGCCGATCGCCGTGGCCACCCTCGGCTCGCGTACCCGCCGGGACATCGGCGCCCTGGGCCTGGCCCTGGCCGGGGTGCTCCTGCTCGCCGACGTCCACCTGGCCGGAACGCCGGCCGGCGTCGGCCTGGCCGCCGGCGCCGGCGCCCTCTGGGCGCTCTACGTCGTCCTCGGCCACCGGGTCGCCGCCGATCCGGACCTCCGTCCGCGGGACGGACTCGCCGCCGGGATGGCCATCGGCGCCCTGGCCCTGGCGCCGTTCCTCGCCGGGAGCGCCGGGCCGGCCCTGGCCTCGGCCTGGCGCCTGGCCGCCTGCGTCCTCGTCGGCCTCCTCTCGAGCGTGATCCCCTACGCCCTCGAGCAGCTCGCGCTCGCCCGCCTGCCCCGCGCCCGCTTCGCGCTCCTGCTCTCGCTCCTCCCGGCCACGGCGGCCATCATCGGCGCCGTCATCCTCGGGCAGCTACCCGGCGGGCTCGAGATCGCGGGCATCGCCCTGGTCGTCGCCGCCTCGCTCCTGCGCAGTCACGAGGCGGCGTGACCGGTGCTCAGCCGGTGAAGCGCGGGACCGTCGGCGCGGCGCAGACGGCGAAGCTCCGCCGCGCGGTCCGCACCGGCTGCCCGCTGTGGGCGACGGGCGTGACCACCGCGGTCAGGTGGTGGACCTGGCCCTTGCGCAGCGCGCCCGGCGTGACCGTGATCGAGAAGTGCCCGCTCGAGTCCTTCTTGCTCACCGTCCCGAGCCGCTTCCCGTCGAGCGAGTAGGACACGCTCTTGATCGCGGTGCCCGTGACGTAGATCTTGAAGGACCGGGTCACGCAGGCGGCCGGGCCGTGGAGGGTGACCGGGGACACGACGGTCTTCGGCGGCGGCGGCGGTCCCGCAGTCAAGGTCACCGTGGCCTGGGCGGTGGCGGTTACGGTCGCGCCGCCCCCGGTGCCGGTGACCGTGATCGTGTCGGTCTGCGAGGCGCCGGAGCTACCGGTGAACGAGCCGGTGAAGGTGCACGGGCTGCTCGTCGCGCCCGGGGCGAGCGTCACCCCGATCAGCGTCCCGCACGTGCTCCCCGGCCGGGTGGCCAGGTTCCCGTAGATGTTGTCGACGAGCTGGGTGATGGTGACCGGGGTGGCGCTGCTCGGGTTGGACACGGTCGCCGTGAAGGTGAACGTCCCGCCGGGGGCGGCCTCGGTGGCCGGGCTCGCCGTCTTCTTGAGGGCGATCGCCGGGCCCGGGGGCGGCGGCGTCAGGGTCACCGTGGCCATCGCCGTGGCGGTCACCGTGTTGGTGCCGTTCATGCCGGTGACCGTCACCGTGTCGGTCTGCGCGGCGCCGGAGGCGCCGCTGAACGGGCCGGTGAAGGTGCACGGGCTGCTCGTGGCCCCCGGAGCGAGCGTCACTCCGATCAGGGCGCCGCACGTGCTCCCGGCGCGGGTCGCCAGGTTTCCGTAGACGTTGTCGACGAGTTGGGTGATCGTCACCGGGGTCGTCGTGCTCGGGTTCGAGACGGTCACCGTGAAGGTGAAGTCCCCGCCCGGCGCCGGGCGGCTGGCCGGGCTGGCCGCCTTGGTCACGCCGATCGTCGGGGCTGGGAGCGTCACGTGGTGTTCTCGCCGGCGTCGCCGCAGGCGGTGGTGACCGCGAGGTTGTTGGCGTCGCCGCTGTAGGCGGCGATCCACCTATACGTGCCGGCCACCGTCGGGCTGAACGGCGCCGAGGTGTAGTTGCCGGTCCCGGCATTGACCGGCACCACCGAGGTGAAGACGGGGGCGCCGGTGCAGGCGGCGGTGTTGAAGAGCGTGAAGGTGACCGTCCCCGTCGGGGCCGGGCCCGGAGGAGTGGCGGCACCGAGGTGGGCGGTGTCGGTGATCGGGCCGCCGACGGTGGCGGTCGGGGTAGCGGTGGTCGTGACCGTCGGGGTCGCCCTGGCGACGGTGATGAAGTCCGACCCGCTCCCGGTGCCGGTGGCCCCGGTGACGAGCGAGGTGCCCATGCCAAAGCCGATCTGGGCCGTGGCGATCGTGCCCGGCGGAGAGGTCGTGGCCGCCTTGGTCGGGGCCTTGAACACGCCGACGGTGAAGTCGATCCGGCAGACCGAGTTCGCCGTGCCGGGCGGGGTGAGGACCACCAGGCCGCCGCTCGGGGTGAACGTCACCTGACCGGTGGCCGGGTCGATGGTCGTGATCGTGAACATCTGGCCGGCGCACGCGGTCCCGGGCTCGCCGGTGCCGGTGGGGCTGAGCTGGAAGACGCCGGGATCGGCCTGGGCGGCCGGACAGTCGCCCCCCGCCACGAACAACGTGGTCCCGCAGGAGGGGACGAAGTTGATCGAGTCGAGCCTGACGTTTGTGGTCGGCGGGGTGAGGACCACCGGGCTGGACGGGGTGAACGACACCTGCCCGGTCGCCGGGTCGATGATGGCGATCGTGAAGGTCTGGCCGGCGCAGGCGGTGCCGGCCTCGCCGGTGCCGGTCGGGCTGAGCGCGAATACGCCGGGAGCGGCGGAGGCGGCCGGGCAGTCGCCGTTGCCCACGAAGCTGGTCGTCGCGCAGGCGGGGACGAGGTTGATCGAGTTGATCGTCGCGTTCCCGGCGCTCTCGGGCGGAGTCGAGGTGTTCAGGATCTGGATCGATCCGGGCAGCGCGGTCTGGCCAACCGTGACCGTGGTCGGGAAGGTGGGCGTCACGCCGAAACCGACGCCGGCGAACGCCGGCGAGGCCAGGCCGAGGAGGAGGACCGCGGCGGCCAGGGGGACGCGCAGCGCCCGTCGGATGCTCCGGAAGGTGCCTGCGGGCGGGCTCATATGTGCCGTCCTCTGTGTGATTTGCGTGTCTCGGTTCGGTTGTGAGTGGCAGCAGGACCCCGCTTGGCCAAGCCTAGCGTGCCGGCCGGCGATTGGATCAGCTGCAACGCGGATCCCGCGGCGTGCCACGCGCACACCCGACCAGGACCCGAGGTCGAGGCTGGGCTCAGCCGGTGAACCGGGGCAGCCTGGTGGGCGCGCACACGGCGAAGGTCCGCCGGGCCGTGCGCACCGGCTGGCCGCTGTGCGCGACGGGCTGGGTGATCGCCGTCAGGTGGTGGACCTTGCCCTTGGCCAGGGCCCCCGGGTTGACCGTGAACGAGAGGCGCCCGAGCGAGTCGCGCTGGCTGACCGACCCGATCCGCTTGCCGTCGAGGTAGTAGACGACGGCCCGGATGTTCGTGCCGGTGACATAGATCTTGAACGAGGTCGTGACGCAGGCGCCGGGGGCGTGGAGGTTGACCGGCGAGACCGCCGGCGGACGCGGCGCTCCGGTGAGCGTGACCGTCGCCTGCGCGGTGGCCGTCACCGTGGTGCCGTTGCTCGTGCCGGTGACGGTGATCACGTCGGTCTGCGACCCGCCGCTCGACCCGCTGAACGGACCGGTGAAGCTGCACGGCGCGCTGGTGGCGCCCGGGGCCAGCGTGACCCCGATGAGCGTGCCGCACGTGCTTCCGGGCCGGGTGGCCAGGTTGCCGTAGATGTTGTCGACGAGCTGGGTGATCGTCACCGGCTCGAGCGTGCTCGGGTTCGACACGGTCGCCGTGAAGGTGAAGTCCCCGCCCGGAGCCGGGAGGCTCGTCGGGCTGGCGACCTTCTTGAGGGCGATCTGCGGGCCGGCTGGGGTCAGGGTGACCTTGGCCTGCGCGGTCGCGGTCACCGTCGTCCCGTTGTTGGTCCCCGTGACCGTCACGGTGTCGGTCTGCGAGTCCCCGGCCTTGCCGGTGAACGGCCCGGTGAACGAGCATGGCGCGCTCGTCCCGCCGGGGACGAGCGTGACGCCGATGAGCGCTCCGCACGTGCTCCCGGGCCGGGTGGCCAGGTTGCCGTAGACGTTGTCGACGAGCTGGGTGATCGTGACCGGGGTCGTCGTGCTCGGGTTGTGGACCTGGACGGTGAACGTGAACGTCCCGCCCGGCTCGACCGCGCTCGGCGGCGCCGCGGCCTTGGTCACGGCGATCTGCGGCGGGGAGGGCGGCGGGCCCGCCGTGAGGCCGACCGTGGCCTGCGCGGTGGCGGTGACCGTCGTCCCGTTGTTGACGCCGGTGACCGTCACCGTGTCGGTCTGCGAGTCGCCCGCGTTGCCGTTGAAGGGTCCGGTGAACGTGCACGGGCTGCTCTTGGCCCCCGGGGCGAGGACCACGCCGATCAGCGTGCCGCACGTGCTTCCCGGCCGGGTGGCCAGGTTGCCGTAGATGTTGTCGACGAGCTGGGTGATCGTGACCGGCTCGAGCGTGCTCGGGTTCGAGACGGTCACCGTGAAGGTGAACGTCCCGCCCGGGGCGACCTCGGTCGGCGGGGCCGCCGCCTTCGTCACGGCGATCTGCGGCGGGGCCGGGGTCAGGCCGACCGTGGCCATCGCGGTCGCCGTCACGGTCATCCCGTTGTTGACGCCGGTCACCGTGACCGTGTCGGTCTGGGAGTCGCCGGCCTTGCCGGTGAACGGACCGGTGAACGTGCACGTCGGGCTCGTACCGCCGGGGGCGAGCGTCGTGTTGATGAGCGCGCCGCAGGTGCTCCCGGGCCGGGTGGCCAGGTTGCCGTAGACGTTGTCGACGAGCTGGGTGATCGTCACCGGGGTCGTCGTGCTCGGGTTGTGGACCTGGACGGTGAACGTGAACGTCCCGCCCGGCTCGACCTGGGTCGGCGGGGCCGCGGCCTTGGTCACCGCGATCTGCGGCGGGGCCGGGGTCAGGCTGACGGTGGCCATCGCGGTCGCCGTGACCGTCGTGCCGTTGTTGACGCCGGTGACCGTGACCGTGTCGGTCTGCGAGTCGCCGGCCTTGCCGGTGAACGGACCGGTGAACGTGCACGGAGCGCTCGTCGCCCCCGGGGCCAGGGTCACGCCGATCAGCGCGCCGCACGTGCTCCCCGGCCGGGTGGCCAGGTTGCCGTAGACGTTGTCGACGAGCTGGGTGATCGTCACCGGCTCGAGCGTGCTCGGGTTCGAGACCCGCACCGTGAAGGTGAACGTCCCGCCCGGCTCGACCTCGGTCGGCGGGGCCGCCGCCTTGGTCACGGCGATCTGCGGCGGGGCCGGGGTCAGGCCGACCGTGGCCATCGCGGTCGCCGTCACGGTCATCCCGTTGTTGACGCCGGTCACCGTGACCGTGTCGGTCTGGGTATTGCCGGCCTTGCCGGTGAACGGACCGGTGAACGTGCACGTCGGGCTCGTCCCGCCCGGGGCGAGCGTCGTCCCGATCAGAGCGCCGCACGTACTACCCGGCCGGGTGGCCAGGTTGCCGTAGACGTTGTCGACGAGCTGGGTGATCGTCACCGGCTCGAGCGTGCTCGGGTTGTGGACCTGGACGGTGAAGGTGAAGGTCCCGGTCGGCTCGGGCTGGGTCGGCGGGGCCGCGGCCTTGGTCACCGCGATCTGCGGCGGCTGCGGGGTCAGGGTCACCGTCGCCTGCGCGGTCGACGTCGCGGTGAAGCCGTTGACGTCGACGCCGTTCACGGTGACCGTGTCGGTCTGGGAGTCGCCGGCCTTGCCGGTGAACGGACCGGTGAAGCTGCACGGGGCGCTCGTCGCCCCCGGGGCCAGGGTCACGCCGATCAGCGTCCCGCAGGTGCTCCCGGGCCGGGTGGCCAGGTTGCCGTAGATGTTGTCGGTCAGGCTGGTGATCGTGATCGGGTCGACGGCGCTCGGGTTGCTGACCTGGACGGTGAAGGTGAAGGTCCCGCCCGGCTCGACCTCGCTCGGCGGGGCCGCCGCCTTGGTCACGTGGATCACCGGGGTGGGGATGGCCACGGACTCGCCGGCGTCGTTGCAGGACGAGGAGACCGCCGGGTAGTTGGCGTCGCCGCTGTAGGTGGCGATGAAGCGGTAGGTGCCGGGGCCGCCGCTGGCCGCCGAGGCGCGGAAGGAGTCCGAGACGGCCGTCGTGCCGCCGGTCACCGGGTTGGTCGAGGTGAAGACGACGGGGCCGGCGCACGTGGTGTCGGCCGGCCCGAAGACCTTGAAGGTCACGGTCCCGGTCGGCGGGGTCGCCCCGGCGGGGGCGCCGTGGAGCGTCGCCGTATCCGAGAAGGTCCCGTTGGCGGCGACGCTCGCCGCGGTGGTGATGGTCAGCGGCGTCGGGGTCACCGTGACCGTCTCGCCGGCCGCGCCGCACGGGCTCGTCACCGAGGCGTTGTTGGCGTCGCCGCTGTAGACGGCGACGAAGTTGTAGGACCCGGCGTTCATCACGGGCGCCGAGGGGCCGGACGAGTAGACGCCGTTGCCGTGGTTGACCGGGACGGTGAAGGTGAACGCCGGTGCGCCGGTGCACCCCGGGTTGGCGGGTCCGAAGGCGCTGAACACGATCGTCCCGGTCGGGGCGACGCCGCCCGCGAGGGTCGCGCTGTCGGAGATCGACCCGCCGACGGGCACCGAGCCCGAGGCGGTGGTGACGATCGTCGGGGCGGCCGGCGTGACGACGACGCTCTCGTTCGCGTCGTTGCAGGCGGTGGTCGCCGCCGCGTTGTTGGCGTCCCCGCTGTAGCTGGCGATCCAGCGGTAGGTACCGGGGGCGACCGGTGTGAACGGGTCGGACGGGTAGCTGCCGTTGCCGGTCACAGACTTGGTCGAGGTGAAGATCGCGGCGCCCGTGCAGGTCGCGTTGTTGGGGCCGAACAGGGTGAAGGTGATCGTCCCGGTCGGGGCGGTGCCACCCGAGAGCGTCGCCGTGTCGGAGATCGTCCCGCGACCGAGGGCGACCGGGGCCGAGGCCGTCGTGACGATGGTCGGCCTGGTCGGGGCGACGACCGAGGCCTCGGCGGCGTCGGTGCAGGCGGTGGTCACGGCGTTGTTGTTGATGTCGCCGCTGTAGGCCGCGATCCACCGGTAGGTCCCGGCCGCGGTCGGCGTGAACGGGTCGGACGGGTAGGACCCGTTCCCGGTCACGGTCCTCGTCGAGGTGAAGATCGGCGCGCCCGTGCAGGTCCCGTTGTTCGGGCCGAAGAGGGTGAACGTGATCGTCCCGGTCGGGTTCGTCGCGCCCGAGAGGGTCGCGGTGTCGGCGATCGGCCCGGCGCCGAGCGTGGCCGCGGGCGTCGCGCTGGTCACGATCGTCGGGGTGGCCGGGGTCACGGTGTTGGTCTCGTTCGCGTCGTTGCAGGCGGTCGTGACCGCCGCGTTGGCCACGTCGCCGCTGTAGGCGGCGATCCACCGGTAGCTCCCGGCGGCGGTCGGCGTGAACGGGCCCGACGGATAGGCGCCGTTACCGGTGACCGGGACCGTCGAGGTGAAGGCCGGCAGCCCGGTGCACGTCGCGTTGTTCGGGCCGAACGCGGTGAAGGTGATCGTCCCGGTCGGGGCGGTGCCGCCGGCGAGGGTGGCCGTGTCGCTGATCGCCCCGCCGATCGGGACGGACGGCGAGGCGGTGGTCACGATCGTCGGGGTCGTCCTGATCACGACGGAGGCCTCGTTGGCGTCGTTGCAGGCGGTCGTCACCGCGGCGTTGTTGGCGTCTCCGCTGTAGGCCGCGATCCAGCGGTAGGTCCCGGGCGCGGTGGCCGTGAACGTTCCGGAGGTGTAGTTGCCGTTGCCGGTGGTGACGGGGACGGTCGAGGTGAAGATCGCCGGGCCGGTGCAGGTGGCGTTGTTCGGGCCGAAGAGGGTGAAGGTGATCGTGCCGGTCGGGGCGGCGCCGCCGGCCAGGGTGGCGGTGTCGGTGATCGTGCTCCCGGCGGGGACCGGGCCGGAGGCGTGGGTGACGATCGTCGGGGCCGCCGGGGAGACGACGACGCTCTCGTTCGCGTCGTTGCACGCGGTCGCCGTGCCGGTGTTGTTGGCGTCGCCGCTGTAGGTGGCGATGAAGCGGTAGGTGCCGGCGACGGTCGGTGTGAACGGGGCGGAGGGGTAGGAGCCGTTGCCGGCATTGACCGGGACGACGCTCGTGAAGATGGGCACCCCGGTGCACCCGGCGTTGTTGGGCCCGAACACGGTGAAGGTGATGGTCCCCGTCGGGTTGGCCCCGCCGGAGAGCGTGGCCGTGTCGGAGATCGGGCTGCCGATGGCGACCGGGGCCGACGCGGTGGTGACGATCGCTCGGGGCCGCCGGGGAGACGACGACCGACTCACCGGCGGCGTTGCAGGCGCTGGTCACCGCGTTGTTGTTGGCGTCGCCGCTGTAGGCGGCCACGAAGCGGTAGGTCCCGGGGGCGGTCGTGGTGAACGCCGCCGAGGAGTAGGTCCCGTTCCCGGAGACCGGGGTCATCGAGCTGAAGGCCGGCGCGCCCGTGCACGCGGCGTTGTTCGGGCCGAAGACGGTGAAGGTGATCGTCCCGGTCGGGGCGACGCCGCCGGCAGAGCGTCGCGGAGTCGGAGATCGGGTTGCCGACGGTCGTCGGGGCCGAGGCGGTCGTGACGATCGCCGGCGACGCCGGCGAGACGACGACCGACTCACCGGCGGCGTTGCAGGCGCTGGTCACCGCGTTGTTGTTCGCGTCGCCGCTGTAGGCGGCCACGAAGCGGTAGGTCCCGGCGGCGGTCGTGGTGAACGCCGCCGAGGAGTAGGTCCCGTTCCCGGAGACCGTGGTCATCGAGGTGAAGGCCGGCGCGCCCGTGCACCCGGCGTTGTTCGGACCGAAGACGGTGAAGGTGATCGTCCCGGTCGGGGCGACGCCGCCGGAGAGCGTGGCGGAGTCGGAGATCGGGTTGCCGACGGTCGTCGGGGCCGAGGCGGTCGTGACGATCGCCGGCGACGCCGGCGAGACGACGACCGACTCGCCGGCGGCGTTGCAGGCGGTCGTGACCGCGGCGTTGTTCGCGTCGCCGCTGTAGGTCGCCACGAACCGGTAGGTCCCGGGCGCGGTCGGCGTGAACGGCCCCGAGGGGTAGGTGCCGTTGCCGGCCACGGTCACCGGGGCGGAGGTGAAGGCCGGGGCCCCGGTGCAGCCTGCGTTGTTCGGTCCGAAGACGGTGAAGACGATCGTCCCGGTCGGGTTGAAGCCGCCGGAGAGCGTCGCGGAGTCGGAGATCGGGGCGCCGATGGTGACCGGCCCGACGCCGTGGTCACGATCGCCGGCGTCGCCGGGGTGACGGTCGTCGTCTCCCCGGCGTCACCGCACGCGGTGGTGGCCGCCGCGTTGTTGGCGTCACCGCTGTAGGCGGCCACCCAGCGGTAGGTCCCGGGGGCGGTCGGCGTGAAGGGCGCGGAGGTGTAGGCGCCGCCGCCGGAGCTCACGGGCACCATCGAGACGAAGGCGGGAGCGCCGGTGCACGTCGCGTTGTTGGGCCCGTAGAGGGAGAAGGTGATCGTCCCCGTCGGGGCCGGGGCGGGCGGCGGCGCCGCGGTCAGCGTGGCGGTGTCGGTGGTCGGCGTTCCCACCGTCGCCGTCCCCGTCGCCGTGGTCGTGATCGTGGGGTCGGCCTTGGTCACGGTGACGGAGCTCGACCCGCTGCCGGTCCCCGTGTTGCCGTTGACGGCCGAGGTCCCGGAGGCGAACCCGATCTGGTCGGTGACGAGCGAGTTCGGCGGCACGACGGCTGGCCGGATTGCGCCGGGGCCTTGAGGACGCTGAACGTGAAGTCGATCCGGCAGACCGAGTTGGGCGTGGCCGGCGGGGTCAGGACGACCGGGCCGCCCGTGGGCGTGAACGTCACCTGGCCGGTGGCCGGGTCGATGGTGGTGATGGTGAAGATCTGTCCGGCACAGGCGGTGCCGGCCTCCCCGGTGCCGGTCGGGCTGAGCTGGAACACGCCGGGGTCGGCGAAGGCGGCCGGGCAGTCGCCGGTCGCCCACGAAGCAGGTGGTCCCGCAGGCGGGGACGAAGTTGATCGAGTTGATCGTGACATTCCCGGTGCTCTCCGCGGCGGTCGAGCAGTTGAGGATCTGCAGATCGACGCGGGAAGTCCGTCTGCCCCACGGTGACCGTTCGTCGGGAAGGTCGGCGTGACGCTGAAGGCGACGCCGGCGAACGCCGGCCGCAGCGGCGACCAGAACCAGGGCGAGGCCGATCAGGGCGGCCACGACGACGCGCAGCGAACGACCAGCCGGGTGCTGTGACGCTCCTGCGCTCATCGGTGAAACTTCCTGTCCCATTCCCCCTGCCTCCCTAGTGGTGCCCAACCGCCGCGTGACCTCAACTCGGTCCCTTGACGGCCGTAGCAACGCCCATTGTACGCACGCGCGGGCACAGGAAGCAACACGCTGGGCGCTCCGTTGCACCCGCGCCCGCGTCCGCAGGCCGCTCATCCGGGGCTCAGGCGGCGCTCGGAGGATCCGCCGCCAGCGCCCGGCGAGCGCGGTCACATCGTCATCCGGGCCGGCGTGGGCCGGTCCCACGCTGCGCCAGAGGGTGGCCTGGTCGTGGGCCTGTAACACCCCGGCGGGCGGGTCCTCGTCACGGCTGTCCGGCCAGGGTCAGGCCGGCGATCATGCGGCCGGCGCCGGCCACGACCTCCGAGCGCAGCCGCCAGGCCGGCTCGGTCTCGAGCGTCTCGTCGACCACCGGGCGGCCGTCGAGCTCGATCCGGGTGTGCACGCGCGCCCGCCCCGGTTCCTCACCGGCCCGTCCGAGGACGAGCGCCTCCCCTATGAGCACCGCCGCCCCGGCGTCGAGCTCGACCCGGGTGGAGCGCCGAACGTCGCACCCGCCCGCGGCGATCAGGGGCGCGCCCAGCCAGACGAGCCGACGCGCCGCGGCCCACGCGGACGCGGACGGCGACGCTGGCCCCGGCCCCGCCCCGCGCGTGGTGGGCGACGGTGGCCCCGAGCTCGATGATCTCGAGGGCGCACCCCGGCTCCACGTCGACGGTGAGGGCGACCCGGTCGCCGGCCAGGAGCGAGGCCCGGCTCTGGACGAGCGCCACCCGCGCCATCCCCCCGACCGCGGCGAGGATCCGCGGGCGCCAGGGCTCGGTCCCGGCCAGCTCGGTGATCGCCGTGCCCCCGCCGCCCGGCCCGGCGTGGATCGCGATCTTGGCGTCAGTCGCGGTGGACGCCATCGTCGCCGCCGTGACCATGTGGGGCCGGGGGACCCGGATCGACGGCGACCAGCACCCCGGCGCGCCAGGCGGCGAGCTGAGCCTCGACCCAGGCGCACAGCCGCTCGACCGACCCCGGGTCGCGGAGGCTCACAGCCAGGGTCGGACGTCCGCCCCGCCGCCGGGCGGCGTCGGCCAGCATCAGCTCGACGTCGGCCCCGACGTGGGGCGCGAGGTCGACCTTGTTGATCACGAGCAGGTCGGCCCGGGCGATCCCGGGGCCCCCCTTGCGGGGGACGTCGTCCCCGCCGGCGCAGTCGAGGACGAAGATCTGGGTGTCGGCGAGCGCCGGGCTGAAGGCCGCCGTGAGGTTGTCGCCGCCGCTCTCGACGAAGACCGCGGCGAGCGGTCCCTGTGAGCGCTCGAGGCCCTCCACGGCCTGGAGGTTCATCGAGATGTCGTCGCGGATCGCCGTGTGCGGGCAGCACCCGGTCTGCACCGCCTCGATCCGCGCCTCCGGGAGGACGCCCTGCTCGCGCAGGAAGCGCGCGTCCTCGGTCGTGTAGATGTCGTTGGTCACCACGCCGAGCTCGAGCCCGGCGGCCAGCCCGCGGCAGAGCGCGGCGATCAGCGAGCTCTTGCCCGTCCCGACCGGCCCGCCGACGCCGATCCGCAGGGCCCTAGCTGGCAAAGAGCCTCCCCTCGCGGGCGGCGTGGGCGAGCGCCCGGCGGTCGAGGAGGGGCGTCGCGGCGCTCGGGAGCCGCCCGGCGTCGGCGGCCGCGACGGCCAGCTCCTCGATCTCCCCCGCCAGGGCGGCGACCCAGGCGCTGGCCCGGGCCGCGTCGAGCGCCGTGAGCTTGACCGCGGCCGCCGCCACCCCGGCGGCGTCCTCGTAGAGGCTGAGCCGGGCCGCCGCGAGCCGCCCGAGCCCGGCCGCCCGGCAGGCGACGCCGAGGGCGACGGGCCGCGGGGTCAGCACGCTCGCCGCCCGGTAGGCCGCGAGCAGCCCGTCGCCCGGCCAGAGCTCCGCCGCCGTGCGCAGCAGCCCGCCCCCGAGGCGGCGGTCGGCGTCGCGCACGGCGGGCACCGGCGTGCGGGCGGCGGCCTCGCCGTCGAGGGCGAGGAGGGTGTCGAGGTCGCCCGCCGCGACGGCGGCCGCGGCCAGGGCGGCCTGGCAGCGCCCGACCGTATGCAGGCGGGCGCGCATGAACCCCGGGACGTCCGCGACCCCCTCGGCGAGCGCCGCCTCGAGCCCGCCCGAGTGGGCGTAGCCGCCGGTCGGGGTCCGCCCGTCGGCCAGGAGCAGGGCGAGCACGCTCAAAACAGCGAGTACCGCTGGGCCAGCGGGAGCTCGGCGGCCGGAGCCGGAACCACCGCCTCGCCGTCGACGCTGACCACGAAGGTCTCCGGGTCGACGCGGATCTCGGGGAGGGCGCCGTTCTCGGGGAGATCCGCCTTGCCGACCGCGCGGGTGTCGCCGACCACCTCGAGCCGGCGGGCGAGGCCGAGCCGCTCGGCCAGCCCGTCCGCGAGCGCGGCGGCCGCGACGAAGGACACCGACAGCCGGGGGGCGGCGGCGGCCGCGGCCCCGAACATCGCCCGGCCGAGTACCGGCTGCGGTGTGGGGATCGATGCATTGGCGTCCCCGATCGGGCTCCAGACGATGATCCCGGACTTCAACACCATCCTCGGACGAACGGCGAAGAAGGCCGGGTCCCAGAGCACGAGGTCGGCGAGCTTGCCCACCTCGACCGACCCGAGGTGGGCGTCGATGCCGTGGGCGACCGCCGGGCAGATCGTGTACTTGGCCACGTACCGGCGGGCCCGGCGGTTGTCGGCCGGCCCGTCGCCGCCCAGCGGCCCGAAGCGCGCCTTGGCCGCGTGGGCGGTCTGCCAGGTGCGGATGATCGTCTCCCCTGAGCGCCCCATCGCCTGGGCGTCGGAGCCGATGATCGAGATCGCCCCGAGGTCGTGGAGGAGGTCCTCGGCGGCGATCGTGCTCGCCCGGATCCGGCTCTCGGCGAAGGCGAGGTCCTCGGGCGCGCGCGGGTTGAGGTGGTGGCAGACGATCAGCATGTCGTGGTGCTCGGCCACCGTGTTGACCGTGTGCGGCCGGGTCGGGTTGGTCGAGGACGGGAGCACGTTCGGCTGCCCGGCGATGGCGATGATGTCCGGGGCGTGCCCGCCCCCGGCCCCCTCGGTGTGGTAGGCGTGGATGCCCCGACCGGCGATCGCCGCGACCGTCGACTCGAGGAACCCGGCCTCGTTGAGCGTGTCGGTGTGGATCGCCACCTGGACGCCGAAGCGCTCGGCGGCGGTCAGGCAGGCGTCGATCGCCGCCGGGGTCGAGCCCCAGTCCTCGTGGAGCTTGAAGCCCCCGGCCCCGGCCCGGGCCTGCTCGGCCAGCCCCTCGGCGCTGACCGTGTTGCCCTTGCCGAGCAGGAGCACGTTGACCGGCTGCCCGTCGAGGGCTCTGTGCATCATGGCCAGGCTCGACGGGCTCGGCGTGCACGTGGTCGCCCGCGTCCCCTCGGTCGGCCCGGTGCCCCCGCCGATCAGGGTCGTGATCCCGCTGGCCAGGGCCTCGGTGACGATCGTCGGGGTGATGAAGTGGACGTGGCAGTCGACGCCCGCCGCGGTCAGGATCCGCCCCTCCCCGGCGATCACGTCGGTCGACGGACCGATCCGCAGGGCCGGGTGGACGCCGTCCATGATGTCGGGGTTCCCCGCCTTGCCGAGGGCGACGATCCGCCCGTCCCGGACGCCGACGTCGGCCTTGACGACGCCCCAGTGGTCGAGGACGATCGCGTTGGTGATCACGAGCTCGGGCGCCCCGTCCGCGTGGGTCGTCGTCCCCTGGGCCATCGACTCGCGGATCGTCTTGCCCCCGCCGAAGACGGCCTCGTCCCCGCCGGCGCACCGGTCCTCCTCGACCTCGATCCACAGGTTCGTGTCGGCCAGGCGGACGCGGTCGCCGGCGGTGGGACCGTAGAGCTGGGCGTAGCGGTCCCGGTCGATCTCGTTCATTTTCGGAGCTGGAGTCCCGGGACGAGACGTCGGCCGGCGAGCGCGACGAGGGACACGGTTCGGCCGAGGCCGGGCTCGAAGCGCATCGACGTGCCCGCCGGGAGGTCGAGGCGGAAGCCGGCGGCCGCCTGGCGGTCGAAGTCGAGCGCCGGGTTGACGTCTGAGAAGTGGAAGTGCGACCCGACCTGGATCGGCCGGTCCCCGGTGTTCAGCACCTCGACCGTCCGCCGCTCGCGGCCGGGGGCGAGCTCGATCGTCCCCGGCGCGACCGCGACCTCGCCGGGGATCACGGGACCGGCTGGTGGATCGTGACGAGCTTGCGCCCGTCGGGGAAGGTCGCCTCGACCTGGACCTCCTCGAGCATCTCCGGGACCCCCTCCATCAGCTCGCCGCGGGAGAGCACGGCCCGGCCGTCGCGCATCAGGTCGGCCACCGTCGCGTCCCCGTCGCGGGCCCGCTCGATCACCCAGCACGAGAGGAGGGCGACCGCCTCCGGGTAGTTGAGGGCGACCCCCCGGTCGCGGCGGTCGCGGGCGACCATCCCGGCCGTGGCGAGGAGGAGCTTCTCGGTGTCGGAGGGGGTCAGGCGCATGGCGTCAGGCGGGCGCGGCGCGGAAGGGGTTCTCGACTCTGACGCCGCCGTAGTCGGCCCCGTGGGTCAGGTCCTCGGAGAGGACGAGGTGACAGCCGACGGACCGGCTCGCCTCGAGGATCGCGGCGTCCCAGTAGGAGATCTGGAACCGCTGGCGGGCGGCCAGCGCGGCCAGCATCACCGGCGTCGTGATCTCGGCCACCGGAAAGCGGAGGAGGGACTCGACCAAGCTCGTCGCCTGGCCGTGGGTGAGTGGATCGCGGCGGCTGGCGCGGGTGGCCTGGACGTAGAACTCCTGGAGCACCTGGACCGATAGCGCGAGGTCGCGGTCGGCGAGGATCTCGTTGGCTCGGGCCGCCTTATCCTGCTCCTGCGGATCGCGTGAGACCGCATAGAGGAGGACGTTGGTGTCAACGAACCGCACGTTCGTGCAGCTCGTCGCGGCCCAGGCGCTCGCCGGCGCGGAAGCGCTCGATCTCGCCCTGCACCTGCCGCTGTTGTGCTTCGAGCCGTGCGAACTCGGCCGGCCGCTCGGACAGGCCGCGCAGGTACTCGCCTACGAGCGCGCTCACCGACGTCCCGAGCTCGGCGGCCCGGATCCTCGCCTCCCGGTACACGTCGTCGCCCACGGCCACCGTGATGTTCCTCACGGTTGGGAGCCTACCACAGTCTCACAGGTACCGTGGGACTGTGCGAGCGGTCCTGCGGGCGCGACCGGGGTCGCTTCAATGCCCGATCTGCCAGGGCCGTCCGGGGCCGAGGCCGGCGGCGGCGGGGCCGGCCGGCGGGGACGGCCCGGACGCGGCCAGGCGCCGGCCGGGCGGGAGGGCGCCCGCGCGGGGTACGCCGGCCTGGGCTCGGTCGATCCGCGCGCGGGCGGCCGGGCCGGCGCCGTCGAGCTGGCGCGCCCGGCGGGGGCTGCGCCCCCCGGGGGCGTCGTAGGTCCGCGCGCACAGGGCCCCGCACGTCGGGCACGGCGCCGGCGCCCCCGCCGCCCGCGAGTTGGCCCGGCGCTCGAACGGCCCGCACCAGGCGCACCGGTAGCCGTAGGTGGCCATCAGCGGGGGAGGATGTCGCGGTCGAAGATGGCCAGGGGGATGCCGAGGGTGACCGCGCAGTTGGGGATGTCGACGATCCCCCCGATCCGCCCCTCGACCGGGGCGGCTCCGAGCAGGAGGTAGGCCTGCTCGCCGGTGTAGCCCATCGCGAGCTTCAGGTACTCGATCGCGTTCAGCGCGGCCCGGCGGTAGGCGACGGTCGCGTCCATGTAGTAGTTGCGCCCGTCCTCGACGCAGATCCCCTCGAACATCAGGAACTCGCTGTAGTGGGGCTCGACCGGTCCCGGCTTGAAGATCGGGTTCCCGTGCGGGTTGGCCGCGGCCAGGCCGTAGGTGGCCACCCCGCCCTTGATCAGGTCGAAGCCGATGTCGATGAAGCCGGGCATCTCGATCGCCCCGCAGAAGGTGATCTCCCCGTCGCCCTGGGAGAAGTGGAGGTCGCCGATCGAGAAGAGGGCCCCGTCGACGTAGACCGGGAAGTAGATGCGCGTGCCCTTGGAGAGGTTCTTGATGTCGCAGTTGCCCCCGTGGTCTCGAGGCGGGACCGTCCGGGCGCCCTCCTTGGCCACGCGCCTGTAGTCCGGCCCGGTCAGCGTGCCGAGGAGGGCGTCCTTCTCGAGCGGGAGCAGCGCGAGCGGCGGGTCCTGGGGCGCGTCGCCCAGGGGGTCCCCGGTCACCCGCGAGGGGTTGCGGGCGACGAGGTCGGCCTCGCGCCGGTTCCACTCGGCCAGCAGCTCGTGCGACGGCGCGCAGCCGAGGAGGCCCGGGTGGGAGAGGCCGGCGAAGCGGACGCCCGGGAGGTGGCGCGACGAGCAGAAGATGCCCTCGATGTCCCAGATCGCCTTGGCCGACTCCGGGTAGTAGTCGGTCAGGAAGCCGCCGCCGTTGCCCTTGGCGAAGATCCCCGTGTAGCCCCACTCGTGCTCGGGGAACGGGCCCATGTCGAGGATGTCGACCACGAGGATGTCGCCCGGCTCGGCGCCCTTGACGTGGAACGGGCCGCTCAGCATGTGCGTCTTGTCGAGGTTGACGGAGGCCACGTCGCCCGCCGAGTCGGTGTTGTGGATCTGCTCGTCCGTCCAGTCCTTGCACTCGATCCGGTAGGACCCGCCTGGGTCGACCGTGCAGACCGGCGGGATGTCGGGATGCCAGCGGTTGTGGCCGGGCACCGCCTGCTCGGCCATCGGCACGCTGAGGTCGCGGTCGATGCTGAAGATCACCTCGGGCATCCGGGCTCCTTCCGCGGGCGAGGAGGGTGTGGGGGGCGCCGGCGGCCCGGCCGGCGCCCCACACGCTTGTTCCGCGTCGGCTTCACACGCCGGACGCGGCGGCCGGCGGGGTCGCCATCGGGAGTCCGTCCGATGGGGTCGCCTTGCACATGTCGTGGCAGGTCTTCTCGAGCGTGCAGCAGAGCGAGCAGATCGCACCGGTGTGGTACGGGCAGCCGGCCATGTCCGGGAGCTCGTAGCGCACGCCGCAGACGACGCACTCGATCGCCGCCTCCGTCTCGCCCGCCGCGCCCTCCTCGAGCGCCTCGCCGCCGCCGAGGGTGTCCGCCCGGGCGATGTAGTACTTGCCCTTGGTGGCGACGGCCAGGAGCGGCGAGAGCACCATCGCGATGCCGAGGGCCAGGAAGGGCGAGTAGGCGGCGAGGGTGGCCCCGAACGCGTTGTAGAAGGCGAGGATCGAGATCGCCGAGGCGACGGCCATCGATCCGAAGCCGACCGGGTTGATCGCGTAGAGGTGGGCCCGCTTGAACTCGATGTAGGACGGGCTCAGCTTCAGCGGCTTGTTGATGACCAGATCGGCCACGACGGCCCCGATCCAGGCGATCGCCACGTTCGAGTAGAAGCCGAGCACGGTGTTGAGGAAGCCGAACACCCCGACCTCCATCAGCGTCAGGGCGATGCCGACGTTGAAGAACACCCAGACCACCCGGCCCGGGTGCCAGTGGAGGACGCGGGAGAAGAAGTTCGACCAGGACAGCGACCCCGAGTAGGCGTTGGTCACGTTGATCTTGACCTGGGAGAGGAGGACGAAGAAGACCGCGACGCCGACGATGATCCCGCTCGGGAGGAAGTTGCCGAAGCCGCCGAGATACTGCTCGATCGGCTCGCCGGCCTTGGTCAACCCGACCTTCGAGGCGACGTAGAAGGCGAGGAAGGCGCCGCCCAGCTGCTTGAGGGCGCCGAGGATGACCCAGCCCGGCCCGGCGGCGAGGACGGCGAACCACCAGCGCCGGGCCGTCGCCTTGGTCTTGGTCGGCATGAAGCGCAGGTAGTCGACCTGCTCGCCGATCTGGGCGATCAGCGAGAGGGCGATCCCGGCCCCGAGGCCCATCGAGATGCCGTTGAAGTTGGCGTCCTTCGCGTGGCCCTTGAAGTTGGTCCAGGCCGCGAACTGGTGCGGGTCGTTGATCAGGATCGCCACGAACGGCGCGAACATGAGGATCAGCCAGATCGGCTGGGTCCAGACCTGGAGCTTCGAGAGCAGCGTCATCCCGAAGCAGACGAGCGGGATGATGACGAGGGCGCCGAGGAGGTACCCGAGCCAGAGCGGGATCCCGAAGCCGGTCTGGATCGCCTGGGCCATGATCGACCCCTCGAGGGCGAAGAAGATGAACGTGAAGCTCGCGTAGATGACCGAGGTGATCGTCGATCCGAGGTAGCCGAAGCCGGCCCCCCGGGTCAGGAGGTCCATGTCGATCGAGTACTTGGCCGAGTAGTAGGCGATCGGGACGGAGGTGAGGAAGATGACGACGGCGGCCAGGAGGACGGCGACGAGGGCGTTGGTGAAGCCGTAGGTGATGGCGATCGACGCGCCGATCGCGAAGTCGGCGAGGTAGGCGATGCCGCCGAGGGCGGCGGTGGCCACGACGTACTCGCTCCAGCGGCGGAACGTGCTCGGCGCGTAGCGGAGCGAGTAGTCCTCGAGCATCGGGTTCTCGACGAGCTTCGCGAACTGCCGCTTGACCCGCGACCCTTCGCTCGGCGTGACCGTCGTCGACATCGGGCCAACTCCTCTGTTCGAGAGACCTCCGGCGCGACGCCCGTGCTGACCCCGGCGGCGCGCCCTGGTGGCGATCAGTCTTCCGGGCGAGGGACTTCTGGCGCTACGACCGGCGGTCCAAACCTGCGGGTCGCGCTTTCGACTTCGAGGCCGGGTCGGTCGTCCGCGAACCGGGTGGCCGGGGCCGGACGGCGGCCGGTCGACTCGACAAAGAGTCGGGTGGACCTGGACCGCCGGTCCAGGTACGCTTTGCCGACGATGGTCAACTGGTGGCGACGACGGCGGGCAGCTCGCGCGCGCAGGCGCGCGATCGGCCTCGCGATCCGGGCGGAGTTCGAGCTCGAGCGCCCGCGCGGGTTCGCCGCGGTGCGGAGCTTCGTCTGGGGCGTCGGCGAGCTCGAGCGCGCCCGCATCACCGGGCGCGACCCGGGCACCCCCGAGCCGACCGTGACGGCTGCGCCCGCGCAGCGCACGACCGCCCGGTAGGCACCCGCTCAGGGCAGGAGCGCCGGCGCGTCGGCAGCGAGGAACGCCCGCCAGCCGCCCCAGCCGGTGATCTCCCGCGCGCCCTCGGCGACCCGCGGGTCGCAGAGGAACCCGGGGACGCTCGTGCCGTCGGCGAGCTCGACCGGGCCGATCGCGAGCGGCGGCGCGACCGTCGCGACCAGCCGGCCGAGCCCGGCCTCGGGCAGCCGCCAGACCTCGACCTCGATCGCCGCGCCGTCCTCCCCGGGCCGTGACCGGACGAGGCCGGGCTTGGCGGGCCGGGCTCCGGGGAGCTCGTAGAGGCGGTAGACCGGGGCGGTCCGGGTTGCGGCCTCGAGCCGGGCCCCGAGACCGGTCAGCTGCTCGTTGAGCGGCTGGCCGCGCAGGTGGGCGCCGACCACGGCGACCCGCGCCTCACCGGGGGCGCCCGGCCCGGCGACGCTCGCCCCGGTGGGCGCGACCTCCCCGAGCCAGGTCGCGGCGAGCGCCAGCAGGAGCTCGTCGGCTCCGCCCGGGGCGATCAGCGAGACGCCGAAGGGCGCCCCGTCGACCCGGACCCCGGCCGGGACGGCGACGGCGCACAGGTCCATCAGGTTGACGAAGTTCGTGTACGTGCCGAGGACGGCGTTCCGGGCGACCGGGGCGGCGGCGATCTCGGCCGGGGTGAAGATCGTCGGGGCGGTCGGCAGGAGCAGGGCGTCGACCCGCTCCCAGTCGGGCGCCGCCGCCTGGCGGAGCTCGGCCAGGCGGTGGGCGCCGCGGAAGGCGTCGACCGCGCTCAGGCGCGCCCCGGCGGCGACGATGGCGGCGACGACCGGGTCGACGTCGTCGGGGTGGGCGGCGACGAAGTCGCCGACCGCGGCCGTCCGCTCGGCCACCCACGGGCCCTCGTAGAGGAGCCGCCCGGCGGCCCGGTAGGGCTCGAGGTCGACCTCGGCGAGCTCGAAGCCGAGGTCCCGGGCCCGGTCGAGCGCCCCGGCCCAGGCGGCGGCCGCCTGCTCGTCGCCGAAGAAGTCGAGTTGCCCCGGGCCGGGGACGCCGATCCGGGGCGCCGGCGCCGGCGGCGGCGCGGCGGGGCGACCGGCGGCGGCGGGGCGACCGGCGGCGGCGGGGCGCCGGCGCGGGCGCGGCGCCCTCGGGGGCGGGAGTAGGCATCGGTCGGGTCGGGGGCCGCGGCGGCGGCGAGAACGAGGCCGGCGTCGGCCGGGCTCGTCGCGAAGATCGAGACGGAGTCGAGCGATCGGCAGGCCGGGACGACGCCCGTCGTGCTGAGCAGGCCGAGCGACGGCTTGAGCCCGACGATCCCGTTGAACGCGGCCGGGACGCGGCCGGAGCCGGCCGTGTCGGTGCCGAGGGCGAAGCTCACCAGCCCGGCCGCGACGGCGACCGCCGACCCGGAGCTCGACCCGCCCGCGACGTAGCGGGCGTCGACCACGCTGCGACACGCGCCGTAGGGGGTCCGGGTCCCGACGAGGCCGGTGGCGAACTGGTCCATGTTCGCCTTGCCGAGGGGGATCGCCCCGGCCCGGATCAGGCGCTCGACGACGAAGGCGCTCCGGGCCGGGAGGTAGGCGAAGGCCGGGCAGGCGGCCGTCGTCGGGGCGCCCGCCAGGTCGATGTTGTCCTTGATCGCGAAGGGGATCCCGTAGAGCGGGCGGTCGGGCGCGGGCGGGCCGAGGCGCCCGAGGTACTCGGCGACGACGTCCCAGTCGAGCAGGCGGGTCCAGACCGCCGGGTCGTAGGCCTCGGCCCGGGCGTGCGCCGCCCGGATCACGGCGCCCGGGGCCCGCGCGCCGCTCCGGTAGGCGGCGAGCAGGCCCCGGATGCCGAGGTCCTCGGTCAATGTCCGGCCGCCGGATGGGTCAAGCCGGGACCGGCTCCGCCCCGGGAACCGGGTCGAACCCGGCCGTCCCGGTGGGCGACGGGCCGGCGACCGCGGCCCCGGCCGCCGCGTCGGCCGCGTCGATCGGGTCGTCGAGGTCGAGGGCCCGGCGGGGCACCTTCAGCTGGGCGAAGGCGAGGCAGACGACGCCGGCCATCGCGTAGCCGAGGGCGACCTTCGGCGAGATCGCCCAGCCGACCTTCGGGCCGTGGATCAGCCCGATGAAGGCCAGGGCGGCGCCGAAGAAGCAGTACCCGGCGGCCAGCTCGAACCGGCGGTCGATGATCAGGGCGCCGATCGCCCCGAGGACCATCCCGGCGAGGACGGCGCCCTGGCCGAGCGACTCGATGCCCCCGTAGATCACCCCGGCGTTCTCGAGGTTGCCGAGTCCGACCTTGGCCGCCGTCGTCCCCGCCGCCGCCAGGGTGTTGTCGATCTGACCCGACGCCCACTGGGCGATGTTCGGGACCGTGGCCAGGACGATCGCCGCGTAGTGCGCCCGCGGGACCGACGCGAACGCCTGGGCCCCGATGACCAGGCCGATGTACAGGAGGATCGGCACGATGGCCGGGATCGGGAGGAGGGCGGCCAGGAGCGGGAAGAGTCCGATCGTGCAGAACAGGAAGATACCCACGCCGGTGGCCAGCGAGTAGGTGATCCGTCCACCGGCCTGCTTCCAGCCCGGGTGACCGATGTACACGGCCGGCGGGTAGGGGCTGCCGAGCATCGAGCCGATCACGGCGCCGGTCCCGTCGGCGAGGAGCACGTGGCGGAGGTTGTAGCTGTCGCCGGCCGCGGCCGCGCTCTCGACGTTGCTCATCGCCTCGGTGAAGTTGTAGATCCCGAGGGGGATCGCCGTGGCCAGGAGCGGCGAGATCCCGTTGAGGCCGTTGACGAGGTGGTTGAAGTTCAGCGACGGGAGCCCGAGCGCGATCTGGTGGACCGACGAGCTGACGTCGGCGGTGTTCATGTAGCCGCCGATCCAGGCGATCGCCGACCCGACGAGGAGGGCGGCGAGCCCGACCGGGAAGTTGCGGGGGAGGCGCACGCCGGAGACGAAGCCGATCACGATGATCGCGAAGGTCGGGAGCGCGATCCACAGGGCGCCCCACATCTGGGCGGCCGGACGCATCGAGATGAAGGTGATCGAGATCCCGGCCAGCGTCCCGAGCAGGGCCGCCCGCGGGGTGAAGCGACGGATCGTCGGCCCGATGAACGCGCCGATCAGGATGATCACGCCGATGATGAAGGCCCAGGCGATCCCGCCCTCCCACGCCTTGATCGGGTCGTGGGTGCGGATGAAGATCGGGAGCATGATCACCAGCGAGACGATGAACATGTGCGGGACGCTCGGCCCGTAGGGCATGGCGGTGACGTCGTCGCGGCCCTCCTGGCGGGCGAGCCGGCGGGCGAGCATGAAGTAGAAGACGTTGCCGAGGAGGAGCTCGACGCCGAGCGCCGGGAGGATCACCCGGAACGTGTCGTGCGCGCTCATGTGGACCACGCCAGAGGTCAGGCCGGCGATCACGAGCACGTTGACGAGCATGTTGATGCCGAGGCCGAAGAAGGCGTTGAGATCGCCGCGGGTCCAGAGCGGGCTCCCCGTACCTCCGAAGCTCGGACGGCTGGGCAGGATCGAAGCGGTTGACATGGCGGCTATTCCCCCTGGCTGGTGGCGTTGGCGAGCGGCGCGGTGGACGCGGCGGCGGCGGCCCCGTTGGTGGCGCTCCCCGGAGGCGCCCCGAGTGCCGGCGAGGACGTCGAGCAGGGCGCCCGAAGGCGCGACCCACCCGAAGATCCCCCCCTGGGCGGCGATCATCCGCAGTCCGACGGCGTGGAACTCCGGGAAGTAGGAGCCGACGCAGTCGGCCAGGACCAGGCACTCGAAGCCCCGGTCGTTGGCCTCGCGCACCGTTGTATGCACGCAGACCTCGGTGGTCACCCCGGTGACGATCAGGCTGGTGATGCCCTGGTTGCGCAGGAGGAGCTCGAGGTCGGTGGCGTAGAAGGCGCCCTTGCCGGGCTTGTCGAGGATCACCTCGCCCGGGGCCGGGGCCAGCTCGTCGACGATCCCGTGGCCGAGCTCGCCCCGGATCAGGACCCGGCCCTTTGGTCCTGGGCTGCCGATGCCGAACTCCAGCCGGCCGCGGGCGCGCTTGCTCGGCGGGCAGTCGCTCATGTCGCTGCGGTGGCCCTCACGGGTGTGGATGACCATCATCCCGCTCTCCCGGGCCGCCGCGAGCACCTCGCGGAGGGGGGCGACGACCGCCTGGAGCAGGCTCACGTCGTTGCCGAGACCCTCTCCGAAGCCGCCCGGCTCGAGGAAGTCGCGCTGCATGTCGATGATCACCAGGGCGGTCGTCGCCGGGACCAGGCGGAACGGATACGGCTCGGCCGGGACCGCGGCGGCCGGCGCCGGTTCCCGCTCGAGGCCAAGCATGGAAGTCATTGGACCCTTTCTCTGGGGCCGGCCTTCCTCGACGACTTGTATACAACGCCGTCGACAGGCCGCTGATGAACGACAAAGTACGGCGGGGTGGGGGGTCTCCGCCATGGACCGGCGGCACAAAGCGCCATGGACCGGAGGGCCATCGACCCGGACGCCACGGCTGTATACGGTTGTGTCCACAGGCCGGCCCGCCGGGACCGCGCCGGCCGCCAGCGCCAGACCCAGACCCCTACCGCCGTTCCGGAGGCCCGCCGTGGATGAGCTCGACACCTACGCCCGCGCGGCGGCCCGCCTGGGCGACCTCGAGGTCGAGGCGGCCTGGTGGCCGGGTGTCGTCCGCCACCTCGCCGTGCTCCTCGACCGAGCGGCCCTGGTCGACGCCTTCGACCTCGCCCCGCCCGCCCCGGACCGGGACCGGGGCCCGGGCCCAGCCACGGACGGCGAGTCGTGAGCGAGCTGCCGACCGACGCCGTCGGCATCGCCGCCGAGGTCCGGGGCGGGCGCTTGGCGGCCGTCGCGGTCGCCGAGCATGCGCTGGCGGCGATCGCCGCCGGGGACGGGACGGTCAACAGCTTCACGGCCGTGCTCGCCGACCGGGCCCTGGCCGAGGCCGGCCGGGTCGACGCCGACGTCGCCGCCGGGATCGACCCCGGGCCGCTGGCCGGGGCCCCGTTCGCGGTGAAGAACCTCTTCGACGTGGCCGGGGAGGTGACGGTCGCCGGCGCGAAGATCAGCGCCGAGGACCGGCCGGCCCGGGCCGACGCCGAGGCGGTCGCCCGCCTGGGCCGGGCCGGGGCGGTTCTCGTCGGAATGCTCAACATGGACGAGTACGCCTACGGGTTCACCACCGAGAACGCCCACTACGGGGCCTGCCGGAACCCGTTCGACCCGGAGCGGGTCGCCGGCGGGTCCTCGGGCGGGTCGGGCGCGGCGGTGGCCGGCGGGTTCGTGCCCCTCGCCCTGGGCTCGGACACGAACGGGTCGGTCCGGGTCCCGGCCGCCCTCTGCGGGGTGTTCAGCCTCAAGCCGACCTTCGGGCGGATCTCCTGCGCGGGGATGTATCCGTTCTGCGAGACGCTCGACGCGGTCGGGACGTTCGCCCGGAGCGTGCGCGACCTCGCCGTCAGCTTCGACCTGCTCGACGGCGGCGGGGCCCCCGCGGCCCTCGACCGCCCGCCGCCGGTCGACCCGGACGGCGCCGGCGATCCGGGGGACCGGGGGGACCCGGGGGATGCGGGCGGCGGCCTGCGCATCGCCCTGGCCGACGGCTACTTCGCCCGGGGCGGCGAGCCGGCGGCCCTGGCGGCGGCCGCGGACCTGGCGGCGGCCCTCGGCGTGACCCGGCGGGTGACCCTCCCCGGGGCGGCCGAGGCGCGGGCGGCGGCGATGGTGATCACGGCGGCCGAGGGCGCCCAGCTCCACCTCGAGGATCTGCGCCGCCGGCCGGCCGACTTCGACCCGATGACCCGCGACCGCTTCCTCGCCGGGGCCCTCGTTCCGGCCCGGGCCTACCTGGGGGCCCAGCGGTTCCGGGCGTGGTTCAGCGCGCGGATGGCCGAGGTCTTCCGGACGGTCGACGTCGTGCTGGCCCCGGCGACGCCCTTCCCGGCGCCGCTCGTCGGCCAGCGGGAGGCGGTGGTCGACGGGGAGACCGTCCTGACCCAGCCGTACCTCGGCGTGTACACCCAGCCGATCTCCTTCGCCGGGCTCCCGGTGGTCACGGTCCCGGTGCCGACGGACGGCGGCCTGCCGCTCGGGGTCCAGCTGATCGGCGGCCACCACACCGAGGCGACCCTCCTGCGGTTCGCCGCCCGACTGGAGCGGCGCGGCCTGGCCGCGGTCGGGGAGGTGCCGGTGCCGTGGAGGTGAACCTCCCGGAGATCGTGGCCGAGGTCACGGCCGAGTTCGAGCGCTACGAGACCGCGTTCGTGACCAACGACGTCGAGGTGCTCGACGAGCTCTTCTGGGACGACCCGCTCGTCGTCCGCTACGGGGCGGGCGAGAACCTCTACAGCCATGCGGCGATCGCCCGCTTCCGCGAGCAGCGACCGACCGGCGATCTCGAACGGGAGATCGTGCACGCCGTGGTGACGACCTTCGGCCGCGACCTCGCCGTGACCTCGGCCGAGTTCCGCCGGACCAGGTCGGGGCGGGTGGGGCGCCAGTCGCAGACGTGGGTGCGCACGCAGGACGGGTGGCGGATCGTCACCGCGCACGTCTCCCAGCTCGACCTCCTCGAGCCGGCGAGCCGGTGACCGGCGCGGCGCCCGGCCGGGAGCCGACCCGGGCGGCGCGGCCGCGGAGCAGCGAGGTCTACGACGTGCTCCGCCGGGGGCTCCTGAACGGCTCCCACCCACTCAACGAGCGCCTGGCCGAGGTCAACCTGGCCGAGCGCCTCGGCGCGTCGCGGACGCCGGTGCGCGAGGCGCTGATGCGCCTCGAGGCGGAGGGCCTGGTCGTCCGGCGCCCGCAGGGCGGCTTCTACCCGCGGAGCCCGAACCTCGCCGGGATCCGGGACCTCTACGAGCTGCGGCGGATCCTCGAGCTCGCCGCGCTCGTCCGCCCCCGCCAGCACGGGGGGCGTCACGACGAGATCGCCCTGCGGGCGATCCACGACGACTGGACCGACCTCGCGGCCAATCCCCCGGAGCCGGACCCGGGGCTCGTGGTCATCGACGAGAACTTCCACCTCCGCCTGGCCGAGGCGGCCGGGAACCAGGCGATCGTCGAGCAGCTCCAGGTGGTGGGTGACCGGATCCGGGTCGTCCGGATGCAGAACTTCGTCCACCGTGACCGGATCGCCATCACCACGGCCCAGCACCTGGCGATCGTCTACGCCCTCCTCGGCGACGACCCGGAGACGGCGGTGGCCCTGATGGGCGCCCACCTCGACGAGGCGCTGGCCCAGGCGGCCGAGCGGGCAGCCCAGGCGATCGAGCGGATGATGACGGCCGGAGCCCTGCTGACCCCGTCCGCGTCCCCGATCCACGGCGAGGGCTAGTGGACGCCGAGGGGGCCGGCTCAGGTCGGAGGGATCTGCTCGGGCCCCTTGTCGATGTAGGCGTTGCGGAAGTCGCGGAGGGCGTCGAAGATCTTCGGGTTGAAGTTCGGGCAGCCGATCAGCTGGGTCCAGGCGGTGGCGGCGACCGCGTAGGGCATGTTGGTGTTGTTCTGGAAGAGGAGCTGCTTGTAGCCGGGAGCCCCCATGTAGGTCTCGTTCCACAGGGCCTCGAGCTCCTTGATCTGGGCGACCGGCGTCCCGGGCCGGTACTGGTACTCGATGCGGCCGTGCTCGAGCGTGTGGACGAAGTGCTCCTTGGCGGGGGTGTTGGCGCTGGCGTAGACGCCGTCGGCCGCCGGGATTGGGTCGTGGTTGCCCGACGTCGGGGGGTTCGTCTTGTAGGTGACGGGAACGGTGACGTGGGTGCGGCCCTCGGCGGGATAGGTGTGGAGGGTGCAGCCGGCGGCGGCGGCGGCCTGCTTGAGGTCGGTGATCTTGGCGGCCGGGAGCTTGATGCCGGCGATGTCCTGGGAGACCGAGGAGTTGGCGCTGAGCCCGGCGGTCGAGGAGCCGCCGCCGAGGAGGGCGACGGCGAGGGCGACGACGATGGCCACGGCGACGAGGCCGCCGCCGACCATCTGGAGGCGGCGCTTCTTCGCGGCGGCCGCCTCGGCGCGCCGCTGGGCGGCCAGACGCTCGGCCTTGCGGCGCTCCTTCTCCTGTATCCGGCTGGACATCGGCCGCCAAGCGTAGCGGGCAGGCCGTCAGCCGGAGGCGGCGGGGCGGCGGGCGGGCGCGGCGGCGCGGGGCCGCCAGCACTCGTCGATGAAGCTGCTGATCTCGCGGGTCAGGCGCTCGGGGGCGAGCCGGAGCTCCAGGATCGAGCTCGCCTCGACCAGCCGCCCGTGGGGGAGCTCGTCGACGAGCATGTCGGCGTCCGAGAAGGCGTGCACGGGATCGCTGCGGTGGCCGATGACGAGCGCCTGGGTCTCGAGCCGGCGGCGGACGCTCCGCGGGGGGGCGACGCGGCCGAAGACCAGCCCGCGCAGGACGGCTCCGGATGGGGCGGGGTCCTGGCTGACCCAGTCGAGCATCACCTCGCCCCAGAACGGAAGCCCCCAGCGGGGGAGGGCGGCGAGCGCCCGGGTGATGGGCCGGGTCACGGGGAGCCCGAAGGTGGTGGCGAGCATGACCGGGGCGAAGGCGATCGTGCAGGCGAGGAGGGCGTTGTCGAGGACGGGCATCTCGATCACCATCCCGCGCAGCCGGGCCGGGGCGAGGGCCGCGGACTCGAGGGCGACGTTGGCCCCGAGCGAGGTCCCGAGGAGGACGGCCTGATCGGTGCCGAGATGGTCGAGCAGGCCGATCACCTGCTCGCCCCACTGGCTCATGGAGTAGCTGAGCATGTCCACCGGGCGGTCGGACTCGCCGTGGCCGAGGAGGTCGATGGTGATCACCCGGTTGCCGCGGTCGGCGAGGGTCCGGGCCAGGGGCATGTGCATCTTCTGGGAGAGGAGCAGCCCGTGGAGGAGCACGGTGGTGCGGGGGCAGTCGGGATCGCCGAGCTCGGTGTAGGCGAGGCGCTGGCCGTCGTGGAGGAAGGAGGGCACGCCGCCGAGAATATCGACCGGCGCCGGTACCGCCGGTCCAGGCGGCCGGGTCGAATCTTGGCCCGGCGGCCGTAGCCGAGGCGGGGACGGGTGGTCACCATTCGGATCGTGATTACGAGGCCTTACCGCCGGTCCGCCGACCGGCAACCCATCCGCAACCAGCACCTGACAGGCGTGCTGATTCGGCACATCGGCAGACCGGTGTGACCTCCCAGCGTCGTTGACGCGGCGTCCGTGGCTCGATCGCCGCGGGTCGTGTCCGACGTGTCCCGCCCAGACCCAGCAGCCCCCTCCCCATGCCGGCGGCGCGTGCCCAGCGCGTCGCCGGCGGGCTGTGGCGTCGAGTGGCTATGCTCGGCCGATGGGGCGCTGGCGATGAGGATCCGGGCGGCGGTGCTCGAGGAGTTCGCCGAGCCGCTGGTCGTCCAGGAGGTCGACCTCGACGAGCCGGGACCGGGCGAGGCGCTCGTCCGGCTGGTCGCGTGCGGCGTCTGCCACACCGACGTCTACACGGCGTCCGGCGTCGACCCGTCGGGCTACGCGCCGACCGTCCTCGGACACGAGGGCGCCGGGGTGGTCGAGCGGGTGGGCGAGGGAGTCTCGATGGTCGCGGTGGGTGACCACGTGGTGACGCTGTTCTCGCCGCAGTGCGGCGAGTGCGTCCACTGCCGCAGCCCCGAGACCAACCTCTGCCTGGCCATCCGCGAGGAGCAGAACCGGGGCCACCTCCCCGACGGGACGACCCGCCTCTCCCGCGGGGGGGAGCGGGTGCGCCACTTCATGGGGACGTCGACGTTCGCCGAGTACACGGTGATGCCGGAGATCGCCCTGGCCAGGATCGACCGGGAGGCGCCGCTCGACCGGGCCTGCCTGTTCGCCTGCGGCCTGTCGACCGGGCTGGGGGCGGCGATGAAGACGGCGGCCGTGACCCCCGGGTCGACGTGCGTCGTGTTCGGCGCGGGGATGGTCGGCCTGGGCGCGGTCGCCGGCTGCCGGCTCCAGGGAGCCGAGCGGATCGTGTGCGTCGACCTCTCGCCGGAGCGGCTGGACCTGGCCCGGGGGCAGGGGGCGACCGACACGCTGCCCGGCGGCCCGGACGCCGTGGCCGCGATCCTCGAGCTGACCGGGGGCTTCGGGGCGGACTTCACGTTCGAGGCGACCGGGAGCGTGGGGGTCATGCGCCAGGCGGTCGAGGCGGCGCGGATGGGCTGGGGCCTGTGCACGGTGGCCGGGGTGGCCGGGCGGGGGGAGACGCTCGACATCGTCCCCCGCCTCCTGATCACGGGACGGCGGGTGTGCGGGAGCTCGTTCGGCGGGCTCAAGGGCCGCGAGGATGTGCCCCGGCTCGTCGACCGGTACCTGGCCGGGGAGATCGACGTCGATCCGTTCATCTCCCACCGGCTGAGCCTCGACGAGGTAAACCGGGGCTTCGAGCTGATCGAGGCGCAGGACGGCATCCGCAGCGTGATCGAGTTCTAAGCGCACGTTGATTTTTCGGAGCGCGTTCGGGTCCTCGGCGGGGGGACGCGTCCCGGCCGGAACGCCGGCTGTCCTCGGCCGGGGATGATCGTCCTCGAGGAGGCCGAGGTGCCCGGGCGCCTGACCCTCGGCGACGATCTGCTGATCCGGGCGGAGAACGCCGTGGTGCTGGGGGCGCTGCCGGACGGGGCGTTCGACCTGATCTACATCGATCCGCCGTTCAACACCGGGGCGCCGCAGACGCGCCGGACACTGTCGGTCGTGCGCGACGAGGCGGGGACGCCGGGCTTCGGCGGCCGCGGCTACACCCGCCGCGAGCTGGGCCGGAGCGCCTACGCCGACGACTACGAGGACTACGTGGGCTTCCTCGGGCCGCGCCTGGAGCGGGCGCGGGACCTGCTGGCCGGGCACGGGACGCTCTACGTCCATCTCGATGGGCGTGAGGCCCACTACGTCAAGGTCGAGCTCGACCGGATCTTCGGGCGGGAGTGCTTCCTCAACGAGATCATCTGGGTCTACGACTACGGGGGCAAGACGAAGCGGCGGTGGCCGGCCAAGCACGACACGATCCTGGTCTACGTCCGCGACCGCGACCGCTACTGGTTCGACAGCGAGGCGGCCGACCGCGAGCCGTACATGGCGCCGGGCCTCGTCGGGCCAGAGAAGGCGGAGCGGGGAAAGCTGCCGACCGACGTGTGGTGGCACACGATCGTCCCGACGGCGGGACGGGAGAAGACGGGCTACCCGACCCAGAAGCCGGAGGGCGTGGTGCGGCGGATCGTCGGGGCGTCGTCGCGCCCGGGCGGCTGGTGCCTCGACTTCTTCGCGGGCTCGGGGACCCTCGGGGCGGTGGCCCGGGCGATGGGGCGCCGGTTCGTCCTCGTCGATTCGAACCCGGCGGCGATCGCGGTGGCGCTGGCGCGGCTGGAGGCGACTACGGGCTGAGCGAGCTGCAGTCGATGCCGAGCCGCCGTGCCGCGCGCGCGGCCTTGGCGGCGACCCGGTCGGGCGGCGGCCGGGCGGCGAAATCGCCGTGCACGAGGGCGTCGACGTAGCGATTCTCGGCGACGATGGCCGCCACGACGCGGCGCCAGTCGCGCTCGACGTCGGGCGCCGGGATGACCGCGCTCAGGGCCCGAGCCTCCTGCGCGTCGATCTGCGCGTACGCGCCGCCCCGATCGGCGACCTCGCTGGCCTGGTCCTGGCGCACGTCGGCGAACCGCTGGTCGTCGACGGTGGCGCAGATCGAGTCGGCGCGCGCCGCGAGCGCCGCGCGCTCGAGCGGCGCCGGCGGGCGGCTTGGGCGGTCGAACAGCAGACGCTCGCGGACAACCCGCAGGCCAACGAAGACCGCCAGCCCCAGCACGATCGAGACGACCAGTCCGGCCGTGCCGGGCGGCCGGAGGCGATTCCAGGCCACGAGGCCGCCGAGAACCGCGAGCAGCCCGCCGAGGGCGATGAGGTCGCCTAGGCGATACACCGGGCCAGCAGTCGGAAGCCCACGCTGGAAACGCTAATGCGCCGGACCCCCGGCAGTGTGACGCTGGTCACACGCCGGACCGGCCCGCGCCGACGCCGGCCGGCTCGCGGCGGGCCTTGAGCGCCTCGAAGCGCTTCTCCCAGTCGTTGTGGCGGCGCTTGGCGTCGCCGATGAACGGCGAGAAGGCGATCGCCTGGAGGACGAGCCAGTTGACCAGGCTGGCCGGGAAGCGGAGGGGGCGGACGAAGTCGACGAAGAGGACGACCCGGACGTCGTCGGTGTCGTTCCAGGCCTCGTGGTCATAGGTGTCGTCGAAGACGAGCGAGCCGCCCTCGGTCCAGTGGCGGACGTCCTCGTCGACGCGAATCCGGCAGCCGTCGGCGGGCTCGGGGATGCGGAGACCGAGGTGGTAGCGCAGGACGCCCTTGTAGGGGCCGCGGTGGTGGTCGATGTGCTTGCGGGGCGAGAGGATCGAGAAGAAGGCGGTCTTCATGCCGGGGATCTCGGCGCAGAGGCGGGCGGTCTCGGGGCAGCGAGCGCAGTTGGCCTGCGACTTGAAGCCGTAGCCGTAGAGGAAGTACGTCTTCCATTTGTCGTCGTTGGTGATCGTGGCCTGGTCGACGGAGATGTCCTGGAAGTTCGGGAGGTCCTCGCGGTCCTCGAGCACCCGGTCGAGCTCGGTCCGGATCAGCGGCCAACCGTCCTCGAGGCGGCGGACCCAGGGGAAGTCGGCGGGGTCGAAGAAGGTCGCCTCGCCGACGAGCGAGGCCCGGCCGATGAGCTTCTCGATCTGCCAGAGGCAGCGCTCGCCGGCGAACACCGTTCCCGCGAGGATCCGCTCCCGCACCCTTTCCCGCATGTTCCCTCCGCTCGGTCGCTCTTCGCTCGCCCCCCGCCATCCTATGTGCCGGGCCGGGCCGGGCCGGGCCGGGCCGGACCGGGCTGGGGCGAGTCGGGGGCCGGAGGGCCGGTTACCGTAGGGCGATGAGCGCTGCCCGGGACCCCCGCCCGATGCTGACCGCCGACGTCGTCGTCGTGGCCGGGGCGGGCGCGGGGTCGGTGCTCCTCGTCCAGCGCCGCCATCCGCCGTTCGAGGGCGAGTGGGCTCTGCCCAGGGGGCTTCGTCGAGGATCGGGAGCCGACGGTGGACGCGGCTCGTCGGGAGCTCGACGAGGAGACGGGCCTCGGGTCGGCCGGGGGGTTGCGGCTGGTCGGCGTCTACGACGCGCCGGGGCGCGATCCGCGGGGCTGGACGGTGTCGGTGGCCTACCGGGCGGATCTGCCGGGCGAGGCGGCGGTCGTGGGGGGCGACGACGCCGCGGACGCCCGCTGGTTCCCGGTCGGAAGCCTGCCGGCGGTGGCCTTCGACCACGCGGCGATCATCGCCGACGCCGTCGCCCTCGGGTCTAGTCCTCGGCCGCCGGCCTGAGGGTGTCCCGGCCCGAGGCGAGGGCCCGGGCGATGAGGACGATCATCCGGCCGTTGCTGAGCACGCAGGCCCGCCGGCACCGGGGACAGAGGAAGCGCCAGCGGAGGAGCGGCTCACCGGGCGGGACGACCGACTCGCCGGCGTCGTCGGCGGGTGTCCACCGGTCGAAGGGCGGGGGGACTCGCCGGGCGGCGGCGGACGGGTCGGGCGGGGTCGTGGCAAAGCGGACGCGGGCGGTGAGCGGGTCGAGGGCGCACCAGAGGAAGGGGCGCGGGCAGGTCGCGTTCCCGCAGAGGAGGCCGATCGGCGGGTGGCCGCGGAAGGGGGCGAGGGCCTGGTTGAGCGCCGGATCGCGGATCGCCTGCATCGGGGTCAGGGTCCGGAGGAGGCCGAGGGCGAACGCGAGGTCCCGGTCGGTTGGGCGAGTCGTCTGGGTCGAGACGTCTTCAGTCATCGTGCTCGGCGCACCCTACGCGACGAAGTCGATCGGAGCCAGGGCGGCCGGGCGCGTCATCCATCCGGTGCTTGCCCACCCTGACCGCCCGGGCCGCCGGCACCGCCGGCGTGGCACGCCGCCACCACGATCGGCGGGTCCGGCCGGCGAACGTCGCCTCGGGGCGGGGCCCGCCGGAGGATCGAGCTGGTCGCCGCCCGGGGAGCGGGGTCAGGGGCCGGCGCGCGGGGCTCGTCTGGGGGCCTGGACTTCGCCTCGATGAGGTTCTCGTCGGCCGGCCCGCGGCACCTGGGCTCCGGAGTGCATTGCCTGGTTCTGGCGATCGTCGAGTCATGACGGCGAAACAGAAGCGGCTGCTGATCGGGATCCTCGTGCCGGTCGAGGTGATCCTTGCGGTGCTCGCCTGGCGGGATCTGGGACGACGGGCCGAGGATCAGGTGCGGGGGAGCAAGCGGATGTGGCGGTGGCTCGTCGTGGTCAACCCGGGGAACTCGATGTTCTACTGGGTGCTCGGGCGGCGAGGCTGAGTCTCGCCGCGTCCGCGGCGATGCGAGTCTTCGTGGAC
>CAWFQO010000015.1:0-72474 GCA_963817865.1 uncultured Solirubrobacterales bacterium | reverse complement strand
TGCTCAACGACGGCGTGATCGCGGTGCTCAGCCTCGACAAGCACGACGGCCTCCGTGCGGTTGGTGAGGAAGCAGAAGTGTCGCCAGTCGGGCCACAGCTCGGCCTGCTTGGCCCCGGTCAGGCGGGTCCGCCGGACGACCAGGCGCCGGCCGCCGTAGACGGTCTCGGCGATCTGCGCCTCGCCCTCATCGGGGTAGGCGATCGTCTGCCAGGCGTCCTCAGCGATCTGATCGACCGCAGCGCGGACGGTCTTGATCATCCGCACCCCGATCGAGTATTCCCAGCCCGCGTTCTCGAGGAGCTCGAAGACCTTCGTGTTCCAGAACCCCGAATCTGCGCGGAGGAGCTTCACGCCGTTCGCGCCGGCGCGGTTGACCCGGGCGATCAGCTCCTCGGTGAAGCGCTTCATGCCCCGCTGCGTGTTCGCTGAGCCCTTCCGCAGCCGGATGTGCAGCGTCTCCCTGGTGTCCGCCCTGGTCGCGAGCAGCGGGTGGTAGCCCAGCAGCCGGGTGTAGCCGTAGCTGGCGCCCTGCTTCAACCGACCGCAGACCTCGCCGACGAAGCTGTCGACATCGACGACCAGCCGCCCCTCGCCGGGGCCGGCGCCGGCCTTCCACGCCCGCTCGATCGACCGGCCCAACAGCGCGTCGAGCTGCCTGACATGCCCGAAGGTGAAGGCCCGCAGAAACGTCCCCAACGTCGACGGTGCCGGGATCCAGCCCCCCAACAGGCGCCCGGTGCGACCCGCCCGGAGCACCTGGCAGTCATCGATGCTGTCAGCGCCCAAGATCATCGCGAACACGAGCGCCATGATCTTGCGCCCCGCGTTCGCCGGCCCCGGCCGACCCGGGCGCAGCCGCACGAGATCCACCGCCAACGCCTCAATCCCGAGGCGCCCGGCGAGCGTCGCGACGAGCATCACACCCGCGTCCGAGACGACCTTCTCATCATCAAAAACGACCTCGACCCCGTCCAGTCCGACCGGCCTGTCATCGTGCACCACGAAGGTGACCTCCCGTTGCAGGCCCCGGCTGCCGCCAACAGCCGTAAAAGCCCTGCACTGGAGGTCATTCTTCTGCAACGACCGGACGGAACCGGCCTACACGATCGGTGGATCCGGGCTTAGAGGTCTCGAGGGTCCCGAGGGTGCGCACGCCAGGTTGTGCGGAAGACCGCGAACGACGGGTCTGGCGGCAGCTGTGTTAGGCCTGCTAGCCCGGCGCTCATCGCGCGCCCCGTGCCCCGGGCGGGGCGGCCCGCACGACGCCGCCGACCCCGTCGGCCAGGAGGCCGATGGCCTGCTCGCGCGAGCGGGCGGTGACCGCCCCGACGAGCGCCGCGGCCCAGGCTGGCCGCCCGGGCGGCCGGGCCACGATGATCTCCAGGCGCTCGAGGATCTCGCCCGGGTCGGAGTGGGCGACGAGGGCCCGGGCCCGCTCCTCGGCGGCGGCGTGCTGGACGCGCAGGAGCGGTGTGCGGCCGGGCCCGGCGCAGTCGCTCAGGACGCGCGTGGCCGTCGGCGAGTAGGCCAGCCGGGCGCACCGCTCCCAGGGGATCTCGGCGCCCCCGTCGAGGAGGACCTGGCGCAGGACGCGCCAGCCGGCGTGGCCGCCCTCGCACCGGCGGACGAGGAACCGGGCGAGCTCGCCCGCCAGCAGGCGCGCCTCCTCGGCCCCGAGCGACCCGATGTCGAGCGCCCGGAGGGACTCGGCGATGCGCCGCCCGTCGCGGACGGCCCGGCCGAGCTCGACGCTCGACCGCCGGTGCGGTGCCCGGGGGTTGGGGTCATCGATCGCGATCGCCCGAACCTTAACTGCGCCTATCCTGGCCGGGAATTGGAGTTCGTCCGCACAGCCGCCGACCGATCGCCGGGGAGGGAGCTCGTCGAGGCGATGATCGCCGAGCTCGAGCCGATCTACGGGCGCATCGACGTGCCGGGCGCACCGACGGCGACCCCGGCCGAGATGGGTCCGCCGGACGGCGTCTTCCTCGTCGGCTACGACGCCGGCCGGGCCGTGTGCTGCGGCGGCGTCAAGCGCCTCCCGGACGGGGCCTGCGAGATCAAGCGGATGTACGTGGTTCCCGACGCCCGCGGGCGCGGCCTGGCCGGGGCGCTGCTCGGCGCGCTCGAGGACTCCGCCCGGGCGCTCGGCTACCGGGTCGCCCGCCTCGACACCGGACCGGCCCAGCCTCACGCCCAACGCCTCTACGAGACGGCCGGGTACCGGTCGGTCCCGAGCTTCAACGCCAATCCGCTCGCGAGCTTCTGGGGTGAGAAGGTCCTCGTCCTGCCGGGTCTCTAAGCTTGGTGTACAAGCGCGCCGACTCTCGGCGCCACGGTTGCCGGCGGCTGTCTCAACGCCGCGGGACGCCTACCACCCGTTCAGGAGGAACCAAGAGATGCCCGTTCTCACCCGCTCCGCGCTCGACGCCAGTCCACTTGCCGATCTCCACGCCCTGGCCTCGACGCTCGGCATCGACGGCTTCCGCCGTCTGCGCAAGGCCGAGCTCGCCGACGCCATCCTCGAGCGCCAGGGCGGCGACGAGGGCGACGCTGAGGAGGCCGTCGCCGACGCCCCGGCCCGGCCGGCCCGCGCGCCGCGCCGACGCCGCAGCGCCGCGGCCCGCGCCGAGGAGGCCGACGAGCCGGCGGCGGCGCCGGCGGAGCCCGAGGCGGACGCCGAGCCGGCGCCGCGCGCTCCCCGGGCCCGGCGCGCCAGCCGCGCCCGGCGCGAGGCCGAGGAGCCGCGGGCGCCCGAGCCGGCGGCGGTCGAGGAGGAGCCCACGTCGGCCGGCTCCGCCGAGGACGCGAACATCGTCGAGGGCATCGTCGAGCTCCTGGCCAACGGCTCCGGCTTCCTGCGCGTCGCGCCACCCGACCCGTCCGACGACGACGTCTACATCTCGGCGGCCCAGGCCCGCCGCTGCGAGCTCGTCGCCGGCGACCGCGTCGGCGGCCCCGTCCGCCGGGCCCGGCGCTCCGAGCGCCATCCGTCGCTGATCCGGGTGGCGACGATCAACGGCGTCGCCGCCGACGAGGCCGTCCGGGGCACCCGCCTCGAGGACCTCGACGCCGACTTCCCGAGCGCGGTGCTCCCGCTCGGGGACGAGGATCAGACGCTCGCGGCGATCGGCTTCTATGCGCCGATCGGCCGGGGCTCGCGCGTGGTCCTCTCCGGTGCGCCCCGGTCGGGCAAGACCGAGGCGATCAAGCGCCTCGCCGGGGCGCTGGCCGCGATCGAGGACCTCGAGCTCGAGGTCCTCCTCGTCGGCATCCGCCCGGAGGAGCTGAGCGAGTGGAAGGAGTCGGCGATCGCCACGGTCAGCGGCCTGACCTTCGCCGCGGCGGCCGAGGCCCAGGCGAGCGCGGTCGAGCAGGCGGTCGAGCGCGGCCGCCGGGTCGCCGCCCGGGGTGGGGACGCCGTGCTCCTGATCGACACGCTCGACGGGCTCCACGCCCCGGTCGCCCGCCGCGTCCTGGCCGCCGCCCGCAACGTCCGCGACGGCGGCTCGCTGACCGTCATCGGGACGGCCGAGCGCCCCTACGGCGGCGAGACGACCGTGGTCGCCTTCGATGCCGGCCGGGTCGCCCGGGGACACCTCCCGGCGATCGATCCGATCGCCAGCGGGACGCTCCGCGCCGAGCTCCTGGTCGGCCTCGAGGGCTATCAGGCGATCGCCAAGGCTCGGGCCAAGGCGTAGCGCCGTCGCGGCCGCCGGGCCGGTCGCCGGTCCTTACGGTCGGTAGGCCACCCGGCCCCAGGAGGGCTCGGGGGCGAGCTCGATCGGCTCACGGCCGCGATCGGGCTGGACGTATTCGAAGTTGTGTGTCTGGTCGCAGAAGGCGACCTCGAGCTCGCCTTCGTTGACCCGCTGGTCGAGCCAGGCGCCGCGGAAGACGAGCCGGCGCAGCCAGTGGACGAGCGAGCGCTCGGCGGGCCCGACGAGCTCGGGCCAGCAGTCGTTCACGTGCTCACCGAGCGCCGAGGTCGGATCCTGGATCTCGCCGTTGACCGCGAGGTTGACGAGATCCTCGCGCTCGGCCTCGTCGAGACGTCCGGCGACGAAGCCGAGCCGGAGGGCCGCCTGCTCGCAGCGCTCCTGGAAGTCGCGCTCGTTGAAGGTGAACCGAAGCTCGCCGTACTCGAGCACGAAGTCCTCGCCTGAGTTGTAGTTTCCGCGTCGGGCAGTGTCCATAGGGGGCCCCGGGGGGCGTCGGCATCATAAGCGCGATTCCTGCCCACCCCCCCGATCTGCACGGTTTATTTCAGGGCTCCGACCTTTGCGAGTCGTTGACAGCCGCTGGCCCGGCCGGATACCTTGACCCGGTCGGTGAACCACGGAGGGCGACGCGGTCGAGTCGATCGGCGGTCCGCCCAGAGAAGGGGTAGGGGAGATGAAGAGGCGGATCATCCTGGCGGCTCTCGGGAGCGCCCTGGTCGCGCTGGGCGTCATCGAGCTGGTCGGTACGACCACGCTCGCCGGGGCACTCGACTACGGACACCTCAACCAGATCCAGCGCCGGATCATCTCCGGCTTCGCGGCGAGTGAGCTCACCAGCGGCTCCTCGCCCGCCGCCGCGACCAGGCTGCCCCCCGCAGGTCTGCTGCAACCGGCAGACGGCCTCCAGAACTACTTCCCCCTCGGCACGCGCGACTGCCCGCAGAACCTGGGCGCCAACGTCAAGGTCAACCAGAACTGCCTGAACCTCACCGATTCCGATCTGCAGGGCCGGGCCCAGGCCCAGAACGAGACCTCGATCGCCGCCGATCCCAGACAGACGAGCCACCTGGTGGCGAGCTACAACGACTACCGGCGCGGCGACGGCCAGTGCGGCGCCTCCTACAGCATCGACGGCGGCCAGAACTGGGTCGACACGACGGTGCCGATGTCGTTCACCCGGTCGGACCCGACCTTCGGGACCGGCGCGGTCTCGCGCCAGTACTGGCAGGCCGGCGGCGACACATCGGTGGCGTGGGACACCAAGGGCAACGCCTACCTCTCGTGTCAGGTGTTCAACCGGGGCGCCCCGCCGCAGCAGGGTCCGTCTTCGAACCCGGACATCTCGAGCGCCTTCTACGTCTTCCGCTCGACGCAGAACCACGGCGCCTCATGGAACTTCCCCGGCCGGCCGGTGGCCGAGAGCGCCGACCTGGTCGGGACCGGCCTGAAGCCATTCGAGGACAAGCAGCTCCTCGCGGTGGACAACCACGTCGGCAGCCCCTTCCAGGACCGCGTCTACGTGACCTGGACCGAGTTCGCCGCCGACGGCAGCGCCTACATCTGGGAATCGCACTCCTCCGACTACGGCGAGCATTTCAGCCCGCGGGTGCTGGTCAGCACGGCCAGCCCGTTCTGCACCAACACCTTCGGCGCCGGGACCCCGGATGGCCCGTGCAACGAGAACCAGGACTCGCAGCCGTTCACCGGCCCGGACGGCGCGCTCTACGTCGCCTACGACAGCTACAACAACCAGGCCTCGCACCCGAGTTGACGGCGGCGGCGAGGCGCCGGCACTGGGCGGCGGCCGGGCCCCGGTGCTGCCCGACAACCGCTACCAGGTACTGCTGGCCAAGTCGACCGACGGCGGCCAGACCTTCTCGGCGCCGGTGAAGGTCTCCGACTACTACGACCTCCCGGATTGCCCGACCTACACCGGCCAGGACCCGTTCCGGTCGTGCGTGCCCGAGAAGGGGGCGACCAGCAATTCGTTCTTCCGGGCCACCAACTACCCGTCCGGCGCGGTCAACCCGAACAACCCCCGCCAGGTCGTGGTCACCTTCGGCTCCTACATCAACCGGCACTCCAACGAGGGCAACGGCTGCGTCCCGGCCGGCTTCAGCGCCCAGGGCAACCCGGTCTACACCGGGGTCAAGACGGCCGGCGCTTGCAACAACGACATCCTGGTCAGCGTGTCCAACGATGCCGGCGCCAGCTTCACCGGGGGGAGCGCCGATCCGCGGACGATGACCACCGTCACCCAGGATCCCGGGCAGGGCACGACCGACCAGTTCTGGCAGTGGGCCGCCTTCACCCGGACGGGCACGCTCGCCGTCTCCTACTACGACCGTCAGTATGGGGCCGACGAGACGACCGGAGCGTCCGACATCAGCCTGTCGGGCTCGCGCGACCTGAGGGCCTTCGCCACCCGGCGGGTGACCGGGTCCTCGATGCCGCCGCCGAGCGAGTTCGGCGGCGTGTTCTACGGCGACTACGCTGGCCTCGCGGCGCCGGACGTCGCCCATCCGTTCTGGTCGGACACCCGCAACCCGAACGTCGTGCTCTGCCCGGGGACCGGCACGCCGACCACCGCGCCGGCGGTCTGCACCGGCCCGGCCGCGAACGCGAACCCGGCCAACGACCAGGACGCGTTCACAAGCCTCGCCGGAGTGCCGGTCGGCTGATTCGAGGGGCGGGCGCGCCGGGGGGGTGCCCCGGCGCGCGTCCGCTCCTGCCCGCCCGGGAGCGCGCCGCGCCGACCGGGCCTGCAAGTCATCGCCCAGGGGCGGACGCTGAAGGCGGACGTGCAATCGGGCGGAGCCGTCCGGGCGACGCCCGCCGGGCGCAAACGACCTGCAACGGCGGGCGTAGGGGGCGATCTGGGGCGTTCCGGTGCGGCTGCGTGGGGGAAAGTGTGCAAATAGAGTTGCGGAGTGGAGGAAAGTGGGGTAGCTTCGGCGCCACCGAACCGGGGTGGAGGGGCTCCTCCCACTCCTCCACCTCGGTTCGGATCCCCTTGGACCCACGCAGATGGCCTTCCGCGGAACCTTTGACTACACACTCGACGCAAAGAACCGGCTCACGATCCCGGCCAAGTTCCGGGCGACGTTCGCCGATGGCCTCGTGCTCGCGCTACGCCACGACAGCGGGAGCTGCATCTCGGTCTGGCGCCCCGACGAGTTCGACGCCTTCCTCGAGACGATCCTCTCGAGCTTCCATCCGCTCTCGGCCGAGTACGCCACGATCAACCGCTTCTACAACTCGAACTCGCATGAGATCGAGCTCGACAGCGCTGGGCGGGCCGGGGTGCCGGCCAAGCTCCTCGAGCAGACCGGCCTGGGCAAGGAAGTCGTGATCACCGGGGCGGGGGAGTGCCTCGAGGTCTGGGATCGAGGGGCCTGGAGCGAGCACAACGGAACCCTGGCCGCCGCCGTCCAACGAATCACCGCGCAACTTGGCCATCCTGGTTGACATGACCATCACCCACGTCCCGGTGCTCGCCGGCGAGCTGATCGAGATGCTCGATCCGGCTCCCGGTCAGCTGGCGGTCGACTGCACCTTCGGCGGGGGCGGTCACGCCCGCCTGGTCGCCGATCGGCTCGGCCCGACGGGGACGCTGATCGCGATCGACCGGGACCCGGGGGCCGAGGAGCGCTTCGACGCGCTGGCGCGCGAGGTCTCCTGCTCGATGCGGTTCATCCGGGCGAGCTTCGTCGAGGGGCTGGAGCTCCTCGACGCGGAGGGCGTCCGCGCCGATCACGCGTACTTCGACCTCGGGATGTCCTCGATGCAGGTCGACACCTGGGAGCGCGGCTTCTCCTACTCCTACGACGCGCCGCTTGACATGCGCATGGACCCGAGCCAGGAGCTGACGGCCCGGGAGATCGTCAACACGTGGGACGAGCGCCGCCTCGCGAGCCTGTTGCGCGAATTCGGCGAGGAGCGCTACGCCGGCCAGATCGCCCGCCGGATCGTCTCCGCCCGCGGCCGGTCGCCGCTCGCGACGACGCTCGAGCTCGTCGAGCTGATCAAGGCCGCCGTCCCCGCCCCGGCCCGGTTCGCCGGCGGCCACCCGGCCAAGCGGAGCTTCCAGGCGCTGCGGATCGCGGTCAACGACGAGCTCGGCCAGCTCGACGAGGCGCTGCCCCTCGCCTGGGGCCTGCTCGGCGCGGGCGGCCGGCTGGCCGGCATCTCCTTCCATTCGCTCGAGGATCGCCGGGTCAAGCGGTTCCTCGCCGCCCGGGCCCAGGGCTGCATCTGCCCGCCGCAGATGCCGGTCTGCGGATGTGGCCGGGTCGCGGAGGGCGAGCTCCTCCACCGCCGGGCGATCGCCGCGTCGCCGGGAGAGGTCGCGACGAACCCGCGCGCGGCGAGTGCCCGCCTGCGGGTGGCCCGCAAGTTCGAGGATGGTCGGCGATGACCCCGGCCGGCGCCCCGGCGCGAGCCGCCGCTCCGGCCCGCACGGGCGCCCCGGCCCGCCGGCCGATCGCCCCGCGGCGGGTCTCCGGACCAGCCCGGCGTCCGAGCCCTCCGCCGCCGGCGGCGGCCCAGCTGGCGCCGCGGCTGCGGCGGCTGGTCGACCACCCGTTCCTCGACCGGCTGATCAGCGGCCGGACGTGGATCGGGATCATCGCCTTCGCGCTGATCGGGATCGTCGGCATGCAGGTCGCGCTGCTCAAGCTGAATGCCGGCATCGGCCGGTCGGTCGGTCGGGCGGCGTCGCTCCAGCGCGCGAACGCCCTGTTGACGGCCCAGATCTCGACCCTCCGGGCCGGCGACCTCCAGAAGGCGGCAGCGGCCCGGCAGGGGATGGTCTACGCGCCGCCCGGCGACGTCGGCTACCTGACCGCCGGCCCGGGCGACGCCGCCCGGGCGGCCGCGTCGATCACCCCGCCGGGCGGCCTCGCGCAGACCACCTCGACCTCGTCCTCCACCGCGGCGGGCACGTCCTCGAACCCGACGGCCGGCGCCCAGGGAACCGCCGGAACCGCCGTCCCGACCGTCCCGGCCACCCAGACCACGACAGCCGTCCAGACCGCCACGACGCCGAGCGCCACGACACCGAGCGCCCCCTCGACGTCGTCCGCCGGGGCCGCGTCCGCCCCGATCCCGAGCGGCGCGACCGGCGCCCCGAACGCGAGCGGCACGACCGCCGCGGCGAACGCGGGCGGCGGGTCGGCGTCGACCGCGACCGGCGCCGGTCCGCCGAGCGCGACCGGTGGGGCCCTAGCCGGCGGGGGCGGCTGATGGGGAGGCCGGCGGCGGGGCGCGCGGCCCGGGCTCGCTGATGGCCCCGATCGAGCGCCGCATCGGCCGGCTGTTCGCGCTCTTCGTCCTGCTCCTCCTGCTCGCGGCGGGACGGAGCCTCTATCTCGGGGTGGTCAAGGCCGGGATGCTACGGGCGGCGGCGACCTCCCAGCAGCTCAGCGCCGCGAAGGTGCCGGCGCTCCGGGGGACGATCTACGACCGCACCGGGCTCGAGCTCGCCGTCTCCGAGCCGGCCGACGACGTCTCGGCGACGCCCTACCTGGTGCGCGACCCGGCGGCCGCGGCGCAGGCGCTCGCGCCGCTCCTGGGGACGAGCGCCGATGCGCTCCTGGCCAAGCTGGTCCTTCGCCACACCGGCTTCGTGTACCTCGCCCGCCACGTCCCCGACCCCCGGGCGAGGCAGGTCGCGGCGCTCAAGCTCGCCGGGGTCAACCTGGCGCCGGTCAGCCTGCGCAGCTATCCGAACGACGCCCTGGCCTCGCAGGTGCTCGGGACGGTCGGCATCGACGGGAAGGGGCTCTCGGGGCTCGAGTACTCCGAGAACCGGGCGCTCCGGGGGGTCGACGGGGAGCGCAACGTGGTCAACGACGCCCTGGGCACGCCGATCTCGATCCAGGACGTGAAGGCGGCCCGCCCGGGCCGGTCGATCCAGCTGACGCTGGACGTCGGCGTCCAGAACCAGGTGGAGACGACGCTCGGCCAGGTCGGGGCCGCCTTCCGGCCGAAGCAGGCGACGGCGATCGTCATGGACCCGCGGACCAACGCGATCCTCGCCATGGCCAACTGGCCGCGCGTCGACGCGAACGACATCGGCGGGGCACCGGTCTCGGCGACCCAGAACCACGCGGTCGGCCTGACCTACGAACCGGGCTCGACGTTCAAGATCGTCACGGTCGCCGGGGCGCTCCAGGACGGCCTGGTGACGCCGTCGACGAGCTTCTACCTCCCGCCCCAGCTCCAGTTCTACGACCGCACGATCCACGACGCCGAGGCGCGCGGACCGGTCAACCTGACCACGGCGCAGATCCTCGCCCAGTCGAGCAACATCGGGGCGATCGAGATCGGCCAGCGGCTCGGGGCCACGCGGTTCGACGGATGGGTGCGCCGGTTCGGGTTCGGCACCCCGACGGGCGTCGACCTCCCGGGCGAGGAGCTGGGGATCGTCCCGCGGCTCGCGCAGTACTCGGGCGCCTCGATGGGCAACCTCCCGATCGGACAGGGGGAGGCGGTGACGGCGATCCAGCTCGCGACCGCCTACGCGGCGATCGCCGACGGCGGGGTGCTGCGCCCGCCCCACATCGTCGCGGCGGTCGGCGGTCGGGCGGAGCCGACCCCGGCGGGTCATCGGGTGATCGACCCGGGGGTGGCCGCGGCGGTGCGCCAGATGCTCAAGGGCGTCCTCGCCCCGGGCGGGACGGCGAGCGAGGTCTCGATCCGCGGCTATGACCTGTCGGGGAAGACGGGGACGGCGAACGTCGCGATCCCGGGCGGATACTCGACCACGCGGTTCGTCGCCTCGTTCGTCGGCTTCGCCCCGGCCGCCGACCCGAAGGTCCTCGTCGCGGTCGTCGTCGACGAGCCACAGGGGGGGAGCTACTCGGGTGGGCAGGTGGCGGCGCCGGCCTTCGGCAAGATCATGTCCTTCGCCCTGCCCTACCTGAAGATCCCGCCGGGGTAGGCGAGGCGTGAGGGGCCGCGTGGGCGGGCGCCGGGTCCCGCCCCGGGGGCGTGCCCCGTCCGAGCCGCGGGCCGGCCGGGCCGGCGCCGCCTCCATAGACTGGGGAGCCATGCGCCTGGATGAGCTGACCGGCGAGCGGGTGGACGGGGGCGCGGTCGTGGTTACGAGCCTGGCCTACGACAGCCGGCGGGTCGCGCCGGGCGCGCTCTTCTTCTGCGTCAGCGGCTTCGAGCGGGACGGCCACGCCTACGCGGCCGAGGCGGTCGCGGCGGGGGCGGTGGCGCTCGTGGTCGAGCGGCGGCTCGGGCTCGGGGTGCCCGAGGTGGTGGTGGCGAGCGTCCGCGCGGCGATGGGCCCGGTCGCGGCGCGCTTCCACGGCGACCCGAGCCGGCGTCTGCGCGTCGTCGGGGTGACGGGCACCAACGGGAAGACGACGACCGCCTTCGTCGTCCGTTCGCTGCTCGAGGCGGCGGGGGAGCAGTGCGCCCTGCTCGGGACGGTCAAGTCGGTGATCGGCGGGCGGGAGCGGCCGGTCGGGCGCACGACGCCCGAGGCGGTCGACCTCCAGGCCGGCTTCGCCGAGATGCTCGCGGCCGGCGACCGGGCCTGCGCGATCGAGGTCTCCTCCCACGCGCTCGAGCTCGGCCGGGCCGAGGCGATCCACTTCGCGGCGGCGATCTTCACCAACCTGACCCAGGACCACCTCGACTTCCACCCGACGATGGAGCACTACTTCGCGGCCAAGCGGCGGCTCTTCGAGCTCGGGCCGGGGGTCGCGGTGACCAACCTCGACGATCCGTACGGCCGCCGGCTGGCCGCCGAGGTCCCCGGATCGGTGACCTTCGCGGTCGACCGGCCGGCCGACTACGCGGCGCGGGAGGCCAGCTTCACGCGCTCCGGCGCCCGCTTCCTACTCGAATCGCCGGAGGGCACCGTCGAGCTCCGCAGCCGGCTCCCGGGAAGCTTCAACGTGGCCAACGTCCTCGGCGCGGTCGCGGCGGTGCACCGCCTCGGGGTACCGCTCGAGCTGATCGCCCGGACGCTGCCCGGGGTCGAGCCGGTCCCGGGACGCTTCCAGCCGGTCGAGGAGGGACAGCCGTTCGCCGTTCTCGTCGACTATGCCCATACGCCCGACTCGCTCGAGAACGTGCTCCGGGCGGCCCGCTCGCTGAGCACCGGTCGCCTGATCTGCGTGTTCGGCTGCGGCGGCGACCGCGACCGGGGCAAGCGCCCGCAGATGGGGCGGATCGCGGCCGCGGGCGCCGACGCGGTCGTGGTGACGTCCGACAATCCCCGGTCGGAGGATCCGGAGGCGATCGTGGCCGACGTGCTCGCCGGGGCGGTCGGTCCGGCCGCCGTCGAGGCGGAGGTCGACCGGCGCGTGGCGATCGCCCGGGGGATCGACCTGGCCGGACCGGGCGACGTCGTGGTGATCGCCGGGAAGGGCCACGAGCAGGGTCAGGAGTTCGAGGCTGGGCGCAAGCTGCCCTTCGACGACGTCGAGGTGGCGCGCGAGGCCCTGCGCGCCCGGCCGGCTCTCGCAGCCCGGGGCCGATGATCGGCTGGGACGCCGAGCGGGTGGCGAATGCCGCCGGCGCGCGCGTCCGTCGGCGCGAGCCGGGCGGGCCGGTCCGGGCGGTGATCGACTCGCGCGAGGCGGGGAGCGGCGACCTCTTCGTCGGTCTCGGGGGCAGCCGGGTCGACGGCGGGGCGTTCGCCGGGGCGGCGCTCGCCGCCGGGGCGTGGGGCGTGCTCGTCCACCCAGAGCACGGCGAGGCAGCGGCCGCGGCGGCAGCAGCGGCCGGGCCGGGCCGCGGGGCGGTCCTCGTGGCGGACGACCCGCTGAGCGCGCTCCAGGCGCTGGCCCGGGCCTGGCGGCGAGCGCTCGGGGCGCGGGTGGTGGCGATCACCGGGTCGACGGGCAAGACCTCGACCAAGGACATCCTCGCCGCGGTGCTCGGGCGGGAGCTGGTCACGGCGGCGAGCCCGCGCAACCTGAACACGGAGATCGGCCTGCCGCTCAGCGTGCTCGGAGCGGCGCCGGGGACGGAGGCGCTCGTGCTCGAGCTGGCGATGCGAGGTCCGGGCCAGATCGCCCTGCTCACCGAGATCTGCGCGCCGGACGTCGGGGTCGTCGTCAACGTCGGACCGGCCCACCTCGAGCTCCTGGGTTCGCTGACCGCGATCGCCGCGGCCAAGGCCGAGCTCCTCGCCGGCCTCGAGCCGGGGGCGACCGCGGTGATCCCGGCTGGGGAGCCCCTGCTCGAGCCGCACGTGCGGGGCGACCTCGAGACCGTGCGCTTCGGGCCGGGGGGGGACATCCGGCTGGTGTCGGCCGGTCCGGAAGGGGTCGTGATCGACGCGGCCGGAGCGAGGCTCGAGCTCGAGCCGGGCTTCCGGGCGCGGCACCTCCTCGACGACCTCCTGGCGGCGGTCGGCGCGGCGCGGGCGCTCGGCGTGACCCCGGGCGGGCGCGTGACCGTGTCCTTCACCGAGGGCCGGGGCGAGCGGATCGCGCTGGCCGGGGGGGTGACGGTGGTCGATGACTGCTACAACGCGAACCCGATGTCGATGCGCGCCGCCCTCCAGGAGCTCCAGCAGACGGCCCGGGGGCGGCGGGTGGCCGTGCTCGGCGACATGCTCGAGCTCGGTCCCGAGGAGCCGCGCTTCCACCGCGAGCTGGGGGCCCAGGCGAGCGCGGCGGGCGTCGACCTGCTGGTGACCGTGGGCGCCCGGGCGGCGCTCGCGGGGGAGGGCTTCGCGGCCGAGCACCGCCACGCCCGCGACGCCGGCGAGGCGGCGCGGCTCGTGCCGGGGCTCGTGCGGGCCGGCGACACCGTCCTGATCAAGGCCTCGCGCGGGGTCGGCCTCGAGCTGGTGGCCGACGCCCTCGTGTCCGGCTGATGGGGCGAATCCTGATCGGCGGGACGTGCGCCCTGCTCATCTGCATCTTCCTGAGCCCGAAGTTCATCGCCTTCCTGCGCCGGCGGGAGTTCGGCCAGCACATCCGCGAGGACGGGCCGCAGGGTCACCACGAGAAGGCGGGGACGCCGACGATGGGCGGGATCATCATGTTCACGGCGATCGCCGCGCCGTTCCTGATCCTCTCCGACTACGACCCGCGGTCGCTCGGGGTGTTCGGGGCGGCCGTCGCCTGCGCGCTGCTCGGCTTCGCCGATGACTTCACGAAGATCGTCAAGCGCCGGTCGCTCGGCCTGACCGCCCGGACGAAGTTGATCGTCCAGGTCGCGATCTCGCTCGGGCTGTGGTGGGTGGCCACGCGCCAGGCGCACCTGCCGGCCACCCTGCGCCTGCGCTTCGTCGACTACCAGATCGACCTCGGCGTCTTCTATCCGTTCCTGATCTACCTCGTCGTGGCGGGGACGACGAGCGGGGTGAACCTGACCGATGGACTCGACGGCCTGGCCGCCGGGTGCGCGGCGATCGTCCTCCTCGCCTACATCGGGATCACCTTCATCACAACCGGCCAGCGAGACCTCGCGCTGCTCGCCGGGTGCCTGGTCGGGGCGTGCGTCGGCTTCCTCTGGTTCAACGCCTTTCCGGCGGCGATCTTCATGGGCGACACGGGGTCATTGGGCCTCGGGGGGGCGATCGCCGGCCTTGCGGTGATGACCAAGACCGAGATCCTGCTCGTGCTGCTCGGCGGGATCTTCGTGGTCGAGGCGCTGTCGGTGGCGATCCAGGTCTTCTCGTTTCAGACCTTCCGCAAGCGGGTGCTCCTGATGGCGCCGATCCACCACCACTTCGAGCTGATGGCCTGGTCGGAGACGACGATCATCCTCCGCTTCTGGATCGTCGCGGCGATCTGCGCGGCGATCGGCTTCACCGTCTACCAGCAGAGCATCTCCTAGTGCGCCGGCTGACGGTCGCCCTGCCTCTGCTCGCGGCCGCCACCCTCGCGGCCTGCACGGCGCCGGGGTCCGGCGGCGGCGGCGCGGGTCCGGCGGCGACCGGGGCGACGCAGACGGCAAGGCAGGGGTTCGGCGTCTTTCGCCGGCCGGCCCAGCCGCGCGACGCGATCCCGAGCGACCAGGCCAGCGGCGGCGTGAAGCCCCCGCTCAGCCGGCTCGTCTACTCGGGGCCGCTCGGGACGCTGTTCGCCTACGTCCACGGCGGGTCGATCTGCCTCTCCTACGCGACCCGGGTCTCGGCGACGGGGTCGGGGAGCGCGAGCGGGACGTGCGCGGAGGCGGCGCAGGCGGCCTACTCGGGGGTCGCCGCGGCGGTGGCCGCGTCGTCGATCGATCGCCTCAACCGGGTGGCCCTGCTGCTCCCGGACGGGGTGCGAATCGTGCGCCTCACGCGGGTCGGCGGCCCCCCGGAGACCCTGCGGGCGACCGGCAATGCGCTCGTCGCGGCGGCTGTGGGCCTCCACACCTGGACCTACACGACCCGGGGCGGCGTCCGCGTGGCCGGCGGGCTGCCGCTGGCGGCCGGGCGCCCTCCGGGTCATCCCTGAGACCGGGGCGGGATCCCCGATTGCCGGGGATCGGTTCGCGCGCGTCGCGGCGGCGTTCGGGCTGGTCTGGAGCGTCGGGGCGGGGGAGTACCTCTACAAGGTGGTGGCCGCGATGCTGGCGTCGAAGGCGCGGGCCACTAGGAGTAGGGTCCAGCGGTGCCCACGTGGACCGCCGAGCTCGCCGTCGACGCGGATCTGGCGCGGCGCCTGATCGGGGGCCAGTTCCCCGGCCTCGACGTCTCCTCGGTGGAGCGGATAGGCGCCGGCTGGGACAACAGCGTGTGGAGCGTCGAGGGGCGCTGGTTCTTCCGCTTCCCCCAGCGGGCAGCGGCGGTTGCCGGGGTCGAGCGGGAGCTGGCCGTCCTTCCCGGTCTGGCCGGCCGCCTGCCGCTGGCCATCCCCGTCCCTCGCTTCGTCGGCCGACCGGCCGCGGGCTACCCGTGGCCGTTCTTCGGCGGGAGGCTCATCCCGGGCCGGGAGATCGCCGCGGCGGATCTGACCGCGACCGCGCGCGGCCGTCTGGCCCGCCCGCTCGGCCGGTTCCTGCGCGTCCTCCACGCGCTCGGCGGCCCGGAGCTCGAGCGGCTGCCAATCGACCCGATCGGTCGCGCCGACATGGCCCGCCGTGTCCCGGCCACCCGGATTCGCCTGGCGGAGCTCGAGCGGCTCGGGCTGTGGCGGGCGCCGGGTCACGTCGCCGGGATCCTGGCGGCGGCGCGCGGCCGCGGGCCCGCCGCCGCGGTCGGGCTCGTCCACGGCGACCTCCACGTCCGCCACCTGCTGGTCGGGGCGGACGGGACGCCGACCGGGGTCATCGACTGGGGGGACGTCTGCCGCGGCGACCCGGCCGTTGATCTCTCCCTCTACTGGAGCCTCTTCGAAGGGGCGGCCCGCGCGGCGTTTCTCGACGAGTACGGACCGGTGGCCAAAGGACCCCTGCTCGTCGCGCGGGTGCTTGCCCTGTTCCTGAACGCGTCCCTCGCCGTCTACGCCCACCACGAGGCGATGGGCGCGCTCGAGCGCGTCGCGCTGGCCGGCCTCGAGCGCACCGTGGGCTGAGTTGAGCGCCGGTCAGCGGGAGGGGAGGCTCGCCTCGACGGCCGGCACCTCGGCCGACTCGTCCTCGAGGTGGGCGGCGCTGACCCGGTGGTAGCCGTCGGCCACGATCAGGGGTCCGTCCTCGCGCTCGACGAGGAGGACGGGGGAGAGGGGCTTGCCGTCGCGCACCTCGGCCAGCTTGGCCGCGACGCCTTCGTTGCCCGCGGGCAGCGGGTCGAGTCGGGCGGCGCGGAGGATGTCCTTCGCCTTCCAGGCCCGGGTGTGCTTGGCGTGGCGCAGCTGATGGACGGCCATGTGGACGTGCTCGGGGGTGAGCACGAGGCGCAGGTAGTCCTCGGCCGCCTGGTAGTCGTGCGCCTCGGGCATCGCGAGCCACTTCATGGGCGGATCGCTCACCCCGCGAGCATATGCCGATCCGTCCTCATCCGGCTGCGGCTGACGTCGTCGGGTCGGGCGGCGGGCCGTCCCGGCGGAGGACGGCGGCCCCGGCCGTGCAGGCGCCGATCGAGACGAGCGCGGCGCAGAAGATTGCCGAGGCCTGCGCCTGATCGATGGCCCGGGCGGGCAGCCCGAGGGCGATGACCGCGGCCGGGACGCCCATCTGGGCGCTGGCGAGAAGCCCGACCGCGCGGGGCGCGCGGATCGCGACGCTGGCCAGGACGTGCACGACGATCGCGAGCACGGCCAGGACGCAGGCCAGGATCACCGCCTGCCGGCTGCCGGCCAGGGCCCGGAGGTCGAGCTTGGCCCCGAGCAGGACGAAGAAGAGCGGGACGAGAAAGCCCTGGCCGAGGCCGAGGACCTCCTGGGAGAGCCGCTTCGGACCGCCGATGGCGGCGACGACGAGGCCGGTGCCGAAGCCGGCGACGAGGATGCTGGCGCCGACCTCCTGCGCGACGTAGGAGAGGGTGACGAGGACGATCAGCGCGAGGCGGAGGTCGATCGCCCACTGGCGGCGCTTTCCCTCCTTGCGGATTCGCTTGACGACGGGGACCCGACCGAGGCGATGGCCGACGAGGAAGACGACGCCGACCAGGGCGGCGACGATCAGCGCACCGAGCGCGGCCCGGCCCGCCCGCGACGGGGTGATCGCCAGCGGGATGAGGATCGTGGCGACGATGTCGGCGATCGTGATCCAGGCCATCGCCGTCAGCACCGCCGGTCCGCCGAGGCCGTCCTCGTCGATGATGGGGAGGGCGACGGCGGCCGACGAGGAGACGATCACCACGGCGTAGACGAGGGTCGGTCCGCCGCCTGCGAGGTGGGCGGCGAAGCCGGCGGCGAGCGCGAGGGGGAGGGCCGCGAGGACGGCGGCCAGCCCGCGGCCGAGCGCCGGGCGCAGCCGGGCGTCGCGGAGCGGCACGTGCATGCCGACGGTGAACATGAGGGTGGCGAAGCCCAAGGTGTAGAGGAGGGCGAGGTCGGCCTTCTCGGGATCGACGATACGCAGGCCGGTCCGGCCGAGGATCAGCCCGGCGACCAGTTGCCCGACGACGACGGGCACCGCCCCGCGAGCGAGGAGTGAGAGCGCCGGCCCGAGGAGGGCGGCGGTGAAGATCAGGGCGATGAGACCGAGGTCCACGGCGGCCTCAGCATCGCAAGCCGTGCGGCCGGCTACCCGTCGGGCCCGGCGCCCTCCGGCCCCCAGGCGGCCTGCGACATCGGATAGGCCTGCCGGCGCATGCGGTTGAGGAGGCCGACCGGCTCGAGTCCGCCGCCCGAGTTGAAGGGATTGAAGCGGATCGCGTCGGCCCCCCGCGGGAGGCGGTCCTCGATGTCGAGCGATCCGATACGGCGAAAGCGCCCGCCGAGTGCTGCGACGGCCAGGCCGAAGCCGAGCCGACCGGTGGCCGCGGCGCGGGCGAGGCGGTCGAATTCGTCGGTGCCCGCCGGGCGGGGGGAGAGGGGGTCGGGGAGCAGGCCGACGAGGATGACCTCAGCGCCCGCCCGGTAGGGGAGGGAGGAACTGTAGGGGCGCTGCTGGACGTCGGTCGCCGGGACGAACAGGTGATGGAGGATCGGTCGGTCGACCGAGGAGACCATCAGGAGGTCCTGGTGACGGGACGGGCCGTAGGCGTCGAGGACGCGTACCGACGCCCCGAGGAGGTCGGGCAGGGGACGGGGGAGGCCGACCGATCGCGAGAAGCGCACGAGGGCCGGCCGATTCCCTGACCGCGAGAGGAGCTCCGCCCCCCGGGGCCCGCCCGCCTGGCCGTCGATCCGCAGCCGGGCCCGGTAGACCACCCCGTGGGGATGGACCGGCTTGCCGCCCCGGAGCTTGGCGACCCGGGCCAGCGCGGCGCCGACCGCGTAGCCCGCCGCCGCGCCGGCCCGGGCCCGCGGGCCTTCCTCGCCGGCCGGGCTCACCGGCGGAGCGCCCCGGTGCGGGCGGGGACGCCCTCCTGGTCGAAGTCGGCGAAGTTGGCGATCAACTCGACCTGGCCGCGGCGGACGCGCAGGAGGCGCCGATCCTCGTCGACCTCGATGTCCGCCGGGCCGTCCGGGAGCTCGCGCCGAAGCCGCAGGAGCTCGCGGTAGTAGGTGAGGTGCTCCGGATCGCCGCCGGACGGATCGAGCTTCGAGCGCTCGAACGTCTCGGGATCCTGGGGGTCGGGGATCTCCTCGGCCGTGAAGTCGGAGAACTCGGAGAACTCGCGCCGCCGGCCGTCGCGGGTCATCTGGGCGATCTCCGGATCGATGTGGTCGGTGAAGTACTGAAACGGGTGCGCCTCGTCGTACTCCTCCCCCTGGAAGAGCATCGGCACGCTCGGGGAGAGGATGGCGCAGAAGGCGGCCAGCCGGAGGTCGCGGCCGCGAAGGCGGTCTCCGAGGGCGCGGTTGCCGACCTGATCGTGGTTCTGGGCGCAGGCCACGAAGCGCCGGCCCTCGGGCCGGACAAATTCTCCCGCGAGGTCGGCGACCCGCCCGTACTGCGCGTAGTAGCCCTCGCGCTCGCCGGTCAGGAGGACGTGGGCGGCATGGTGGAGGGTGTCCTCCCACTGGGCGTCATGACCCCATTCGGCGATCGGTCGCAGATCACCGATCTCCATCTCGGAGATCAGGAGGGCTCCGGGGTCGATCGCCTTCACCCGCTGGGCGAGCTCGGCCATCACGTGCCGGCCGGACTCGTCGAAGATCGAGTGGACGGCGTCGAGGCGGAGGCCGTCGACGCCGTAGTCGCGGACCCACGTCTCGGCGTTCTGGATCGCCCACTCGCGGACGGCGGGAGCGGAGAAGTCGATCGCCCGTCCCCAGACCGTCTCGTGGCGGTCGGTGTGGTAGGGGCCGAAGGCGTCGATGGCGTCGGAGCCGGCGCCGAGATGGTTGTAGACGACGTCGAGGATGACGCCGAGTCCGGCGGCGTGGGCGGCGTCGACGAGGCGGGCGAAGCCCTCCGGGCCGCCGTAGGCCGGGTGGGGGGCGGAGGTGTAGACGCCGTCGTAGCCCCAGCCGTGGTTGCCGGCGAAGGTGGCGATGGGCATCACCTCGATCGCGGTGACGCCGAGGTCCCGCAGGGCGGCCAGCCGGGGGATGACCCCATCGAACGTCCCGGCCGCCGAGAAGGTGCCGACGTGGAGCTCGTAGACCACGAGATCCTCGAGCGCCAAGCCCGGCCAGCCCGTGCGGTCGGGGCGACCGACGGCGAGGTCGACGACCCGGGAGGGTCCCCGCAGGCCGTCCGGCTGGGCGTGCGACCAGGGATCCGGCCACCTCTCGCGGCCGTCGAGGACGAACCGGTAGTCGTCCCCGGGGCCGCCCGGGGCGTCCGCCTCGAACAGTCCGTCCCCGAGCGGCGCGAGCGGGAAGCGGGCGCCGTCGAGCTCGACCTCGACCGCGCCGGCGCTCGGAGCCCAGACCCGGAACGTGGTGGTGCCCGGGCGCCCGGGAAACGCGCCGAGGCGGGGAAAGGGTGGGGCGGGGCGCGGGGCGTCGGGCATGGTCGCGGACCTACCCCTCGCCGCCCGGAGTCAACCGCCGCCACCCATGCGGTTCTCTCCGCCGCCGACCGGGTAGGCCCGGTCGCCGTGATCGCACCGCGCCAGAGCGGAGTCCTGCTCCACCCGACCTCGCTGCCCGGCGGCCGCCTCGGGGAGGAGGCATACGGGTTCGTCGATTGGCTGGTCTCGGCCGGGCAGTCCTGGTGGCAGATTTTGCCGCTCGGCCCGCCGGACGAGAGCGGGTCCCCCTACCGGGCCTCCTCGGCCTTCGCCGGGTGGCCGGGCCTTCTCGCTGAGCCCGGGGCTTCGGTCTCCGCGCGCGAGCTCGAGACGTTCGTGGCCGCTCACCCGTACTGGATCGGCCCGTGGGCCGCGTTCGCCGCCGAGGACGCGGTCGCCGACCAGGTCCGCTTCGAGCGGGAGTGGGGGGCGCTCCGCGCCTACGCCGCCGACCGGGGCGTGCGCTTGATCGGCGACATCCCGATCTACGTCGCCCCGGGCGGGGCCGACCACCTCTCCCAGCCGGAGCTCTTCCGACCGGGCCTGGTCGCCGGGGTCCCGCCCGACGACTGGAGCGCGACCGGTCAGCGCTGGGGCAACCCGATCTACGACTGGGAGGCCATGCGCGCGACGGGCTACCGGTGGTGGATCGAGCGGTTTCGCCGGACGTTCGAGCTGGTCGACGTCAGCCGCATCGACCATTTCCGGGCCTTCGTCGCCTACTGGGCGGTGCCCGAGCGCAACCGCACCGCCCGGGCGGGAACCTGGCACCGGGCCCCGGGGCACGAGCTGTTCGCGAAGACCCGGGCGGCCCTGGGCGAGCTGCCGCTGATCGCCGAGGACCTCGGCGTGATCACCGAGCCGGTCGAGCGGTTGCGCGACGAGCTCCGCCTCCCGGGGATGCTCGTGCTCCAGTTCGCGTTCAGCGAGGGGATGAAGAATCCCCAGGCGGTCACGGCGAGCCGGCGCCGGACCGTCGTCTACACCGGCACCCACGACAACCCGACCACCGCCGAGTGGTGGGAGGAGGCGTCGGCGAGCGAGCGGGCGAATGCCGAGCGGGCATTCGCGGCGGCCGGCGTCGACGCCGACGCGCCGCACTGGGCGATGGTCGAGCTCGCCCTCCGATCGTCCGGCTACCTGGCGATCGTCCCGGCCCAGGATCTCCTCGGCCTGGGGGCCGAGGCGCGGATGAACCATCCGGGGCAGGAACAGGGCAACTGGAGCTGGCGGCTCGAGCCGGGTGCGCTGACCGGGGAGCTCGCCGCACGGCTACGGGCGGCGACCGTCGCCGCCGGTCGGGCGACGGCCGCGCCGGGCTGAGAGCGCCGTCCGGCCGGGCGCCGCCGCCGGGTAAGCTTGCGCCTCGATTCGAGGCTACGTGGAGGACAGGGCAATGGACTTGACGGTCGGGACGCGGGGGAGCATCAATCTGGAGGGGCTCGAGGTCGGCGGCGTCGCGTGCCGGGCGGGAACCGCCGCCCACGGCGTCATCGTCGGCGTCGGTGACGGCGGGCTCACCGTGCGCCTGGATCCGCTCTTCGGGGGCGAGGACGTCCCGGACGTCGGTCCCGACCGCTTCACCCCCCACCAGCAGGGGTAACCGGTCGGGCTCGGGCGGACCCGCCGGGTAGAGTCTCCCGATGACCTCGTCGGGTTCCGTCGCCGATGCCGTGGCCGACGCGGCGCGGCGAGCGACGGAGGCGGCGGCGGCTCGGCTGCTGGCCTGCGAGGGTGACGCCCTGCACGTGGTCGCGCTCGCCGGCAGCGCGACCGGCTGGCGCCTGGGCGCGCGCGTCGCCCCGGACAGCGGCGGGGTCGGCTACGCGCTCGCCTCCGGTCAGCCGTTCAGCGTCGCGGCTTCCGGGTCCGGCGACCGCGCGGTCCTGTGCGTCCCCTGCCTGCACGAGGCCGAGCCGGTCGGGGTCCTCGAGCTCGTCCGTGGTCCGGGCGAGGATCCGTTTCCGATCGAGGCGACCGGCGTGGCGATGCTGTTCGGCCAGGTCGCCGGGGCGGCGATGTCGATCGGGCCGGCCGGCGCCGCGGCCGTGCCGTCGCCGCCCGAGCTGGCCGGAGAGCTGGCCCGGCTCGAGGCGAGCGATCCGGTCCGGTACGCAAGCCTGGCGCGGGCGATCGGCGCCCTCATGAGCTGATGGTCGGCGCGGGCGAGCGGCCGGCGTTCTCCCGCGGCGAATCGATCTTCGTCCCGCTCGCCCTCGAGCGGGGGCCGCTGCATCCGGACCCGGAGTGGGCCTGGGGCGGAGCGACCGGCCGGGGGGTCCGGGTCGCCGTCCTCGACAGCGGGATCGACGCCGGCCACGCGGCGCTCGAGGGCTGCGTCGACGACGGGGTCGCCCTCAAGCTCGAGCGCGACGGGGGCGTCAGCGAGCGGGGCGGCGCGCACGGTGACGTGTTCGGCCACGGGACGGCGTGCGCCTCGATCATCCACCGGATCGCCCCCGAGGCCCGGATCACCAGCGTCAAGGTCCTCGGGGGAGGACTGGGCGGGCGGGCGGCGGTGTTCCTCCACGGGCTGGCGTGGGCGATCGAGCACCGATTCGACGTGATCAACCTGTCGCTCGGAACCGGCCGGCGGGACTGGGCGCTGCCGTTGTACGAGCTCTGTGATCGCGCCTACTTCCAGGGCTGCTTCGTCGTCACGGCGGCCAGCAACGCCGCGGAGCAGAGCTTCCCGAGCCTGTGCGCGTCGGTGGCCAGCGTCGCCTGCAACACCGCGCGCGACGCATTCGACTTCCATGCCAACCCCGACCCCCCGACCGAGTTCCTCGCTCCGGGGATCGACGTCGAGGTCGCCTGGCTGGACGGAGGCACGCGGCGGGTCACCGGCAATTCGTATGCCGCCCCGCACATCGCCGGGATCGCCGCGTTGGTCTGCTCGAAGCATCCGAGCCTGCGACCGTTTCAGCTCAAGTCGGTGCTCTGGGCGACCGCGGCGAACGCCCGCGGCGGCGCCGCACCGCCCCGGGTGACCGACGCGCGCGCTGGGGCGTCGCTCCTCTCGCCGCGGGCCACATCGGCGATCCACACCGTCCAAGCCGGGCTGCTCCGTGACGGCGGCCCCTAGGCTTGCGCGGCCCGGCGCCGGTGAGTAGGGTGCCGAGGAACGGGGTGGGCGAGTGTCGATGACCTTGGAGGATCTGCTGGCCGGTAGCACCGGCCCGGAGTCCGTGCCCAGCCGATCGGTCCTCGAGGCAGCCGAGCGTCACACCGCGCAGGTGGGCCACGAGCTCGACGGCTTCCTGTCGGCATCACATGGGTTCATCCCGAAGATCCCGACGATGCGGGCCTTCCCACCGTCCCATGCGCCGTGGGATGCGATCGTCGCGGCGATGCCGGAGCTCTGGCGGACGGTCTCGCTCCGGCAGGCGTTGCGCGCGATGCCGGTGCTCAGCGCCGGGCCCGAGGCCCTGCCCGACGAGTACGTCTTGCGGGCGGCCTCGGCCATGGCCGTCTTCGCCCACGCCTACGTCTACGTCGAGAAGCTTCCCGCCGGCGATCTGCCGGCGTCGGTGGCCGTCCCCTGGGCGCAGGTCGCGGCACGGCTCGGGCGCTCCGGCCCGTACATGTCCTACAACGACCTGATCGTCTACAACCACCGCCTGGTCGATCCGACGCTCGGTCACACGATCGACAACATGGAGCTGCTCGTCCCGAGCGTCGACAACATCGAGGAGCGGCGCTTCTACCTCGCCCAGGTCGAGATCCTCGCCCGGGGGACGCCGCTCGTCGGCTCGGTGGTCAGGGCTCAGGAGGCGGCGATCCGCCGGGACGACGGAGCGCTGGTGGCGGAGCTGCTGCTGATGCTCGCGACCTGGCGCGACATCGCCGAGCTGTCCTTCCGCAAGGTCGACCCGAACCCGCTGTCGGCGACCTACGTCGACCAGGTGGTATGGGCGAACTCGGTCGCCCCGCTCGCGGTTCCGATCGAGAGCGGAACGCCGGGCCCGGGCGGCGAGGCGTCTCCGATCTTCCACCTGATGGACGCGTTTCTCGCCCGCCGGTTCAAGGAGTCGATGCTCGCCAAGGAGGTGGGCTTCATCCGTGACTCGTTCCCCGTCCGCCAGCTCGCCTTCCTGCGCGCGGTCGACGCCGTCTCGGTCCGCGACTACGTCGCCGGGACCGGCGATCGCCGGCTCCAGAGTCTGTGGGACGCCCTGTTCGATGCCTATGCAGGCAAGAAGGGATACCTCGGCATCCACCGGCTGAAGGTCTATGGCTTCCTCGAGCTCGCGTTCAAGGTCGGCCGCTCGATCACCATCACCCACATCGAGGGCGGGTTCAAGGACCGGCACTGGAAGACGCTCGACCGGATCCTCGAGGACACGCGGACCGAGCGCTACAAGGAGCTCCCGCCCCACTCGCAGGCGGCGCGGGTGCGCTCGAGGGAGGCGACGAGCAGCGACGGCGCCGTCAAGCGGATCGTCCTCGACGCCGCCGGGACCGGTGTCGTCTACCGGCCGGGCGATCGCTGCGGGGTGCTGCCGACGAACCGTCCCGAGGCGGTCGAGCGGACGCTGCGGGCGCTGCGGGCGAGCGGCGAGGAGGTCGTCCCGCTGAACGCCCGCTGGCGCCAGGCGGTCCGCCACCGGCCGGAGCACCGTCAGGGCGCGACGACGCTGCCGCTGCGGACGTTCCTGGCCTACGCGAGGCTGCGCCCGATGAGCCGGTCGATGGCCAAGGCGCTGATGGACATCTCGGCCTCCCCGCGGCTGCGCGACGTCGTCGAGGCCCACCTCGAGTCAGAGTGGGAGCTGGTCGACGTGCTCTCGCTGCTGCACCTCGAGGGGTACGCCGTGACCCGGCTGCTCGAGGCGGGCCTCGAGCAGCGGGAGGCCCTGGCCCGGATCGTCCCGCCCGAGGACTTCCGCATGTACTCGGTCGCGTCGGCCCCGGACGGTGGCCCGGGTGGCGTCTCCGACGAGCTCGCGCTGACCGTGGCCCAGCTACGCTACGCCGGCGAGCGCGGCGGCGAGCTCGTCGGGACGGCGTCGACCTACGTGACCGAGACCGCCGCGGGGGAGACGTTCCCGATCCAGGTCGTGCGTCCGAGCCGGTTCACGCTGCCCCGAGACCCTTCCCGCCCGATCGTGATGTTCGCTGGCGGGGTTGGCATCGCCCCGTTCCTCGGCTTCATCGCGCAGCGGGGGAGCGACGGCTCGACGGGCGCGAACTGGCTGTTCTACGCGACGGCCTCACGCGATCGGCTCTACTGCGAGCCGGAGCTGGCGGCGGCGGTCGAGCGGGGCGAGCTCTCGCTCCGGGTCGCGTTCTCCCGCGCGGACGGCCGGTTGCGGGGCGACGCGGGCGGCCCGCTCGTCGAGACGGCCGGCGCCCCGGCGCGGATCGCGCCGGCGATCGCGTCCGATCCCGAGGCGCGGGCCACCCTGTGGGCGCTGATCGAGGGCGGCGCGTTCTTCTACGTCTGCGGGCGCGCCGGGTTCGCCCAGAGCGTCATGCGCGCGCTGACGGCCGTCGCCGAGGAGTTCGTCGGGGACCGAGAGCAGGCGCGGATCGCCGTGCGCCAGCTCGTCGCCGACGGGCGCTACATGCAGGACGTCTTCACGAGCTGGACCCCGCACGACGGGCCCGGGGCGCTCGGAGGTGGGGTCTACGACGCCTCGGAGGTGGCGCTGCGGACCACGCCGGAGGCCGGTCAGTGGCTGACGGTGAACGGCGAGGTCTACGACATGACCGAGTTCCTCCACCTCCATCCGGGCGGTCCGCGGATCATCGTCGAGAACCTCGGCCTCGACGCGACGCGCGAGTACGAGGCCGTGCTCCATCACGAGAACAGCGAGATCGACGCGATGCTCGCGATGTACAAGATCGGCTCGATCCGCCGGCTCGACTTCGGCGACGCCTGGGGGATCGCGCTCGTCCCGAAGCTCGGGCTGTCGGTCGTCACCCTCCACGATCTCTACCGCAGCTGGGTCCGGTTCATGCACCTGCTGACCGAGATGGGCAACGCCCTGCAGAACGACTGGGGCTACCTCACGGGCGCGATGACCCGCAATGACGACCCGAACGAGCTGAACGCGCTCAAGGTCCAGTTCGCCTCCAACACCCACCAGCGGTTCCTGGCCAACTACTACGCGGCCGCGCTCGGGGAGGACGTCCTCAACCTGTGGGCGCTGACCCGCGGGCTGTGCGCGCCCCCGGACTTCGCGCGGAGCCTCCACGCGGCGATCAGCGATGCCGAGACGACCACCGAGGCGGATCTGGTCCGGAGCTTCTCCGAGGAGTTCAAGACCTTCTACAAGCGGGTCGATGGGGCGTTCGACGCTGTCGCGGCGTCGGAATGGGCATCGCTGCGCGAGCTGATCGGACTCGTCGCCCGGCAGGACAAGGCGTTCCTCGACGAAGCCCGGGAGACCATCCGCCAGGGCGTGATCGTGTTCGAGCAGCTCGAGGCGGCGACGAGCGGCGAGGGCGGAGAGCTGCTGATCGCGATCCTCGACCGGGTGCCGGAGCTCCTGCGCCGCTGGCACCGGGAGTTCGTCGGTGGCTTGGGTGAGCTCGGCTGGCGGCCGGTGCCGGGGGAGCCGGTCGGCTCAGGCTGAGGCCGGGGTCGGCGGATCGGAGAGCAGGGCCCGGGAGATCTTCGCGCGGGCCAGCATCCCGACCACCGCCCCGTCCTCGATCACCGGGAGCCGGCGGATGTGCTCGGCGGTCATCACGGTGGCGGCCTTGAGCAGCGGGTCGCCTGGGGCCAGGAAGATCGGTCGCCGGAGCACGAGTGAGGCGATCGACCGGTCGGCGTTGAAGCGGCCGGAGTCGAGGAACAGCCGCGAAGCCTCGTCGAGCGAGACGCCGGCGACCGACTTCGTCATCGGCTCGAAGTCGGGCAGCAGCGCTCGGAGGAGGTCCCCCTCGGAGAGGATCCCGACGTAGCGACCGCCGTCGGTGACGACGAGGTCGCTGGTCCGGTGCTCGACGAACGAGTCCGCGGCCTGCCGAAACGTCGCGTCAAGCGCGATCTCGGCCGGATCGGGGTCCATGACGTCGGCGACCAGCATGCCCGGCGGAGGCTACTCGGGATCTGGGCGGGTCTCGAGCTGGGCGAGCAACGCGTCGACGAGCGGCGGCGCCGTCCACGGCGGCTCGAGGCCGTAGCCGTGCACCTCGTCTCCGGCGGAGTAGGCCGCGGTGAGTCCGGGCGCCAGCAACCGCGCGAAAAGCGCCCGCTCGCGGTCGTCGAGCGCATCGGCAGTGAACGCCCGCAGCTTGCGGATGAGGGTCTGGGCGGCATCCCGGTCCATCAGTCTCCAGTCTCCCGACGGCTCGCTCGGTTACACCGCGCCGGCCGGCGCGGCCGGGGCTGTCGGCCCTTGTAACTTTTCCCGGTCCGCTGCGACTCAAGGCAATGACGGCACCAAACGAACGAGCGGAGGCTCCGATGCAGGATCAGGCGACGATCGACAGCGTAGGCAAGAAGTTCCAGGACTGGGCCCAGAGCCTGGAGCCGGCCGAGCAGGAAGTGCTCGCCGAGTGGTGGTCGAACCGCAGCGAGGTATCCGGCTACGCCGCCAACTGGTGGGCCGAGCCGAACGCCTGGGCGTCGACCTGGCAGTCCTGGTGGTCTGAGTAGGCCCGGGTCCGGTCGCCCAGACCACGACGATTCTCGGCGGAAGCAAGCGGCGGGTCGCAGGCTTCGACCGCGGCCCGCTGCTGCGCGTCGATCAGGCGCCGGAGGGTCGGACGAGGGCGGCGTCGGCGCAGGCCTCGCACGTCTCGAGATGGCGGGCGACCTCGACGAGCCGATCGGGGACGATCTCCGCGAGCTGAGGACAACCGGGCACCTGTCGCCGGGTGAGGATCTCGAGCAGGACGGCGGCGCGAAGCCTCCTGCGGCCGCGGTAGAGCGCGACCTTCGCGGCTCCGCGGCCGATCCCCAGAGCGCCGGCCACGTCGTCGACGCCGAACCCGAGGGCGACGAGGCCGAGAGCCGTAGCGTCGCGCGACGAGAGCCCTCCGATCGCGATCCGCACGACGGTCGCGAGCTCGGCGATCTCGGCCAGCTCGGCGGGCGAGGGGTCGCCGCTCTCGAGCTGCTCGGCCGCCCCGAGCAACTCGGGCTGCCAGTGGGCGCGACCGCGGCGGGCGTCGATCGCTGTGTGGCGGGCGATCGACAAGAGCCACGGCCGAAACCGCTCGGCCGTCTGGAGTTGGGGGAGCGAGGCGAGGGCGCGGGCGAACGTCTCCTGAACCGCGTCGGCCACCTCGTCGGCGTCCCGGATCTGGCCGCGGACGGCGGCTCTGACCCCGGGGAGATGGCGGTCGTAGAGGACCTCGAAGGCCCCGAGATCGCCGCGGCGCACGGCATCGACCAGCTCGGCATCGCTTGCGTTGGGGGCCCCCGGCCGTCCCACGTGAAGACCCTACCCCCGGGGGGTGCGTGAATAGGGAACCGGGCGTGTCGGGGTGGTCGGGGCCGAGGACCCGCTCGCTCGGATGTCGCCGGCTGGTCCCTCCGACCGTGACTAGGCAGACCGCTCGCGCTCGGCGATCCGAGCGAGCCGGTGGTCGAGGGTGAGGAGTGCGGCGTCAGTGGTCAGGGCGGTCGCCAGGGAGAATGCGTCGGGGAGGCGCAGAGCGCGATGACGGGCGCGGAGTTCGGCCGCGCGTCGAGCGAGTGTGCGGTCGACCGGGACGATGGTGGCGCCGATCGCCTCGAGGAATTCATCGACCGTCGCGTCGGTCGCCTGCTCGAGCGCGCGGACCATGATCTCTGCGTAGACACTCGCGCTCAGCAGCATCCTCCGGCCGGCGGCGAGCTCGGGGCGCAGAACCTCGACGGCGCGTTGGTGCTGCTCGTCCGCAGCGTCGAGGAAGGCGATCAGGACGTCGGCGTCGAGTGCTACTCGCGTCGCCACTCGCCGCGGAGCTCGTCAAGGTGACCGGGGGGGTAGGTGCCGGCGAGGCTGCCGGCGTAGCGGTCGACGAGGTCGTCGGCGCGCTCGACCTCGACGCGGCCCCGGCCGGACACGCGGATAACCACATCATCGCCCGCCGCCAGGCCAGCCTGGCGGAGCACATGGACCGGGATCGTGACCTGATGCTTGCTCGACACCCTGCTCATTCGCTTTACGATTCTAGCAAGAGGTAAAGGTGGTCTCGCGTCGTTTGCTCGGGCGCGCGCGGGGGCGATCGGAGGTTAGAAACGAGCCGCGACCGAGACGGGAGTAGTAGGGGTTCAGCTCCGCTGGGAGGTCGCCCTCAATGATCCGAACCTTCAGAAGAAAGATGACCAAGAGATCCTGGGCCTTGGGCATGTAGTTGGCCAACGCGTCTATTAGTCGAGCGCCGCTCTGAGTTGGGGCCGACCCCCGGTCTGGCCGACCGGGGACGCTAACCGAACTGTAGAAGCGCCGCGACTGCGGGGGCTCGGATCGCGATCGATCGCCCAGACGGCTTATGCGTGGCGAGATAGAACCCGCCTTGCTCGGCCCGGCCAAGCCCCGCCTGAACCTCGCTCATGACCTCCTGGACCAGGACTGGATCTGCGGCGCCAACCAGCGTGATGCGTGTCGCCACAGCTGTCAGACCTCCGATGGCGGGACGTACCTGTAGCGCGCGATCATCCGCGTCGTGCGGGGAGCGTTCCCGATGGTCGTGACCGTGATCGACGTGTAGCGGTACAGATGGGACTCGAACTTCATCTCGGGGAACTCGCCGCCCGGCGGGATCGGCTCTACTGGCTCGTCGGGGTCATCGTCGATTGACGCCGGGAGTTCCAAGAACTGCGGCAACTCGTCAACGTGTCCGGGAGGCCCGGGATGAACTCTTGGGCGAGCGGACCATCGAGGCAGACGCCGTGCATCACTGCCTGACTTTCGCAGCCTCGCGGATCTCGCGAGTTCTCCGCTCGTCCGCTTCTGCTTGCTCGCGTTGCGAGCGCTCGACGGCCTCCCAAGCCTGCGCCGTTTCTCGAACCTGTCGCGCTTCGTGCTCGTCCGCCATACCGGCGGACTGCGCGACAATCGGCGGGAGAGACGGCGCGTTGCCAATGACGTTGGTCAGGACGAGCGTACGGCTGGTCGGGTTGACGCGGACAGCGTCAGCGCCAACACCTATTAGGTGATCCAGCACGTCGCTGAGGTAGAAATGAAGAGCGCGGCACCACTCGGGCGATTCCTCGCGCAACAAAGCCACTGAGAGGTTGTCGTCCTTGAAGACGGCGTTGGGCCAGTCGAAGCGTTCAGGCATGGATCCAAGGTACCCACCGGGGCGGACGGGACAGCCGATTTAGGGTCGAACGGGGGTCGAGAACGTCCATATCCCTCTACCCGGCGGCGCAGCTGGCAAAAGAAACCCCGCGATTGCAGGGCTTTCTGATGATGGGCGATACTGGGCTCGAACCAGTGACCTCCGCCTTGTCGAGGCGGCGCTCTCCCAGCTGAGCTAATCGCCCTGGGAGAGGCAAGCCTAGCAACGGCGGTCGGGGCGCGGCCGCTAGGCTTGGCGCGGCGCGGCGACGTGGCGGAGTGGTTACGCAACGGCCTGCAAAGCCGTGTACATCGGTTCGATTCCGATCGTCGCCTCTCGAGAAGCACCAGGAAATCGGGCGTTCGTCGGTCCCGGTGGGCCGAATTGCCAGCCCAACGCGACCTCCCGAAGTTCTGAGGCTCCCCGCCGGTCATTCCGAGCAGCCCGAGCGGTTCTTGCCGGATCGCCGCCCGGTTTCGTATCTTTGGAGAAGGCGGTTGGCCGACCCCCGAATCGAGCACCCTGACGGCAACGATGGACCCGGCGGGTAACCTACCTCCACTATGAACGGCTCGGCCCGACCGCTCCCCAGCCCGACCAAGGAGCCATAGACGACATGGCGACCAGGACCACCGAACCCAGGGATCTGATCGAGCAGTGGAAGGCCGAGCATCCCGAGCTCTCCAACGGGTCGCCGGCCCCCGCCCCCCGCGAGCGCCCCCGTCCCGCCCCGGCCCGGTCCGCCGCCTCGCTCCCGTCCCCCTCCGCACCGGTCGACAGAGCCGCCCAGCGGGCCATGATCGAGCGCTGGAGCCAGGAGCACCCCGAGCTCACCGGCGGTCGCGCCCCGGTCCGCTCCCCGCCGGCGGCGACCCGCACCTTCGACCGGCCGGCCGACCCCGATCGCCGGGTCATCGACATCGCCAGCACCCCGCTGACCGTTCTCAGCGCCTTCATCATCGGCTGCATCGTCGGTGGAGTCGTCATGGTGATCATCACCGGTCTCGCCTTCTGGTCGTTCTCCGGCGGCTGACCCCCCGGCCGCGGTCGGACGGCCCGAAGCCCCTGGCGGGGACGCCCCCGGCGAGGTAGGATCGGTCGATCACCGAGATCGCCTCCTTCACCTGCCACTGCGGCATCTACGCGATCGGACGCTGCGCCGACTGCGGCAGCTATCTCTGTCGCGAGCACTCGGTCATGCAGGGTGGCGAATCCGTCTGCCGGAGCGGCTGCCGCGAGATCGAGCGCCAGCACCGCCTCGCCCACGAGGAGGGCCTCTACCGCCGCCTGGTCGACCAGATCAACCGGATCGTCGCCGTGTTCACCCCGCGCATCAACGCCGCCGGCAACCCCGGCGCCACCCACCTCGGCCAGCCCCTGCTCAAGCGTCGCTCCCGCCTGATCGGCTCCGGCACGACCGAGACGATCGTCCCCCGCGGGCCGGTCGGCTGGAGGGTGGCCAGCGTCGGCACCGGCAACGACCCCGACAGCCCGACCTCCGTCCAGCTCGCCGGCATCGGCATCGACGTCAACGGCCGCCTCCTCGACCTCACCCACCCGAACGCCGAGCCCCCCGACTGGAAGCTCGGCGAGACGCCGATCGGGCCGCCGCGCGAGTACGACGACTACGACTACCGCTACATCGCCGAGCGCGAGGTCCCCCGCTCGCTCAACGAGCTCCTCACCACCCACACCGGCGCCGGCCTCCCCGACGACCTCCTCCGCTGCTACTACTGCGGGCACGCCGGCTTCCACGAGCTCACGCCGATCGGCTCGCTCTGGTCGCTCGAGAACTGGCCCCGGTCGTGCGAGGACTGCATCGAGTGCTGGGTGGGCCCCTGACCGGACCCCGGTCCGACCGCCCGCCCCGGCGGACCCGGCGACCAGCGTCCGCGACCACCACCGCCCGCCGCGGGCGCCCATGCCCGTGATCGACCTGAACGCCGACGTCGGCGAGCGCACCGGCCCCAGGTCGCTCGACGACGACGCCGCGATCCTCGACGCCGTGACCAGCGCCAACGTCGCCTGCGGCTTCCACGCCGGCGACGCCCAGACGATGCGCGCCGTCTGCGAGGCCGCGGTCGCCCGGGGCGTGCGCATCGGCGCCCACGTCGGCTACGACGACCGCCCCGGCTTCGGCCGGCGCCACCTCGACGTCCCCCCCGACCGCCTCCGCGACGAGACCCTCTACCAGCTCGGAGCCCTCGCCGCCTGCGCCGGCGCGATCGGCGGGCGCCTCGCCTACGTCAAGCCCCATGGCGCGCTCTATGCCCGCTGCGCCGCCGACCGTCCGGCCGCCGACGCGGTCGCCGCCGCCGCCGCCGCCCTCGACCCGCCCCTCGCCGTCCTCGGACCCCCCGGCTCCGAGCTCCTCGCCGCCGCCGCCGCCCACGGTCTCGCCGGGGCCGCCGAGGGGTTCGCCGACCGTGCCTACCTCGCCGACGGCCGGCTCATGCCCCGCGGCCAGCCCGGGAGCGTCCTCGGCGCCCCGGCCGCCCTCGACCAGGCCGAGCAGATCGCCCGCTCCCACTCCGCCCAAGCCGCCGACGGCCAGCGCCTGACCCTCGAGGTCGACTCGCTCTGCCTCCACAGCGACACCCCCGGCGCGGCCGATCTCGCCCGCGCCCTGCGCGAGCGCCTCGAGCGGGCCGGCGTCGAGATCCGGCCGTTCGTGTGACCACCCCCGAGCTCGCCGTCCGCCCGGTCGGCGACCACGCCTTCCTCGTCGAGGTCGGCGACAACCATCGCGTCCACCTCCTCGCCGCCGCCGCCCGCGACCACTACGGCGCCGAGGTCGAGGAGGTCGTCCCCGGAGAGGAGACGCTCCTCCTCTGCTGGCGCGACCGGCCCCCCGCCCCGGCCGAGCTCGTCCACGCCCTGCGCCAGCTCGACCTCGCCCCGGCCGGCGACCAACCGCTCCCGACCATCACCATCCCGGTCCGCTACGACGGCCCCGACCTCGAGACCGTCGCCACGACCGCCGGCCTCGACGTCGACCGGGTGATCGAGCTCCACAGCCGGCCCGACTACCTCGTCGCGTTCATGGGCTTCGCGCCCGGGTTCGCCTACCTGACCGGCGGGAGCCCGACGCTCGAGCTGCCCCGGCGGGACGATCCCCGACCGCAGGTCCCGGCCGGCTCGGTGGCGATCGCCAGCACCTACACCGCCGTCTACCCGACCCGCGCCCCCGGCGGCTGGCACCTCCTCGGCCACACCGACACCGTCCTCTTCGATCCCGACCGCGACCCCCCGGCCCTCCTCGCGGCCGGGATGCGCGTCGTCTTCGAGCCCCGGTGATCGAGATCCTCGACCCCGGCTCGCTCACCACGATCCAGGACCTCGGTCGTCCCGGCTGGGCCCACATCGGCGTGCCCCACTCCGGGGCCGCCGACCCCCGGGCCCTCCGCCTGGCCAACCGCCTCCTGGCCAACCCCGAGGACGCCCCGGCGCTCGAGACGACGCTCGTCGGCCCCCGGCTCCGCGTCCACGCCGACGCCGTCGTCGCCCTGACCGGCGCCCCGGTCGACGCCAGCGCCGGCGGCCGGCCCGTCGCGATGAACGCGCCGATCTATCTCCGCGCCGGCGACGTCCTCGAGGTCGGCGGCGCGACCGCCGGGCTGCGCACCTACATCGCCGTTCGCGGCGGTCTCGCCCCCGAGCTGACCCTCGGCAGCGCCTCGACCGACCTGCTCACCGGCCTCGGTCCCCGGCCGCTCCGGGCCGGCCTGCGGATCGCCGTCGGCCCCGCCCCCCGGGAGCTCCCCGCCGTCGACGTCGCCCCGACCCCGGCGCTCGCCGCCGAGCCGACCCTCCGCCTCGTATTCGGCCCTCGCGCCGACTGGTTCACCGACGAGGCTCGGCGCCGGCTCACCCGGTCCCCCTACACGGTCACCGACGCCTCCAACCGGGTCGGTCTGCGGCTCGACGGCCCCACCCTCGACCGCCGGCGACCCGGCGAGCTCAAGTCCGAGGGGATGGTCCTCGGCGCCCTCCAGGTGCCCCCGTCCGGAGCCCCGATCCTCCTCCTCGCCGACCACCCGACCACCGGCGGCTACCCGGTGATCGCCGTCGTCTCCCGCGACGACCTCCCCACCGCCGGTCAGCTCCGACCCGGGCAAGCGGTCCGCTTCCGCGAGGCCTCGCCGCCCGGTCCCCCTACTCTTCGTGTCCGCCCACCAGTGGAGGTTCCATGACCGAGTTCACCCCCGTCGCGGCCGACCCCGGTCCGCCGGCCCCGCCCGCCGAGAAGCGGATCCTCGTCGCCGCGGTCGGCAACCAGTGGCTCCAGGACGACGGCTTCGGCCCCGCCGTGGCCAAGGTCCTGCTCGAGCGGGAGCTGCCCAAGGGCGTCACCGTGATCGACTTCGGCACCGGCGGCCTCAACCTCGCCTACGAGGTCATGGCCGGCTACGACGCCCTGATCCTGATCGACATCAGCCGTCAGGGCCATCCCCCGGGGACCCTCTACACGATCGAGCCCGACGAGGCGGAGATCGACCGGCAGATCGCCGCCGGCGCGACGCTCGACCTCCACGGGATGAACCCGACCGCCGTCCTGCGCTTCGTCAAGCAGGTGAGCGGCTCCCTTCCCGGCCGAGTCATCGTCCTCGCCTGCGAGCCCGAGCTCGTCGTCGAGCACGTCGACGAGATGGACATGGTGCTCAGCGAGGCGATCAAGGCGGCGATCCCCCGGGCGGCCGACCTGACCCTGACCACGGTCGAGGAGCTCCTCGCCGAGTAGCCCGCCGGCCGCGGAAGGTCAGTTCACCGACGGATCGACCGGCATCCGCGCGACGAGGGCGTATTCGCCGCCCTTGCGCTCGAGCACCCGGCTCCAGAGCTCGGCCCCGGCCTCCGACCACGCATCCTCGGGCTCGAGGTCCTCGACGATCCACGCCTCCTCCGCCAGCTCGGCGTCGAGCTGGCCCGGGCTCCAGCCGGAGTGCCCGGCGAAGCAGCGGGCCCGCCGGACCCCGTCGCCGAGCGCCTCGGCGCTCGCCTCGATGGTCGGGAGGCCGAGATCCCCGTCGATCAGGAGCGCGGCCAGGGTCGGGTCGGCGAACTCGGCCAGGACCATCACCGCCCCCGGCTCGACCGGGCCGCCCACGAACACCCGCTCGTGCTCGGTGCACACCGGCCCGAGCCGCTCGACCGCGTCGGCCACGAGGAGGTCCGACGGGCGGTTGAGGACCAGCCCGAGGGCGCCGTCCTCGTCGTGGGCGGCGATCAGCACGACCGTGCGCCTGAAGTTCGGGTCCATGAGCGTCGGCGAGGCGATCAGGAGCTTGCCGCGGAGCGAGTCCACACCTACAACTTAGACGCAAAGCCGCCGGGCGGACCGACCCCACCCGCTACCCTCAGCCCATGGCCATCGAGACCACTCACTTCACCGACCCGGGCTGTCCCTGGGCCTACTCGGCGAGCCCCGCGCTCGCCGCCCTCGGCTGGCGCTACGGCGACCAGCTCGACTGGCGCCTCGTGACGATCGGGCTGGCCGAGGACGCCCGCCAGTACGTCGACCGCGGGTACACCCCGCTCCGCCAGCTCCACGGCTACATCATGTTCCGCGACCGCTTCGGCATGCCCTTCTCGACCGTGCCCCGGCCGCGGATCTCAGCGACCGGCCGGGCCTGCCGGGCGATCGTGGCCACCCGGCTGCGGACGCCCGCGCTCGAGCACGACGTCTTCCGGGCGCTCCAGTTCGGCAACTTCACCGACTCGGTCGTCTTCGACGACGACGACGACCTCCGGCGGACGCTGCGCCCGGTCGAGGGGCTCGACGCGGACGCGATCGTCGACGCCCTCGACTCGCCGGAGGTCACCGCCGCCTACGAGCGCGACCGGGCCGAGGCCCGGACCGCCGCCGGGAGCCCGACCGAGTTCCAGGGCAAGGCGGCCGCGACCGACGGGGCGGTCCGCTACACCGCCCCGTCGCTGATCTTCGAGCGCCCCGACGGCCGGCGCCTCGAGGCCGGCGGCTTCCAGACGCTCGAGGCCTACGACGTGATCCTCGCGAACCTCGACCCGACGCTCGAGCGGACCCCGCCCCCCGCCGACCCCCTGCCCGTGCTCGAGCGCTTCCCCGGCGGCCTGACCACCCAGGAGGTGGCCGCCGTGATGGCGCCGCCGCTCACCGATCCCGACCGCTCGGCCGCCGAGCAGGCCCTGGTCGAGCTCGTCTGCGCCGGGACGATCACCCGTACCGCGCTCGGCGACGACGCCCTCTGGCGCGTGTCCGGCGACCCGGTCGAAGCCGGACGGCTCGCCGCCCGGGACCGCGCCGCCGTTTCGTAGCCGTTCGCGTCCCGGGTGCCGCCCTTCTGGGTGTCGATCGCCTGCCTCTCGCTCGTCCAGGGCGGCCTCGTCCTCCTGCCCGCGCCCCGACCCTTCCCCGTCCTCGAGCGCCTGCGCAACCGCTGGTGGGCGCTGATCCCCGCGGCCTCGGTCGCCGCCGTCGTCGCCGGGGTCGCCGCGACCGCGGCGACCGCCCAGGCCCTGACCTACGTGGCCCTGGTCGGCGTCCCGGCGCTCGCCGCGCTCGCCGCCGGCCGGGCCGCCCGCGGCGGTCGCGCCCGGCTCGTCCCGGGCGTCGTCGCCCTGTTCCTCCTCGCCTGGGCGGCCCGCCGGTCGCTCGCCGGGGAGGCGGCCGCCCTCGCCCTCTCGGCGCTCAGCTGCGTCACCCTCGGCGGGCTCCTGGCCGGCGTCGCTCCGGCCCGGTGGCTGAAGGTCGGGATCGTGGCCATGGCCGTGGTCGACGCCGCCCTCGTCGCCGCCGACCTCCTCCAGGCCCCGAACCGCGTGCTCGGCGCCGCCGCCCCCGGCGCCGGCCTGCCCCAGCTCCAGAGCGTCGTCTTCGGCTCGGCCGCGATGGGCTACGGCGACCTGTTCATCGCCGCCGCCCTCGGCGCCCTCTACGCCGGCGACCGCCGCGGCCAGCTCCGCGCCGCCGGGCTGACCGCCGCGTTCGCGCTCGCCTTCGACCTGCTCTTCTTCGCCATCACCGAGCTCCCGGCCACCGTCCCGATCGCCCTCGCCCTGATCGCGCTCGAGCTGGGCGGCGGCCGTGCCCGCCGCCGGCTCGCGGCCGCCCGCCCGCCCGCGCTCAGCGCCGCTGGAGAGCCCGGGCGAGAGGCCCGAGCGCCGGCAGCTTGACCTGCCCGTGGCGGATCCCCAACGCCGCCCGGGCGGCGTTCGCTCCGCACGTTCCGTGGACCCCGCCGCCCGGATGGGCCGAGGCCGAGGCGAGGAACAGCCGGGGCACCGGCGTATGTGGACCGGCCAGGCCCGGAGTCGGGCGGAAGATGAACTGCTGGTGGAGCTGGCTGGTCCCCCCGTTGATCGCCCCGCCGACCAGGTTGGCGTTGGCCGCCTCCATCGTCGGCGGCGTGAACACGTGGCGCCCGCGGATCAGCTCGCGGAAGCCCGGCGCCAGCTCCTCGACCTCGGCCTCCATCCGCGCGGCCATCCGCTCGGTGTCCGACTCGTCCCAGCGGCCGCGGATCCCCTCCCCGGCGTCGCCCTTGATGTGCTGGGGGACGTGGGTGTACGCCCACGCCGTGTCGGCCCCGGCCGGCGCCCGCGTCGGATCGAAGTGGCCGTACTGGCCCATCACGAGGTACGGGCGGGCGGGCACGAGTCCCCGGGCGAGCTCGTCGGAGTGCCTGGCCAGGGCGTCGACGTCCTCGCCGACGTGGACCGTTCCGGCCCGGCGGGCCGCCTCGGCCGCCCAGGGGATCGGTCGGGACAGGGTCCAGTCGACCTTGACCGTCGAGCTGTCGTACTCGAAGCGGGTCAGGTCGGCGAGCAGTCGGGTCGGGAGGTGCTCGCGGTCGACCAGGCGCAGGTAGAGCTGGGGGGCGCCGACGTCGGCCAGGACGGCCCGGCGGGCGCCGAACCGCTCGCCGGCGGCCGTCCTCACCCCGGTCGCCCGCCCCCCGTCGATCACGATCGCGGCGACCTCCCGGTCGAAGAGGATCTGGCCGCCCCGGGCGAGGAGGCGCTTGACCAGGGCGCGGGTCAGCTCCCCGGCACCGCCCCGGGGCACGGGGAAGCCGTGCTGCTGGCCGAGGCCGCTGAGGACCCAGCCGTAGGTTCCGCTCGGCGGCATGTCGGGCCCGAGGTCGGCGTGGAGGGCGCTTCCGGCGAGCAGGCGCCGGCCCCCCTCGCCCCGGAAGCGCTCCTCGCCCATCCGCCGGACGGTCAGCAGCGAGAAGCGCACGAACTCGACGAGCTCCCGCGGGCCGAGCCGGGCGGCCAGGCGCAGGCCGGCGCGGACGGGGGGGAAGGGGTCGAAGAGCGTCCCGAGGAGATCGTCGCCGACCCGCTCCCAGAGGGCGTAGAGCTCGCGCCAGGCCGCTCCGTCCCCGGCGGCGAAGGCCTCCACCGACGCCGCGGTCCGGTCGAGGTCGGTGGCGAGGATCGGGCAGTCGCCGTTGCGGCTCGGATGGGCGATGACCGTCTCGCTCCGGGTCCACTCGAGGCCGTGCTCCTCGAGGTCGAGGTCCTGGATGTGCGGGGAGGCGGCGGCCAGGGGGTAGAAGGCCGAGAAGACGTCGTTGACGAAGCCGGGCTCGATCAGCTCAGCCGAGCGGACGCTCCCCCCGGGGTGGGGAGCCGCCTCGAGGACGAGCACGTCGAGGCCGGCGTCGGCCAGGACGTTCGCCGCGACGAGGCCGTTCGGCCCCGAGCCGACGACGATCGCATCGACGCTCATCGGACCCGACCGGCGGGCGCCCCCGGCGCCCCGCGACCGCGCCCGCGTCCGCGTGCGGTCACCGGTCGCCGGCGGCCGCCGGGCGGCGCCGGAAGCTCCAGCGGGAGGGCCGGCGGTCGTCGGGCATCTCCACCCGGCCCTCGACCAGATCCTTCAAGCGCTCGAGCGACCATTGGTTGCGGCCGCGGACGAGGAGGCGGGTCAGGGGATTGAGCAGGAGCGCCGTCGCCAGGTCGCCGGGCCGCTCGGTCATGGTCACCACGGTCCCCCGCCCGTCCCGGCGGAGCTCGAGGGTGACGCGCGCGGTGCCCAAGGGACGGGCCTTGGCCAGGAGCCGGATCATCCGGGGCGGATCGACCGCCTCGACCACCGTGTGGTCGTTGACCTTCAGGGGACCGAGGCCGACCGTGTGGTGGAAGGCGCTTCCGACCGCCGGCCAGTCCGGGTCGGCCTCGCGGATCCGGTTGGACCCGACGACCCAGTAGGCGTAGGAGCGGGGATCGGCGAGGACGGCGAAGACGCGCCGCGGCGGTGCGGCTATACGGCAGCTATTGTGCGGCAAGCGGCTCCGTTTCGGCGGCCCGGGGACACGGTCGGTGGACCTTACCCCCGACTCGGTGCCGGCCAATCGCCGCGCTGGTCGGATACCGCGAATTGGACTTGACGCCTCCGGCGACGCAGGGTAGAAATCGGCTTACCGGAGACCGCATCGGTCCCACGTTCCCAGTGACGTTTCCAATGACGGAGAAAGGTGATCGCTTATGGCCCTAAAGCTTCGGAGGAAGGGCGGCAAGCCCCAGGCCCAGCAGCAGCAGGCGCCGCCCCCGCCCGCTCCTGCCGCGTCCAACTGGACCCTTCCGGCGGACTGGCGCGAGCAGCTGACGGCGACCAAGCCGAAGGGACGCTTCACCTACGGTGAGAACCTGAGGGGCGGACCCCGCAGGTAGGCGCCTCCGGCGACCGGCCTCGGCTCGGGGCCGGTCGCTCGCCTCTGCCACCCCGCAGCCGGTTCGGCGGGACGGGCGGTGGCGGCCCGCGCCGCGCAGCGAAGACGCCCCCGCGGAGTCCCCCGGGGGCCGATCCTCCCGGACCGGCGGCCCACTAGCATCGGCGGGATGGCGATCACCGCGCACCTCCCCGACGGCAAGGCCCTCGAGCTCCCGGACGGAGCGAGCGGCACCGACGCCGCCGCCGCGATCGGACCTGGGCTGGCCCGGGCGGCGCTCGCCATCGAGGTGGACGGCGAGCTGCGGGATCTCGCCCGCCCGCTGGACGACGGGGGCCAGATCTCGATCGTCACCGCCTCGAGCGGGGACCCGGCGCTCGAGCTGATCCGCCACGACGCCGCCCACGTCCTCGCCGCCGCGGTGACCGAGCTCTACCCGGGGGTGAAGATCTCGATCGGCCCGCCGATCGACCAGGGCTTCTACTACGACTTCGAGTTCCCCGCCGGGGTCACCGTCGCCGAGGCCGACTTCCCGGCGATCGAGGCCCGGATGCGCGAGCACGTGAAGGCGGGGGAGACCTTCGTCCGCGAGGACGTCCCCGTCGCCGAGGCCCGAGCCCGCTTCGTCGCCGCCGACCAGCCGTACAAGGTCGAGCTGATCGACGACCTGGTCGGCGCGGCCGACCCGGCGGCGCCGCTCGAGACGGTCTCGCTCTACACCAACGGCCCGTTCACCGACCTCTGCCGCGGCCCGCACGCCCCGACCACCAAGACGGTCAAGGCGTTCAAGCTCCAGTCGGTCGCCGGGGCCTACTGGCGCGGCGACTCGAACCGGACGATGCTGACCCGGGTCTACGGGACGGCGTTCTTCTCGAAGGACGACCTGGCCGCCCACCTCGCGCGCCTCGAGCAGGCCCGGGCCCGCGACCATCGCAAGCTCGGCCGCGAGCTCGGCCTCTTCCACTTCAACGAGCTCTCCCCGGGCTCGGCCTTCTGGCTCCCCCGGGGGACGACCCTCTGGAACACGCTGGTCGGGGTCTCGCGCGAGCTGACGGCCAAGCACGGCTACGAGGAGGTCAAGACGCCGCAGCTCTACGACGCCGAGCTCTGGCGGATCTCCGGTCACTGGGACAAGTACCGGGAGCACATGTTCGTCACCGAGTCGGAGGACCGCCAGCTCGCGATCAAGCCGATGAACTGCCCCGGGCACTTCCTCCTCTACAAGTCCGAGCGCCACTCCTACCGCGACCTCCCGGTCCGCTACGCCGAGCCCGGCCTGCTCCACCGCAACGAGCCCTCGGGCACCCTCCACGGCCTCCTGCGGGTCCGCCACTTCACCCAGGACGACGCCCACATCATGTGCACCGAGGACCAGATCCAGGACGAGGTCGCCGGCTGCCTGGACATGGGCTTCGAGATCTACCGGCTCTTCGGCTTCACCCCCGAGCTCGAGCTCTCGACCCGGCCGGAGAACCGGCTCGGCGACGACGCGCTCTGGGACCGGGCCGAGGGTGAGCTCGTCCGGGCGCTCGAGAGCCGCGGGATGGCCTACAAGGTCAACGAGGGCGACGGAGCCTTCTACGGGCCGAAGATCGACCTCCACATGACCGACGCGATCGGCCGCTCCTGGCAGCTCGGGACCGTCCAGCTCGACTACGGGAACCCCGAGCGCTTCGACATGACCTACACGGGGGCCGACAACGCCGAGCACCGGCCGGTGGTCATCCACCGCGCCCTGATGGGCACCTTCGAGCGCTTCATCGGCATCATCACCGAGCACTACGCCGGCGACTTCCCGATCTGGCTGACCCCGGTCCAGGCGATCGTCCTGCCGATCTCCGACCGCTTCGCCCCGGTCGCGGCCGGCATCCTCGCCGCGCTGCGCGCGGGCGGCGTCCGGGCCGAGCTCGACGAGCGGACCGAGTCGATCGGACGCAAGATCCGCGAGGCCGAACTCCAGAAGATCCCCTACATGCTTGTGGTCGGCGAGCGCGAGGCGGCCGACGGGACGGTCTCCGTACGCGAGCGCCACCACGGCGACATCGGGACCATGCCCGTTCCGGCGCTCGTCGCCCGGATCGCCGCCCAGACCCGGGACCGGTCGGCTTGAGCGTCCTCGCGGGGGGCGGAGGTGCACGAGATCCTCAGGCGATCCCGACGGAGACCGACGAGCCGACCCGGGTGGCGACGGCGCGCCCCACCCGCCCGGGTGAGCCCCGGCTTCGTCGGCCGGCCGCGAGATGCCGGGGGCGTCAGTGGGGACGGAACGCCCGCACCGCCGCCTCGTAGGCCGCCTCGTGCTCGTCGAGGACGTGCGACCACGAGAAGTCCGCCGCCCGGGCGAGGCCGGCCGCCCGCAGCCGCCGACGGGCCCCATCGTCGTCCAGGAGGGAGACGATGGCCCGGCCGAGGTCGGCATCGGCGGCGAGGACTCCGGCACCCGCCCCGAGAACGAGCCGTGCACCGCAGTTGGGCGTGGCCACCACCGGGAGGCCGTGACTCATCGCCTCGAGATAGGGCATCCCGAAACCTTCGTAGGTGCTGGGCATGCAGAAGAGCCAGGCGGACGCGTAGAGGCGGGAGAGCTCGTCGTCGGACGGAAACCGGACCCAGGTGATCCCGGGACGCTCCTCGCAGCGATCGCTCACCATGACGAGCCTCGCGCCGGGGTGGCGCGGCAGCACCTCGGCAGCGAAGCGGTCCGCGAGGAACGCCCCGCGCTTGCGTCCCTCCCAGGTCCCGACGAAGAGAATCGTCGGTTGCTCGGTCCGGGTCGCCTCGGACGGAGGCGGGTCGGCGACGGCCAGCTTGAGCGAGCCGTGGGTGCGGTAGCCGTTTGGCAGCCGGGTTCCGATGTCGAAGCTGAGCGTGGCCAGGTGAGAGGCGAGGGCCTCCAGTGGGTACACGGCGCGTTGCGTGACCTGACGCCGCACGCTGGTGGCGTGGCGCGCCTCGAGGAGGGCCGATCCGTAGAACGTCCTCACGGTCGGGCGCCGGCGACGGACGAGGAACCAATCGTCGCCGTGGAGATGCAGCACGTCGAATTCGGCTTGGGGAATGCGGTTCAAGGCCAGCGGCGCGAGCGTGAGGCCAGCGACCTTGCTCGTCCCGAGCCACGACGGTCCGGCGCGGATGACCGTGTACCTCGCGTCAGCCGGGGGATCAGCGAACGTGAACGCCGTCACGTCGTGACCCCGGTCGGCGAGGCGATTGGCCAGCCGGTGCACGAACACCTCGACGCCGCCGAGCTTGCGCCCGGGGCCGGGCAGCGTGCTGTGAAAGTGGGCGAGTCGCATGGGCCTCACGGCTGACTACTCGGGCGCGAGCACGCGGACCAGCAGGTCGACGACGTGGCGCTTGCGCGCCGCCGCGAACGAATCGCTCGTCGCGTCGAGGCCCATCGCCGCGAGCATCGTATCGTTGTGCTCGAGCGGGAAGAAGCAGAGCGCGACGGTGGTGATCAGGAGCTGCTCCGGGTCGACCGAAGGTCCCCGCCGGGGCTCCAGCCAGCGGACGAAGCGGCCGAGCCCCTCCTCGACGGCGACCGAGTGACGGGGCTCCGGGCCGAGCCGCCGGCCCCCGTCGAGGGCCGCGCGCCCCATCAGCCGGACGAGGGCCGGGCGCTCCCGGAGGAAGTCGAGGTACCCGCCGACGAGGACCTCGAGCCCGCCCGGGAGGTCGCCGGTCGCCTCGAGGTGGGCGGCGGCGGCCGCGGCGATCGGCCCGAGGCGGGCCTCCCGCTCGGCGAGGAGCCGGGCCATCACGGCCCGGTAGAGGCCGTCCTTGTCGGCGAAGAAGTAGGCCGGCAGGGCGGTCGAGACGCCGGCCCGGCGGCCGATCGCCTGGAGGCTCGCCCGGTCGAAGCCGTGCTCGGCGAAGAGCTCCTCGGCCGCGTCGAGAATCGCGCGCCGCGAGGCCCCGGCGTCGCGGCGACGGACGGCGGCGGCGGCGGGAATCGGAGGCGCGGGCAGGGGAGGGGAGGGGACCATAGACAACTTCCTGTTCGTTCAGTAAGTTATCCTATCGTGACCTCCACCGCCATCGCCTGGGTCGACGGCCGCTGGTTCGACGACGCCGCGGACGCCTCGGTCTCCGCCCTCGACCACGGCCTCCTCTACGGCGACGGGGTGTTCGAGGGCATCCGCTTCTACGCGGGCACGCCCTTCCTCCTCGACCGCCACCTCGACCGCCTGCGCGCCTGCGCCGGCTGCCTGCTCCTCGACGTCCCGCTCGACGACGCCGAGCTCGCCTCCCTCTGCCGGGAGGCGATCGACCGCTTCGGGGCGCCCGACGGCTATCTGCGCCTGGTCGTCACCCGGGGGCGGGGGGCGCTCGGCGTCTCGCCCCACACGTGCGAGCGGCCGACCGTCGTCCTCATCGCCGCCCCCCTCCAGCTCTACCCGACCGACGTCCACGAACGGGGGGCGCGTCTCGTCACGGCCTCCGTCCGGCGGGCCGCCCCCGACGCGATCCCGCCGCAGGTGAAGTCGCTCAACTACCTGACCTCGGTCCTCGCCTCGATGGAGGCCCGCGCCCGCGGGGCGCACGAGGCGCTCCTCCTCAACGCGGCCGGGGAGATCGCCGAGTGCACGGCCGACAACGTGTTCCTCGTCAGCCGGGGCGTGACGCGGACCCCGCCGGCGAGCGCGGGCGGCCTGCGCGGGATCACGCGCGACCACGTGATCGGCCTCCTGCGCGCCGACGGGGCCCGGGTCGAGGAGGTGACGCTCGTCCCGACCGACGCGTGGACGGCCGACGAGGCCTTCCTCACGGGGACCGGGGCCGAGGTCGTCCCGATCGCGAGCATCGACGGGCGTTGCCTCGCCGCCCCGGGTCCGCTCACCGTCCGGGCGCGGGAGCTCTTCGCCCGGTCGCTCCCGGGTCAGGGCCGCGCGCCCGCCGGCGCCCCCTGATCGGCCGGCGACCCCGACCCGGGCGCGGGTCGCCGTCCGGTCCGGCCCGCGGGTCAGTCCTTGGCGGTGAAGCTCATCAGCCCGGAGTCACAGGTCACCGTCGTCCCGTCGGCCTTCTTGATCGTGCCGACGAAGCGGGCCGTGCCCTTGATCCGGGTGTGCTTCTTGTTGAGCTTGCCGGCGAGCTTCGCGGCGTAATCGGTGGTGGCGCCGGGGATCGACACGCTCGGCCGGGGACCGGAGACGAAGGTCGTCGTGAACGCGCCCGACGAGGAGATCGGGACCGACTGGAAGCCGTCCCAGTCGGTGAACGACGTGTTGTCGCTGCACTTCATCGTGTAGCCGATGCCCGCCGTGTCCAGCTTGCGGCCGGTGTGGGACGGCGTGAGCGCGACGAACCCGCTCGGCAGGAAGGCGGCGAAGCTCGTGGTGGTGAGCGTGGCCGCCAGGACGCCGGTCGGGGCGACGGCGCCGATCGCGGCGGTCAGGCCGGCAACGGCGAGGAAGGTGGTGCGCCGGCGACGCGCCGACGGCACGGACTTGAGCATGTGGGTCTCCTGGACATTGATGGCAGTCTCGAGGCTGCCGGATGGTTTCGAGGGTGGTGCACGAAGCGGCGCTCCCCGCCACCGGTCATGTCGTGCAGCCCGCGTCCGCTGAGTTCCAAGACCCGCCTGGCCACACGGGCGCGATCCGCGCGGTGCCGAGCCGGAGATTCGCCGGAAGACTCCGATGACCGGACGGTGCGGCGCCGCCGGAGCGGGGTAGGCGCCGGTCGCCGCCCCCCGGCCACGGACCACAGGGTCGCCGCGGGCCCGATATCATCCCGCGGCAGCGGCCGGCTGCTCGTCGGTCGGGTCGGCTGCGGCCGCCCGCGCCGAGAAATCCCACCTGCGCGCGATTCCCGGCTATACTGGCCTTCTTGGCTCCAGCGACATCCACCACGCAGCGCGCCCAGCCGGCTTGACGCGCTCGCGGCTCCATTGATGCCCGACTCCGCTACCCCGCGTAAGCGGATGGCTGGACGGGACGTAGCCTAGTGCCGGTTCCCCGTCGGTTCGATCGTCGCCCGCCCGAGCGGGACACGACCCGGATCAACGAGCGCATCCGCGTACCCGAAGTCCGCCTGATCGGCGAGGACGGCGCGCAGATCGGCGTCCTCAAGATCGACGACGCGCTCAAGTACGCCCAGAACCGGGATCTCGACCTCGTCGAGGTCGCCCCCGAGGCCAAGCCACCCGTCTGCCGGGTGCTCGACTACTCGAAGTACAAGTACGAGCAGGCCCAGAAGGTCAAGCAGGCCAAGAAGCACCAGCAGCAGATCACGATCCGTGAGATCAAGTTCCGCCCGAAGATCGCTCAGCACGACTACGACACCAAAAAGGGTCACATCGAGCGGTTCCTCAAGCACAAGGACAAGGTCAAGGTGACGATCATGTTCCGCGGCCGCGAGGTGACCCACCCCGAGCGCGGAGTGATGATCCTCGACCGCCTGGCCGACGAGCTGGCCGAGCTGGCCATCGTCGAGCAGCGCCCACTCCAGGACGGGCGGAACATGACGATGATGCTCGGCCCGTCGAAGGCCGTCCTCGCCGGCCAGTTCGACGACAGCCGGCGCGGCGAGGTCACCGAGGCCGAGGTCGCGGACGGCCAGGCGGCCACGGCCGCGGACGCCGCCCCGACCGCGGCGGCGCCCCCGACCGCGGCGGCGGCCACGAACGTCGAGGCCCCGGCCGACCCCGACGCCCCGGCCCCGGCCTCGGGCCCCGGCCCCGGCCGACCGCGCGGCCACCAATGGGGCCCCGGCCACCCCGGTCACGCCCAAGCCCGCCCCCAAGAAGACCCGTCCGGCGTCCTCGGCGCCACGGACGAGCGAAGCGATGGCCGATCTCCCGCCGCGCCTCGATCGCCAGGCCCCGGACGACGCTCCGGCGCTCGCCGAGGCGACGCCGAAGTCCGGCTGAGCGGTCGCCCGACCGCCGAGCGGCCGGGCACGCTAACCTTCGACGCCGCGATGCCCAAGATGAAGACACATTCCGGCGCGAAGAAGCGCTTCAAGGTGACCGGCGGCGGGAAGGTCCGCGGCCGTCACGCGTTCACGAGCCACATCCTCGGGAAGAAGTCACCCAAGCGCAAGCGGACGCTCGGCCAGCCGGCGATGCTCTCCGACCATGACGCCCCGCGGGTCAAGAAGCTGCTCGGGGTGGGCAAGTGACCCGGGTCAAGCGGTCGGTCGCGGCCAAGAAGAAGCGCCGGGCGACCCTCGAGCGGACGAAGGGGTTCCGGGGCGAGGCGAACTCGAACTACAAGCGGGCCAAGGAAGCGCTGATGAAGGCGGACGCCTACGCGTACCGCGACCGGCGCAACCGCAAGCGCGACTTCCGCCGGCTGTGGATCACCCGGATCAACGCGGCGGCCCGCCAGAACGACATGAGCTACTCGACCTTCATCCACGGGCTCGGTCTCGCCGGGATCGAGCTCGACCGGAAGGTGCTCGCCGACATCGCCGTGCGCGACCCGGAGACCTTCCGCCGATTCGCCGATGCCGCCCGCGAGGCGTCGGCTGCCTGACCGCAACCGCCGACAGACGAACCTCCCGGGCGCCGCTCCTTCGAGGACGGCGCCCTTTTTTATGATCAGCTCACCCGACAACCAACATCTCAAGGAGCTCCGCCGCCTGGCCCGCCAGGCCGGGCGCGCCCGGACGGGCCGGTTCGTCGCCGAGGGCGAGGACCTCGACGCCGCGGCGACCGCCGCCGGCTGGGAGCCCGTGGTCCGGCTCTGCCCGGCCGGCCTGCCCCCGCCCGGCCCCGGCGACTGGACCGAGGTCGCCCCCGAGCTCCTGGCCGCCGCGTCGACCCTCGGGTCCGGGACCCGGGCGATCGTCATCCACGAGCAGCGCTGGGCGCCGGCGCCGGCCGGGCCGGTCTGCGTCTACCTCCACGGGGTGGCCGACCCGGGCAACGTCGGGACGATCGTCCGCGCCGCCCACGCCTTCGGGGCCGCCTCGGTCGCCCTCGGCCCGGGCTGCGCCGACCCCTACGGCCCGAAGGCGGTCCGGGCGAGCATGGGGGCGATCTTCGCCGTCCCGGTCGGCCGGGCGACCCCGGGCGACCTGCCCGGTGCGCGCGTGGGCCTCGACCGGGCGGCCACCGAGCCCCTCGGCGGGCCGTTCCCGGCGGAGCTGACGCTCCTGATCGGCGCCGAGCGGGACGGGCTCGGCCCCGACGTCCTCGGTGCGTGCGACCGGGTGGTCGCGATCCCCCAGGTGGCCGGCGACTCGCTGAACGCGGCGATGGCGGCGACGATCGGGCTCTACGCCGTGGCGGCGGCCCGTAGGATGGCCCGGCGATGAGCGCGACCGAGCGAATCGCCGCCCTGCGCGCCGAGGCCGAGGGGGCGATCGCCGCGGCGGCCGGGACCGGCGAGCTCGAGGAGCTCCGGGTCCGCTACCTCGGCCGCAAGGCCGAGCTCCCCCAGCTCCTGCGCGGGGTGGCCGGCCTCGAGGCGTCCGAGCGGGCGGTGGTCGGCCGCGAGGCCAACGAGGCCCGGCGGGCGCTCGAGACCCTGATCGCCGGGCGGGCCGGGGCGCTCGAGGCCGAGGAGCTCGACCGCCGCCTGGTCGCCGATCGGGTCGACGTCACCCTGCCCGGCGACCCGCCCCAGCCGACCGGCCGCCTCCACCTCCTGACCCAGACCCGGCGGGAGATCGAGGACGTGTTCATGGGGCTCGGCTTCGGGATCGCCCTCGGCCCGGAGATCGAGCTCGTCCACTACAACTTCGACGCCCTCAACCACGACCCGACCCATCCGGCCCGGGCCCGGAGTGACACGTTCTACATCTCCGAGCATGTGCTACTGCGGACGCACACCTCGCCGATGCAGGTCCGGCTGATGGAGCGCCAGCCGCCGCCGCTCGCGGTGATCGTCCCCGGCCGGGTCTACCGCCCCGACAACGACGCGACTCACACCCCGCAGTTCCACCAGATCGAGGGGCTGGCCGTCGACGAGGCGATCACCCTCGCCGACCTCAAGGGCACGCTCCTCGCCTTCGCCCAGGCGATCTTCGGCGACGAGCGGGAGGTCCTCCTGCGCCCGCACTTCTTCCCGTTCACCGAGCCGAGCGTCGAGGTCGACGTCTCCTGCTTCGCCTGCGACGCCGGCCGGCGGGCCGACGGGTCGCGGTGCTCGCTGTGCAAGGGGTCGGGTTGGCTCGAGGTGCTCGGGGCGGGGATGGTCGACCCGAACGTCTTCGCCCGGGTCGGCGAGCTCCGGGGCGACTCGGTCTACGACCACGTCCAGGGCTTCGCCTTCGGGATGGGGATCGAGCGGATCGCCATGCTCAAGCACGGCGTCCCCGACCTGCGCCTCTTCTACGACAACGACGTCCGCCTTCTCGAGCAGTTCTGAGCGATGCTCGTCCCCCTCCGCCTCCTGCGCCGGTTCTGCGACCCGCCCCTCTCGACCGACGAGCTGGCCGCCCGCCTGACCATGACCGGGACCAAGGACGAGCGCGTCTTCCACCACGGGGTCCTCGACCCGTCGGGCTACGTGGTCGGGGCGGTCCTCGACGTCGCGCCCCACCCGGACGCCGACCGCCTCCGGGTGTGCGCGGTCGACATCGGGGAGGCCGGCCCGGCGACGATCGTCTGCGGCGCGCCGAACGTCGCCGCCGGCCAGACGGTGGCCGTGGCCCGGCCGGGCGCCGTGCTCCCCGGGGGCGCCAGGCTGAAGGCGGCCAAGCTCCGCGGGGTGGTCAGCGAGGGGATGATCCTCTCGGAGGTGGAGCTGGCGGTCGGGGTTGAGCAGGCGGGGATTCTGGAGCTGGACTCGCCAGCGCGGCCAGGCACCCGACTGGAGGACGTCCTGCCGCTGGGGACCGACGTGATCGAGTTCGAGATCACCCCGAACCGGCCGGACTGCCTCGGCGTGTACGGGATCGCCCGCGAGGTCCATGCCTCGACCGGGGCACCGCTCGCCCCGCCGCCCTGGGCGTCCGACCCCGGGTCCGCCGGCGAGCTCGACGCGGCCGCGGTCGTCGTCGAGTGCCCGGACCTCTGTCCGCGCTTCATGGCCCGGGCCTTCGACGGCGTCCGGATCGGGCCGTCGCCGGCCTGGCTGAAGGCCAGCCTCCTGGCCGCGGGGATGCGCCCGATCAGCAACGTCGTCGACGTGACCAACTACGTGATGCTCGTGACCGGGCAGCCGCTCCACGCCTTCGACCTCGACCGGGTGGCCGGGCGGCGGCTCGTCGTGCGGCGGGCCGGTGACGGCGAGGCGATCCGGACCCTCGACGGGGTCGAGCGCCGGCTCGAGGGCGAGACGGTCGTCATCTGCGACGACGACGGGCCGACCTCGATCGCCGGGATCATGGGCGGCGCCCGCTCGGAGGTCGGGGGCGAGACGGCGCGGGTCCTGCTCGAGGCGGCGACCTGGGTCGGGGCGAACATCCAGGCGACCTCGGCCCGGCTCGGGCTGCGCAGCGAGGCGTCCGGGCGCTTCGAGAAGGGGCTCGAGCCGGAGGCGGCGGCCGAGGCGCTGGTCGCGGCCAGCTCGCTGCTCGTCGAGCTCTGCGGGGCGCGGCTGGTCCCGGGGACGATCGACGTCGGCGGCCCGGGTCCGCCGCCCGCGGTCATCCGCCTCGATCCCGACCATCTCCGCCGCCTCCTCGGCGCCCCGATCGGCCCGGAGCGCTCGGCCGAGATCCTCCGGTCGCTCGGGTTCGGCGTCGCCGGCGGGGGCGGGGGGGCGCTCGCGGTGACGGTCCCGTCGTGGCGGCGGAGCGACGTCACGCGGGAGGTCGACCTGATCGAGGAGGTCGCCCGGATCGACGGGGTCGACCGCCTCCCGGCGACGCTCCCGCCGCTGCGGGCGGCCGGGCGGCTGACGGCGGCCCAGCGGACGAAGCGGCGGGCCGAGGACATCCTCGCCGGGCGCGGCCTCCACGAGGTCGTCGGCTGGTCGTTCACCGACCCCGGGCTCCTCGCCCGCCTGCGCCTCCCCGACGGCCACCCGATGACCCGGGTGGTGACGATCGAGAACCCGCTGTCGGAGGCCCAGTCGGTCATGCGCCCGACCCTCCTCGCCTCGCTCCTCGACATCGCCCGCCACAACGTGGCCCGCGGGGCCACGGCGCTCGGCATCTTCGAGTCCGGGGCGGTCTACCGGCGGCTGCGCGCGGCCGGGGGCGACGAGACCGAGGCGGCGACGGGCCGGGCGGCGGCGGCGGGCCGGGCGGCGGGGGCGGGCCGGGCGGCGGCGGCGGGCCGGGCGGGCTTCGGGCTACGCGGGCGGCCCGGCGCCGGCCGACGAGCACCACGCCCTCGGCGGCCTGGTGACCGGGGGCTTCGGCGGGCGGTCCTGGCGGACCGGGCCGGCGCCGCCGGCCGACTTCTTCGCGGCCAAGGCGCTGGTCGCGGCCGTGCTCGACGGCCTGCGCGTCGGCTGGTCGGTCGCCCCCGCGACGTGGCCGTTCCTCCACCCGGGGCGGAGCGCCGAGGTCCTGATCGGGGACCGGCGGGTCGGCTTCGTGGGCGAGCTCCACCCGTCGGTCGCCGCGGCCTGGGACCTCGGGCAGACGGCCGTGTTCACCGTCAACCTCGACTTCGTCGCCGCGGTCGCCCCGGCCGTGCTCGCCCATGCCGGGTTCGGCGACTTCCCGGCCGTGCTCCAGGATCTCTCGGTGGTGGTCGACGACGCGGTCGCGGCCGCGGCGGTGGTCGACGTCGTGCGCGCCCACGCGGGCCCCGCCCTCGCGGCGGTCTCGGTCTTCGACGTCTACCGGGGGGCCCAGATCGGGGAGGGCCGGACGTCCTTGAGCCTCCACCTCGAGTTCCGCGCGCCCGACCGGACGCTGACCGACGCGGACGTCGCCGCCTGGCGGGAGGCCGTCACCCGGGCCCTGGCCGCCGAGCTCGGGGGTGAGCTCCGTGGCTGACCGGCCCGGCGTGATGGTCGCCGGAGCCACCGGCTTCGCCGGGGCGCTCGCCGCCGAGCTCCTCTGGCGCCACCCGGACCTCGACCTGGCCGGCGTCACCGCGCGGTCGCACACCGGACGGCTGATCGGTGACCTCTACCCCCGCTACCGGGTGCCCCTCGCCCTCGAGGAGCTCGACCTCGACCGCCACGCCGGCCCGGGCGTCGACGCCGTCGTGATCGCCTACCCACACGGAGCGTCGGCCCCGGTGGCCGCCGCCTTCCGCGAGCGGGGCGTCCGGGTCGTCGACCTGAGCGCCGACTTCCGCCTCGGCGACCTCGCGGTCTATGAGCGGTGGTACGTCCCGCATCCCCACCCGGAGCTGATCGGCCGGGCCGTCTACGGCCTGCCCGAGCTGTACCGCGGCGCGATCGCCGGGGCCGACCTCGTCGCCTGCCCGGGCTGCTACCCGACGGCCGCGATCCTCGCCCTCGCCCCGCTGGCCGAGGCCGGGCTGATGGCCGACGTGGTGATCGACGCCAAGTCGGGGGTGAGCGGGGCCGGGCGCGAGCCGACCGAGAAGACGCACTTCGTCGCCGTGACCGAGAACGTCGTCCCCTACGGGGTCGGGGCCCACCGCCATATGCCGGAGATCGACCAGGAGCTGGCCCGGCTCGGGGCGCCGGTGGTCGCCGCCTTCACCCCGCACCTGGTGCCGCTCGACCAGGGCGAGCTCGTCTCCTGCTACGTCACGCCGACCCGGGGGGTCGGGCAGGACGAGCTGGCCGCCCTCTACGCGGCGCGCTACGCTGGCGAGCCCTTCGTCGAGTTGGCCGGCCGGCCGCCGGGGGTCCGCGACGTGCGCGAGACCAACGTCTGCCGGATCCAGGTCCAGGCCGACGAGCGGACCGGCAAGCTGTTCGTGTTCGCGGCGATCGACAACCTCTGGAAGGGAACCTCCGGGCAGGCCGTGCAGAACCTCAACCTGATGTTCGGGCTCGACGAGACGCGGGGGCTGTGGTGAGCCCGTTCTTCGACTCGCGCTGGTGCGAGCGCCCGGAGCACGTCCGCGAGCTCGACCCGGCGTCGCCCCTCCCGGCCGGCTTTCGGGCCTCCGGGGTGGCCTGCGGCCTCAAGGCGGCGGGCGAGCTCGACCTCGGGCTGCTCGTGGCCGACCCGCCGGAGACGGTCAGCGCCGCCCGCTTCTGCGTCTCGGGCGTCCTCGCCGCGCCGGTGCTCGTCTGCCAGGAGCGCTGCCGCCTGGACGCGCTCCGGGCCGTGGTCGCCAACTCGGGCGGCGCCAACGCGGCCACCGGGCGGCGCGGCCTCGACGAGGCGGCCCGGGTCCAGGGGGCGGGGGCGATGGTCGCCGGGGTCGAGGCCGACCAGGTCGCCGTCGCCTCGACCGGGGTGATCGGCGTCGTCCTCCCCGGACGGCTCGTGGTCGGCGGCCTGCGCGAGGCCCAGGCCCAGCTCCGTCCGGACGGGGCGGTCGACTTCGCGGCGGCGATCCGGACGACCGACGCCCTCGACAAGCACGCCGCGCTCGAGGTCGAGCTTCCGTCGGGGACCGTCCGCCTGAGCGGGCAGTGCAAGGGCGCGGGGATGATCTCGCCGCGCTTCGCGACCATGCTCTGCTTCATCGAGACCGATGCCGCGCTCTCGGCCGAGACGGCCGACCTCCTCCTCGGGGTCACCGTCAAGCGGTCCTTCGACCGGATCTCGGTCGACGGGCAGCTCTCCACCAACGACACGGTCATCCTCCTGGCCAGCGGGGCGAGCGGGGTGGCGGTGGCGGCCGAGACCGACGACGAGCTCCGCTTCGGCGAGGCGCTCGACGCGCTCCTGCGCCAGCTGGCCCTCCTGATCGTCGCCGACGGGGAGGGCGCCGCCCGGGTCGGGCGGATCGTGGTCCGGGGCGGGGACGGGGAGGACGTCGAGCGGGTCGCCCGCGCCGTGGCCGACTCGCCCCTGGTCAAGACGGCCCTGTTCGGCGCCGACCCGAACTGGGGGCGGATCGCCCAGGCGATCGGCGGGGCGATGCCCGGGCGGGCGCCCGTGTCCTTCGAGATCGCCATCGAGGGCGTCACCGTCTGCGCCGGCGGGGCCGCCGTCCCCCACGACGTCGAGGCCCTCCGGCGGCTGGTGGCCGGCCGGGAGGTCGAGTACGAGGTCCGCCTCGACGGGGAGGGGGCCGAGACCGAGGTCTTCTTCTCGGACCTCTCCTACGGCTACGTGAAGATCAACGCCGAGTACACGACATGAGGGACGTCGGCACCCTCCTCGAGGCGCTGCCGTACATCCGCGAGTTCCACGGCCGGACGATCGTGATCAAGTACGGCGGGGCGGCGATGGAGGATCCGGTGCTCTGCGAGGAGTTCGCCCGCGACGTCGTGCTCCTCAAGTACGTCGGGATGAACCCGATCGTCGTCCACGGCGGGGGCCCGGAGATCACCTCCTACATGGAGCGCCTGGGCATGGCCGTCGAGTTCGTCGACGGGCTGCGGGTCTCCGACGAGGCGACGGTCGAGATCGCCAAGATGGTGCTGGTCGGGAAGGTCAACAAGGACATCGTCCTGCGCCTGAACCGCCACGGCCAGCCGGCGGTCGGCCTGTGCGGCGACGACGGGTCCCTGTTCCGGGTGCGGCGGCGGAGCGCGCCCGGCGGGCAGGACATCGGCTTCGTCGGGGAGATCGAGCGGGTCGACGGCGACGTGATCCGCCACATCGCTCAGGACTACATCCCGGTCGTCGCCTCGGTCGGGGCCGACGGCGAGGGCAACTCCTACAACGTCAACGCCGACCCGGCGGCGGCGGCGGTCGCCCGGTCGATGAAGGCCCACAAGGTGGTCTTCCTGACCGACGTCGGCGGCTGGCTGCGCGACCCGGCCGACCCGGGGAGCCTGATCGGGCAGGCGACGGTCGATGAGGTCGACGCCGCGCTCGGCGGGATCGGCGGGGGCATGCGCCCGAAGCTCGAGGCGTGCATCGAGGCGGTCCGCGGCGGGGTCGCGGCGGCCCACATCGTCGACGGGCGGGTTCCCCACTCGCTGCTGCTCGAGCTGTTCACCGACGCCGGCATCGGCACGAAGGTCTCGCCCGAGCCGTGATCGAGTCCCCGGAGAGCAGCGTCGACTGGGCCGACGACTACCTGACCGCCAACTACGCCCGCTACCCGGTCGAGTTCGTCCGGGGGTCCGGGACCCGGCTGTGGGACGCCGAGGGCCACGAGTACCTCGACTTCCTGACCGGGATCTCGGTCTCGAGCGTCGGCCACTGCCATCCGGCGGTCGTCGCCGCCGTCCGCGAGCAGGCCGGGCGGCTCCTGCACGTCGGCAACCTCTACTACACCGAGCCGATGGCCCGGCTCGCCCGGCGCCTGGCCGAGAGCTCGCTCGGCGGGCGGGTGTTCTTCACCAACTCGGGCGCCGAGGCGGTCGAGGCGGCGCTCAAGTGCGCGCGCAAAGCCAAGCAGGGGGGGACGATCGTCTCGGTCCACGGCGCCTTCCACGGACGTACCTACGGGGCGCTGTCGGCGACGCCGCAGGAGTCCAAGCAGGCGCCGTTCGCCCCGCTGGTCGGCGGCTTCCTCGCCGTCCCGGCGACGGCGCGGGCGCTGCGGGGCGTGGTCGACGACGGGACGGCCGCGGTCATCCTCGAGCCGATCCAGGGGGAGACCGGGGTCCACGTGCTGTCCGACGAGCTCCTCGGCACGGCCCGCTCGCTCTGCGACGCCCACGGGGCGGCGCTGGTCTTCGACGAGGTCCAGACCGGGCTCGGGCGGACGGGGACCCGGTGGGCCTACGAGGCCGCGGGGGTCGTGCCCGACATCCTGACCACGGCCAAGGCCCTGGGCGGCGGGCTCCCGATCGGGGCGATGATCACCGGGCCGCGGCTGGCCGCCACGTTCGCCCCCGGCGACCACGGGTCGACGTTCGCCGGCGGCCCGACCGTCTGCGCGGCGGCCCACGCGGTGCTCGACGTGCTCTTCGACGAGGCCGTCCTCGCCCGGAGCCGGGAGCTCGGCGAGCGGCTGCGCGAGGCGCTGGCGGCGCTGCCCCACGTGACGGCGGTCCGGGGCCGGGGGCTGATGATCGGCTTCGACGTCGACCTCGACGCCCCGCGGATCGCCCGCCGGGCGCTGCTCGAGGAGCGCCTGGTGATCAACGCCACCGGTCCGGCCACCCTGCGCCTGCTCCCGGCCCTGATCGTCGAGGAGGACGACGTCGACGAGGCGCTCCGGCGGATCGGCGTCCTCCTCGGGGGGTGAGGCGCCTCGTCACCGAGCGCCTCCGGCGCTACGCGGTCGGTGCCGAGGCCTGGTCGGCGCCGCCGCCGCCGTGAGCGGGGGTCAGGTGGCGGGCGAACCAGTCGAGCATCCGCGCCCAGGCGTCCGCGGCCGCGTCCGGGTGGTAGGCGTCGCGGTCGTCGCAGTTGAAGCCGTGGCCTGCGCCCGGATACCGACGGACCGCGGTGGGCACCGGTGCCTGCGCCGCGGCCAGGCGGAGCTCGTCGACCTGGTCGACCGGGATCCCCTGGTCCTCGTCGCCGTAGAACCCGACCCACGGCGTGGCCAGGCGCGGGGCCAGCTCCCGGAGCGGGGGGTAGCCGAACCGGCCCTCGCGGATCCCGCTGCCGTAGAAGGTCGCCGCGGCGCCGAGGGGCACGCGCGCCGCGGTGGCCAGGGCGACCGTGCCGCCCATGCAGAAGCCGACGATCGCGATGCCGGGGTCGGCGAGGTCCTCGCCGCGGAGGAAATCCAGGGCGGCGTCGACGTCGCCGTCGAGGGTCTCGGACCGGAGGGCCTGGATGTGGGGCATGACCACGCTGAAGTCGCCGTAGGGGATCACCGGATCGCCGGTGCGGTGGAAGAGGTGCGGCGCCGCCGCGAGGTAGCCCGCGGCCGCCAGCCGATCGGCGATCGAGGCGATGTGCGGGCTCAGCCCGAATGCCTCCTGGATGACGACGACCCCGGCGCGGGGGGGATCGACGGGTCGGGCGACGTGCAGGCCCATCGGGCCGTCGGTCGTCGTGAGCTCGAGGGTGGTGGTCACCGGTCGCCTCCGCGGGTCGGGTTCGTGGGGGGCCGAGCCTCCCACAGCGGCCCGGCCGCTCGAGGCAGTCACCCGCGCTGGCCGCGTAACCCGGGGAATTGTTTGGGGTTTATCGACCGATGGTCAACAAGGTTTCCGATGGGCTCTGGCATCGACCGCGGGCCTGGCGCCGGTGGGCGGGCCGGCGCTTCCGGCTGCTGGCCGGGATCGCCCTCCTCGTCGGGTTGATCCTCGGCGTCGAGGCCAACCGGGAGGCGATCGCCCGCTTCGACTGGTCGATCGATCCGCTCGCCCTCGGCGGGGCGGTCGGCCTGCTCGCCGTCGCGCCGCTCGCCCAGGCGCTGACCCTGCGCCTGGCCCTGCGGCGATCGGGGGCGGACCCGGCGGCGGTCGGGCTGCTCCGGGTGTGGGCCCGGTCGTTCCTCCTGCGCTACGAGCCGAGCGGCGCGGTCGGCTTCGTCTACCGGGTCCGGGAGCGTGAGCGCCTCGGCGCCACCCGGCCGCAGGTGCTCACGGCGACGGGCTATGAGCAGCTCGCGGCGATGACCGCCGGGGCGCTCGTCGCGCTGGCCGCCCTCGTCCTCGCCGGGGACACCCCCCCGGCGCTCGCCTGCGGGCTGGCGGCCGGGTTCGGGGCGCTCGCCCTCGCCCTGCGCCCGGCCTTCCTCGGGGACCGCCTCGCCCGCCGGCTCGCCCGGCGGGGGATCGCCGTCGCCCGCCCGCTCCCCGGCCGGACGCTGGCCGCGATGGTCGCCGTGAACGTCGGCGGCTGGGCGGCGACCGGGCTCGGTGCCTTGGTGCTGGCCGGCGCGCTGCTCGGCTCGTCGCGCGCGCCGGGGGGACTGACGCTGCTCGGGACGTTCGCTCTGGCCTGGGTCGTCGGCGTGCTCGTCCCGCTCCTCCCGGGCGGCCTCGGCCCGCGCGACGCCGCCCTCGCGGTCGGCCTCGCCCCGGCGATCGGACCGGGTCGGGCGGCCGTGCTCGCGCTCGGCCTGCGGGTGGTCTCTCTCGCCGGTGAGATCCTCGCCGCCGGTCTCGCCGAGAGCGCGGCCCTGATCCTGGCCCGGCGCGGCCGGACGCCCCGGACCGCCGCGGCGGCCGGGCCGCCGGCGGCGGCGGCGGCGGCGCGGGCGGCGCCGGTGCTGCCGCTGCCCCGGGCGCTGGCGCCGCTGCCGGCGCCCGCCCGGCCGTCGCCGAGCCCCCCGACGGTCGTCGTGGTGCCGACCTACGACGAGCGCGATGCGCTGCCGCTCTTCGTCGCCCGGTTCGAAGCCGCGGCCCCGGGATTCGACCTGCTCGTCGTGGACGACGCCTCGCCCGACGGGACCGGCCGGCTCGCCGACGCCCTCGCGGCCGAGCGGCCGTGGATGCACGTCCTCCACCGGACGGGCAAGGACGGGCTCGGGATGGCCTACCGGGCGGGCTTCGGCTGGTGTCTCGAGCGCGGCTACGAGGTCATCGGCCAGATGGACTGCGACCTATCCCACCCGCCGGAGAAGCTGGCCGAGATGCGGCGGGTGCTGCTCGAGCGGGACGCCGGACTCGTGCTCGGCTCCCGCTACATCCAAGGGGGCGGCACCGACGGGTGGAGCGCGACGCGGCTCGCGCTCAGCCGGATCGGCTGCCGCGCCTCGCGCCTCGTCCTCGGGCTGCCGTTCAGCGATCTGAGCGGGGGCTTCAAGGTGTGGCGGGCCGGGTGCCTCGGCGGACTCGGGCTGGAGGAGATGCTGAGCGCCGGCTACGCCTTCCAGGTCGAGGCGACCCAGCTCGCCCACCTCTCCGGGGCGCGGATCGAGGAGGTGCCGTTCGTCTTCTCCGAGCGGTTCGCCGGGGCGTCGAAGATGAGCCTCGGCATCAGCCTCGAGGGGATCCGGGTCACCCTGGCCCTCCGCCGGCACCGGGGCCGGCGCCGGCCGCTGGTGCTCTAGTGGTGGCCGGGGCCGGGGCCGCGTACACCCGCCTCGGGGTCGACGAGCGCCGCCGGCAGGTGATCGCCGCGGCGAGCGACCTGTTCGCCGACCATGCGTTCGCCGACATCTCGATGCGCCGGATCGCCGACCGAGCGGGGATCTCCAAGGCGCTCCTCTACCACTACTTCCCGAGCAAGACCGCGCTCTTCAAGGCCGCGGTCCGCGCCCACGCCGAGGAGCTCGAGCGCCTGATCGCCCCGGCCGGCGATGGCGAGCCGATGGCCGAGCTCAGCGCGAGCCTCGACGCCTACCTCGTCTGGATCGAGGGTCACGCCCGGACCTGGGTGAAGCTGATGCAGAGCGCGAGCACGGTGCCGGCCGCCCGGGAGCTCGTCGAGGGGTTCCGAGCCCGCACGCTCCGGCAGATCCTCGCTCGTCTCGGTGGCCCGGGCGAGCCGGCGCCGGCGCTCCGCGTCGCCCTGCGCGGTTGGCTCGGCGCGATCGACGCGGCCGTCCTCGACTGGGTCGAGCACCGCGACCTCGGCCGCGCGGAGCTCCGCGACCTGCTCGTCGCGGCCTTCGCCGCGGCCGTGCTCGCGGCGGGGGAGGCGCACGCCGGCGGGGCCGACCGGCCGGGGGTCGACGTGGGGGCGGTCGGGCGGTAGCGTCTGGCCGTGCACGAGACGGCCGCCGACATCGCCGCCCTCCAGGAACTCCTCGACGCCAGCGACGCGGCGGCGGGCGCCCACCTGCGGAGCATCATCACCGCCGAGCGCCGGCTCACGGCCGCGGAGGTGGCGGAGCGGCTGACCGGGATGCGCCTGCTCGCCCTGGCCACGGTGACCGCCGACGGCCGGCCCATCGTCGGCCCGGTCGACGGGATCTTCTACCGCGGGGCCTTCCACTTCGGGTCATCGCCCGAGTCGGTGCGCCTGCGCCACATCAGCCGCCGGCCCCAGGTCAGCGCAACCCATCTCCCGGGCGAGGAGCTCGCCGTGACCGTCCACGGGCGGGCGGTCACGATCGACGTGGCCGCGCCCGAGCACGCGGGCTTCCGGGCGACGGTGCTCGGGATCTACGTGCCCCGCTACGGGGAGGAGTGGGAGGCGTTCCTCGACTCCGGGGTCGTCTACGTCCGGATCGAGGCGGCGAAGATGTTCACCTTCCAGATCGTCGGCGACTCACCGTCCGACGCGGACGGAGCTGATGGCCGGTAGGCGGGCGGCGAGCGTCGACCAGTGGGCGCCGGCGTCGGGCGATCCGAAGACCTCGCCCGAGGTCGCCCCGAAGTAAAGCTCGAGGGCCGGCCCTTCGCCGGCGCGGTCGAACGCCTGGCGGAGGATCTGGAGGTAGGCGTCACGGTCGGGGAGGCCGGCCCCCAGAGGGCGCCAGGTCACCCCGGCGTCGCGGGTCTCCCAGACGACGACGCGACCGGGGGTGACGCGGTCGACGGTGGCCACGGGGATGACGTAGGCGCAGTCGGAGTCGGCCGGGTCGAGGACGATCGGGAACCCGAAGTCCGACGGGAGGCCGGCGGAGATGTCGAGCCATGACTCCCCGGCGTCATCGGAGCGGTAGACGCCGCCGTGGAACTGCATGTAGAGCCGCTCGGGGCGCCGGGGCGCCCGCTCGAGGTGATGGACGCAGAGGCTGATCGCGCTCCTGCGCGTCTCCTCCGGGAGGTAGTCGGCCACGATCCCGCGGTTGCCGTGGCGCCACGTCGCGCCGCCGTCCTCGGTCAGCCAGACCCCGGCGGCGGAGATCGCCATCGCGAGGCGGTCGGGATCCCCGGGCCAGGGGGCGATCGAGTGGACCGAGAGGCCGCCGGAGTCGCGCTGCCAGTCCGGGCGGGAGGGGTGCTCCCAGAGCGGGAGGTTGAGCGTCCAGGTCGCGCCGCCGTCGTGGCTCTCGAAGAGCACGCCGGGGTCGCCTCCGGCGTAGAGGCGCTCGCCGTCCTCGCCGGCCGGGGCGATCACCCAGATGCGCGAGAGCGCCTGATCCCCACCGCGGGGGAGCGAGACCCCGGCCGCGGGGGACCAGCTGTCGGCTTCGAGGTCGTCGGTGAACCAGATCCGCGGGCCGAAGAACGGGGACGTGACGGCGGCGAAGACCCGGCCGCTGCGGGCGTCGCGCACGGCGTAGTCGACCGGCTCGCCGACGAACGCCCGGCGGGTGATCTCGAACGCCCCGCCGGGTGGGCCATCGAGGACGAAGAGGCCCTTGCGGGTCCCGACCAGCAGCTCGGTCATCGAGGCCGGGTCAGCCGCCCGAGATGGCGGGGAGGATCTCGATCCGGTCGTCAGGCCCGAGCGTCGCGTCGGGATTGACCCGCTCGCCGTTGACGAACACGTTGATGTGGCGGCGCAGGACGCCCCGCTCGTCGAGGATCCAGCCCTCGAGGGCCTCGTGGGCCTGCTCGAGCTCGCGCAGGAGGTCGGTGACGGTGCCCCCGTCGAGGGCGTGCTCGGAGTCGCCGCCGGCCAGCTTCTGGAGCTGCCCGCGGAGGATCACGGTCGGCATGTCCGCCAATCATATGGCCGCGCGCGACCGGTCGGAGTAGCCTGGACCCATGGGCGTCAGCAGGGTCACCGTGGTCGGCTCGGGTGTGATCGGGATGGCCACGGCGCTCGCCCTGCGCGAGCGCGGCGTCGAGGTCGTCAGCCTCGAGGCCGACGAGCCGGGCGGCGGCCAGTCGAAGGGACCGGTGCGGATCTTCCGCATGGCCCACTCGAGCCCGCAGCTGACCGGCCTGGCCCGGGAGGCCCGCGCCGAGTGGACGGGGTGGGAGGGACGGGTCGGTCGCGAGCTGATCGACGACCGCGGCGCCCTCGTCGTCGGTGCCGGGGTCGAGCCGATGCGCCGCAACCTCGAGCTCGCGGGGCTCGACTGGTCGATCCTCGACCCGGCGCAGGCCCGCGACCGGGCCGGCGTGCGGCTCGAGCCGGGGGAGCCGGCCCTGTGGGACCCGGCCGGGGGCAACATCTGCGTCGGGGCGATCATGAGCTACCTGGCCGGGGCGACCGAGGCCGACCGGACGGTCACGCGCCTCGAGGTCGTCGACCGGCGGGGCGACGGGTTCGACCTGATGACGCCGGACGGGATCTGGTCGACCGACCACCTCGTGGTCTGCGCCGGCGCCGGCACGCCGGCCCTGGCCGCCCAGTTGGGGCTCGAGCTCAAAGCCACCTTCTACCGCCACAGCCGCTTCGCCTTTCCCCTGCGCGACCCGGCCCGCCGACCGTCCTGCCTGCTCGACCACGGCGGCGCCGAGTCGATCTACGGGCTCCCGGTCGCCTCGAGCGGCCGCTACGCGATCGGCCTCTCCGGCGAGACCGACTACCCGACCGACCGGGTGAGCGCGGACGAGGCGTCCCACCTGAGCTACCTGCGCCTGCGCGCCCACGTCGCCGAGCGGATGCCCGAGCTCGAGCCGGAGGCGGTGGCCGAGCTGCGCTGCACCTTCCAGCGGACGCCGCTCCTCGGCGGGGGGGACGACCTCGGGGTCTGGGCGCTCCCGAACGCGACGGTCTGCTTCGGCAACAACCTCTTCAAGTTCGCTCCGCTCCTCGGCCGCGTGCTCGCCGAGTCGGCGCTCTCGGGCGTCGTGCCCGAGTCGCTGCGCGCCGCCGCCTGACCCACGGTAGTCATCCGCGGGCGCCCGCCCTGCGAAGTGATGTTCAGGGGCAGCCGCCCGGCTTCAGCTCGGGGGTTGACCGTCCGATGCATCTGTTATAGCTAGTGCCTCACGATCACAGGAGCGAAGAGCACATGACCGGATTCGTGCCGACCGAGCTGCGCGTATGCAGCGCCTGCAAGAAGGACTACGTGACCGCGGTGGTCACCGAGGAGGACGGCGGAGAGCTGACCGTCTGGGAGGAGCCCTGCCCCTACTGCCGGGTGGCGCCCACCCCCGCGGGCGACCGGCGCCGGAACCGGGAGGTCGCTTCGCGGTAGCGCTCGGACGCAGAGACGGGCCGGCGCCGCCGGGGGCGGTCAGTCGGAGTTGCGCAGCTGCCAGGCCATCCGCGACTGGAGCGACCAGAGCTCGATGAACCCGGGGGAGGCGGCCTGCGAGAAGAGTCCGCCCGACTCGCCGAAGGAGGCCAGCGACTGGTCGTAGACGGCGTTCGGGGACTCGCGGGTGACCACCCGGGCGTGCCCCTTGTAGAGCTTGATCCCGATCGTCCCGGTCACCTGGGCGTTGACCGACTCCATGAAGGCGTCGAGGTCGGCGCGCAGCGGCTCCCACCAGAGCCCGGCGTAGACGAGGTAGGCCCACTGGCGGTCGAGACCGGCCTTGAACTGGTTCTGATGGATCGTCGAGACGAGCTTCTCGAGCTCCTGGTGGGCCGGGAGGATGACCGCGGCCGCCGGGATCTCGTAGATGTCGCGGACCTTGAGGCCGACGATCCGGTCCTCGATGTGGTCGACGATGCCGACGCCGTGGCGGGCGGCGATCGTCGCGACCCGCTCGAGCAGATCGACGAGCTCGAGCGGCTCGCCGTCGAGGGCGACCGGGCGCCCGGCCTCGAAGCCGATCGTCACCGTCTCGGCCTCGTCGGGTGCCTCCTCCGGGCGGGTCACGAGCTGGAAGACGTCGTCCTCGGGCGCGTGCCCGAGATCCTCGATCCAGCGCCCCTCCGACGAGCGACCCCAGAGGTTGTCGTCGATCGAGTAGGGCGTGATCTCGGTGCCGCCCTTGACCGGGATGCCGTGCTCGCGGGCGTAGACGATCTCGTCGTCGCGGCCCATCCGCCACGACCGGACCGGGGCGATCACCCGCAGTTCGGGGGCGAGGGTGGCGACCGTGGCGTCGATGCGCACCTGATCGTTGCCCTTGCCGGTGCACCCGTGGGCGATCGTGTCGCAGCCGTGGCGGCGGGCGTGCTCGACGGCGAGCTTGGCGATCAGCGGGCGTCCGAGCGCGGTGAAGAGGGGGTAGCCGCCCCCGTAGAGGGCGTTGGCCTTGATCGCCGGGGCGACGAAGTCCTGGGCGAACTCCTCGCGCGCGTCGACCACGTGGCACTCGACGGCGCCGATCTGCAGGGCCTTGCCCCGGACGACCTCGTAGTCCTCGCCCGGCTGGCCGAGGTTGACGGTCAGGGCGACGACCTCGGCCTCGTACTCGTCCTGGATCCACTTCAGCATCACGCTGGTGTCGAGGCCGCCGGAGTACAGCAGGAGCACGCGGTGGACGTGCTCGGGGTCGGCTTCGTAGGTGGCCGTGCGGAGCGTGACGTCGGTCATGGGCCGGGAAGCCTAGCGGCCGGGTCCCTCGACGGCCCGCTCCGGCCGCGCTAGTGTTTGGATCACGACCGTCCCAGCCCGCCGTCGGGGCCCGAACCCGAGGACTAGAAGCCATGCCGGTCTTCGTCCGCTTCAAGTGTCAGTTCTGCGGCACCGCTCCCGACGAGCAGACGCAGGTGACGCTCGAAGGTCAGCTGCGGGAGCTCATCTTCGGCGAGTACCTCGACGCCCTGCCCGGGATGTGGCTCGTCTGGCACGGCGGCGGCCCGCTCGGACCCCGCCGCTACGCGTGCGACGAGCACCGCGGCGACCTGACCGCGTTCCTGCGCATCCACTACGGGACGGTCGGCTACCAGGTGTGGGCGATGCCGCCGTACCCGATGACCCGCCGCTCCGCCGACACCGAGCTGGCGATCGCCAAGGGTGGGCTCTCGCCGATGCCGAAGTGGGGCCTCGGGCCGAAGATCGGCTGAGGCGGCCGCGGAAGGCCGCACCGAGCGAGGTCGGCGACGGCGCCATCCGACCCGGTGCCTAGCATCGTCGACGACCGATGTCCCCGCCCGCCTGCGCCCACCTCCACGTCCACTCCGAGTACTCGCTCCTCGACGGGGCGTGCAAGATCGACGCCCTCGCCGAGCGGGCGGCCGCCTTCGATCAGCCGGCCCTCGGGCTGACCGACCACGGCGTGATGAACGGCGCCGTCGAGCTCCACCAGGCCTGCCGCCGCCACGGGATCAAGCCGATCGTCGGGTGCGAGGTCTACCTCGTCGACGACCACGAGGCGGCCACGCGGGGCCGGGTCGAGCGCAACCACCTGACGCTGCTCGCCGCCACCGACGAGGGCTACCGCAACCTGGTCAAGCTCTCGTCGGCCGGGTTCCTCGAGGGCCTCAACCGGGGGCGCCCGACCGTCGACCTCGGCCAGGCCGAGCGCTACGGCGAGGGCATCATCGCCCTGACCGGCTGCCTCGCCTCCCGCTTCTGCCAGCGGATCGCCGACGGCCGGCTCGGCGAGGCGCGCGCCCACGCGGAGGAGCTCCTCGGGGTCTTCGGTCGCGAGAACGTCTTCTTCGAGGTGCAGCGCAACGGGCTGGCCGTCCAGGACCGCTGCAACGAGGAGATCGTCCGCATCGCCCGGGAGCTCGGCCGGCCGCTGACCGCCACGGCCGACGTCCACTACCTCCGGCGCGAGGACTACGAGAACCACGCGGCCCTCCTCTGCGTCCAGACCAAGAGCACCCTGGCCGAGCCGAAGATGACCTTCGAGACGAACGAGTTCTATCTCAAGGACAACGGCGAGATGGTCGCGGCGTTCGCCGCCTGGCCGGAGGCGCTCGAGTCGACGCTCGAGATCGCCGCCCGGTGCGAGGTCGAGCTCGAGCTCGGTCGCCAGCTGATCCCCCGCTACCCGGTGCCCGCGGGTGAGAGCGACCGGTCGTTCCTGCGCGCGCGGGTCGAGGAGGGACTGCGCGAACGCTACGGCGACCCGCCGCCGGCGGCGGCACTCGAGCGGGCGGAGATGGAGCTCGAGGTGATCGACCGGATGGGCTTCAACTCCTACTTCCTGATCGTCTGGGACTTCGTCGCCTTCGCCAAGGCCAACGGCGTGGCCGTCGGCCCGGGCCGGGGATCGGCGGCCGGGTCGATCGTGTCCTACAGCCTGCGGATCACCGACGTCGACCCGCTCGAGTACGACCTCCTCTTCGAGCGCTTCCTCAACCCGGAGCGGGTGTCGATGCCGGACATCGACATCGACTTCTCGGTGCGCGGGCGGGAGAAGGTGATGCAGTACGTGATCGCCAAGTACGGCAAGGAGTCGGTCGCCCAGATCGTCACCTTCGGCAAGATGTTCCCGCGGGCGGCGACGCGCGACGCGGCCCGGGTGCTCGGCCACGACTACGGCGTCGGCGACCGGCTGGCCAAGCTGATCCCCGACCCGATCATGGGGCGGCCGCCGTCCTTCGAGGACTGCCTCTCGCCGGGCGAGCCGCTCCGCACCGTCTACGACGACGACGGCGTCGCCCGCCAGATCATCGACGTCGCGCGCGGCCTCGAGGGCATCGTCCGCAACTCCTCGATCCACGCCGCTGCCGTGGTGATCGCCGATCGGCCGCTGACCGACATCGTCCCGCTCCAGCTCGCCGACGGCGGGGTCGACGAGCACGGGGAGCGCCAGTACCGGATGGTGACCCAGTTCTCGATGAAGCCGGTCGAGGAGCTGGGGCTCCTGAAGATGGACTTCCTCGGCCTGCGCAACCTCGACGTGATCGAGGACGCGCTCGACATCATCGAGCGATCGACCGGGGATCGTCCGGACATGACGAACCTGCCCCTCGACGACGTGGCGACCTACGAGATGCTCGCCCGGGGAGACTCGGTCGGCGTCTTCCAGTTCGAGTCCGAGGGGATGCGGGAGGCGCTCAAGAAGGTGCGCCCGGACGAGTTCGACGACCTCGTGGCGCTGAACGCGCTCTACCGGCCGGGGGCGATCGACCAGATCCCGACCTACGCGCGCGGGAAGCGAAACCCCGAGTCGGTCGTCTACGTCGACGACCGCCTGGTCCCGATCCTCGTCTCCTCCAAGGGCGTGATCCTCTACCAGGAGCAGTCGATGCGGATCGCCAAGGAGATCGCCGGCTTCTCCGGGGCGAAGGCCGACGACCTGCGCAAGGCGATCGGCAAGAAGAACCGGGCGGCGATGGCCCTGCTCAAGCCCGAGTTCGTCGCCGGCTGCCGGGCGAGCGGGACGAGCGAGGACGTGATCGAGTTCCTCTGGACGACGAACGAGAAGTCGGCCGACTACAGCTTCAACCGCTCGCACGCGGCCTGCTACGCCCTGATCGCCTACCGGACAGCCTGGCTGAAGGCGAACTACCCGGCCGAGTACATGGCGGCGCTGATCTCCTCGGTGATGTCGACCAAGGACAAGGTCCCGTTCTTCGTGGCCCGGTGCGAGGACATGGGGTTGGAGATCCTCCCGCCCGACGTCAACCTCTCCGACCACGAGTTCACCGTCGTCGAGCGGAAGATCCGCTTCGGGCTGGATGCCGTCAAGGGCGTCGGCTATCAGGCGGTCGAGGCGATCAAGCGGGCCCGGGCCGATGGCGGCGACTTCACCTCGCTCTGGGACTTCTGCGAGCGGGTCGACGCCCGGGCGGTGAACAAGAAGGCGATCGAGGCGCTGATCAAGTGCGGGGCGTTCGGTTCGACCGGGGCGACCCGCCGCGGGATGCTGCTCGTCCTCGAGCAGGCCCAGGGCGCCGGGCAGAAGGCCCAGCAGGACCTCCAGATCGGGCAGGCCTCGATCTTCGACCTCGGCGGCCCGGCGGATCCGGCGGCCGGGGCCGGGGGCGCGGCGTCGGCCCGGGCCGCCGGACGGCCGCCGATCTCGCCGGTCGAGTTCGAGCAGGCGGAGCTGCTCGCGGTGGAGAAGGAGGCGATCGGCCTGTTCATCTCCGAGCATCCGCTCAAGCGCGTCCGCGAGGCGCTGCGCCTCGCCGTCGACTGCCCCCTGGCCGGGATCGTCGACCGCCGCGACAAGGACTGGGTGACGGTCGGCGGGATCATCACCGCGGCGCGGAAGATCCGGACCCGGGCCGGGACGGACATGATGTTCGCCACCCTCGACGACCTCGAGGGGACGATCGAGATCCTCGTCTTCGGCGGCTCGCTCGAGAAGCTCGAAGGGAACCTGACGGTCGATGAGATCGTTCTCGTCCGGGGTCGGGTCGACCACAAGGAGGGGCAGTCCTGCGTCGTCGCGCAGACGGTCGAGCCCTTTCGTCCCGACGCCGCCGCCATCGAGCGGGGGCGCCTGGCCGCCGTGACCGTGGCCCTCCCACGCCTCGTCCACGTCCAGGTCGAGGCCCACCGGCTCTCGAGCGACGCGCTGGTCGACCTGCGCCACCTCCTCTCGACCTTCCCGGGCGAGTCGGAGGTCGTGCTCGAGCTCTCGGCCGACCGCCGCCTGCGCCTGGGTGCCGACTACCGCGTCGAGCCGAGTCCGGGCCTGCGCGCCGAGCTCGAGCACCTCCTGGGGGGCCCGGCCCGGCTGGTGGCCTGATGGGTCGCGACTGGCGGGCCGAGGGGGTGCGGGTGGTGAGCTCGGCCGAGCTCGACCCGAACACGCCGCAGACCCCCGGGATGAGCCGCGCCGCCGCGATCACGACCGCCCGGGGCGGAGCGGAGAAGCTCTGGGCGGGGACCGTCGTCATCCATCCGAACGCCAAGACCGGGGCCCATCACCACGGGCCGGTGGAGAGCGTGATCTACGTGGTCGGCGGCCGGGCGCGGATGCGCTGGGGCGAGCGCCTCGAGTACACGGCCGAAGCCGGGCCGGGCGACTTCATCTACGTCCCGCCCTACGTCCCCCACCAGGAGATCAACGCCAGCTCGGACGAGTCCCTCTCCTGCGTCCTCGTCCGGAGCGGTCAGGAGCCGGTCGTGGTCAACCTCGACCTCGAGGAGGTCGAGCCGGATCCCGAGCCGGTGCGGTGGGTGGACGACCTCCACCGCTGAGGTCGTCGCAGGACGGCCTCATTCGCCGTCGCGGAGCGAGGTGACGAGGGCGACCTCGGCGGCGACCGGCCCCTTGCGGTCGGGGCCGGGCGTCTCGAGCACGCACGGAAGGCCGGCGAAGCGGGGCTCGCGCAGGAAGGCTCGGCACCCGTCGAGGCCGAGCTCCCCGGCACCGACGTTGGCGTGGCGGTCCCGGTTTGACCCGAGGGGGGTCTGGGAGTCGTTGAGGTGGAGCGAGCCGATCAGCCCGGGCCCGACCGTCCGCTCGCAGTCGTCGATCACCGCGGCGAGCTCGTGCGGGCGGCGGATCTCGTACCCCGAGGCGAGGAGATGGCAGGAATCGAGGCAGATCCCGAGGCGCCCGGGCCGCCCGGCGGCGTCGAGCAGGGCGGCGAGCTCGGCGAACGAGCGTCCGAGGGTCCCCCCGGTCCCGGCCGTGTTCTCGAGGTGGAGCGCGCAGTGATCGGACTCGGCGAGCGCCGCGGCGAAGACGCGACCGGCCCGCTCGATGGCGGCGTCGACCGCGCCGAGCTTCGCCGAGCCGGGGTGGAGGACGACGGCGTGGGCGCCGATCGCGTCGCCGACCCGGAGCGAGTGGATCAGGGCGGCCTGCGACTTGGCGGTCAGGTCGGGGTCGTCCGACGCGCAGTTGAGGAGGTAGACGGCGTGGATCAGCACTGCCTCGATGCGGCTGGCGGCGAGGGCCTCGCGGAAGCGGGCGAAGTCCGCCTCCCCGTAGTTGGTCGGCCGCCAGGCGCGGGGGGACTGGTTGAAGATCTGGATCGCCTCGGCACCGAGGGCCTCGCCCCGCTCCACGGCCTTCCAGAGGCCCCCGGCCGGCGAGACGTGGGCTCCGACCAGGGGGCCACTACCCTTCGACGCGCTCATGCGGCTCCGCTTCGCTCCTTCCCCGACCGGCGCCCTGCACATCGGCGGCGCCCGGACGGCCCTGTTCAACTGGTTGGTCGCCCGGGGCGGCGACGGGCGCCTCGTGCTCCGGCTCGAAGATACCGACCGCGAGCGATCGACCCCGGAGCACGTCGAGCAGATCCTCGACGCCCTGCGCTGGCTCGAGCTCGACTGGGACGAAGGGCCGATCCTCCAGTCCGAGCGGGCCGAGCGCCACCGCGCCGTCGTCGCCGAGCTCCTCGCCAGCGGCCACGCCTACCGCTCGACGGCGACCGGGGACGACGTCAAGGAGTACAAGCGCGTGCACGGGGACGACCGCGGCTTCCGTGGGGAGGCCGAGGCCGCTGGCGCCGTTCGCCTCCGCGTACCCGACGCCGGGGCGACCGTGGTCCACGACCTGATCCTCGGTGAGGTCAGCTCGCCCAACTCGTCGCTCGACGACCCCCTGATCGCCCGGGCGGACGGGACGCCGCTCTACAACCTCGCGGTCGCCGTCGACGACCTCGACGCCGGGATCACGCTCGTGGTCCGGGGCAACGACCACCTGACCAACACAGCCAAGCAGCTGCTCGTCTTCCGGGCGCTCGGGGTCGCCGCGCCCGAGTACGCCCACCTCCCGCTGATCCACGGACCGGACGGGAAGAAGTACTCCAAGCGCCACGGGGCGGCCTCGGTCCAGGCGCTGCGCGACGCCGGGTACCTCCCGGAGGCCGTCCGCAACTACCTCGCCCTGCTCGGGTGGGGCTCCGATGACGACGAGACGCTGCTCGACACGGCCCAGCTGATCGAGCGGTTCGACATCACGCGCGTCCAGCGCAACCCGGCCCGGTTCGACGAGCAGAAGCTCCGCTGGATGAACGGGCGCTACTTGCGCGAGCTCGAACCCGACGAGCTCACCCGGCGCCTCGAGGAGTTCACCGGGCGCCGGGGACTCGCCCCGGCCGTGGCCATCAGCCAGGACAAGCTCCAGACCCTCGCCGACTTCTGGCCCCTGGCCGGGTTCATCTTCGACGGGCCGGCCGACGACCCGCAGGCCCGCGAGCGCTGGCTCGGCCCGGAGGGGAGGGACGTCCTCGCGGAGGTGCGGGCCGAGCTGGCCGCGGTCGAGCCGTTCGACCTCGCCGCCGTGGAGGCGGCGCTCCGCGCCGTCGTCGATCGGCGGGGGCTCAAGCCGAAGGACGTCTTTCAGCCGCTGCGGGTCGCCCTGGCCGGCCGGCCGGTCTCGCCGGGGATCTTCGAGACGGTCGCCGTGCTCGGCCGCGCGGAGGTGCTCGACCGGGTGGACCGGGCCCTGGCCGCCGGCCGGACCGGCGCCGACCGGAGGGCCGCAGAGGGCTGACCCGACCGGCGCTCAAGTTCCTGACCGTTCTGTGCCGATACGTTAGCCAGAGTGGCCGCGCGCCCGGCGAGGCGGATCTGCCTGGATATGGCCAGTAACGACAGAGAGACGGTCACATGCCCTCTTCCCGCGCAGTACGCAGCATCAGCCCACGGACGGCCGAGGGCCCGCGGGTGATCGGCTCGGAACGCCCGGGTGAGGGGCACGGACGGCGGCTGACCGCCGCCTTCGAGGCGCTCGAGGAGTTTCCGGCCCTCGCCGAGTCGCGCAACCGCCTGCTGACGGTGGTGTCGAGCGAGCGGGTCAACGTCTCGGACGTCGTCGCCGCGGTCGAGTCGGACATCGCCCTCGTCGTCGCCGTCCTGCGGGTGGCCAACAACCTGGCCGCCCGGCGCAAGGCGAGCGTCGAGAGCATCATCGAGGCGGTCAACGTCCTCTCGCCGGAGACGGTGTCCGAGCTCGCGCGGCGGGCGCGGACCTTCGACTTCTTCGAGCGGACCGCGGTCTGGGAGGGGGCGCCCGAGCGGGTCCGCCTCCACGGCCTGGCCACGCGGACGGCCGCCGACCGGCTGGCCAGCGAGATCGGCTACGAGCCGCGCGAGCGCCTGATGGTCACGGCGCTCCTCCACGACATCGGCAAGCTCGTCCTCATGCACGCCTACTCCGGCTACCCGGCCCAGGTCCTCCGCGACGCGCGGACCCCGGAGGAGCGGATCAAGGCCGAGCGCCGCGAGCTCGGCGTCGACCACGCGCTGGTCGGCGGGGTGCTCGCCCGCCGGTGGGGACTGCCGAAGTCGATCGCCTCGGCGATCGAGCGCCACCACGCCGACGACGCGACCGGCGAGGCCGCCCTCGTGCGGATCGCCGACATGCTCGCCCACTACGCGGTCGACGGGGCGGTCTCGCCGGCCGAGATGCTCAAGACGGCCCGTAACCTCGGGATCGGCCCGCGCCAGCTCCGCGCCGTGATGTTCGACCTCCCGAACGACGGGGCCGGGGCCCGCAAGCGGGCGATCGAGCCGTGCCCGCTCTCCTCCCGCGAGATGGACGTCCTCCGCCGCCTGGCCGAGGGCAAGGTCTACAAGCAGATCGCCCACGAGCTGTCCCTCTCGACGAGCACGGTTCGCACCCACCTCCACAACGTCTACGGGAAGCTCGGCGCCGTCGACCGGGCCCAGGCCGTCCTGACCGCGACCGAGAAGGGCTGGCTCTAGGAGCGACCGGCGCCGGGGCGGGGGATACGATCAGCTCGTGATCTCGATCACCAGCAAGTCGCCCTACGCCGTGGCCGCACTGGCCGAGCTCAGCCGGAGCGGAACGGCGGCGCCCGTGTCGCTCGGCGAGCTCGCCCGCCGCCGGGACATCCCGGTCCAGTTCCTCGAGCAGCTCTTCGCCGTCCTGCGCCGGGCCGGGATCCTCCGGTCGCAGCGGGGCGTCAAGGGCGGCTACAGCTTCGCCCGGGACCCGACGACGGTCACCGTGCTCGAGATCGTCGAGCTCCTCGACGGCGGCCTCGGGGCGGCGGCCGAGGGCGTCTTCGCCGACGCAGCCCAGGCCGCCCGGCAGGTCCTCGCAGAGATGACGATCGCCGACGTCGTCGAGCGCGAGACGAGGGACACCGGCACGGCGATGTACTAC
>CAWFQO010000014.1:0-97170 GCA_963817865.1 uncultured Solirubrobacterales bacterium | reverse complement strand
AGCAGCCAGGCGGCTCCGACCAGGGGGTGGCCGGCGAATGGGAGCTCGGTCGTCGGCGTGAAGATCTGGAGGCGCTCGCCGTCCTCGACGAACACGGTCTCGCTGTAGGCGAGCTCGGCCGCGATCCGCTGGCGCTCGGCCGGTTCGATCCCGGCCGCGTCGAGCATCACGCCGAGCAGGTTCCCGGCCGCCCCGTGCTCGTCGACGAAGACCGACAGGACGTGGAGCTCTGGCATCGGCCGCGACTATACGGCGCCGGGCCGCCGTCTTCCTGCGCCGAGGCGCCGCTATTTGGGACACTTGCCCGTCCAGGTGAGCCCGCGCGATCAGGAGACTGCCAATGTCCACCAACAGCTTCGGCGCCCGCGCCGAGCTCAAGGTCGGGGAGCGAACGCTTGAGATCTACCGCCTCGACTCTCTGGCAGACCGCTTCCCGGTCGCCCGCCTGCCCTTCTCGCTGAAGATCCTCCTCGAGAACCTCCTCCGCACCGAGGGCAACGGCGCCGTCTTCGCCGCCGACATCGAGGCGCTCGCCGGCTGGGATCCCGCGGCCTCCCCGTCGCAGGAGATCGCCTTCACCCCGGCCCGCGTCCTCCTCCAGGACTTCACCGGCGTCCCCGCCGTCGTCGACCTCGCGGCGATGCGCGACGCCATGGCCGCGCTCGGCGGCGACCCGGCCAAGATCAACCCGCTCGTCCCGGCCGAGCTCGTCATCGACCATTCCGTCCAGGTCGACGTATCCGGGACACGCGACGCCTTTCGGGCCAACGCCGAGCGCGAGTTCGAGCGCAACGAGGAGCGCTACGCCTTCCTGCGCTGGGGGCAGGACGCCTTCCGCCGCTTCGCGGTCGTCCCGCCCGACACCGGGATCGTCCACCAGGTCAACCTCGAGTACCTCGCCCGGGTCGTGTTCGTCGACGAAGCGACTGGAATCGCCTACCCCGACACCCTGGTCGGGACCGACTCCCACACGACGATGGTCAACGGCCTCGGCGTGCTCGGCTGGGGGGTCGGCGGGATCGAGGCCGAGGCGGCGATGCTCGGCCAGCCGATGTCGATGCTCATCCCCCAGGTCATCGGCTTCCGGCTCCACGGCCGGCTCCCCGAGGGGGCCACGGCGACCGACCTCGTGCTCACCGTGACCCGTCAGCTCCGCGCCCACGGCGTGGTCGGCAGGTTCGTCGAGTTCTTCGGCGCCGGCCTCGCCCACCTCCCGCTCGCCGACCGGGCGACGATCGGCAACATGTCGCCCGAGTTCGGCTCGACCTGCGCGATCTTCCCGATCGACCGGGAGACGATCCGCTACCTCGAGCTCTCCGGCCGCCCGCCCGAGCTCGTCGAGCTGGTCGAGGCCTACGCCCGGGCGCAGGGGATGTGGCACGAGGAGGACTCCCCGGCCCCGTCCTACACCGAGGTGCTCGAGCTCGACCTGGGCAGCGTCGTCCCGAGCATCGCCGGGCCCAAGCGGCCCCAGGACCTCGTCGTCCTCAGCGAGGCCAAGGACGAGTTCCGCGCCGCCCTCGCCCACTACCTCCCCGATCCCAACGCCGCCGGGGCCGCCCCGGGCCTCGCCGCCCAGGAGACCGGCTCGTGGATGTCCTTCCCCGCCTCCGATCCGCCCTCGAGCGCCGATCCCGGGGCCCACGCGATGCTGCTCGCCGCGGCGGCCGCCGCCGCCGAGGCCAACGGCGGGGACGACTTCGTCCTCATCGCGCCGCCCGCGTCCAGCCGGGTCGAGCTGACCCTGGCCGGCGGGCAGGTGACCGAGCTCAACCACGGCCACGTGGTGATCGCCGCGATCACCAGCTGCACCAACACGTCGAACCCGTCGGTGATGGTGGCCGCCGGCCTCCTCGCCCGCAACGCCGTCGCCCGCGGCCTCCGGTCCCAGCCGTGGGTCAAGACGTCGCTCGCCCCCGGCTCGAAGGTGGTCACCGAGTACCTCGACCGGGCCGGGTTGACCGCGCCCCTCGAAGCGCTCGGCTTCCACCTCGTCGGCTACGGCTGCACGACCTGCATCGGCAACTCCGGGCCGCTCGCGGCCGAGATCTCCGAGACGGTCAACGCCCACGACCTCGCCGTCGCCTCCGTCCTCTCCGGCAACCGCAACTTCGAGGGGCGCATCAACGCCGACGTGAAGCTCAACTACCTCGCCTCGCCGCCGCTCTGCGTCGCCTACGCCCTCGCCGGGACGATGGACCGCGACCTGATCACCGAGCCGCTCGGCGAGGACGCCGACGGCCAGCCGGTCTACCTGCGCGACATCTGGCCGACCGAGCGCGAGGTCGCCGACACGGTCGAGCAGGCCGTCCACTCCGACATGTTCCGCAAGAGCTACGGAGAGGTGTTCGACGGGGACGAACGCTGGCGCGGCCTGGCCGTCCCGACCGGCGACCGCTTCGTCTGGGACGACGCCTCGACCTACGTGCGCCAGCCGCCCTTCTTCGCCGCGCTCAAGCCGGACGTGACCCCCGTCGTCGACATCACCGGCGCCCGCGCCCTCGCCGTCCTCGGCGACTCGGTGACCACCGACCACATCTCCCCGGCCGGGTCGATCAAGCGCGACGGGCCGGCCGGGCGCTACCTCCAGGAGCACGGGGTGATCCCGAGCGAGTTCAACTCCTACGGCTCCCGGCGGGGCAACCACGAGGTGATGATGCGGGGGACCTTCGCCAACATCCGCCTGCGCAACCAGCTCGCCCCCGGCACCGAGGGCGGGGTGACCCGCCACCTCCCCGACGGCGCCGAGATGTCGATCTACGACGCGGCCATGGCCTACCAGGAGGACGGGGTCCCCCTCGTCGTCCTCGGGGGCAAGGAGTACGGCTCGGGCTCCTCCCGCGACTGGGCCGCCAAGGGCACGATGCTCCTCGGCGTGCGGGCGGTGATCGCCGAGACCTTCGAGCGCATCCACCGGTCGAACCTGGTCGGCATGGGCGTGCTCGCCCTCCAGTTCGCCGACGGCGACACCGCCGCCTCGCTCGGGCTGACCGGGGAGGAGGAGTTCTCGGTCACCGGGGTCGCCGACGAGCTCAACGCCGGGCGCCTCCCCGTCCACGCCACCGTCCGCGCCGGCGCGCGCGAGTTCCAGGTTCGCGTGCGCATCGACACCCCCAAGGAAGCCGACTACTTCCGCCACGGCGGCATCCTCCACTACGTCCTGCGCCAGCTCGTGACCTCCGGCTGAGCCCGACGCGCCGTCCAACACGCGTCCGCATTCGCGGCGCCCCGTCGGCCCGCGAGCGGGTTCCGGTCGATTCCGTTCCCATGCAACGAGCCCGAGCGCCCGCACCGGACGCTTGCCCGCCGCTCGCGTCCCGCGCTCTTGCGCGTGCTGGTGGCGGCCGTCGCCCTCCTCGGCGGCCTCCAGGCCGCCGCCGCCGTGGCCCAGACCCACCACAAGCACGCGGCCAAGCACCGGGCCCGCCACCACCGGCGCGCGCACGCCCCGGCCCGGGTCGCCGTGCGCCCGGCATCGGTCCAGGCCGCATCCCCCGGTCGCCGCTCCCACCCCGCCTCCGAGCGCCCCGGCCACCTGCGCCGGGACCGACCTCGTCCCGACCGGCGCCAACCTCGCCCAGGTCGACGCCGCCACCCTGTGCCTGATCAACCACCAGCGCGCCGCCGCCGGCCTCCCCGCCCTGCGGGAGAGCCCGGCGCTCGACGCGGCCGCGGCCAGCCACTCGGCCGACATGGTGGCCCACGACTACTTCGACCACGTGCCCCCGACCGGGATCGGCCTGGTCGACCAGATCCTCGCCGTCGGCTACGCGACCCTCGGCACGCTGCGCGACCTCGGCGAGAACCTCGCCACCGGGGTCGACTCGCTGGCCACGCCGGCCTCGACGGTCGCCACCTGGATGGCCTCCCCGGGCCACCGGGACAACATCCTCGATCCCCGCTTCACCGACACCGGGATCGGCGTGGTCGCGTCCGCCCCGGCCCTGCTCGGGACCGGCGGCGCCGGGGCGACCTACACGCAGTGGTTCGGCCGGACCGCCTGAGCCCTACTGGATCAGGAGCGGGGTGCCGACGTCGACCAGGCGCGAGAGGCGCAGGATGTCGGCGTTGTGCAGCCGGATGCACCCGTGCGACGGGCGCCCGGGCACCAGGCCCGGCTCATCGGTCCCGTGGAGGCCGACGACGCCCCCGCCCGGCCAGTCGGTCAGCGCCGCGTAGGCGCTCGTCCCGTACGCGTACGGCCCGTAGGCCGGCACGCCCCTGACCGGGAACTGCTCCCGGATGTAGAACCGCCCGGCCGGGGTCGGCGAGCTCGGGGCCCCGACCCCCGCCGGCGCCTGGAAGACCAGGCGGCCGCCCTGGTAGAGGCGGATCCGCTCGGTGGCCCGGTTGAGCACGAGCTCGGTCGTGACCTGCTCGTAGCTGTCGAGCGCCTCGCGCGGGACCCAGCCGGTCTGGCCCGCCGGCTTGATCGGGAGGGTCACCTCGGCCCAGGTCCGCCCGGCGACGTGGCGCTCGCGCAGGACGATGTAGACCTCGGGGAGCCCGTCCTCGGTGCTCAGGTGGAGGGTGGCCACCCGGGGCGAGGAGGTCGACGGCGAGCGGCGGGCCGTGCTCGCGCTGAGCGCGTAGGCCCAGGTCGTGAAGGTCGTCTCGTTGGAGAGGATCGTGTCCGCCGGCGCCGGGCGCCGGCCGCGCGGCGGGTGGCGGCGAATCCGGTGCCGGTGCCGGTGCCGGTACCGATACCGGTGACGGTGACGGTCCTGGTCCGGCCGCGGGTGGCGGGCATGGGCACGTGACGGCCGGGCACGACCCGTCCGGCGACGGCGCGCACGCCGGGGACGTCTCCGCCGGGGCGGCGGTCGCCGGGACGGCGACGGCGGCCAGCAACGCGGTCAGTGCTCCCACCCACCCTCCCCGGACCCCCATCGTCGACATCATAGGCCGACCGTACGCCGGCGAGCGGCAGTCGTGGCCGGGGGAATCGCCCGCGCACGACGGGCTGGCCCCGGCCGGGCTCGACGACGACCTCGCCCGGGCGCGGTCCCCGGGAGTATCCTCGCGAGGGTGGGCGGGTCCGAACGCGAATCGTGACGGACGCGGATGTCTCCGCATCCGAGCCGACCGAGCCGGGGGCGGCTCCTTTGCGCCGCCGCCATGACCGGGGCCGGCGCGGCTCCCCTGGTCGGCTTCGCGCGGCGGCGGCGACCGCCGCGCCACCAGCCATTCTGACGACGACCATGGTCGCCTTCGGCTTCAGCTCCGGCGGCTTCTTCGCTCGGACCCAGGGCATAGCCGCGGTCGCCTACGCCGTCGTCGCCATCGCCGCCTTGGCCATCTCCCCGATCGAACGCCTCCCGGGCCGACTGCTGGTCGCGTGCGCCGCCTGGTGGAGCTTTGCCGGCTGGACGCTGCTCTCCGGCCTCTGGTCGCATTCGTCCAGCCGGGCGATCATCGAATTCGAGCGCGTGGTCCTCTATGCGAACGCCCTGGTCCTCTTTGCCCTTCTCGCCCGGAGAGGCCGCGGGGTCGTGAACCTGCTCGGGGCGGTCGTCGCCGCCTGCCTCGTGTTGTGCTCGGCCGCCCTGATGATGCGATTGGGCCCCGACGTCTTCGCCATCGGCGTCGACCAGCGGTCGTTCCGCCTTCAGTATCCGATCACCTACGCAAACACGCTTGGTCTCATCGCCGTCCTCGGAGGGGTCCTCGCCTTTGGACTGGCCGCCGATCCCCGCCGGCATCCCGCGGTCAAGGTCGTCGGCGCGGCGGTGACCCCGCTGTTTGCCACCACGCTTCTCCTGACCTATTCCCGCGGGGCGATGCTCGCGGGAGCCGCTGCCCTTGCCGTCTTCTTCACCGTCGGGATCTCCGGCGCGACGATCGGAGCGCTCCTGGCCACGGGTGGGGTATCGGCGGTGGCCGCTCTCACCGCCTACCACGCCGACCGCTTGGCGAGCGCTGATTTCGCCAGCACTCCTGCCCTCAGCGAGGGCCACCACGTCGCCCTCGTCCTCGCGGCCTGCGTGGTCCTCGCCGCCCTGCTGCGCGGGGCGACCCTCGGACTGGATCGCTGGCTGGAGCGGACGGTCACGGCCAGGTGGGCGCACGTGCCGAGCAGACCGGGAAGACGCTTCGCCGCCGCCGCCGCCGCCGCCGTGCTCGCGGCGATCCTCCTGGTGATCGCCCTGCCGGCGCTCCAACGCGGCTACGCAAGCTTCAGTCAGCCGGGATCCGTGCAGACCAAGGATGTCCGGGCGCGCCTGACCGACCTCCAGGGGAACGATCGCGCCCAGGCCTGGCAGGTCGCGCTCGCGGACTTCCGGAGCGCTCCCGTGCTGGGCACCGGCGCCGGCACCTTCGTCCTGAGCTGGGACCGCAGCCGGAGCATCCCGATCGCGTTCGACGAAGCCCACTCGCTCTACCTGCAGATGCTCGGAGAGCTCGGCCTGGTCGGCGCCGGGCTACTCGTCTTGGGTCTCGCGGCGATCGGCATCGGCCTCGGCCGCGGCGCGCGGAGTCCCGATCGGGTCGTCTTCGTCGGTGGTCTGGCCGCCGCCGTCGGCTGGGCGGTCGCGGCCGCCCTCGACTGGCAATGGCAGATGCCGGTCGGGACAATCTGGCTGTTCGCGCTCGCGGGCACCGCCCTGGCCTCCGGCCGGGTCGGCCACCGGGTCACGTCGCGGGTTGTCCGGCTCCTCGGGGCCATCGCTCTGGCCGCCGCCGCCCTTCTGCCGGCGCGGGTGGCCATCGCCGAGGGCCACCTGGCGAGGAGCGTCTCCGCCTTTCGGGCGCGTGACTGCCGCTCCGCGGTCAAGGCCGCGGCCGCCGCCCGATCGGCGCTCGGAGCTCTGCCGGAACCCTACGTCGTGCTCGGGTACTGCGCCGCGATCGCCGGGACCCCGTCCGTCGCCGTCCGCTACGAGGAGGAGGCGGTCAGCCGCGATCCCGGACAACTGGACGTTCCGCTACGCCCTCGCCGACGTGGACGCCGCCGCGAGCCGAGACCCGCGCCCCGCCGCCCGGGCCGCCCTGGACCTGAACCCGCTCGAGCCGCAGGTGCGGGCGATGGCCAGGCTGTTTACCGGGAACGATCCTCGGCAATGGCGCCGGCAAGCCGCCTTGGTCCCGGTCGTCCTGCCCTCCGCGCTGGATTAGGTCAGCAGGCCCACCCGGTCGAGGCCCTCGTCCGCGGGCAGGCTCGTCGCGGGCAGGCTCCCCGGCTCGCGAGCGTCGCCGGACCGCAGTTCGGCCGCCTCCTCGACGGGCGTCCGCCGCACCGCCGCCACGAGGCAGATCGCCAACGCGACTACGTGGGTCCGCAGCCGGAAGGCGGTCCCGGCGTTGCCGGCCGTGACCGCGTAGGCCACCAGCAGGCTCGCTCCGACGTACATCAGAGGGCCGGCTCGGTCCATGGCCCTTCGGCGTTTGCGCACCACCGACACGATCAGCAACCACAGGGCCACGAGGGTCACGATCCCCCCGACCAGGCCGAGCTGCTGGCTCGTGTTGGCCACCTGCCACGGGTAGGGCTTGAGGAGGAAATCGCTGACGCGCAGCGGCAGGTTGGCGACGACGGCCCCGAGGGTCGAATAGTCGACCTTCTCGTACTTGAGGTTCGAGGTGTCGCTCGTATTCGCGTCCTGGGACTGCTGCAGGCGTTGAAGCTGGGCAGGCGCAGCGTCGATCGCCACCGCCGCCCCCCCGGCCAGGACGCAGACCACCAGCCCAGTCAGGAGCCTCGACCGGCGCTCGTCGCCGCGCAGCATCGTCACGTGGAGCGCGATCGCCAGGGCAGCGGCCGTGAGGAACCAGCCGGCGTAGGGCCGGGTCGCCGTGGCGATGACGCACCCGCCGACGAGCGCCCCGAGCCCGGCGTGACCGCGGCGCGCCCACATCCGCGCTCCGCCGTAGGCCACCAGCCCCTCTCCGAGCATCATCAGCGGCTCCTTGTGCAAGAACGACGAGAAGAAGACGTTCGTCGGCTCAAACGCGAGCAACCACGCAGCCAGCGTCGCCGCGCGCGCCCCGGCCAAGTCGTGGACCGCGGTCGCGATGAGGGCCAGGCCGGCCACCGCGAACCCGATCTGGGTGACGCGGAGCGTGAGGTCCGACGCGTCGAAGAGACGTATCTGCGCCGCGAAGACCCACTGGTGCAGCGGGGTGATCCCCCGTCCGGTGAGGAGCGACGCGAGCGGGCCGCTCGCGAGGCTGCGGGCATTGGCGAGGAAGACGAGTTCGTCGGTCCCGCGCAGATTGCGAGCGATCGGCAGGAGCGCGATGGCGACCGACGCGAGCACCCGAACGCCGACCGCGGTGATGATCGCGTGCTCGAGGTGGAGCCCCGGGCGGCCATCCGCCAGCCGCCGCGTCAGCAGCCGCAGGACGAACCCAACGATGACCAGGACGAGGAAGAATCCCTCGACCTGGTAGAGGACATGATCGGTGGCCAACAATGCGCAAGCCGGCAGCTTCGGGGTCCTCGCCGGCTACTGGTCGCCGCGTCCGGCGTCGGCCTCAGCGACCCTGATCCGCTTGGTCGGCCGGACCTCCTCGCGCGCCGGGGTCTCGACCGGCCGCGGCCGGGCGGGCTCGGGCAACTCCTTGCCGGTCCGGGTGTAGCCGTAGCCGTAGCCCTCGCGCTCGGGGGCGTCGGTCGCCACCACGCCGAGGACGTTCCCGCCGCCGAGCCCGACGATCTCGCGAAAGCGATGGAGGGCGTCGCGTTTCGTGTGTCCCATGCGCGCGAGCAGGACGACGCCGGACACCTGTCTGAGCAGAGGCACGCTGTCGCTGACGGCCAGCAGGGGGCTGCTGTCGACGACCACGATGTCGGCGATCTCGGCCGCTTCCGCCAGCAGGCTCGCCATGCTCGCCGAGCTCAGGAGCTCCGACGGGTTCGGGGGTGGGAGACCCGCGTGGAGCACCCGCAGACGCCCGGCGAACGTGGGCACCTCGAGCATCCCTTCGCTCAGCGGGGTCGCGTTTACGAGCACGGCGCTCAAGCCGCTGGCCGTCCCGCCGTCGATGCCGAGCACGGGGAGGAGCGACGAGCGGCGCAGGTCAGTGTCCAGGAGGATCACGTCCTTACCGCTGCGCGCAAAGCTCATGGCCAGATTGACGGCCACCGTCGTCTTGCCCTCCCCGGGGCCGGCGCTCGTCACGATCACCGATTTCAGGGGGCGATCGACGTTGAAGTAGGTCAGGCTGATGCGCAACGTCTGGAATGCCTCGTCTCGCTCGGCCGCGACATCCCGCCGGGCGAAGGCCGAACCGGGTATGGCCGCCAGCAGCGGCAGCTCGGTGATCTCCTGGAGATCCTCGAGGCCGGGAATCCGCCGGTCGAGCCGGTCGAGCAGGAACGCCACGCCGACGCCGAGCAGGAGACCGAGAACCAGCGCGAGGGCGGTGTCCCGAACCGGCTTGGGCGAGGCGGGGGACGTCGGAGGACTCGCGAACTTGATGATCTGCGCGTTGCTCACCTGGGCGGCGGCGACGGCACGAAGGCGCTGAAGCTGATCCGACAGCTGCGCGCGCGCCGTGGCTTCGGCGGCCGGCAGCTGCGCCAGGCGCTGCGCCACCGCGGTCACGGTCCGGTTCACCTGTCCCTGCGCCTGGCTCGAGCGCAGCGCGACCACCGCCCGGGCGAAGGCGTTGGCCATGGCGGCGCTCCTGCTCGCGCTGCGGTCGGTCGTCGTGATGGTCACGAAGCCGCTCGTGTCGTCCTCGGTGACCGTCACCTCCTTGAGCAGGCTCGGCACCGCCGAGGCCTTGAGGCCGAGAAGCCGGGCCGCGGGCGCGCCGACCTGGCTCGTCTGCGTGAGCTTCGCCGTCGCCGCGATCGCCTCCGGCTGGGAGATGCTCGGCGTCGGCGTGAAGAGGGTCGTGTCGACGGCGGCGCCCTGTACCTGGACGATCGCGCTCGACTGGTAGGTCTTCTTGATCCGCGACGTGAACGCCCAAGTCAGCGCCGGCAGGGCGATGACGCAGAGGAGCAGGGGCCACTTCCGCCGCCACAGCGTCCGGAGGACGTGGCGCAGTTCGTTCTGCGAGCTTGAAGGTTCGGTCATCGTCTGCCGTCTAGCCTAGCGTCGAACGTCAAGATCTGCCGCGGCCGGCGGGGGTGCTCGCCTGCCCCGGCCGCCGGCGGGAGACGGCCCCTACCATCCCTCTCGACGGAGGAAGACCTCGAGGGTGAGCAGCGCCCATAGCGCCTGGCCGTGGGCGGCCCCGGCCCGGTGTTCGGCCAGGAGGCGGTCGAGCCCGTCCGGCGAGAGATGTTGGCGCACCCGGGCCCTCGGCGACCCGATCATCTCGGCGAGGTAGCCGCGCAGATCGGTCCGAAACCAGCGGTCTACCGGGACGCCGAAGCCGCGCTTGCGCCGGCGCGATGATCTCCGGGGGAAGGAGCCCGGCGACCGCGTGCTTGAGCACCCGCTTGAGGCTGAGCCCCCTCAGCTTGACCGAGCCGGGAAGACCGAAGGCATACTCGACGAGCGCCGTGTCGAGGAAGGGCGAGCGGACCTCCAGCCCGTGGGCCATGCTCGTCCGATCGGCCTTGACCAGCAGATCGTCGACCAGGTAGGTGCGAAGGTTCAGCTCGAGCAGCCGATCGACCGGATCGAGGCCGGCCGTCTCCGCCCAGAGCCGGCGGTGCTCATCCAGGGCCCAGTCGTCGTCGGGCCCGGCCCCCCGGCCGCCGCCGAGCAGCAGTTCGCGGCGGCGCGGCTCCTGGACGTAGGCCAGCCAAGCGAGGTAGGCGTCGGGCATGCCGAGATCCGCATGCGCCAGGAAGCGATGCAGGCGGGCCCCGCGCCCGCGCCACACGCCGCCGGGGACCCGCCGGCCGGCCGCGACGAGCCCCCGCCGCGCCGGCCCCGGCAGGAGCTCGAAGTACCGGAGGGCCGACGCCGCGGCGAACCGCTCGTAGCCGGCGAACAGCTCGTCGCCGCCGTCACCCGACAGGGCGACCGTGACCTCCTGACGGGTGAGCTCGCACAGGAGGAACATCGGGATCGCGCTCGAGTCGCCGAACGGCTGGTCATGGTGCCACACGAGCCGCTCGACCAGGTCGACGGCATCCGGCTTGACCACGAACTCGACGTGATCGGTGGCGTAGCGATCAGCGACCAGGCGGGCGTAGGCCCGCTCGTCGAACCCGTCGTGGTCGTCGAAGCCGATGGTGAAGGTCTTCACCGGACCGGCGGCGCACCGGCTCGCGATGGCGACGACCGCGCTCGAGTCGATCCCGCCGCTCAGGAAGGCGCCGACCGGGACATCGGCCACCAGCCGCCGCTCGACGGCTCCGGTGAGCAGGCCGAGCACGTCCGCGGCCGGCCTGGTCCTCGGAGACCGCCGCCCCGGCCCGACCTCGAGGGGGCGACCAGTAGCGCTCCACCCGGGGCGGCTCGCCCGGTCGCACGCGTCAGGACGTGTCCCGGCGGGACGCTTTGGATGTCGGCGAAGAAGGTGTCGGGCGTCGGGACGTAGCCGAAGGTGAGGTAGGCGGGAATCGCCTTCGGCGAGAGGCGCCGCGGCACGTCGGGATGCACCAGGAGCGCCTTGATCTCGCTGGCGAACACCAGCTGGCCGCCGGCCGCCCAGTAGTACAGCGGCTTCTTGCCGAGGCGGTCGCGCCCGAGGACCAGCTGCTCGCGGGCGCTGTCGTAGGCGGCGAACGCGAACATGCCGTCGAGCCGGCGGCACATCTCGATCGGATCGCAGTCCTCGGCGAGATGCGCCAGGACCTCGGTGTCGCCGCTGGTCGTGAACGTGTGGCCCGCTTGGCTCAGCTCGGCCCGCAGGGCCCGGTAGTTGTAGATCTCCCCGTTGAGCGCGACCCCGACCGCGCCGGTCTCGTTGGTGATCGGCGGGTCGCCGGTCACGAGATCGATGACCGCCAGGCGGGTCTGGCCCACCGCCGCCCGCCCGCGCGCATAGACCCCCGCCGAGTCCGGTCCCCGATGGCCCATCAGGCGCAGGGAGGACTCGAGCTCCTCGCCCGCCACCCGCCGGTCGGACGCTACGGCGCCGACGATGCCGCACATCAGGCGAGCGGTCCCCCCGCCGGGGGGCCGGGCCTCATCGCGCGCGCCCGATCAGCTCCCACAACGGTTCCTCGATTCTGCCTTTCCAGACGTCGGATGACCAAGGCGCGAACAATCCCCGGCTCGCCGAGGCCGGCTGGCCCGCAATCTAGCGCACTCCCGAGCGGCTTCGGCCGGCGCGAGGCCAACACGCCGGCGCCGGTCCTTCCAGCCGCATGGTCGCCGGTCACGCCCGGGTGTAGGCCTGACGGCAGCTCGATCCGAAGAGCCGCCAGGAGATGATCGCGTCGAGGCTGAACGCCACCGCGAGACCGAGCACGGCGCCGGTGGCGCCGGCGGCGAGGGTGCCGACCCCGGCGCCGAGCAGGACGAACACGGTGACCGTCAAGCGCAGGCCCACGATCCGGCGGGGATCGTTGAGCGCCCGCAGGCCGGCCTGCGCGGGCAGTGCCACGTAGCGCGCCGCCGCCGCGACGGCGCTCAACGCGATCAGGGGTTGGGCGACCGTCCAGGTCGCCCCCATCACGGCTCGGCCGAGGTCGTCCGGGAGCGAGACGAGGACCAGGGCCGCGACCGCCGTGATGGCCGCCGAGTACACGGCCACCAGTTCGGCCACCCGGCGGATGGCGGCCTCTCCGGTGGCGCGGCCCGGGCCAGCGCCGGCAGGGCGAAGATGCGAATGCCGAGGAAAAGGGCATCCAACGGCGAGAAGAGGAAGGCGCTCCCCCGGACGGCGGCCACGGCCCGGACCGTGGCGAAGGCCACGACGAGGTACATGGCCAGGTAGTTCGAGCCGGAGAGCATCACGAAGTCCCCGAGGAAGCTCCCGACCCTCGCCCGGTCGTCGGCCATCCAGCTCGCCGCGCCGGTGATAATCGGCGTCAGGCGCACCGCCAGGCAGCCGGCGATGGCGCTGACCAGGGCGCCGGCGCCCCAGGCGAGGACGACGATCTGGGGGTCGGGTTCGATCGGCAGCGCGAACAGCAGGACGGTGAGGAGGATCTGAACCGCCAGCCAGAGGAGATCTGCTGAAGGCGGCCCGCCGGGGCGTAGCCAGGGCGAAGAAGGCGTAGCGGAGCGCATCCTGGAGCAGCAGGACCGGAAGGACCGCGGCGAGGGCCACGCCCACGGAGTCGACGCTCGCCCCCGCGGCAAGCTCGACCCCGCCGAGGACCAGGCCGGTCGCGGCCCCGGTCCAGAGGGCCACGCCGAGAAGCCGTCGGGACTCGTGGCTGATCGGTCGCTGGCGCTCGTGGGCGCGCAGCAGGAGGACGTCGCCCCCGCCGGCCCTCAACGAGCCGAGAGCGAGCCCGTAGATCAGGTAGACGAGCGAGAACCGACCGAACCCGGCGACGTCGGAGACGCGAGCCACCGTGGCCACGAGCAGAAGGTTGCTGGCGCTGGACGCCCCCTGGTCGACGATCGCCCACGCACCGCCGGAGGACAGGCGGCCCGGCCCGCGGATCGACCGTCGCGCCCGCCTGCGCCCGCCCGCACGGTGGGCGGCCCGGGCGCCGAGGCGGAGTGGCCTCACCCGGGAGCTTCGGTCGCCTTGCCCGCTGTCGCCCGCGGCTCCTCCTCGCCCGTCGGGCGGGTGTCGGCCGGGGGCCGTCGGACGAGATGGTCCTCCAGCACGAGGACGTCGAACGCGGACGCCTGAAACGTGCGGATGGCGTCGGTCGGGGTGCAGACGATCGGCTCCTGCACGTTGAACGAGGTGTTGAGCAGCACCGGAACGCCGGTCAGAGCCTCGAATTCGGCGAGCAGACGCCAGTACCGCGGATTGGTCTCGCGGCTCACCGTCTGGGGCCGGGCGGTGCCGTCGACGTGGACGACCGCCGGGATCCGGTCGCGCTGGTCCTCGGCGACGTTGAGGACCGTGATCATGAATGGGTCGTGTGCGCGTGACCGAACATCTGCGTCGCCCTCCTCCAGCATCGACGGCGCCAGCGGCCGGAACCACTCCCGGAGCTTCACCTTCGCGTTCAGCAGCTCCCGGATGTCGCTGCGCCGCGGATCGGCCAGGAAGCTGCGGTTGCCGAGGGCTCGAGGTCCGAACTCCGCGCGGCCCTGGAACCAGCCGACGATCGCCCCGTCGGCGAGCAGCGCGCCACTCGGGGGAGCAGCTCCGCGTCCGCAAGGGTCTCGAAGCGCAGGCCGGCGCCGGCAGGGCCTCGGCGCACTGCGCGGAGTTGAACGCCGGTCCGAAGTAGGCGTGGTCCATCGCCGCGGACGAGCGCCGCCGAGGCGGTGGTGCAGAAGGTAGGCGGCACCGAGCGAACAGCCGGCGTCGCCGGCCACGGGCTGGATGAAGACCCGCCGAAACGGCGACTCCCTGATGATGCGGCCGTTCATCACCGAGTTGAACGCCACCCCGCCGGCCAGGCAGAGGTTCTCCTCGCCGGTCCGCTCCTTGAGGAAGCGCCGAGGTGGAGGACGACGTCCTCCAGCACCCGCTGGGCGCTGGCCGCGATGTCCTGGTGCCGCTCGTTGATCGCCTCGTCCGGCCGCGCGGGGCGGGCCCAGATCCCGCATCGCCTCCTCGCTGAACTGGTAACGCTTGGCGAGGTGGTGGTCGAGCACGCGGATGTCGACCCGGAAACCGTCCGGGCCGTCGACCGAGCACGCGCCGCCGAGGAAGTCGGCGTATTCGGGCTTCCCGTAGGCCGCCAGGCCCATGACCTTCCACTCGTCGCCGGCGAACATGTCGAAGCCGAGGAAGTTGGTCACGGCCGAGTAGAACTGCCCGAGCGAATGGGGCAGCTTGATCCGCTTGAGGGCTCAGCCGGTGTCGCCTCCGAGCGCCATCATCGTCGTCGTCGCTTCGCCGGTGCCGTCCATGGTGAGGATCGCGGCCGCTCGAACGGCGAGACCAAGAAGGCGCTGGCGGCGTGGCAGAGGTGATGCTCCAGGTAGTGGAAGCGAAGTCGCTCGGCCCGAAGTGCTCGCGGATCAGGCGCGGATAGCCAAACATGCCGAGGTAGCTCTCGCTGACCTGGCTGATCCCCCGGTCGACCCGGGCCGTGAACATCGCGCGGGAGACCAAGCCGAGCGCAGGGCGGCTACCGCCTTGTGGCGCAGAATCCACGGCTTCCAGTACAGCGAGACATGCTCGACCTCCTCGATGCCGATCCCGCCCGCCTCGAGACAGTACCTCACGGACTGGTAGGGAAAGCCGCTGTGGTGCTTGCGGCGGGAGAACCGCTCCTCCTCGACCGCGGCCACGACTCGCCGTCGCGGATCAGGGTGGCGGCGGCATCGCCGAGCGTCGTCAGCCCGAGGATGTTCACGAGGCTCTCCGGTGCCCGCTCGGCGGCGCCGTCAGGGCCCGCCCATGGCGACCGCAGACGCCGAAGCCCCGCCGGTTGTTGTTGCACTCCCACAGCTCGCCGAACCCCTCGGCGGGGTACCACCGCGCACTTCGGCGAACGAGTGGTAGTGGGCGTAGGGGGCACCGAAGATGTCCAGCAGGGCCAGCGCCGCCTCGCGGCGGCTCAGCGGTGGATAGGTTCTCACGCCCAGCGTCCGACACGCGGAACAGCTGGAACGGCGGAGCCATCGTCGGCCACCCGGGCAAAACGGGCCGGCGGCAGCCGGGTCGCCCGCCGGATGGCGTTGACGGCGGGCGTGACAAAGCGCTCATGCGTGTACAGCCAGACGTAGAACGTCCCCCCGGCGCGCAGGAGCGGGCGTCAGTCTCCGGAACGTCCGGCGGGTGTCAGGCGTGTGATGCAGCACCCCGGCGGAATGGATGATGTCGATGCTCGACCTGGCCAGCGGCGGGACTGGAGGTCGGCTTGGATGAAGTGGACGCGGTCGGGGCGGACTTCGTCCGGACAGGCCGGCGAAAGGCGTCGCCCTTTTCGACGCCCGTGCTGATGTCCATGGCGATCACATCGAGCCCGAACTCCGAGTAGGCCACCGACTGGCTGCCGTTCCCGCACCCGGCGTCGAGCAGGACCTTTCCGCCCAGCTCCTCGCGGGGTATCCCGATCGGATCGAGAAAGAACTTGCGTACCCGGTAGTCGAGGTCCATGCCCCAGGTCCGGTCCCCGAGCTCGTGGTGCTCCCACTCGGCGCTGAAGTTGGCCTGGGTGCGGGCGTCGTAGGGGGCGGGCGCCCGGGCGGGCGCGCGGGAGGACAGGGCGCGTACGGCAGGTGATCTCGCCTCGGCGATCAGGGGAGCGAGCTCGCCCCACCAGCGCTCGATGGCGTCGGGAAACATGCGCGGCACCCGGCGGACCACCGGGAACCAATGGGCCTCCTCGCAGCGGAGCAGGCCCTCCGAGGTCTCCGGGCCATCCGCTGGGTCGCTCGAGGTCAGAGGCTCCAGCGTGAGCTCGGTCGAGCACGCGGGACAGCGCAGGAAATCGAGGAGCCGGTCGTACATGCGGTCACGGCCCCCAGGCGAGCGGGCGGCGTGCGCAGTTGCCGCAGCCCCTCAGACGCAACCCGACGAGACTCAGATTCCATTGGCACCTCGGGCTCCGATCAGACCCCCAGACCTCGTCCGTGCGCAGCCGAGTCCCCCGTCGTTTCCGACAATCTACCCATCGGGCCGACGGGTAGATCCCCAGGCCCGGATCACGGCACGCCCGGTAGACTACCTACCCGCGATGGCGACCTCTGCCGCCCCCGACCGCGTCGGACGTCGCCGGTGAAGCGCATCGCGGCCCTGGTTCCGAACGTGCTCGGCTGGGCGCCCGGTCAACGCGTGCGCGTCGAATCCTGGGCTCCCCATCTCGAGCGCGCCGGATGGAGCGTGGACTTCTACCCGTTCGAGGACGACCGCCTCCACGAGGTGCTCTACCGCCCGGGAGGCACCGCCCGCAAGGCCTCGCGAATGCTCGCCTGCTACGGACGTCAGCTCGGCCGGGTCCTCGGCGGGATCGACTGTGACGTCCTGCTGGTCCATCGGGAGGCCGCGCTGCTCGGACCCGCCGTGATCGAGCGCCTGGCCCGGCGGCGGGGCGTCCCGCTCGTGTACGACATCGACGACCCGCTCTTCGTCCCCTACCGCAGCCCGGTCAACGGGGCACTGAGCGCGCTGAAGTTCGCCTCCAAGACGGACGCGCTGCTTCGCCTCAGCGATCACGTGATCGCCATCAACCGGCTCATCGGCGACTACGCGGCTCGCCGCAACCCGGCGGTCACCGTCGTGCCCAACTTCGTCGACACCGAGCGCTACCGCCCGGCCGCCGGCCGTGCCGACGGCCGCCTGCGGCTCGGTTGGATCGGCAGCGCCAGCACGATCGGGAACCTCGAGATGATCGCCGAAGCGCTGCGACGACTCCAGGAAGGCTCGCCGGCCCTGCTGCGGGTCATCGGCACCGGCGCGCCGCAGCTCCCCGGCGTCGAGATGGAGATGCGCGAGTGGTCGGCCGCCTCGGAACTCGCCGACCTCGCCGAGTGCGACATCGGCCTCGTTCCGCTTCCCGACCTCCCGTGGAACCGCTGGAAGTCGTTCTACAAGACCATCCAGTACATGGCGCTCGGTCTCCCCGTCGTCGCCGCGAGGATGGGATCCAACCCCGAGGTGATCGAGGATTCGGTCAACGGGTTCATCGTCGACTCCGACGAGGAGTGGGTGGCGCGCCTCCGGGCGCTGGCCGACGACCCACGGCTTCGGCGGACGCGCTCGGGGCGGCCGCCCGGGCCACCGTCCTCGAGCGCTACTCGCTGCGCTCGCAGATGCCGCGGCTGGTCCCGCTCTTCGCGCGCATCGAGCGCGAGGGGGCCGATCGTGAGCGCACCGGCGGGCGCCGGGCGCCCTCGGATCGAGGATGGGCCGCGGCGGCCTTTGCGGGGCCGGGCGGTGCGGTGGCCCCCCCCCGGAGCGGTCACGGGCTCCCCCGGTTCAGGAGGCCCTCCTTGGCCAGCTCGTCGAGCGCCTGATCCCACAGGGTGGGCGAAGCCGCCGGTTGACGCAGCGCCCAGGCGATGAACTCCTCGACCGCCATCTGCGCCGGGCGCCGGGGGATCGGGGCGCGGTGCTGGGCCGCCCGGGTCATGTCGGCGCATGCGTGCTCGATGTCGCCCTGGGCGCCGGACGTCGAGGTGCTCGATGCCGGCCGGGCGGCCCACCCGGGCCCGGGCCGTCGCGCGCGCGAGCTCGTCGAGGGTGGTGCGCACGCCGGTGCCGACGTTGAGCACCAACGGGCCCCGCCAGGCGTCGAGGTGATCGAGCGCCCAGGAGACGAACTCGACCATGTCGGCGAGGTGAACGATGTCCCGGGTCTGGAGCCCGGTGCCGAACACCTGCATTGGAAGGTCGGCCTGGAGGCGGGCGGCGAAGGCGGCGAGCACCCCGGCGTAAGGGTTGGCCAGCGCTGACCCGACGCCGACGACGTTCTGGGGGCGGAGGACTAGAAGGGGAAGGTCCCCGGGCCAACCTTCCTGCACGACCGCCTCGGCCTCCGCCTTGGTCTCGCCGTAGACCGAGACCGGGAGCACGGGATCGGGCGCCCGGGCGGCCCGCGGTAGCGCCCGCTCGCAGCAGCGCGAGCCGTAGGTGACCCCGCAGGCCGGGCATGAGAGGCGCCCTCGCCGCGCACGGCGCGCGAGGAGCAGAGCGCGAGCGCGGCGCCCCCGCGCGCGGCGGCGCGAGCCACGTTGGCACTCCCGACCACGTTGGTCGCCCGGTAGCGCCCGGCCATATACATCGACTGGCTGACCCCGGTGGCGGCCGCGAGGTGCACGACGGCGTCGCAGTCCCTCACCGCCCGGGCGACGGCGGGGGCGTCGCGAACGTCTCCGTGGACCACCTCGCCGGCGAACAGGTTGGCCGAGCGCTCGGGATCCTGGTGGACCTGGGGATCGAAGTTGTCCAGCGCCCGGATGCTCCAGCCACTCGCGGTCAGGGCACGCGCTAGCCCGCGCCCGATGAAACCGGCTCCGCCGGTGAGGAGGACGCGCCTCACCGGGCGGGTGGGCTCGGCGGCTGATCGTGAGCGGGGTGCATGGATGAGCTCGACGTGGGCGCTCTCGCGTCCACCGATCTCGCGGCTCGCCCTGCCTGGCCACCGCCCCGGCTTGAGGCCGCGCAGCGCCAGGGGAGCGTGGCTCCAGGCGCCGGGGGCTCAGGAGAGCAGATCGGCGTACAGGCTGTGGATGTCGGCGATCAGGCGGTCCTGCCCGAAGCGGCTCCCCACCCGTTCGCGACCGGCCCGGCCCATGCGTGTCCGGGCGGCCGGGTCCTCGAGCAGGCGGCGCAGCGCCGCGGCGGTCGCGGGGGGATCGCCGGGGCCGGTCAGCCATCCGGTGACGCCGTCCTCGACCACCGCGCGGACCCCGCCGACGTTGGTTGCCACCACCGGCCGGGCGGCCGCGCCCGCCTCGATGAGCGCGAGCGGCGTCCCCTCGTTGTGGCTGGTCAGCGCGACGACGTCGAGGTCGCTCACGGCGCCCGGTATGTCATCCCACCAGCCGGTGATGTGTACACGGTCGGCGACCCCGAGTTCGCGGGCGAGCGTCTCCAGTCGGGGGCGCAGCTCGCCGTCGCCGATCAGGGCGAGATGGGTGCCCGGAAGGAGCTTGATCGCTTCGACCATGGTGTCGAGGCCCTTGATGGGGACGAGACGACCGCACGCGCCGACCAGGGGAGTCCCGCGTGAGAGGCCGAGGTGGGCACGCAGCCGTCCGTCCGGGCCGTCCACCGCCAGGAAGGGCCCCAGGTCGAGACCGATCGGGATCAGGACGAGCTGCGCCGGGGTCCCGATGCCCAGAGCGAGAAGCTCGTCGCGGTTCTCTTCGCTGGTGACGACGATCCGGTCCGTCCGCCCCGCCAGCCAGCGCTCGGTCTCGACGAACGCCCGTTGCGTCGGAGGGCTGAAGTACCCGTCGAGGACATGGCCGTGGAAGGTGTGGATCAGCCGCGGGCGCGGGCGGATGCTCAGCGCCGCGATCCGGCCGAGGGCACCGGCCTTCGCCATGTGGGTGTGGACGATCGCCGGGCGCCGCTCCCCGAGCACGTCGCGGATCGCTCGCAGCGCCCGGACGTCGGTGGCCGGGCTGACCGGCCGAACGAGGGGGACGCGCCGCACCGGGACATCCGGGTCGAGAGCTCGCCCTCGCCCTCGGGCGGGGTGCCGGCGACCAGCGTGGTCACGTACTCGGGCGGGGCCAGGGCTCGGGTGAGGATGAGCGCATGTCGGGCGGGCCCGCCGATGTTGAGCCGCGTGAGGATGCGCACCACGCGCACCGGATCCTCGCGCGGCGAGCCCACACGACCGCCGGAGCCGCTCAACCCGGTACGAGCTCGTCCTCGAACCAGGCTGCGTCGGCGTAGGCCCGCACCGTGTCGGCCAGGGACTCGCGGTCCAGGGTCGGATGCCAGCCGAGCTTGTCCCAGCCGACCCCTTCAGCAACGACGTCGAGCGCTCGGTGCTCGCCGAGGCGCATGGGGAGGTGGACGGTTCCGAACTCGGAGCCGGCGATGGCGTTGATCATCTCGGCCACCTCGTTGACGGTGACCGCTTCGCCCGTGCCAGCGTCGAAGAGCTCGTCGGCGTGAAACGCGAGGGCGTCAACGAGCATGCGGGCGATGTCGTCGACGTGGACGAGGTCCACGAGTTGCGTCCCGTCGCCCCAGATCGGGATCGGAACATTGTTCCAAGCCGCGGCCGCGAAGGTCGGCACGATCTTGCGGGGATGGCCGGGTCCGTGGGCCTGGCCGGGTCCGAAGCCGTTGAAGGCCCGGACATGGCTGACCGGTACGCCGTAGTGGCGGTGCCAGGCCGAGGCGAGGCGATCAGCGCAGTTCTTGGTGGCCTGGTAGACGTTCTCCCATACCTGCAACATGGTGATGCCGACGAACTGGAGGTCGTGCGCCCGACAGGCCTCGAGGACGTTGATCGTGCCCTTCACGTTCACGTCGACCGCGTGGTGGGCGTTGAAGAAGAGCTCGTGGGTTCCGAGGACGCCGGCGAGGTGGATCACCGCGCCACAATCGGCGACGGCCCGGTCCAGGGCGCTGGCGTCGAGGACGTCTATCACCTCCACTGCGCCGTCGTCGACGCAGTCGATGGGGACCACGTCATGACCTCGATCTCGCAGGCATTTCACCGTGGGCCGACCGAACAAGCCCGCTGCTCCCGTAACCGCTGTTTTCATCGACGTTCCCCGGATGTAGGCGTGGCAGGGCGTCGAGCGACGCGGAGCCGCCCCACCCCAGGACTCGGGATCTTACACCGGCGCAAGGGGTCTCGGCCCAGGACGCCGGCGCGATTCCGACACCCGTCGGGGCGAGACCGGGAGTCGGCGGGCACCGTCCGCATTCGATCGACCGACCGCCCCGGGCCCACCGAACGCCGGAGACGTTTCTCCGGCCTGGGCTGGGCTCGGCCGGTCCGACGCCTCGCCGACGCTGCTCAGCCGAACCCGAGCTCGGAGTTTTCGAGGACGGTGACGCCCGCCGAGTTGACCGCGCGCACGGGGACCGCGGGGAGGAGCGGGGTGCACCGGCCCTGGGTTCCGATGTTGGTGATGGTGTTGGCGGCGACCGCGCCGGAGGTCACCCCGTTGAGGAGCAGGCCGTCAGCTCGAGTCAGCAGTGTGTTGGCGCGGATGGAGTAGCCGGCCTTGAGGACGGGGGACGGCGCCGTCGAGTCGCCGCCGACGGTGATGGCGGCATAGCAGCTATCGGGTGGGAGAGTCATGCGGTTGGCGACGATCGTGACGTTTCCCACGGCCGGCGATTCCCCGGGAATGGCCGCGACCGCCGTATATGTGAGGGCCCCGAACCGGTTGCCCTCGATGCGGACGTCCCGCACGGGCTCTCCGGGCGCGTCGGGCTCGAGGTCGACGCCGTTCTGCGCGCCGTCGATGACCGAGCGGGTCACGGTGGCCCCGATGGTGGACGTGAACGCCACCCCTTGGCGCGCGGCGCCCCGGCCGCGCAGGCGGTCGACGACGATGTCCCGCGCCGGGGTCGCCGCGGCGAGCGGCGCGCCGCTGCGAGGATCGGGATCCACTGTCACGAAGTCCCCGTCTACCGAGGCGACGCTGAGATTCCTCAGCGTCACGCCCTGCGTACCCCAGATCAGCACGCCCGAGTCGAACTGGTTGGGAAGGTTGGGCGACCCCCGGTAGACGCCTTTGATCACCATGTTCTGGAGGGTGATCTGGCTGCCGCCGGCCAGACGCCAGTTCGGAACGGCGGAGGCCCCGGTCTCTCCCGGGACCGAAGGGCTGGTCTTCTGGAAGGTGGCGCCCCGCCCGTCGATGGTCAGCGAGGCGCGATCGTCTATCACGATTGACGCCGTCTGCGCATAACAGGCGCCGGCGGGGAACTCGACGACCGAGCCGGCGGGCACCGAGGCTATGAACCGGTTGATGTCCACGGACGCATCCCGCGAGCAGTCCCGCGGGATCGAGGCGGGCACGAGATGGACGCCGACCTGCGGGGTCCGAGCGAGCGGCCCCAGAGGAAGCGCGGGCACCTCGGGCGCCGGGGAGGGCGAGCCGCAGCCCGAAAGGAGCCCCAGGGCCAAGGCCAGCGGGAGCCGGGGTCTCCACATGCGGAGGATCTTGCCACGCAGGTGAGGCCCGGCGCGGAGCCCGCCGCCGGCCCGGGAATCGCGGCGTCGGAGTGGTCCGGGCCGGGGTCGGCGGCTCATGACGGCGCTACCATCTGAGTCGAACCGGGGGGCGCGAAGGCTCGAGTCCCCCTGACCGGAGGAGTGGGGGGATTCAATGTTGTCGGCAACATCGGCGTCGGTCCGGAGGGCGAGCGGCGCGGACGACCGGGCAGCCCGGATTCGCCGGCCGGCCCGGCGGCCCGCCTCTCGATGAACCCCGCGTTGACTCTGGCCCTCGCCGGGCTGGGCGCGGCGGCCGGCAGCTACCTCCTGACCGCCGTGGCCATCCGCGTCGCCCGGCGCACGGGGTTCGTCGACCACCCGAAGGGCTACAAGGGTCATCTCGCCGCGACGCCCTATCTCGGCGGCGCCGCCGTGCTCGGCGCGGCGCTGGCCGCGACCTTGCTGCTCACGGGCGCGGATCGGGCGCTGAGCGCCGTGCTCGGGCCGGGGCTGCGCTGGCCGTGATCGGGACCATCGACGACCGCATCGCCCTGGCCCCGCGCTACCGGGTGGCCGTCGAGCTGGCCGCCGCCGGGCTGCTGTTCTCGGCCGGCGTCCACTGGTCGCCGTTCGGAAGCGGCGTGCTCGACTTCGTGTTGAGCGCGGCCTGGGTGGTGGGCATAGTCAACGCGTTCAACCTGATGGACAACATCGACGGCGCGACGGCCACGGTGACCGCGGTCTCCTCGGCGGCGATCGCCGTGATCGCTCTGCTCGCCGACCAGACCGCGGTCGGCGTGGTCTCGCTGGCGGTCGCGGGAGCCTGCCTCGGCTTCCTTCCCCACAATCTCGCGGGGCCGGCGCGCATCTTCCTCGGCGACGGCGGGAGCATGCCCCTCGGATTCATGGTCGCCGCCCTCAGCATGGCGGCCCTCGACGGCGGGTCGCTCGGCGGCGCTGCCGTGCTCGGCGGCGGGCTGGTCGCCGGCCTGCCGATCCTCGACACCACACTCGTGGTCGTCTCGAGGCACCGCCGGGGAGTCCCGTTCGCCACCGGCGGGCGCGATCACCTCACCCACCGGCTCCTCGCGCGGGCCGGCTCGGTTCACCGCGTCGTGGTGCTGCTCGCCGCCGGGCAGAGCGTGCTGGTCGCGCTGGCCATCGCCTCCTCGCAGCTCGGGCCGTGGTTCGCCGTCCCGGCGGTGCTCCTGGTCGGGTTGGCGGGGCTGCGGGCGATCGCCGTCCTCGAGTCACCGGCCTGGTGGCCGAACGGGGAGCGGGCCGCCGCTCGGAAGCTCCGGGCACCTCGCCGTCCGGCGTCCGCGCCCGACCCGGCGGCTCCGGTCCGGGTCGGAGCGGCGCCGACCCGCAGCGCCGGAACGCCGCCTCGCAGCGGGGCGACGCGGGCGGTCGACCGATCGGGGAGGACATGAGCCGGGTGCGCCGATCGCCGGCCGACGGCGTCCGCGGCGCCGCCGGCGGCGGGACGCGGCTCAGGTATCCTCCGGCCGGGCCGGATGAGCGCGGCGGGCGCCCGCGGAGAACGTCGGTGTCCCGAGCCGGGTTCCCGCCCCAGGCACCGAGCCACCCGGGCCCGATCCCATGCGATATCTGATCACAGGCGGCGCTGGCTTCATCGGTTCGCATCTGTGCGACGAGTTGCTCGCCCGCGGAGAGACCGTTCACGTCCTCGACGACCTGTCGACCGGGCGCGTGGAGAACCTGAACCACCTCAAGGAGGCACCGAGGTTTGGCTGCACGATCGGCAGCGCCGCCGACTCCGGCTTGGTCGCCGAGCTGGTCGACGAGGCCGACCTCGTGTACCACCTCGCGGCGGCCGTCGGGGTGGAGCTGATCGTCGAGAGTCCGGTGCGGGCGATCGAGACGAACGTCCACTGCACCGAGGTCGTGCTCGCCGAGGCCAACAAGAAGAAGAAGCCGGTGGTGATCGCCTCGACCAGCGAGGTCTACGGGAAGGGAACGGCGATGCCCTTTCGCGAGGACGGAGACCTCACCCTGGGACCGACCACCCACGGGCGGTGGGCGTATGCCTGCTCCAAGGCCGTCGATGAGTTCCTCGCGCTGGCCTACTGGAAGGAGCGCAAGCTCCCGACGACCGTCGTGCGGCTGTTCAACACCGTCGGTCCCCGCCAGACCGGGCGCTACGGCATGGTGCTGCCCCGGTTCACGCGGCAGGCCCTGGCCGGGGAGCCGTTGACCGTCCACGGGAACGGTGAGCAGCGGCGGTGCTTCTGCCATGTCGCCGACGTCGTCCAGGCGCTGGCCGACATCGTCGGCCACGAGGAGGCCCGCGGCGAGGTCTACAACGTCGGCTCGACCGAGGAGATCTCGATCATCGACCTGGCCAGACGCGTGATCTCGATCAGCGACTCCCGATCCGAGCCGGCGCTCATCCCGTACGAGATGGCCTACGGGGAGGGGTTCGAGGACATGGTCCGCCGCATCCCCGACACCGAGAAGATCCACCGGCTGACCGGATGGGCGGTCACCCGCAACCTCGACGCGATCATCGCGGACGTGCTCGAGAGCCAGCGCGTCGCCGCCGTCGTCTGAAGCCTCCCGCCGCGCCGCGCGACTTCACCGCGCCGCGGGGGCGCCTTCGGTCACCCGCCGCCGGCAGGGCCGGAGGTCCGTCATCTGAGGCCGCGAACGCCCCCGGTCCGGGCCGCGCGTCCATGGCCCGGAACCGCGTCCAACCGTATGTCGACGATCAGCCGCCGAGGATGATGTCGTTGAGCAGGAAGTTGAGTGAGGACTGACTGAGGACGGGCACGGAGTTGCCGCCGACGAACGTGATGCCGGTGCCGCCCGACCCGTTGACTGCGCTCTGGCTCGAGTTGACCGCCTGCTGGTTGGCCTGCGACGCGTTCCCGATGAGCGTGAAGCCGGCGAAGGCCGGGCCGCCGTAGACGGCGCCGGAGGCGCCGATCACCTCGACGTTGCTCAGGACGTTGGTCGAGGTCTGGGTCAGCGTGGGCGAGGAGTTTCCGAGGATGAAGGTGCTGCCCCCGCCGGTGCCGTTCTGCGCCGACTGGCTGCTGTTGACGGCCTGCGAGTTGGACTGGCCTACGTTGCCGATGATCGTCGTGGCCGCCGACGCCGTGGCGGCTCCAAAAACGCATGTCGCGGCCGTGGCCGCGAGACTGATGAGCTTGCGATTCATCTTCGGGTGGTCCTTTCTTCGCCCGGACGGGCGCCTGAATCTCATGCGACTCTACGCCTGAATGCCACGATAGCGCACCGGGCGGGCAGACAGCAAAGAATCGTCGCCCCTGGTTGTCGGCTGGCCCAGAGCCGGTTCGTGGGGGTCGGGCTCGCCTCTGCCTCCGCCGACGGATCGGCTGGGCGACTCCTGCGGGCGGCCGCCGAAGCCGCCGGGCCCTGGAGTAGGGTCGGGGCCGGCGCGAGCGCACCGGCCGTACCCGCCGCCAGCCGGGCGCTCAGCCGCGGACGAGCCGCTTGTAGGTGATGCGCTTCGGCCGGTCGGCCTCGGCCCCGAGGAGCGCCCGGCGGTGCTCCTCGTAGGCCTCGAAGTTGCCCTCGAACCAGGTGACCTGGCTGTCGCCCTCGAAGGCGAGGACGTGGGTGGCGATGCGGTCGAGGAACCAGCGATCGTGGGAGATCACCACGGCGCAGCCGGCGAAGGAGAGGAGGGCCTCCTCGAGGGCCCGGAGGGTGTCGACGTCGAGGTCGTTGGTCGGCTCGTCGAGGAGCAGGAGGTTGCCGCCGCCGTGGAGGAGCTTGGCCAGGTGCAGGCGGTTGCGCTCGCCGCCCGAGAGCTTGCCGACCTTCGTCTGCTGGTCTGACCCCTTGAAGTTGAAGGACGCCGTGTACTGGCGGGAGTTGACCCACCGGTCGCCGACCTTGAGCTGGTCCTGGCCGCCCGAGATCTCCTCCCAGACGTTCTTCTCCGGATCGAGCGCGTCGCGCGACTGGTCGACGTAGGCGAGCTCGACCGTGTCGCCGATCCGGAGCTTGCCGGCGTCCGGCTGCTCGGCCCCGGTGATCATCCGGAACAGGGTGGTCTTGCCGGCGCCGTTCGGGCCGATCACGCCGACGATCCCCCCGCGCGGGAGCGAGAACGAGAGCGACTCGATCAGCAGGCGGTCGCCGAACCCCTTGGTCAGGCCCTCGGCCTCGACGACGACGTCGCCCAGGCGCGGGCCGGCCGGGATGTGGATCTGGACCTGGTCGAGCTTGACCTCCGACTCCTGGGCCAGGAGCGACTCGTAGTTGGCCAGGCGGGCCTTGGCCTTCTTGCGCCGGCCCTTCGGGTTCGTCCGGACCCACTCGAGCTCGGCGGCGATCGTCCGCTGGCGGGAGACCTCCTGCTTCTCGGACTGGGCCAGCCGCGCCTGCTTCTGCTCGAGCCAGCCCGAGTAGTTGCCCTCGTAGGGGATGCCCCGGCCCCGGTCGAGCTCGAGGATCCACCCGGCGACGTTGTCGAGGAAGTAGCGGTCGTGGGTGACGGCGACGACGGTGCCCTTGTACTCGGCCAGGTGGCGCTCCAGCCACTCGACCGACTCGGCGTCGAGGTGGTTGGTCGGCTCGTCGAGGAGGAGCAGGTCGGGCTGGGAGAGGAGCAGCCGGCAGAGGGCGATCCGCCGGCGCTCGCCGCCCGAGAGGGTGGTCACGTCGGCGTCCGGCGGCGGGCAGCGGAGCGCGTCCATCGCGTGCTCGATCATCCCGTCGAGGTTCCACGCGTCGGCCGCGTCGATCTGCTCCTGGAGGCTCGCGAACTCGTCGGCCGTCTCCTCGGAGTAGTTGGCCGCGAGCTCGTTGAAGCGCTCGACCAGGGCGGCGAGCGCGGCGACGCCGTCGAGGACGTTCCCGCGGGCGTCCTTGGCCGGGTCGAGGACCGGCTCCTGCTCGAGCAGCCCGACCGACGCGCCGGGGGCGAGCTCGGCGTCGCCGCGGAAGTCCTTGTCGCGGCCGGCCATGATCCGCAGCAGCGTCGACTTGCCGGAGCCGTTGTAGCCGAGCACGCCGATCTTCGCCCCGGGGAGGAAGGCCAGGGTGATGTCCTTGAGGACGGTCTTCTCCGGCGGGAAGACCCGGGACATCTTGTACATCGTGAAGACGTAGCGGGTCGACATGGACCGCTGAGGATAGAGCCTGCCCGGGCGCCGCCTCGCTAACGTGGACCGGGTATGGCCAATGTCTTCGATCTCGAGCAGGCATTGCTGCTCCTCGAACTCGAGCCGCCCTTCGACAAGCGGGACGTCGCGCTCGCCCGCCGGCGCATGGCCAAGGTCTGGCATCCGGACATCGCTCCGCCCGGCCGCCAGGTCGAGCACCAGCGCCACCTCCAGGCGATCAACCAGGCCGCCGACGAGCTCGAGCGCCTGGCCGAGGGGTTGCGCGGCGGGCGGGTGACGAGCAACGCGGTGAAGGTCTCGGCCGCCGCGACCCGGGCCGCCCGGGCCGAGGCCGGGCGGCGGGCCTACGAGGAGCAGGAGCGCGCCCGGGCCGCCGACGCCGACCGGGCCAGGTACGACCCGTTCGGCAGCCGCGCCCCCGACCACTCGGTCGTCCACCGCTACGCCCGCTGCCTCTCCTACCCGGAGTGGGGCGTCGGCTCGGTCACCGGGGTCTACTTCAGCGGCGAGGGCGACGACATCCAGCAGTGGGCCCGGGTCCTCTTCAGCCAGGGCGTGCGGACCGTCCCGGCCGGGAGCCTCGAGTTCGTCGACTTCTCCAAGCCCGACCCCGGGAGCGCCCGGGTCCAGCGGTTCATGATCGCCGCCCAGCACGCCCTCGCCGAGGGCAAGCCCGAGCTCGCCGCCCAGCGGTTGATCTACGCCCGCGACGCCGAGCCGACCAACGTCCCGGTGCTCCGGCTGATGACCCTCGCCTTCTGGCAGGCCGGCAACCTCGAGGCCGCGGCCCGCGCCGTGCGCGACTGGGCCCGGGTCGAGCCCGGCCGCCCGGCGGCGCATCGCTTCGCCGCCCGGATCTACGAGGACATCGGGGCGATCGACCTGGCCGCCGAGGCGGCCGAGCGCGCGGTCCGGCGGGCGCCGCAGGACGCCGGCGAGTGGGAGCGGCTCGGGCGCCTGCGCCTGCGCCTGATGGACCGGGACGCGGCGATCGACGCGCTCGAGCGCGCCCGGACGCTCGGCCCGAGCGTCGACGGGCTCCTCGACCTCGGGCTCGCCCTCCACCTGGCCGGCGACGTCGGCGGCGAGGTGTCGGCCTGCGAGCAGGCGGTCGCGCTCGCCCCCGACTCCGGCGAGGCCTGGTCGCGGCTCGCCCATGCCCTGGCCCGGACCGACCGCATCGGCGAGTGCCTCGAGGCGTGCGACCGGGCCCTCGCGCTCGGGTCCGATCCGGAGGTTCGCGAGCTCCGCGACCGGCTGCGCCTCCAGCAGGCGCGGGTGCTCCCGCCGGCGGTCGCTACGCTGTGGTGACGGCCGGTCGTTGATCCGCGCCGCCCGGGCTCGACGTAGAGGAGTAGTACATGGGCGCCCTGATGAACCCGATTCACCTGGCCTTCATCGCGATGGTCGCGCTGATCTTCCTCGGCCCCAAGCGCCTCCCCGACCTGGCGAAGTCGCTCGGCACCGGGATGCGCGAGTTCCGCGACACCCTGAGCGCCGCGACCCACGACGACGCCAGACCCGATCGAGGTGCCCGAGGCGGCCGTCCCGGCCCCGCCCCCGGTCCCCGAGGTCGCACCGCCCCTCGCCCCGGTCGCCCCGCCGGCGGTCACCCCGCCGCACGCGCCCGAAGCCCCGTCCTAGTAGGAGAGCGGGGCGACGACACGGCTCGGGTCGCCGAGCTCTGGTCCCCTCACGGCAGTCTCGAGCCGACGACCGTCCTGGCCAGGGCGGCCGACTCAGGGGGGGCCACCGGGCTGAGCAGGTCGGGGGGCGCGAGCGTCGATCCGAGGACGAGTCCGCTGCCCGTGACGCCGGTCGGCGCGCCGGCTCGGGCGGGACTCCTCGGGAGCGGAACCGGGAGCGGCTCACGTATCGTCGGGGTGATGCGGCCCGGCGGGCTCGCCCGCGAATTGAGTGTGGCGGAGACGACCGCGGCGCCCACGCCGAGCAGGATCAGCACGGCCGCGAGCCGGCCGATCATCCGCTGCGATCGACGCACCTGACCCTGGCGGCGTATAGCCGTCGAGGGCCCGGGGGGGACCAGACGCCCGGGCGAGGGAGCCTCCCGATCCGGCGAGCCGGGACGGGTCGGGGCCGGGAGGCCCTCCGCGGCGGCCAGGCCGTCGGTGAACGGGAAGTCGGCGGGTGGCGCCTCGACTGCGCCGGCCGCGGAACCGACCGGTCCGGTCGTCGCGAAGGAACCGTCGAAGCCCGCCGTCGCGGCGCGCTGGGAGACGAGCGCGCGCTGGAGGTGCCATTCGGCGCCGTCGAAGCGGCCGGTCAGTTGGGCGCAGTCGGGGCAGCAGTCGAGCCGCTGGTAGAGGGAGACGAGCTCGCTGGTCGACAGGCGACCGTACGCCCGCTCACGCAGGAGCCCGGGCACATCCACGCAGCCGCGGCCCCGGCGCGCCAGACGCCCGAGGCGGGCGCCGGGTCGGCGGGTGGCGCGCTCGGCCTCGTCGAGCGCGGCCGCCCGGAGGATGTCGCGGACCCGCCCAAGCGCTCCGGCGGTCGGCGGACCGTCGCGACAGATCCGCGCGACATCGGCCACGGCCGCCTCCACCACCGCGCCCGGCACGTGCGGGCCGCAGACCCGCCGGATGTAGGCGCTCGACTCCTCGACGAAGCCTGTGGCCCAGGGCGTGACCACCTCCGATGGCGGCGGCGTCTGCCCCGTTCGCTCCCGGTTGCGCTCGCCCAATGTCTCCATTCAAGATCTCGGCGCCGGTGACGGGATGAATCGGGAAACGGGCGCCTCGCCGATGATAGTCGGCGGACCAGCCGGCGTCCGGTCGGCCGCGTAGCTTGCTCGTCTCGATGCGCCTGATCGTCGCCCGCTGCGAAGTCGCCTACTCCGGCCGCCTGTCCACCGTCCTCCCGTCCGCGGTTCGCCTGCTGATGATCAAGGCCGACGGATCGGTGCTCGTCCACGCCGACAGCGGCGGCTACAAGCCGACGAACTGGATGACCCCGCCGACGGTGATCGACATCGTCGGGAGCCCGCCGACGGCGATCGACGTCCGCAAGGTCGGCGGCGAGGAGCGCCTGCGGATCGCGATCGACGAGGTCCTCTGGGACGAGGCGCACGACATGGGCGAGGCGGCGGCGCTCGAGAAGGACGGGGTCGAGCGCCACCTCCAGGAGCTCCTCGCCGAGCAGCCGGCCCGGTGTGGCGAGGGCTTCCGGCTGACGCGGCGGGAGTGGCCGACCGACATCGGGCCGGTCGACCTGATGTGCCGGGACGAGCGCGACGAGTGGGTGGCGGTCGAGATCAAGCGGGTCGCGACGATCGACGCCGTCGAGCAGCTCAGCCGCTACCTCGAGCGGATCCGGCTCGACCCGGCGATGGGGCGCTGCCGCGGGGTGCTCGCCGCCCAGCAGTTCAAGCCCCAGGCCCGGGTGCTGGCCCAGGCGCGGGGGATCGACTGCGTCGAGGTCGACCTGGCCGTGCTGCGCGGCGAGCGCGAGCCGCCGATGACGCTGTTCGCCTACTGAGCTGTCCGGGCCGCCCGCGAGGAACGCCACGGCGTCGCCCGCGGACGAGGGGCAGCTCGGGGTCCCCGGGCACCGGGCGCCCGTCCACGGCGGCCCGGGTCCCGTGGCCGGGCTCGAGCCCGACGGCGGCGGCCGCCGCCCCGAGCGTCGCCGCCCGCGCCGGGGTCGGCGCCGCGGCGCGGCGGGCCCGCGGACGGTGATCTCCGGGGCCGGCCGGGCCCGGGCGGCCGCGTAGTCGGCGGGGCCGTTGAGGTTCACCAGCGACTCGAGGCGCGGGTCGGCCGCGGCCAGCCGCCGGTCGGCCAGGAGGTCGGCCGGCTCGAGCCGGCGGGTCCGGCAGCGGTCGAGCAGGAGGCCGACGCGGAGCCGGTCGCCGGCGAGGAGCTCGGCGACCGCCGCGGCCACCCCGACCCGGTAGGCCCCGGCCAGGTGGTGGGTGACCCCGCCGTGGACGGGCGCGCAGATCTCGTCCTCGCCGGTCAGCCGGGCGAGGATCGCGGCGACGAGCGCCGGGTGGAGGAGGGGGAGGTCGGTCGCGGTGACGAAGGCGACCTCGGCGCGTCCCCGGAGGGCCTCGAGCCCGCCGTGGAGGGCCTCGAGCGGCCCGCGGCCCGGACGCTGGTCGTCGATCACCTCGCAGCCCGCCGGCAGCCGCGGAAGCGCCTGCCCCGGGGCCCGGCAGACGACGACCGGGCCCTCGACGGTGCGGCGGACGATGCCGGCGACCCGGTGGACGAGGGTCGACCCGTGCCATTCGAGCGACGCCTTCGGCGCGCCCATCCGGGCCGAGCGCCCCCCGGCGAGCACGATGCCCCCCGCTCGCACCGGGCTACTCGCCGTGGAGGGTGGCGAGGAGGCTCCGCGGGCCGCCGGCGTCGCGGTGCTCGCAGAGGTAGATGCCCTGCCAGGTGCCGAGACCGAGCGCCCCCCGGCGGACCGGGAGCTCGAGGGTCGGCCCGAGGAGCGCGGCCTTGATGTGGGCGGGCATGTCGTCGGGGCCCTCGAGCGTGTGGGTCCAGTAGCCGGCGTCCTCGGGGACGGCCCGGTTGAACCAGGTCTCGAAGTCGCGCCGGACGGCGGGGCTGGCGTTCTCGTTGAGGGCGAGGGAGGCCGACGTGTGGCGGATCAGGAGATGGAGCAGGCCGACGTCGAGGCCGGCCAGCTCGGGCAGCCGCTCGAGCACCGCGCCGGTGATCAGATGGAAGCCCCGGGCCCGGGGAGCGAGCTCGATCTCCCGCTGGACCCACACCCGGGGCCGGCTAGCGCTCGCCCGGCGCCTTGACCGGGAACTGCGAGACCTCGTGGGCGATGTCGAGGGCCGTCTTGACGATCCGGCTCTGCTCCTCGGCGTGGGCCACCGGGTAGCCCTCGCCCGGGCTCGCCCGCTCGGCCCGCCCGACGTAGCCGAAGCGCAGGTGGCGGGGCATGATCTGGCGCAGCCGGGCCGACATGTGGGCGCGGGCGCCCATGTTGCGCGGCTCCTCCTGGCACCAGACGACCTCCTCGAGGCGCGGGTAGCGCTCCATCAGCTCGAGGAGCTCGCCCTGGGGGAAGGGGTAGAGGAGCTCGACCCGGCCGATCGCCACCCCGTCGCTGCCGGCCCGGTCGGGGTGGCCGATCAGGTCGTAGTAGATCTTGCCGGTGCAGAGGACGAGGCGGGTGACCCGCGACTCGTCGATCCCCGGCTCGGCGAGCACCGGGTAGAAGCGCGCCTCGGAGAGCTCCTCGATCCGGCTCGTCGCCTGGGTGAGGCGGAGCAGGGACTTCGGGCTCATGACGATCAGCGGCCGCTGCTTGGCGACCCGCGCCTGGCGGCGGAGGAGGTGGAAGTACTGGGCCGGGGTGGTCAGGTTGGCCACGCGGATGTTGCCCTCGGCGGCGAGCTGGAGGAAGCGCTCGAGCCGGGCCGAGGAGTGCTCGGGTCCCGAGCCCTCGTAGCCGTGGGGGAGGAGCAGGGTCAGGCGCGAGGTCTGCCCCCACTTGGCCAGGCCGGAGACGATGAACTGGTCGACGACGACCTGGGCGGCGTTGACGAAGTCGCCGAACTGCGCCTCCCAGACGACGAGCGTCTCCGGGGCCTCCTGGCTGTAGCCGTACTCGAAGCCGAGGCAGCCGACCTCCGAGAGCGGGCTGTTGTGGAGCTCGAACGGGGCGAGCGCGCCGGGCAGGCGCTGGATCGGGCTCGTCGTCCGTCCGGTCTTCGCGTCGTGGAGGACGAGGTGGCGCTGGCTGAACGTCCCCCGCTCGGCGTCCTGCCCGGTCAGGCGGATCGGGGTCCCCTCGGTGAGCAGCGACCCGAAGGCGAGCGACTCGGCGTGGGCCCAGTTGATGCCGCCGTCCGGGCCCGATGGCCGTCCGCCGCTGCTCGAGCTGGCGGAGCAGCTTCGGGTGGACGGTGAAGCCCTCGGGGACGCGCAGGAGCTCGTCGCCGAGCGCGCGCAGCCGCTCGGCCGAGACGGCGGTCTTGACCTCGGGCGACGCGGTCCGGTCGAGCTTGTACTCGCCGGTCGGCTGCTCGGCCTCCCCGGCGGCCAGGGCCTCGGCGATCCGGCGCTTGAGGTCCTGGTGGCGGTTGGTCAGGTTGTCCCAGATCTCCTGGTGCTGGCGCTGGAGCTCGTCGGCGGTGATCACCCCGTCGTGGACGAGCCTGTCGCCCCAGAGCTCGGCGACCCGCTTCTTGTTCTTGATCGTCGCGTACATCTCCGGCTGGGTGTAGGCCGGCTCGTCGGCCTCGTTGTGGCCGAAGCGGCGGTAGCCGATCAGGTCGATCAGGACGTCGTGGCCGAAGGTCTGGCGGAAGGCGAAGGCCAGGCGGACGGCGGCGATGCAGGCGGCGACGTCGTCGGCGTTGACGTGGATGATCGGCACGTCGAAGCCCTTGGCCAGGTCCGAGGCCCAGTGGGTCGACCGGGCGTCGTCCGGGTCGGTGGTGAAGCCGACCTGGTTGTTGGTGATCAGGTGGAGCGTCCCGCCCGACCTTGTAGCCGTCGAGTCCCTGGAGGTTGAGCGTCTCGGCGACGACGCCCTGGGCCGGGAAGGCCGCGTCCCCGTGGATGACGATCGGGACGGCGGCGTTCGTGTCGTGGTGGGTGTGGGGGCCGTGGCGCGAGGTCTGGGCCGCCCGGCTCGCCCCGGCGACGACCGGCGAGACGAACTCGAGGTGGGAGGGGTTCGACTCGAGGTTGACCCGGATCGACTCGCCGCTCGGCAGCTCGTAGGACCCCTGGGCCCCGTGGTGGTACTTGACGTCGCCGGTCCCGCCCTGGGGGATCGTGGTCACCGCCTCGAGCGTCGAGGCGCCCTCGAACTCGGCGAAGATCGTCTCGTACGGCCGTCCGAGGTTATGGGCGAGGACGTTGAGCCGTCCCCGGTGGGCCATGCCGATCACGACCTCCTGGCCGCCGTGGGCCGCGGCCAGCTGGATCATCTCGTCGAGCATCGGGACGGTCATGTCGAGGCCCTCGATCGAGAACTGCTTCTGGCCGACGTAGGCCTTGTGCATGAAGCGCTCCATCGCGTCGACCTCGACCAGGCGCCGCAGGAGGGCGCGCTGCTCCTCGGCGGACAGCGGCTGGCGGAAGGCGCCGCTCTCGATCTTCTCGCGCAGCCAGACGCGCTGGCGGTGGGAGGCGATGTGCTCGATCTCGTAGGCGATCGTCCCGCAGTAGGTCTCGCGCAGGTGGGGGAGGGCCTCGGCGACCGTCGTGCCCGGCACGTGCATGCGGAGGATCCGGGCCGGGATCTGGGCCATCAGGGCCGGGGTCAGGCCGATCGTCTGGGGATCGAGCGACGGATCGCCCTCCGGCTCGCTCCCGAGCGGGTCGAGGCGGGCGGCGAGGTGACCATGGGTCCGGTGGGCCTTGAGCAGCGAGACGGCGGCCTGGACCGCCTCCATGATCGCCTCGTCCGGGTGCTCGACGACGACCGGGGCGGGCGGGTCGGCGGGCACCGGCGCCGGCGCGGGGGCGGGGGCGGCCACCGGCGGGGGCGGCGGGGGCGCGACCGTGAGCGGGGGTGGGCCGAGCGGGACGCCGAGCGAGCCGAAGACGTCCTCGTAGAAGGCGCTCTCCCCCTGGAGGTACTCCTCGATCCGGGCGAGGAAGCGCCCGGACTCGGCCCCCTGGATGATCCGGTGGTCGTAGGTCGAGGTCATCGACATGACCTTCTCGGCCCCGATCGCCGCGGCGACGGCCCCGAGGCCGACCGGGTAGGCGATCGACCCGGTGGCCACGATCGTCCCCTGCCCGACCATCAGGCGGGGGACGGAGGCCACGGTCCCGAGGCCGCCCGGGTTGGTCAGGGTGAGGTTGGCGCCGACCAGGTCGTCGGCGGTCAGCCCGTTGCCCCGGGCCTTCTCGACGAGCTCGGCGTAGGCGACGAGGAACTCGCCGAACGAGAGCCGGCCGGCGTCGCGGATGACCGGGACCATCAGCGTGCGCGAGCCGTCCCGCTTCTCGACGTCGACGGCCAGCCCGAGGTGGACGGCGCCGTCGTCGACCCGGTGCGGCGTCCCGTCGATCTCGGCGTAGTGGTGGGCCATGACCGGGATGTCGGTGGCCGCCCGGGCGATCGCGTAGGCGACCAGATGGGTGAAGGAGACCCGCCTCCCGGCCTCCTTCAGCTGGCGGCGGCGACCGTCGAGGACGGTGACGGTCAGGGTGCGGAAGCTCGTCGCCGTCGGGACGGAGCGGCTCTCGTCCATGTAGCGGGCGAGTTGCGCGGCGGCGCCCCGCAGGGGCGTGAGCGAGCCGCCCGGGGCCGGCGGCCCGGGCGGGGCCGGGGGCCGGGACCCGCTGGGCGGGCGGACGGCCTCGAGGACGTCGGCCTTGGTGATCCGCCCGTCCGCTCCGCGCCCGGAGAGGCCGAGCCAGGTCGACCCCCTCGACGGCGGCGACCCGCCGGGCGACCGGGGAGGCCTTCGCCGTCGAGTCGGGTGGTGCTCCCGCGCGGCGCTCCCGGCCGTTCGACGGCGCCGGCGGGGGGGTCCGGCCGTCGCCGTTGGGCCCGGCCGGCGGGGACGGACGGGCCCCGCCGTTGGCCGGCCGGCCCGGCGCGGCGGCCGCCCCGTACGCCTGCGTCTCGCCGTTGGTCGGGGCGATCTCGGCGAGGATGGCGCCGACGGCGATCGTGTCCCCGGCGGCGCCGTGGACCTTGACGATGGTCCCGTCAGCCGGGGCGGCGACCTCGGCGTCGACCTTGTCGGTCGAGATCTCGACGATCGTCTCGTCGGCGCGGACGGCGTCGCCGGCCTCCTTGTGCCATTCGAGGATGGTCCCCTCGGAGACCGAGTCCCCCATCTGCGGCATCACGACCTGGATCGTGGCGGTATCCGACATCGCCTAAAACTCTAGTCGCTCGCCGACCCCGGCTTCCGGGGGGCCGGGCCGATCTCCGGCGCTCGGGGCCGCCCGGCGCCGCCGGGCCTCGCGGACGAACGCCGCGCTCCCGATGAACGGCCCGAAGCCGCCGAGGACGGCGACGGCGACGGCGAGATGCAGGGGAATCACCCGGAGGCGAACAGCCGCCAGACAGGCCAGGGACATGGCGAACCAGAGCAGGCCGTGGGCGAGCCCGAGGACGAAGGTGGCCGGCTCGGGCTTGCCGGCGAGGGCGGCCTCGTAGAGGAGGGCGAGGTAGATCGCCGAGTGGACGAACGACGTCCCCTCGAGGCGGGTGAAGGTGAGCACTACGCGCGGCAGAGGAGCGCGGCCATGCGGCGCAGGCCGTCCTCGGCCTCCGGGGGCCAGTCGGCGATCGTGGCCGGCCACCAGGCGTGGGCGTCGTGCTCGTCGTCGGGGACGACCTCGGCGCCGTCGGGCAGCCAGGCGAGGCCGACGAACATGACCAGCCGGTGGGGGAGGCAGACGAGCGCACGGGCGGTGATCGTCTCCGGGGCGACCGACCACTCCTCGTCGAGCTCGCGGACGAGCGTCCGGGCCGGGTTCTCGCCCGGATCGACCGCCCCGCCGGCGCCGAGCGCCCAGCGCCCGGGCCAGGTCGAGAGCCAGGGGGCGCGTCGTCCGGCGAGCCAGCGACCGTCGGCCGCCCGGGTGACGCAGAGGGCGGCCATGCTCAGCGAGGCATCGTCCTGGAGCAGGCGGAGCGCCCACCGGATGGGCTGGATCTCGAGGCAGCAGGCTCTCGGTCGTCGCCGCGTGGCCGACCAGGCGGGCGCCGACGCCGTCGTGGGCCGGAGAGCCGCGCTCGCTGAGCGCCGCGATCGCCGCGTCGGCCGCGGCCAGGGTGACCGGGTCCGGCTCGTAGGGCTCCTCGTGCCAGCGGGCCTCCACGTCCTCGAGCGCCCAGGTTCCCTGGGCGAGGATGCCGGGCTGGAAGGTCACCGCCGACAATCTAGTGCAGCACCTGCTCGGGCTCGCCGGCGCGGTCGGACCGTCGCACGGCGGCGATCGTCGTTAGTCTGGCTGGGGGTGAGGTATAGGGACCGTCGCGGGACGCATCATCTCCGGATCGTCGGGGCCGGAAGTTGATCGTCGTCCTTGGAGCCGGTGGCGTCGGCGGGCTGGTGGCCGCCCTGCTTGGACCGGGCCGGGATCGCGGCCACGGTCGTCGCCCGGGAGCCCACGGCGGCGCTGATCGCCCGTCAGGGCCTGGCCGTGAGCAGTGTCCGCTTCGGCGAGTTCATCGCCCGCCCGCGGACGGTGACCCGCTACGAGGGCGACCACGAGGCGCTGATCGTGGCCACCAAGGCGGGCGGCCTCGAGGCAGGGCTCGAGCGGATCGTCGGGGAGCCGTCGCTCGTCGTCCCGCTCCTCAACGGCCTCGATCACGTCGGGCTCCTGCGCGAGCGGTTCGGGACCCGGGCGGTGGCGGCGACGATCCGGGTCGAGTCCGATCGGCCCGAGCCGGGGCTGATCGTCCACAAGAGCGGCTTCCTGCGGATCGAGATGGCGAGCGCCGACCGCGCGAGACGGCCGGCGATGGAGGCCCTGGCCGCCCGCCTCACGGCGGCCGGGATCGACGTCGGGCTGGGCGACTCCGAGCCCCAGGTCCTCTGGTCGAAGCTCGTGCGCCTCAACGCCCTGGCCACCACGACGAGCGCCTCGGGGCTCCTCCTCGGGGAGATCCTCGCCGACCCCGAGTGGCGGGCTCGGCTCGAGGCGGCGATCGGCGAGGGGGTGTTCGTGGCCGCGGCCGAGGGAGCGACGATCAACCCGGCCCGGGTCATGCAGATGTTCGTCGAGGACCACCCGACGCTCGGCAGCTCGATGGCCCGGGACATCGACGCCGGGCGCGAGCCCGAGCTCGACGCGATCGCCGGGGCCGTGCTCCGAGCGGCCGACCGCCACGGGATCCCGGTCCCGACGATCGACGGGCTGGTCGACGACGTGGTCCGGCGGGCTGGGGTCGCTCCGCCGCGCCGCCGCGGCTGAGCCTGCCGGTCGGTCCTGCGGCCGGACTCCCGCCGGTGGCGGCGTGGTGAAAGTGGTGGTAGGTTCCCGATTGGGGAGTACGCGCGGGCCGCTGGAACAGCTAACACGCTAGGAGAGACTTGGATGCGAGTTCGAGGTAGCGGCCCGCGTGGGCCATCGGGTCGCTGGGCACGTGGCGCGACCGTTCTGGGCACGATGCTCGTACTGGCCGGGGCGTCCGCCGGGTCGGCGCTCGCCGATACCACGATCGGAGCAACCGGCGGATCGATCAGTTGCAGCGGCGCGCCCGGCATCTTTGCGGATAGCCTCTACCAGGTTCCCGCGGGCGGCGGCGCGATCAACAGCTTCTCCTTCCAGTCCACCTTCGCCAGTGCTGGCCACATGATCGACTTCCTCGTGCTCAGGCCCACCGGGGGGACGACGTACCTGGTGGTCGGCAAGAGCGGCCCGAAGACGTTGGCCGGCGCGGGGCTCAACACTTTTCCGGTGTCGCCGATCGCCACAAACGCGGGCGACATCATCGGCATTTTTATCAGCAGCAACCTCCCCGACTGCGCTCGATCTGCACCAGGCGATTCGATTCCCTCTCGGTCCGGCGGCGACCCTGCGGTCAATAGCAGCGTAGATCTGTTCTCAGGAACATGAACTTCGCCCTCAACGAGTCGGCGCATTTGGTGCAGGCGGCGGATCTGGCGTTGACGAAGTCGGCGATGCCGTCGAGTGTCCAGCACAACCAGAACGTGACGTACACGTTGACGGTGACCAACAACGGTCCGGGTACGGCGGTCGCGCCGACGTTGACCGACACGCTGCCGGCGGGGCAGACGTTCGTGTCCTCGAGACTCCGGGTGCTCGGCGGCGGGGAGCCCGGTGGTCGTGACGTGCACTTTGGCGGATCTGCCGCCGATGTCTCGATCATGATGACGATCGGCGAGCGGGCGGGGGCGGTCGGGACGGGTCTGACCGATACGGCGTCGTGGCGTCCACGACGCCCGATTCGAACCGGGCAAACAACCCGGCGTCGGCTGCGGTGGATGGCGTCCCGTCGGCGGATCTGGCGTTGACGAAGTCCTCCTCGCCGAATCCGGCGATCGGCGGTCAACAGGTGACGTACACGTTGACGGCGACGAATCCCGGTCCGGATCCGGCGTTGACCCCGGCGATCGTCGATGCCCTTCCGGCGGGGTCGTCGTTGCAGGGTGCCTCGCCGGGGTGCACGTTCGGTCGTGAGCGCGGTGCCGACGGGGACGGTGACGGGTCCGCTGGGTGATCTTGCGTTCGGGGCGTCGGCGACGTTGCAGATCGTGGTTCTCGCCGCGGCGGGGTCGACCGGTGAACTCGGCGACGATCTCCTCGGCGACCGCGGATCCGAACCCGACGAACAACACGGGTACGGCGACGACCACGGTCGATCGTCGTGCACGCAGACGGGACTCGCCGCCACGCCGGGTCGATCATCGTCCCGGCCGGGAAGTTCCTCTGCCTGATCGAGGCGACCCAGATCGGGGCGATGATCGTCGATCCGGGTGGCGGGTTGAGCGTCACCAACGCGACGGTCTCGGGTGGTGTCGACGCAAGCGGGGCGCAGTTCGTGACGCTCTGCGGGTCGACGTTCAAGGGCGCGGTCATGATCAAGAGCACGACGTTGCTGGTCCGGGTCGGTGATGACGGCAGTGGTTGCGCGCCGAACCACTTGATCGGCTCGTTGTCGGTGAACGGGGGTCATGGTGGGGTCGAGGTGTTCGGTAACACGATCGGCGGGCCGGTTTCCATCACCAACAAGCGGGGCGCCTCGCCCCTCGCCGATGGTTCCCCGGAGGTCGAGGGCAATACCGTCGGGGGCGCCCCGACCTGCTCGGGGAATGTCCCGCCCGCGTCGAACGATGGTGCCGTGAACACGGCGGCGGGCGCGAAGCTCGACCAGTGCGCGGCTCTCTGACCGACGCGGAGATAGACGCTGGAGCGCAATCGGGGGACGCCGGCGCGGTGTCCCCCGATCCGCGCCGGGACCGGCGGTCGGCGCGACGCCAGCCGCCGCCGTGGTATAACAGCCAGCCATTTGGGCTTTTTGAGAGAGGAAGACGATGACCGCGATCAAGACCGTCGGAGGCCTGGCCATGCTCGCCCTCGGCGTGGGGCTGGCTCTGCCGGCCGGCGCCCCGGCCGCGAAGAGTGCGCGAGGAAGCACGTGCGCGAATCCCTGGCAGGCCAGCTACGTCAAGGGGAAGATCCGCGGCGACACGGGCAAGGTCTTCCTGCGCGTCACGACCAGCGGACGCAAGATCACCGTCGCCTGGCACGCCCAGCCCGGCTTCCACTTCTGCAACATCGTGCTCGTCGAGGGCCGCGGACAGATCTTCCGCTCGGTCAACCCGTCGGCCTCGTACACCTTCACCGACTTCACCAACAACCACACCAACGGCATCAAGACGCTCTCGGCGACTGCCCGCACCGGTCGCTGACACCAACGGCGTGGGGAGGCCGTCGGCGAGCGGTCGGACCGGTCGCTGACCGCGTTCGGCCGACCATCCGCACCGCCGCGGCCGCGGCCGCGGGCCGGGGCCCGTCGCCCACCGAGCCCGCCCAAGCCCCTGGCCGCCTCTGCTATGGTTAGCAGAGGTAATTACATGCTTGAACTAGACCCCCAGACCACGGCCGAGCTCGCCGCCCGCCTGCGGGTCGTCCTCGTCCGGACCTCCCGGCGCCTGCGCCAGCAGGCCGACACCGGGCTCTCGCCCTCGCTCACCGCCGCCCTCGTCGCGATCGCCCGTCGCGGCCCCCTGACCCCGAGCGAGCTGGCCGACGTCGAGCGGGTCAAGCGCCCGACCGCCACCCGCTTCATCTCCTGCCTCGAGCGGGCCGGCCTCGTCACTCGCGACCCCGATCCCGACGACGGGCGCTCCTACCGGGTCGGCATCACCCCCCGCGGCGCCGGCCTCCTCGCCGCCGCCGCCGGGCGCAAGAACGCCTACCTCGCCCGCGGGCTCGAGACCCTCGACGCCGACGAGCTCGCCACGCTCGACCGGGCCGCCGCCCTCCTCGAGCGGCTGCTCGACGAGGAGCAGCGGTGAGCCCGCACGGCGAGCCCCGGGTCCACGTCGACCCGGACGCCCCGCCCCCGACCCCGGTGACCCCGGCCGTCCGCCGGCGGATCTTCGGCCTCTTCCACCCCTACCGTCGCCGGCTGGCCGCCGTGATCGGCCTGATCGTCGTCTCCGCCGGACTCGGCGCCCTCTCGCCGTTCCTCCTGCGCGCCGTCCTCGACCGGGCGATCCCCCACCACGACAACCGCCTGCTGACGCTGCTCGTCCTCGGGATGATCGCGATCGCGATCGCCTCCGGCGCCCTCAGCGTCGGCCAGACCTGGCTCTCGAACCTCGTCGGCCAGCGGGTCATGCACGACCTCCGCACCACCGTCTACCGCCACCTCCAGCGGATGTCGCTCGCCTTCTTCACCCGGACCCGGACCGGCGAGGTCCAGTCGCGGATCGCCAACGACATCGGCGGCATCGACAACGTCGTCACGAGCACGGCGACCTCGATCGCCTCGAACGTGACCACCGTCGTGGCCACCGTCGTCGCCATGGTCCTCCTCGACTGGCGCCTGGCCGCCTTCTCCCTGATCCTCCTCCCCTTCTTCGTCTGGCTCACCCGCCGGGTCGGCGAGGAGCGCCGGCGGATCGCGACCAAGCGCCAGGGCAGCATGGCCGACCTCTCGTCCCTGGTCGAGGAGTCGCTCTCGGTCTCCGGCATGCTCCTCGGCAAGACGATGGGGCGCTCCGACGACCTCGGGCGGCGGTTCTCCCGCGAGTCGGAGACGCTCGCCGACCTCGAGGTCCGCTCGCGGATGACCGGCCGCTGGCGGATGGCCACCGTCCAGATGACCTTCGCGATCATGCCGGCCACCGTCTACTGGTTCGCCGGGGTCAGCGGCGGGGCGATCACCCTCGGCACGCTCGTCGCCTTCACCACCCTCCAGACCCGCCTCCTCTTCCCGATCGGCCAGCTCCTCTCGGTCGGCGTCGACATCCAGACCTCGCTCGCCCTCTTCGACCGGATCTTCGAGTACCTCGACCTCCCGGTCGACATCGCCGAAGTCGCCGTCCCCGGTCGAGCTCCGCCCCGAGGAGCTCCTCGGCGAGGTTCGCCTCCGGGACGTCGGCTTCCGCTACGACCCCGACGGGCCGTGGACGCTCGACGGAATCGACCTCGTCGTCGCGGCCGGGACCCGGACGGCCGTGGTCGGCGAGACCGGGTCGGGGAAGACGACGCTCGGCTACCTGATCGCCCGCCTGTACGAGCCCGAGCGGGGGAGCGTGACCATCGACGGCGTCGACGTCCGCGACGCGAGCTTCGCCTCGCTGGCCGCCACGGTCGGCGTCGTCTCCCAGGAGACCTACCTCTTCCACGCGACGGTGCGCGAGAACCTCCGCTTCGCCCGCCCCGAGGCCACCGACGCGGAGGTCGAGGCGGCCGCCGCCGTCGCCGCCATCCACGACATGATCGCCGCCCTCCCCGACGGCTACGACACCGTCGTCGGCGAGCGCGGCTACCGGTTCTCCGGCGGGGAGAAGCAGCGCATCGCGATCGCCCGGACCGTGCTGCGAAACCCGCCGGTCCTCGTCCTCGACGAGGCGACGAGCGCGCTCGACACCCAGACCGAGCGCGCCGTCCAGGTCGCCCTCGACCGCCTCTCCCAGGATCGCACGACGATCACCATCGCCCACCGCCTCTCGACCGTCCGCGACGCCGACCAGATCGTCGTTCTCGACGCCGGGCGGATCGTCGAGCGCGGGACCCACGACGAGCTCCTCGAGCGCGGGGGCGCCTACGCCGCGCTCGTCGCCCGCGACGGCGCCGTCCTCGCCCCGGACGACTAGGACCCCCGTCCCGGCGCCGGCCCCGGCGCCCGATCGTCTACCTTCTCTGAGATGGCCTCGCTCGAAGCCGAGATGCTGGAGTTCATCCGCCGGGGGGTCGACCACCACGCCGAGACCTGCCCGATGGCGCCGCGGGCGATCCTCCTGAACCCCGGCAACCACGAGCTCTTCGGCTGGGACGAGCTCTGGGGGATCCCTGTCCTCCCCGACGACCGCGTCGCCCCCAAGCGCTTTCGCATCGATTGCGACGGCTCGGCCTTCGGGATCGAGAGCGAGGTCGCCGAGATGATCCGCACCGAGCAGCCCGTCGAGCTCCCGATGGCCCCGGTCGGGCCCTTCGGTGCCTCTGCCGCGAGAAGCAGCGGATCGCGATCGCCCGGACCGTCCTTCGCAACCCGCCGGTCCTTGTCCTCGACGAGGCGACGAGCGCCCTCGACACCCAGACCGAGCGGGCCGTCCAGATCGCCCTCGACCGGTTCGTCGGAGGATCGAACCACGATCACCATCGCCCACCGCCTCTCGACCGTCCGCGACGCCGACCAGATCGTCGTTCTCGACGCCGGGCGGATCGTCGAGCGCGGTACCCATGACGAGCTCCTCGAGCTCGGCCGCACCTACGCGGCGCTCGTCGCCCGCGACGGTGCCGTGCTCGCCCCGGACGAGTAGGCCGTTCAGGCCGCCTGGCCCGGCGCCCGGACGACCCCGACGTTGACCCCGTCGTCCCCGTGCTCCCGGAACCCGGCCCCGGCGAACAGCTGCCGCGACGGGAGGTTGCCGGTGGCCACGGTGGCCGCCAGGCCGACGCCCGTCCCCTCCGCCTCGGCGCCGAGCAGGTCGAGGAGCGCCGTGGCGATCCCCCGGCGCCGCACCGCCGGCAGGACGGCCAGGTCGACGATCCGGAGCCGCCCGGCCGCCCGGTCGACGGTCACCGCGCCGACCCGGCGGTCCGCGACCCAGATCACCTGCTCGGCCGCGGCCGGGAAGCGGGTGGCCCGGTCGCGGCGCCGCGCCGCCCACTGGAGCTCGAGCACCGGCCTCCGGGCCTCCTCGGCCCAGGCGCCGAGCCCGAGCTGCTCGGCCACCACCAGGCGGTCGAGCTCGCGCAGGAACCCCTCGTCGTCGGCCCCGGCCGGGCGGAGCTCGACGGCCGGCCCCCGGGTCGGCCTCGGCCCGGTCAACCGCGCGACGGGAACGTGGCCCCGAGGACCGGGCACCGCTCGAGCACCCGCTACCCGTCCCGGACGATCAGGCACGACGCCACCTTCCGCACCCGGCAAGCCTACGGCCCCCTTCGGGTCGCGTGTCGGGCGACCCGGATCGTCCGGCCGAACGCGGACCCGACCGGCCCGTCCCGGCGCCAGCCCCGGCGCCCGATCGTCTACCTTCTCTGAGATGGCCTCGCTCGAAGCCGAGATGCTGGAGTTCATCCGCCGGGGGGTCGACCACCACGCCGAGACCTGCCCGATGGCGCCGCGGGCGATCCTCCTGAACCCCGGCAACCACGAGCTCTTCGGCTGGGACGAGCTCTGGGGGATCCCTGTCCTCCCCGACGACCGCGTCGCCCCCAAGCGCTTTCGCATCGATTGCGACGGCTCGGCCTTCGGGATCGAGAGCGAGGTCGCCGAGATGATCCGCACCGAGCAGCCCGTCGAGCTCCCGATGGCCCCGGTCGGGCCCCGCGAGACCGAGCCGACGGCCGCCGCCCCCGGCTGAGCCCCCCGGCCGACCGCCGCCCCCTCCGCTCCCCCGCCGAACCGCCCCGCCCCGCGGGGACCGCTCCAGAGAACTACGACTGGCGCTCGATCAGCTCGATGCGGTAGCCGTCCGGGTCGCGCACGAAGCACAGGCGCGAGCCGCCGGCCCGCAGCGAGTACGGCGGCTTCTCCGGCTCGATCCCGTGCCCGGCCAGGCGGGCCAGCGTCCCGTCCATGTCATCGACGGTCAGGGCGATGTGGTTGTAGCCCGTCCCGAGCTCGTAGTGGTCGACCCCGTGGTTGTAGGTCAGCTCGAGCCGCGGGCCGTCGCCCGGGAGGCCCATGAACACGTTGATCGCCTCGTCGCGGATCGGCATCCGCCGGAGCTCCTCGAAGCCGAGCGCCTCGTAGAAGGAGACCGACCGGTCGATGTCCCCGATCCGGTAGCAGGTGTGGATGAGCTCCATGCCTGAAGGCTACGCGACCCGCCCGCCGCGGAAATGGCGCCGCCCCGGCCGACATGACACCATGCCCGGCGATGATCGTCGAGCGCTCGATGAACGAGCAGTTCCTCTCGAACACCTATCTCGTCTGCGACGGCGACGGCGGGAGCGGGCTGATCGTCGATGCCGGCGGGCCGGTCGCCCCCCTGATCGACGCGGCCGACCGCCTCGGCGTGACCCCGACCCACGTGCTCCTGACCCACCACCACCACGACCACGTCAGCGAGCTCCCGGCCCTCCTCGCCCGGTGGCCGAAGGTCGAGGCGCTGATCCACCCACTCGAGCGCGACCAGGTCCCCGGGGCCACCGGAACGATCGAGGCCGGCCGGCGGCTCGCCGTCGGCGACCTCGACGTCCGGCCGCTCCACACCCCCGGTCACACGGCCGGCATGCTCTCCTTCCTCGTCGACCACCAGGGCGAGCAGGCGGTCTTCACCGGCGACACGCTCTTTCGCAACTCGGTCGGCGGGGTCCGCGCCCCCGGCCACACGACCTATCAGGACCTCAAGGACTCGATCATGGGGACGCTGATGGAGCTCGACCGGCGCACGGTGATCCACCCCGGCCACACCGACCCGTCCACCGTCGCCCGCGAGTGGGAGACCAACGCGTTCATCCGCGTCTGGCGCGGGCTCGATCGCGAGGGGCAGGGCCGGTGCCGGGCGCTCGGCGAGCCGGCCACCCTCGTCCTCTGGGGCGACGACTACGACGGCGGTCACAAGGCCTGGGTCCGCTGGGCCGACGGTCGCGACGACATCGTCGCCCGGCTCGCAGGTCCAGCGGACCCAGTAGCGCCCGGCTCCCGGCAGCCGCGGCCCGACCGCCGGCGCCGTACTCTTGGGATTCCAGTGGCTCGTGATCAGATCCCGACCTCGCGCGTGCGGCGCTCGGCCACGGTCGGCCGGCTCGCGGCCGGTCAGGCGGCCAGGCAGCTCGGCACCCGGGCGGCCAACATCGTCCGCGACGAAGACGCCTCCCGCGCGGCCCTCGACCGCCGCCAGGTCGAGACGGCCCAGCAGATCGTCACCGCCCTCGGGACGATGAAGGGCGCGGCGATGAAGCTCGGCCAGGTGATGTCGTTCCTCGACGTCGGCCTCGTCCCCGAGGAGTACCGCGAGGAGTTCCAGCGCAAGCTCGGCGAGCTCCGCGACTCGGCGCCGAAGGTCTCCTTCCCCAAGATGCGCAAGGTGATCGAGGCAGAGTACGGCGAGCCGCTCGGGGCGGTCTTCGCCGAGTTCGACCCCGACCCGATCGCCGCCGCCTCGATCGGCCAGGTCTACCGCGCCCGCCTCCCCGACGGTCGCGAGGTCGCCGTCAAGGTCCAGTACCCCGGCGTCGCCGCCGCCGTCCGCTCGGACATGCAGAACCTCGGCATGATCATGCGGCTGATGAAGCGCGTGGCCCCCGCCCTCGACGCCCAGGCGATCGCCCGGGAGATCCGCGAGCGGATCGGCGAGGAGCTCGACTACGAGCTCGAGGCCTCCAACCAGCGCGCCATGGCCCGGCTCTTCCGCGGCCACCCGTTCATCGTCATCCCCGAGGTCGTCCGGTCGCTCTCGCGCGAGCGGGTGATGGTCACCGAGTTCGTCCACGGACGCGGGTTCGAGGAGCTCAAGGAGGCTCCGCAGGCGGAGCGCGACCGGCTCGGCGAGATCATCTTCCGCTTCTACTTCGGCTGCATGTACCGCCACCACCAGTTCTCCGGCGACCCCCATCCCGGCAACTTCATGCTCCAGGCCGACGGGCGGGCCGCCTTCATCGACTTCGGGCTCTACAAGCGGATCGACGCCGCGACCGCCGAGTTCGAGCTCGAGGGCCAGCGGCTGACCATCGCCCGGGACGGCGACGGGCTGATCCGCCACCTCGCCGCCGGGGGCTTCCTCGCCGACCCCGACGCCCACGAGCCCGACGAGATCCTCGCCCAGGCCCACGACCTGACCTGGTGGTACACCGAGGATCGTGAGGTCGAGCTCCGGCCGGAGATCGCCACCCAGGTGGCGATCGACATGTCCGACCCCCGCTCGCGCCACTACGCCCAGATGCGCGGCGAGACGCTGCCCCCGGCCCACCTCTTCGGGCGCCGGACCGAGACCCTGACGCTCGCCGTCATGAGCCAGCTCCGGGCCCGCGGCAACTGGCACCGCATCGCCCGCGAATGGATCTTCGGCGAGCCCCCGGTGACCCCGCTCGGCCGGGCCGAGGCCGAGTTCTACGCCGGCGCCCCGGCGGCGTGACCGACGGCCGGCCGCGCCTGCATCCGCTCGCCCGCCTCGCCCTCCTCGGGCTGGCGGTCGCCGCCGCGTTCGCCGCGATCGCCCTCACCGGCCCGCTCTCCGGGGCCCGGGTCCGCGGGTGGCTCGGCGGCGCGACCGGCCTGCGCGCCGCCGTCGTCTTCGTCGCCGTCTACGCCGGGCTGACCGCCGCCTGCTTCCCCGGACCCGTCCTCGCCGGCGCCAGCGGCCTCCTCTTCGGGACGCTCGAGGGGACCCTGCTCGCCCTGACCGGGGCCGTCCTCGGGGCGGTGATCGCCTTCACCCTCGCCCGCTACGTCGCCGGCGACCTCGTCGCCCGCGCCGGCGGTCCGCGCCTGCGGGCGCTCGCCGCCTGGGTCGGGCGCCGGGGCTTCCGCTCGGTCCTCTACGCCCGCATCATCCCCGGCGCCCCCTACTCGGTGGTCAACTACGCCGCCGGGCTCGCCCCGGTCCGCCTGCGCGCCTTCGCCGCGGCCACGGCGCTCGGCGCCGCCCCCCGGACGTTCGCCTACACCGCCCTCGGCGGGAGCCTCGGCGACCTGACGAGCCCGGAGGCGCTCACCGCCGTCGGGGTGATCCTCGCCATGGCCCTGCTCGGCGTCGGGCTCGGCCTGCGCGAGCGGGCCCGGGGCCACCGCCGCCGCGTCGCCGGCCCCTGATCAGGCCAGGGCGGTGATGCAGATGCCCAGCCGGCACGGGTGGCGCGGGAAGTTGATCACCGGAGCGCCGGGGATCCCCCGGACGTACAGGCGGCGGACCGCCGGGAGGATCGTCGCCCGAAACTGCGGCGAACGCGTCGTGCAGTGGCTGACCAGCGGCGCCAGGGCGCCGGGCGTCCTCCCGGCCAGCACCCGCCCGCAGCCGGTGGTCGACGTGTCGACCACGATCGCCTGCCGGCTGCTCGGCGCCTGGATCAGGTAGGGATGCCCGGGGAGGGCCGGCTGACCGCACGAGGAGGTCGTCTGGATCAGCGGGCGCCCGTCGGCCAGGGACGTCCGGTACGTGGCCATCGTGCACTGCTCGCTGCCCTTCATCGTGATGCGCATCGTGTAGCTCAGGCCGTGGGGCGTGGCGGCCGCGAGCGTCTCCGCCGGCAGGTTGCTCGCCGACCCGCCGCCGCTGCCGCACGCGGCGAGGACGAGGCCGAGGGCGAGGACGAGCGCGGTGGCGCCGAGCGCGCGCCGGATGGGGGGGCCGGATCGGGGCATGTTCGTGATCCTACGCGGCCGGCCGGTCGGCTCCGCCGCTTCTCAGAGGTTCTGGATCTGGAGCAGGCTCGTCGACCCCGGGCGCCCGCTCGGCAGCCCGGCGGTGATCCCGACCCGGTCGCCCGGTCCGCACCAGCCCAGCTCTACGACCCGGCGCGCGCAGTCGGCGATCAGCTCCTCGGTCACGTGGTGGCGGCGGATCGACGCCGCCTTGACCCCCCACATCAGGCCGCAGCGCCGGACCGTCTCCCGGCCCGGCGACAGGGCGAGGATCGGCACCTCGGGGCGGTGGGCCGAGACCAGCCGGGCCGAGCGTCCGGACAGCGTCGGGACGATCAGCGCGCTCAGGTGGAGCTCGCGCGCCGCGACGCACGCGCTGTGGGCCAGCGTGTAGGCCGGGTCGCGGGCGTCGCGCCGCACCCGGCGCTCGTTCCACTCCTGGTAGTCGGGGTAGCGCTCGGTGTGCCGGGCGATCGCCGCCATCATCGCGATCGCCCCGACCGGATGGTTCCCGACCGCCGTCTCCTGGGAGAGCATGACGGCGTCGGTCCCGTCGAGGATCGCGTTGGCCACGTCGGCCACCTCGGCGCGGGTCGGCCGGCTCGAGGCGACCATCGAGTCGAGCATCTGGGTCGCGGTGATCGACGGCCGGGCGAGCTCGCCGGCCAGCTTGAGGAGCTGCTTCTGGACCATCGGGACCTCCTCGATCGGCAGCTCGATGCCGAGGTCGCCCCGGGCGACCATCACGCAGTCGGCGGCCCGGAGGATCTCCTCGGCGCAGTCGACCGCCTGGGGCTTCTCGATCTTGGCGATCAGCGGCAGGCGCGTGTGCTCGCGGACCGCCTCGACGTCGGCCGGGGTGCGGACGAACGAGAGGGCGACGAGGTCGACCCCGGCGAGCTCGCCCAGGCGCAGCAGCTCGAGATCCTCGGCCGGGACGGCCGACAGCTCGATCACCGGCCCCGGGATGTTGAGGCCCTGGCGCGAGGCCACCGCCCCCCCGACCTCGACCTCGGCGTCGAGCTCGCCCACGTCCGGGCGGGTCGACCGGACCCGGAGGCGGACCGACCCGTCGGCCAGGTAGAGGACGGCGCCCGGGGGGAGGGCCCGGGACATGCCGGCCCAGGACACCGACATCCGCCCGGCGTCCCCCGGCGTCGCCGCGTCCCCGTCGAAGGTCACGACATCGCCGACCTTGAGCTCGGCCAGGTCCTCGACCAGGGCGCCGATCCGCAGCTTCGGACCCGGAAGGTCCTGGAGGATCGCCACCGGGCGCCCGGCCCGGCCCGCCGCGTCACCGACCAGGCGCACGGTCGCCGCGTGCTCCTCGGGAGTCCCGTGCGAGTAGTTCAGGCGCGCGACGTCCATCCCGGCCTCGACCATCCGCACGAGCGTCTCCGGGTCGCGCGAGGCCGGTCCGATCGTGGCGACGATCTTCGTCCGGCGGCTCACGGGGCCTCGAGCTCGGGGAAGTGCTCGGCGCAGTGGTCCCGCAGCGCCGTGCGCACCCAGGCCCGCTCCTCCGGGGTGGCGGCCCGGAAGCGGGCCAGGAGCTCGCGCTGCCCGTCGAGCGGGACGCCCGCGATCTCCCAGCTGACCGCCAGGCGCTCGAAGAGGAACTCGACGGCCCGCTGCCAGGCGTCCTCCCGGGCCCCGGCCGGGGCGAGCCGGTCGCCGGCCCGCACGGCCGCGAACTCGACCCGGGTCCCGGCCTTCAGCGACCCGCGCAGCCGCAGCCGGTTGCCCGCGGCGTCGACGTACTCCGCGACCGGGGCCGCGACGGCCGCGCGCTTTCGTGCCCGGCGCCCCATCGAGACGGGTCAGCCCGGCTCGATCTCGAGGCCCTCGGCCAGCATCGTCCGGCCGCCGACCTGGTAGCGGACGTCGACCGAGTCGTTCTGCCGGTAGGTGCCGACCCCGAAGGCGCCGACCAGCCACCGCCGCTTGGAGATCTTGTCCTTGGCCAGGCGGCGGCCGAACCGGAGCGCCCCGTCCCGGATCTCGTAGTCGTGGCCGAGCTCCTGGAGGACGCCGTTGATGTAGACCTCGAAGGGCGGGCGGACCTGGGCCGGGAGGCGGACGATCGAGGTCTCGCGCATCGGCCCCATTATGGACGTCGGCTGCGGCCCATAACCTCCCCGGGCATGTCCGCCGCGCTCGAGTACACCGTTCGCCGCTGCGCCCGCGCCAGGCGGGTCCGCGTCCGGGTCGACATCGACCGGGGCGTCGAGGTGCTCCTGCCCATGCGCGCCCCCGAGCGGGCCGCGGCCGCCGCCGTGGCCGAGCTGCGCCCATGGATCGAGCGCCGGCTGACCGAGGTCGGCGCCCTCCGGGCGCGCCTGGCCGAACGGGCCGGGTGGGTGCCCTACCTCGACGAGCGCCTCGTCCTGGTCGCCGAGGCCGGCCGGACCCGGGTCCACCGCCGGGGCGGGGAGCTCCTCGTCCCGGCGGGCGACGAGGCCCGGGCGGCGCTCGAGCGCTGGTACCGGCGCACGGCCCGCGTCGAGGTCGCCGCGCGCCTGGACCGGGCGACCGCGGCCGCCGGCCTCGGCTACCCGAGCCTCTCGATCCGCGGCCAGGCGACCCGCTGGGCGAGCTGCGCCGCCGACGGCGCGATGAGCTTCAACTGGCGCCTCCTCCTCGCCCCCGAGCGGGTGCTCGACTACGTCGTCTGGCACGAGGTCTGCCACCTCGAGGTCCACGACCACTCGCCCCGCTTCTGGGCCCTCGTCGAGGCCCGATGCCCGGATTGGCGCGAGCCGGCCGCGGTGGCTCCGCCGCCACGGCCCGGAGCTCGTCATCTAGCGCTTTCTTCGAGGACGCGGCGCAGGGCGGCCACGGCGCTCTCGCCCGGCCGCGACTCGACGAGGCGCCGGCGCGTGCGCCCGGTGAACGCCTCCGTCGACCCGTCGCCGCGCAGGTCGATGCCCCCACGCAGCTCCGGGAGGATCCGCCCGGGACCGGCGACCTCGGCCCGGACCGCGACCTGCCGGGACGCCTCGATCGTCCGGCGAAAGAACTGGACGTCCTCGCGGCGCGCCTCCTCGCCGAGCTCGCCGAGCCGCTGCTCGAGCGCGTCGAGGGCCGGGTCGAGGCCGTCGAAGCGCCGGCGCTCGACCCGGGGGCCGATGCGCAGCGTGAGCCTCCAGGTCGTCACCGGCCCGAGCGGACGACCTCAGCGCTGATCGACCGGGACGTAGTCGCGCTCGCGGGGGCCGGTGTAGATCTGGCGGGGGCGGGTGATCTTCTGCTCGGAATCCTGGACGAGCTCGAGCCACTGGGCGATCCAGCCGCTCGTCCGCCCGATCGCGAACATCACCGGGAACATCGACACCGGCAGGCCGAGGGCCTCGTAGATGAGCCCGGAGTAGAAGTCGACGTTCGGGTAGAGCTTGCGCTGGATGAAGTACTCGTCCTCGAGCGCGATCTGCTCAAGCTCGATCGCGATGTCGAGGAGGGGATTGCGGCCGGTCACCGCGAAGACGTCCTCGCACGCCTTCTTGATGATCGTCGCCCGCGGGTCGAAGTTCTTGTAGACCCGGTGGCCGAAGCCCATCAGCCGCTCCTTGCCCGCCTTGACGCCGGCGACGAACCCCGGGATGTTCTCCCGACGCTCGATCCGGCGCAGCATCTTCAGCACCTCCTCGTTGGCCCCGCCGTGGAGCGGGCCGTAGAGGGCGCCGATGCCGGCCGAGAGCGCCGTGTACGGGTCGACGCGGGCCGATCCGACGGTCCGCACGGCGCTCGTCGAGCAGTTCTGCTCGTGGTCGGCGTGGAGGATGAAGAGGACGTCGAGCGCCCGCTCGAGGCGGGGGTCCGGCTCGTAGTTGACCTCGGTCATCTTGTAGAGCATCGAGAGCAGGTTGCCCGAGTAGCCGAGGTGGTTGACCGGATAGACGTACGGCTGGCCGAGGGCATGGCGGTAGGAGAACGCCGCGAGCGTCGGCATCTTGGCGATCAGGCGGATCGTCTGGATCTCGCGGTTCTGGCGGTCCTGGATCTCGTTGGCGTCCGGGTAGAACGTCGAGAGGGCGCCGACCGACCCGAGGAGCATGCCCATCGGGTGGGCGTCGTGGCGGAAGCCCTGCATGAAGCGCTTGACGTTCTCGTGGACGAAGGTGTGGATCGTGATCTGGTGCGTCCACCGCTCGAGCTCGTCCGGGCTCGGGAGCTCACCGAAGATCAGCAGGTAGGCGACCTCGAGGTAGGTCGACTTCTCGGCGAGCTGGTCGATCGGGTAGCCCCGGTACTCGAGGATCCCGCGCTCGCCGTCGAGGAAGGTGATCGCGCTCCGGCAGGACGCCGTGTTCATGAACGCCGGGTCGTAGGCCATCAGACCGAAGTCGTCGTCGGACACCTTGATCTGCCGTAGATCGAGCGTCCGGACGCAGCCGTCCTCGATCGGGAGCTCGTAGGTCCGGCCGGTTCGGTTGTCGGTCACGCTCAGGGTCTCGCCGCCGGAGCCCGTGGGGGGAGTGGCCATGTGTCCTCCTGTTGCCGGCCGTTTCAAATGTCGTGGGCCCCCGATTATGAGCCAAGCGCGCCGTCAACCCCCGACCGCGCGCCGTAGCGGCTCTCGGTCGCCTCGACCTGGCCCTGATAGTGGCTGCCCAGGTCGGCGTGGCCGTACGGGCGCAGGGCCGGTAGGTCGAGGCCCATGAAGGAGAGCTGGGCGATGGCCAGACCCGGATAGAGCTTGATCGGAACGCGCGTCAGGTTGTTGAGCTCGAGCGTCAGGGTGCCCTTCCAGCCCGGGTCGCAGAACCCGGCGGTCGCGTGGACGATCAGGCCCAGCCGGCCGAGGCTCGACTTGCCCTCGATGCGGGCGACGATGTCGTCCGGGAGCTCGATGTGCTCGAGCGTCCGCCCGAGGCAGAACTCGCCCGGGTGGATGACGAACGGGTCCTCGCCGGACACGTCGATCTGCTCGGTCAGGTTGCTCGGCGGGTGGCGCAGGTCGATCGCCGACGTCCGGTGGTTGTGGAAGACCCGGAAGCTCGCCCCCAGGCGGAGGTCGACGCTCGCCGGCTGGACCAGCCCGGGGTCCCACGGATCGATGACGATGCGTCCCTCCCCGACCAGGCGGATGATCGTCCCGTCGGAGAGGACGCATGACTCGGCCCGGCGCACGGGTTGATTCTCGCACGCCGCCGCCCGGCGGCCGCCCGGCCGGGACGCGGTGCTCAGTGCTTCTCGACGCGGCGGCCGCGCGCGAGCACCGTCCGCACCCGGGCGGGCGGCGGTGGGGCCGGGGCGCCGTGGGGGCCGCGGCGCGGGCGGCGCGGGCGTGGCGGGCGGGGGTGGTGGCGCCGGGTCCGGCCGCCACCGTCGTCCTCTCTGGCCACCGGCTCGTCGGTGTCCTGGTGGATCGCCCACCAGACGAGCCAGAGCAGGCCGGCGATCGGCAGCTTCAGGATCAGCATCAGGTAGATGAACGTCCAGGTCATTCCGCCGGCGATCCTACTACCCGCCCCAGGCAGTTGCCAGCCCCCGTTTTGATCCGCGGGCGGGGGGGATGCGCAAGGTCTGAGACAGAGCCACGACCAGGCCCCCGTCTCGGTCGGCGCCCCAAACCAATCGAAGGAGCACCGCATGCCTTACCAGATCAATCTCGAGGAAGTCGACACCGATGGGGCGATTCGCGACGCGGCCCACGAGGTCGCCGGCGACACGCGGCTCGACTTCCTGCGCAAGGGCGGCCTCGCTGCCGGCGCGGCTGTCGGCGGGGGTGCGGTTCTCTCGGCTCTCGCGCCCTCGGCGTTCGGAGCCATCAGCGCCAGCGGCCGTCCGCCCGCCGCGTTCGGCAAGGGTGACATCGGAATCCTCAACTACGCGTTGACGCTCGAGTACCTCGAGGCGGCGTTCTACAACTCGGCCAGCGCGGCGAACCTGTCGCTCGATGCGCAGACGGCGGCCTTCCTCAAGATCGTCACCGCCGACGAGAATGCCCATGTCGCCTACCTCAAGAAGGCGCTCGGCAGCGCGGCGGTCAAGAGCCCGAAGTTCAACTTCAAGGGCACCACTACGAGCGTGGCGATGTTCAAGGCAACCTCACAGGTACTCGAGAACACCGGTGTCCACGCCTACTCCGGGCAGGCGCTCAACATCAAGTCCGGGAAGGTAGTCAGGGCGGCCGTCTCGATCCTCACCGTCGAGGCGCGTCACGCCAGCGTGATCGGCCTGATCAACGATCCGACCGGCGGCAACATCTCGCCGAGCGGGCCGTTCGACACCCCGCTGAGCGCCGGGAAGGTGCTGGCCGCCGTCAAGGGCACCGGCTTCATCGTCGGCTAGTCGGGCCCCGTCACGACGCAGCTCGAGGAGCCGCCTTCGGGCGGCTCTTCGCTTTTCCGGGGGCCCGGGATGATCCGTTTTCGGCTCTGCCGCGGCATATCGGACATGAACACGCGACGCCGCATTCTCCTGGCCGGCGCCGGCGCCGGCGCCGGCGCTGCGCTGGTGGCTGCGCTCAGCCTGGCCGCCGCCCCGAGCTCCGCGGCATCGTCGAAGACCCGCGTGATCAAGGCGCATAACATCGCGTTCACGCCCGAGCGCTTGACGATCAACCGCGGGGACCGCGTCACCTGGAGGTTTCTCGACGCCAAGCTCCTCTCGCCGCACACCGTCACGAGCGTTGGGGCTCAGCGCTTCAGGGACTCGCCGACCGGGCGGCTTACTGGGAGCTTCACCGTCCGGTTCGCCAAGCCTGGAACCTACAAGTTCGTGTGCACCATCCACCCAGCGTCGATGACCGGCGTGATCACGGTCCGTTAGCGCGGCGTGAGCTTCGAGGCCGACCTCCGGCATGGCTCAATCGTCGCGGTTGAGCACCCCGTCGGCCGCGGCCCGACAGTGGCCGGTCTCCGTCGGCGGCCGACCTCAGCTGCGCAGGGTCAGCGGCGCGTCGCTGAAATGCATCATCCGCTCGAGCTCGCCGACCCGCTCGGCGATCTCCTCGCCGGTGAGGCGGGCGACCCGCTCGGTCCCGAACTCCTCGACGTTGAACGAGGCGATCACCGTCCCGTAGGCCATCGCGCGCCGCAGCACCTCCGGCGAGCGCTCCCCGCCCGGGTGGGCGGCGATGTACCCGACGAAGCCGCCGGCGAAGGTGTCGCCGGCGCCGGTCGGGTCGACGACCGTCGCGAGCGGGAAGGCCGGGACCTGGAAGTAGTCATCGGCGGTGATCAGGGCGGCCCCGTACTCCCCGAGCTTGGCCACGACGACGCTCGGACCCCCCCAGGAGAGGACCTCCCGGGCGGCGCCGACGAGCTTGGCCTGCCCGGTCAGCTGGCGGAGCTCCCCGTCGTTGAGGATCAGGCAGTCGACCATCCCGATCGTCTCGACCAGGGCGTCCCGGGCCACGTCGATCCACAGGTTCATCGAGTCGAGGGCGACGAAGCGGGCTGCCTCGCACTGGCGGCGGACCCGGCGCTGGAGGTCGGGGACGATGTTGGCCAGGAAGAGGACCTCGCTCGACCGGGAGGCCTCCGAGAGCTTCGGGTCGAAATGCTCGAAGACGTTCAGCTGGGTGTCGAGCGTCTCGCGCTCGTTGAAGTCCCAGCTGTACTCGCCCCGCCAGAAGAACGTCCGTCCGCCGGCGATGTGCTCGACGTCGGAGACGTCGACCCCGCGGGTCGCCAGGACCGCGAGCTCCGGCTCGCCGAAGTCGTCCCCGACCGGGCCGACGACGCGCACCTCGTCGAAGAACGACGCCGCCAGGGCGAAGTGGACGGCGGCCCCACCGAGCATCTTCTCGCGCTCGCCCGACGCGGTCTTGACCGCGTCGAAGGCGATCGATCCGACGACAGTTACCGGCATGCTCCGTCCTTCGCTCTAGGGGTCCTCCGGGCGCGGGAAGCGTATCGGTCGGTGCCGTCCGCGGGCCGGCGGTGGGCCGGGTGGCCGGCCGGCGGTGGGCCGGGTGGCGGGCCGGCGGTGGGCCGGCGGCGAGCCGGGTGGCGGGCCGGCGGCGAGCCGGGTGGCGGGCCGCCGACCATCGTGATCGGCCGGCGAACGACTACCCTCCGAGTAGATGAACACGATATCGATGGGAACAACTGTGGGGATGGGAACAACTGTGGGGGCCGATGACCACCTTCGCTGACCTCGGCCTGTCCGAGTCGCTGCTCGAGGCGCTGCGCGACGTCGGCTACGAGTCACCGAGCCCGATCCAGGAGCAGGCGATCCCGCCGATGCTCGCCGGGCGCGACGTGATCGGCCAGGCCCAGACCGGGACGGGCAAGACCGCCGCCTTCGGGCTGCCCATCCTCGAGTACGTCGACCCGACCCTCCAGGAGGTGCAGGCGCTCGTCCTGACGCCGACCCGTGAGCTCTGCATCCAGGTCACCCAGGCGATCCGCGCCTACGGAGCCACGCGCGGCGTGGATGTCGTGGCCGTGTTCGGCGGGGCGCCGATCCGCACCCAGCAGGCCCAGCTCCGGGCCGGCGGCCAAGTCGTCGTCGGCACCGTCGGGCGCGTACTCGACCTGATCTCCCGTCACTCGCTGGTCCTCCACGACTGCCGCTTCGTCGTCCTCGACGAGGCCGACGAGATGCTCGACCTCGGCTTCCTCGAGGACGTCGAGAAGATCCTCTCGCTGACGCCGAACAGCCGCCAGACCGCGCTCTTCTCGGCGACCATGCCGCCGCCGATCCGGGCCCTGGCCGACGCCTACCTCTACGACCCGCTGATCGTCAAGGTCGCCGCGGCGACCTTGACCATCGACACCGTCGAGCAGTTCCAGCTGCCGGTCGAGACCCGGGCCAAGGCGGAGAAGCTGATCGAGGTGCTCGAGGCCGAGCGCCCGGACCAGTCGATCATCTTCGCCCGGACGAAGATCCGCACCGACCAGCTCTACCGGACGCTCCGCGACAAGGGCATGAACGTCAAGGCCCTCCACGGCGACCTCTCTCAGGGTCAGCGCGACGGGGTGATGCTCGCCTTCAAGGGCGGCCGCGTGCCCCTCCTCGTGGCCACCGACGTCGCCGCCCGGGGTCTCGACATCACGACGGTCACCCACGTCATCAACTACGACGTCCCGACCAGCCCCGACACCTACGTCCACCGGATCGGGCGGACCGGGCGGATCGGCGCCTCGGGCCGGGCGATCACCTTCGTCGAGGATCGCCAGCGGCGGGAGATGGAGGCGATCGAGCGCCACATCGGCATGTCGATCGCCCCCTGGGCGGCCGGGGCGACGACGGTCAGCGAGCCGGTGGCCAAGAAGCCCCGCCGCCACGAGAAGCCGCACGTCACGCGCGCGGCGGATGAGCCGCAGGTTCGCCTCCTGGCCAGCGGGGGAACCGCCTCCGGGATCGAGGTGGCCGACATCGTCGCCGCCATCACTCGCCTGACCGGGCTCGACGGGGAGGCGGTCTCGGACGTCAAGCTGCTCGAGCGGTTCGCCATCCTCAGCGTCCCGGCGACCGAGGCCGAGCGCGTGCTCGCGTCGGTCAGCGGCGAGCAGGTTCGCGGCCACGAGCTGCGCCTGGAGCGCGTCCAGGCCTAGAAGCGGAAGCCCCCGGCGCCGTGCGCCGGGCTCCAACCACAAAGCAAAGGAGAGGAGCCGATGTCCAGCGCCACGATCCACACCTCCGAGGGGCCGATCGCGTTCGAGTTGTTCGACGCCGACGCCCCGAAGACGGTCGCCAACTTCCGCGAGCTCGCCGGGAAGGGCTTCTACGACGGGCTCATCTTCCACCGGGTGATCAAGGACTTCATGATCCAGGGCGGCTGCCCTCAGGGCAACGGCACCGGCGGCCCGGGCTACAAGTTCGAGGACGAGTTCAACGAGCACAAGATCGTCCGCGGAGCCCTGGCCATGGCCAACTCCGGCCCGAATACGAACGGGTCGCAGTTCTTCATCGTCACCGCCGACGCCTGCCCGTGGCTCGACGGCAAGCACACGGTGTTCGGACAGCTGACCAGCGGTGACGAGGTCATCGACGCGATCGAGGCGGTCCGGACCGACGGGCGCGACCGCCCGACCGAGCCGATCACCCTCCAGTCGGTCGAGCTCTCCGAGTAGCGGCTCGCCGGGGCCCGGGCCGCCGATCGAGCGATCGGCCTCGGTGCTCGTCGTGCGCTGAGGCCGTCCGCCCGGCGCTCGTCGTGCGCTCTGGCCGCCGGCCCGGGCGTAGGCTTCGGGTCGATGCCCGTCGTCTTCGCCCACGTCGCCGGGGCGCTCGCGCCGGCCGAGCTCGTCGTACCGGGCCTGCTCGCCGTCGCCTACGCCCGGCGGGCGCTGACCCTCCTGCGGGCCGGCCGCCCGGTCCCGCGCCGGCGCCAGCGGTGCTTCTACGGCGGCCTGATCCTGATCGTGGCCACGCTGGTCTCCCCGCTCGGCCACGTCTCCGATGAGCTGTTCGCGGCGCACATGCTCGAGCACCTGCTGGTCGCCGACATCGCGGCGCTCCTGCTCGTGCTCGGGCTCACCGGGCCGCTGCTCGCCCCGGTCCTGCGGATCCGGGCGATCGACCGCCTGCGGGTCCTCGCGCACCCGGCGGTGGCCCTGCCCCTCTGGGCGATCGACCTGGCCGTCTGGCACCTACCGGTCCTCTACCAGGCGGCGCTCCACGACAACTCGGTGCACGCCCTCGAGCACGCGATGTTCATCGCCGCCGGGGTCAACATGTGGATGCCGCTGTTCGGCCCCCTCCCGGTGCCGTCCTGGTTCGGCAACGCCTGGCGTCTCGGCTACATCGTCGCCGTCCGCCTGCTCGGCTCGCTCCTGGCCAACGTCTTCCTGTGGTCGGGCACCGTCTTCTATCCCGACTACGCCCGGGGCGAGCGCTACTGGGGTATCGACCCGATCTCCGACCAGGTCGCGGCCGGGGCGATCGTGATGATCGAGGGGTCGATCCTCACCCTGATCCTCTTCGCCTGGCTCTTCCTGCGCACGGCCGACCAGGGCGAGGAGCGCCAGGCGCTGCTCGACTTCGCCGACGTCCACGGCCTCGAGCTATCCGAGGCCCGGGCGACCCGGGCGGTGGCCGCCGGCCGGGGCGGGCAGCTGCGCGAGCGCCTCGCAGCGCGGGAGGCGGCCGGCGCGGCCCGCGAGGAAGCGCAGGTCGGCGTGGACGAGGACCAGCCGAGCGTCCCGAGCTCCGGCTAGGGGACGCGTCCCCTAGCTTCTAGGGGTGCCCCGACTCTCGACGGTCAGCCCGAGCGTCGCCTCCGTCCACTCGCGGGCCGCGCTCAGGTGCGCCGGGTCGATGTTGTGCCCGACGTCTGACTCGTGGTCCTCGATCTCGAGCCCGCCGGTCCGCAGGAGCTCGGCTGCGCGCCGGGCGAACTCGACGTCGATCACCGGGTCGCGCCGCCCGTGGGCGCTGAACGCCCGCAGCGCCCGGCGGTCAGCCAGGGACGGGGCCCAGCCGGGGACGGTCGGCACGAAGCCGGAGAAGGCGAGGATCCCGGCGGGGGCCGGGCGGTCGGGGTGCAGGCCGAGGGCGTAGCTCATGACCGTGCCCATGGAGAAGCCGCCGAGCACGGTCTGGCCGGGGGTGAGGCCGGTCCGGGCCCACTGCTCGTCGTGGAAGGCGGCCAGCAGCGCGACCGAGTCGTGGAAGCTCTCGGGATCGGGATAGCCGACCCGCGGCACCCGGTACCAGTGGTAGCCGGGCCAGCCGGGGACCCGCAGCGGGGCGCGCGGGGTGACCACGTGGAGGCGGCGCTCCGGGTCGAGGACGTCGGCCAGGCCCAGGAGGTCGTGCTCGTCGGCGCCGCGGCCGTGATGGAGGACGAGGAGGCCGGCGGGCTCGCCGTCGGCCGGCCGCTCGCGATGGACCAGGCTCCTCATCGGACGACCCGCTCGCGCCGGGCGGTCCGGGGACTGACCACCGGGGAGAGGAGGCGCTCGAGCGTCGGTCGCAGGTGCTCGTGCTGGCGGGGGAGGCGCAGCGACTCGCCGAGGCGGTCGGGGTCCTCATCGACGGCGAAGCCGGGCGAGAGGGTGGCGATCTCGAAGAGGATGCCCCGGGGCTCGCGGAAGTAGATCGACTCGAAGTAGTCGCGGTCGATCACGTCGGTCACCGCTGCGCCGGCCTCGGCGACGCGACGCTGCCAGTCACCGTGGTCCTCGTCGCGCGAGGCCCAGGCGATGTGGTGCACGGTCCCGGCTCCGGGCCGGCCGCGCTCGGCGGGCGGCTCGTCGTAGGCCCAGTGGAAGTGGCGCTCGGCGCCGGCCAGCCGGTAAGCGCCCGGGCCGGTCGCGGTGAAGCCGAGCACGTCGGTCAGCAGCCGGTCTCCGGGGCCGGGGCCGGGGCCGGGGCCGGGGCCGTAGGCGTAGGCCCGGGCTCCCTCGAGACCCGCGATCGCGTGCTCGGCCGGGACATCCGGGTGGACGGCCTGCAGCGGCGGGTTGCCGGCGACCACGAGCTCGAGGCGGAGCCCGTCGGGGTCGGCGAGGACGAGGCTCCCGTCGGGCGTCCGCGTCGTCGGATGGCCGGCCCCGGCGAGCCGTCCGGCCCAGAAGTCGAGCGCCGGCGGGGCGGGGACCCCGAGCGTCAGCGTGTGGATCATCCCGTCGCCCGGCCGCCCGGACGCCGCCCCGGCGAACTCGAACCAGGTGAGGATCGATCCGGGCGAGCCCTCCTCGTCGCCGAAGTAGAGGTGGTAGGCGTCGGGCTGGTCGAAGTTGACCGTCTTCTTGACCAGGCGCACCCCGAGGAGGTCGGCATAGAAGTCCACCGTCCGCTGGGCCCGGCCGGTGATCATCGTGACGTGGTGAAGCCCCTCGAGCTGCATCGCCCCTCCCCGGAGCAGTGGTTGTTAGCGCAACTATATCACGAGGCCGAGGGCGACCCGCGCCTGCGCCGGGGTGGCGACCGGGCGCTCGAGCTCGCCGGCCAGACGGACGATCCGCTCGACCAGCTGGGCGTTGGTCGCCCGCTCGCCCGTTCGGAACCAGAGGTTGTCCTCCAGGCCGGTGCGGACGTGGCCGCCGGCCAGGATGCAGTAGGCCCCGAGCGGGAGCTGGGCCCGGCCGGTCGCGCACACCGACCAGAGCGCCCCGGCCGGGAGCCGGCGGCGGAGGTGCTCGACCATCTCCACCGTGGCCGGGACGCCGGTCCCGGGGACGCCGAGCACGAACTGGACGACCAGGGGGTCCTCGAGCAGGCCCTCCTCGCGGAGCTGGAGGGCCAGGCCGACATGCCCGGTGTCGAAGCACTCGAGCTCGGGCCGGACCCCGTGGCGGCGGAAGGCGGCGGCCATGCGGCGCAGGAACGGGAGATCGCCCTCGAAGATGCGCTCGCCGAAGTTGATCGTCCCGCAGTCGAGGCTCGCCATCTCCGGTGCGAGCTCGAGCGGACCGAGGCGCTCATCGCGTGCCGCGCGCCCCCCGGCCGTGCCGCAGGAGAGGTTGAGGACGGCGTCGCAGCCGCGGGCGCGCAGATCGTCGACGAGGCCGGCGAAGGCCGCCCGATCCTGGGTCGGCGTGCCGTCCGGATCACGGGCGTGGAGGTGGATGACGGCGGCCCCGGCGTGCCAGGCGGCGAGCGCCTCGGTGACGATCGCCGCCGGTGTGACCGGGAGGTTCGGCCGCCGGTCGGGGTCGGGGTCGGCCGAGCCGGTGACGGCGCACTGGATGATCAGGGGTGTGGGCATGGGTCCGGGGCGGTGCGGCGACGATAGGCGCTAATCCGAAACATCGGCAGGGGATAGCGTGTCTCTGTAGACGGGCCGCCCCGCCCCCGCCTCCATCCGTTCGCCCCCCGGTCCCGATGCGCCGACTGAGCCTCCCCATCCTCCTCGCCTGCCTCCTCGGGCTCCTCGTCGCCCCGGCGGCCCGAGCGGCGCGCGACCAGACGGTCCTCTTCGAGGCGCCCCGCGACCTCCTCGATGCCCAGGCCCGCCCGGCGGCGCTCCGCCAGCTCGAGCAGCTCGGCGTCCATGCCCTGCGGGTCGTCCTGCTCTGGCAGAACGTCGCCCCGAACCCGGACGCCGCGACCCGGCCGAGCTTCGACGCGACCGACCCGGCCGCCTACCACTGGGGGCAGTACGACGCCGTTCTCCAGGCGGCCAAGGACCGCGGCTGGCAGGTGCTCCTCACCGTCTCGGGCCCGGTTCCCCGGTGGGCCACCCCCGGCGGGGTCGATCACCTGACGCGGCCCGACCCCCAGGACTTCCAGGAGTTCATGACCGCAGTCGGGCGCCGCTACGGCCAGCAGGTCAAGCTCGTCTCGATCTGGAACGAGCCGAACGAGCCGATCTTCCTCCTGCCCCAGTTCGTCCACGGGGTGGCGACCTCGCCGCGCATCTACCGGGGCCTCTTCCAGGCCGGGGTGGCCGGCCTGCGGGCGTCGGGGAACTCCGCCGGGATGCGCATCCTGATGGGCGAGACCGCCCCCCGGGGCAACACCCACGTCGTGGCCCCACTCGACTTCCTCCGGGGCGCCCTCTGCCTCGACGCCGCCTACCACCGGGCGAGCTCGTGCTCGGCGCTCCCGACCGACGGCTACGCCCACCACGCCTACACGACCCGGGCCGGGCCGTCGTTCGTCCCGCCGGGCCCCAACGACGTGACGATCGGCGTGCTCTCGCGGCTGACCGTGGCCCTCAACCGGGCGGCGGCCGCCGGGGCGATCCGCTCGAGGCTTCCGATCTACCTGACCGAGTTCGGCATCCAGAGCGTCCCCGACCCGTTCTACGGGGTCCCGCTCGCCCAGCAGGCGGAGTACATCGCGATCTCCGAGAAGATCGCCTACGAGAACCCGCGCGTGCGCTTCTTCAGCCAGTACCTCCTGCGCGACGACATCCCCCGGCCGGGCAACATCTTCCAGCGCTACGGCGGCTTCGAGTCGGGCCTCGAGTTCGCCTCGGGCGCCCGCAAGCCGTCCTACAGCGCCTGGCCCGTCCCGCTCGTCGTGAACAAGACCGGCGGCCGGGTCTCCCTCTGGGGGCTCGCGCGCCCGGCCGGCGCCGCGACGACCGTGACCGTGCAGGTGGCCGACGGGCGCGGCGCCTTCCGCACCCTGTTCACCCGCCGGACGAACGCGCTCGGCTACTGGACGGGCCACTCGACCTGGGCCCACGGCCGTCGCTGGCGGGTGCGTTGGACCGGGCCGGCCGGCGTCGCCTATCTGGGACCGCCGGTCCGCGCCTACGCGTCCGGGCGCCTGGCCGCCTAGGCACCCTCAGCTCATTTCAGGAGCCGGGAGAGGCGGCGGTCCTTGAGGGTCCGCCCGCCGGTCTGCTCGGCCGGGCAGTAGCACATCACGTAGTCCTCGTAGTGGACGGCCTCGATCGTCGCCCCGCAGCGCGGGCACGGCTCCCCGGCGTGACGGTGGACCTGGAGCGGGAGCGGGAGCTTGTCGGGGATCGGGAGGTGGACGACCTCCTCGTAGCGGTCGAGCGCGCCGGTGAGGACCGCGACGATCGCCGCGCGGAGGGCGCTCGCCTCGGCCTCGGTGAGGTCGTCGCCGCGCTTGAACGGCGAGAGCTTGGCCATCCAGAGGATCTCGTCGACCCAAGAGCGTCCGATGCCGGCGATGACGCGCTGGTCGCGGAGCATCGTGTGGAGGGGGCGGGCCGCGGCGAGCAGCCGGCGGAGGTCGTGCGGCGGGTCGGGCCACGCCTCCGGCCCGAGCGTGGCCAGGACCTCGTCGGCCTCGAGCGCCTCCGCCCGGAGGAGCTTGACCCAGGCGGCCTGCTTGGTGCCGAACTCGCGCAGGCGCAGCTCGCGCCCGCCGTCGACCCGGACGAGCAGCCGCGAGGTCCGGTCGCGGGGCCCGGCCCGCTTGTCGTAGAGCTGGAGGCGTCCGGCGTTCATCAGGTGCACGAGCATCACCAGGCCGCCCGAGATCCCGACGACGAGCTGCTTGCCGCGCCGGCCGACGCTCTCGATCTCCCGGCCGGCGACGGCCGCGAGCGGTGGGTCGAACGTCTTCAGGGCGTTGATCCCCGGGGCCAGGGCGGACTCGATCCGCGCGCCGCGCAGGGCGGCGTCCAGACGCCGGGCGGTGATCTCGACCTCGGGGAGCTCGGGCATACGGCAAGGCTACGCTGGTGGGCGCCCCTCGCCGCCCCGTCCCGTCCCCGACCGCAGGAAGGAAGCGATGATCGAAGCCGGCATCCAAGCCCCCGACTTCACCCTCTCCGATCAGGACGGCCAGCCAGTCAGGCTCTCGGACCTCCGCGGCCGCCCGGTTGTCCTCTACTTCTATCCGAAGGCCGACACCCCCGGGTGCACGACCCAGGCCTGCGGGGTCCGTGACCACCGCACCGACTACGCCGCGGCCGGCGCCGTCGTCCTCGGCGTCTCCCCCGACCCGGTGGCCAAGCTGAAGCGCTTCCACGCCAAGCACGACCTCGGCTTCACGCTGCTCGCCGACCCCGACCACGCCGTGGCCGAGCGCTACGGCGTCTGGGCCGAGAAGTCGATGTACGGGCGCAAGTACTGGGGCAACACCCGCACGACCTTCGTCATCGACCGCGACGGCATCGTCGGTCACGTGATCCCCAAGGCGTCGCCCAAGACCCACGACGCCAAGGTGCTCGAGGCGCTCGCGTCCGCCTGAGCGGCGAGCGGCGGCATCGCCCCCCGGAGGAGGCCCGCCTGGATGGGCCGCCGGGGGTATGCTCGTCCCCGCCCGCCCTACCGAGGAGGTCGCCTTGCCCCGACGTCGCAGGATCTCCGCACTCGCCGTGATCGTCGTGCTCGGGCTCGCCGGGCTGACCGCCTGCGGGAGCACCTCCTCCTCATCGTCGTCGAGCGCGCCCGGGAGCGCCCCGGCCTCCGTCGCGCAGGGCGGCTCGACCAGCTTCCCGAAGACCAAGTTCCTCCTCCACGCCGGCCTCGCCTTCGGGGCGTTCCACCACTTCATCTACAAGCCGTTCAAGGCGGGCCAGCTGACCGGCGGCGGCCTCTTCGCCCACAAGCTGACCAAGATCAAGGCCGGCCTGGCCGGGCTGTTCGCCTACCACGAGGTGAAGCTCGCCCTGACGGCGGCCAAGTCGAGTCCCCTGCTCACGCGTCTGCTCTCGCCGCTGACGGCGCTGTCGGACAAGCTCAAGGCCCTGGGCACCCAGCTGAAGGGCGGGACGGTCGACAGCGGGGCGATCGAGGGGGCCAACACCCAGGTCGGCCTCACCGGCGCCGCCTCGCAGGCGGCCGGCGCCCCGGTCGCCGAGACGACGCCGAGCGCCGCGCAGCTCGCCGCCGGCTAGGGGGCCGGCCACCGGACAGGACGCCCGCTGGCCGCCGGGCGTCCCGACCCGGGCGTAGGCTAGGGAGCGGTGCCGGCCCGCCTCGCCTCAGCCTCGATCGGCCACAGCCTCGACTCGTTCTTCGATGCGGTCGGGAAGTTCTTCGCCGACCTCGCCGCCGTTCACTGGGGCGCGCTCCTCCTGGCCCTGGCCTTCTTCGGGGCCAACCTGACGCTCCGCTCGCGGGCGATCTTCCACACCCTGCGAGCCGCCTATCCGACGGCGCGGATCCAGTGGCGGCGGATCTGGGGGGCCTACTTCGCGGCCGTCGGCTTCAACAACGTCGTCCCCGCCCGGGGGGGCGACGTGATCAAGCTCTTCCTGATCAAGGGCTCGGTCCCCGAGTCGAGCTACCCGACGGTGGCCGCCTCCTTCACCGTCGAATGGATCTTCGACACGGCGGTCGGCGTCCTCGTCCTCATCTACGCCTTCACCCAGGGCGTCTTTCCCAAGCCCCCGGACTTCGCCAAGCTCAACGCCTTCGACATCTCCTACCTCGCCGCCCATCCGCGCTTCACGCTGTTTCTCCTGACCGCGGCCGGCGTCGCCGGGCTAGTCGGCTTCGCCGTCCTCTCCCGCCGGGTGCGGGCCTTCTGGGAGCGGATCCGCCAGGGGTTCACGATCCTGCGCGACCGCCGCCGCTACCTGGTCGAGGTGTTCGCCGTCCAGGGCGCCGGCTGGCTCTGCCGGGCGGCGGCCTTCTGGTTCCTCCTCGATGCCTTCCGGGTCGGTGGATCGGTCGGGAACGTGCTCCTCGTCTTCGGCGTCAACGCCGTCGCCGGCGCCGTTCCGCTCACCCCGGGCGGGGCCGGCGTCCAGCAGGCGCTGCTGGTGAAGGTGTTCGCCGCGACGGCCAGCGGCGACGTCGTGGCCGCCTACTCGGTCGGCCAGCAGATCGCGATCGCCGTGTTCACCGCGGGGGTCGGGTTCGGCGCGCTGGTCGGGATCTTCGGCTTCCGCTCCTTCAAGGAGGTGGTGCGGCTCGGGCGGGCCGAGCGCGACGCCGAGCGGGTCGACCCGGAAGCTACTGGAGCCCCTCGCGCGCCTCGCGCACGAGCGTGACCGCCTCGGGGAAGACGACCGCCATCACGGCGCGGATCTGCTGGGCCTGCTGCTCGGGGTTGCCCTGGACGTTGACGCGATTGATCGCCGCCACCGTCATCTCGACGGCGAGCTTGATCGCGTTGTCCGCCCAGGCGAGCCGCTGCTGACCCTGCATCTGCTCGGCGAACTCCGCCATTCGCCGCTGAAGCTCGTCGGGATCGCCGAAGAGTCCACCGAAGCCTTCCATCGGACGAAGCCTAGTGCACCGGGGACGGCGCCCCCGGCCCAGGCCAGGCGCCGCGCCCCAACCGCAGGCCCGCTAGCGTTTCCGGAATGCCGATGATGGAAGGCGCCGGCGTCGAGCTCCACTTCGAGGTGCACGGCGACGGCCCCCCGGTCTTCCTCATCCACGGGCTCGCGGCCGACGCGGCCGGCTTCGCCCCGGTGGTCGACGCGCTCGCCGGCCGGGCGAGCACGATCGTCTACGACCGCCGGGGCTACGGCTCGAGCGGCTGGCCGGAGCCGTACACGGCGACGACGGTGGCCGAGCAGGCGCAGGACGCCGCCGCCGTCCTCGGCGGCCTCGGCGTCCGGCCGGCCGTGGCCGCGGGCGACGGCTTCGGCGCGCTCGTCGTCCTCGATCTGATCAAGCGCCACCCGGCCCTGGTCGGGGCCGCCGTCGTCTCCAATCCGCCGCTCTTCGCCTTCGTCCCCGAGGCGACGGAGGTCCTCAGCGCCGCCCGCGCCCGGCTCGAGGCGCGCCTGCGCGAGGCCGGCCCGGCGGCGGCGGTCGAGTCGTGGCTCGACGGGCGCGTCGCCGGACCGGCGCTCGACCGGGCCCGGGCCGCCCACCGGGGTTTCCTGGCCGACTTCGCCGGCCTCGCGAGCTGGCCGGTGACCCGCGCCGAGCTGCGGGGGATGGCGGCGCCCCTCGTCGTCCTCACCGGGCCGGGGTCGCCGCCGCACATCCGCGCCGCCGCCGACGCCCTCGCCAGGCTCGCGCCGGCCGCGCGCCGGCGCACCGACGGCGACCTCGTCGGGGCGATCGACGAGCTGCTGCCGTGAGGCGCGGCGCCGCCGCGACCCGGGTCGCGCTCCTCGGCCTGGCCGTGCTCGCCGGCTGCGGGGCCGCCAGCCCGAGGCCCGCGGGCCCCCAGCCGGTGGCCCAGCACAGCGACGGGATCGTCGCGGCGCTCGGCGACTCGATCACCGCCGGCTCGCCGCTCTGGGATCCGTCGCCGGCCGTGCGCCAGCAGATCGGACCGGCGGCCAACGAGCAGAGCTCCTACGAGTACTGGGCCCAACGCCTGCTCGGCAACTACGTCCGCTTCCGCAACTGCGGCGTCGCCGGCCAGCGGACCGACGAGATCGCCGCCCGGCTGACCTCGTGCGCGGCCGGGGCCCGGTACCTGATCGTCCAGGGCGGGATCAACGACATCGCCCAGGGCCGCCCGCTGGCGGCGGCGGCCGCCGACCTGCGCGCGATGGTCGAGCGTGGCAAGCAGCTCGGGCTGCGGGTCGGCCTGGCCGAGCTGCTGCCCTGGAACAACGGCTATCCGGCGGCGGCGCCGCTGATCGGCCAGCTCAACAACACGATCGACGCGATCGGACGGGCCGAGCACGTCACCGTCTACCCGTTCTACCGGGCCCTCGAGGACCCGAGCCATCCGGGCCGGATGCCGGCCAGGCTGACCAGCGACGGCGACCACCCGTCGATCACCGGCTACCGCATCCTCGGCACCCTGATCAGCGTCCCCTGACCCGGCCCGGGCCCGGCGGCCGGGTCGGCCCCGGACCCAGACCCGGACCCGGACCCCGACCGTCCTCGCCCCCGCGGGCGACGCCGGTGGCCGGGCCGCGCGGACGCCGGGCGAGCACGGCGACCGTCCCGCCCCGGCGGGCGAGGCCGGCGAGGAGCTCGAGCAGGACGGCAGCCGGGAGCAACGCGAGCCCGGCCACGGTGACCGGCAGGTCGCGGCTGGCCAGGGGGGCGCTGCGCTTGAGCAGGTTGTAGAGGTAGGACGGCCGGCGCGTCAGGCGGCTGAGGATCGACTGCCACATCCCGAACGGGTTGTGCTCGGCCAGGAGGTGGGTCGTGTGCACCGGCTCGAGCCCGGCGGCGGCGAGGGCCACCGCGATCCCCCGCGCGGTGAAGTGGGTCCGGTGGCGCGGGACGTCGAGGTGGAACCAGCGCGCGCCGCCGATCCGGGCCTGGAGGCTCGCGAGGTTGGGCACGCCGACCAGGAGGACCCCACCCGGCTCGAGCCAACCGGCCACCGTGGTGAGGGCCCGGGCCGGGTCGTCGAGGTGCTCGAGGACGTGCCAGAGCGTGATCGCCCCGAGCGACCCCGGGGGGACCGGGGCGTCGGCGAGCGCCTCCCGGCGGAGGTCGACCCCGTACTCCTCGCGGGCGGCGCGGACCCCGCGGCGGGACGGCTCGATTCCCTCGGCCGCGTAGCCGGCCGCCCGGGCGGCGGCGACGAAGCGACCGCGTCCGGCGCCGACGTCGAGCAGCCGGGTGCCGGGTGGTCGGTCGATCAGGCGCAGGCGGCGGCGATCGAAGGCGGCGAGGAGCGGGGCCGCGGCCCGGCTGAGGCGAGGGCGCCCGGGGGCGTAGGCACCGGTGTCGTGGCTGTCAGGGGGCGCCGGGACGGTGGTCACGGCGGTGCCGCAGCGCCGGCAGCGCAGGAGCGCCACCGGGGGGGCACCGGCCGGCTCGGCGGGGACCGCGTCCCGCCAGGCGGCGAGGGGGCCGTCGCAGGCGGGGCAAGTCAGGGCACGCGCGCGTGCCCTCACCCGCCGCGGTCGTGGAAGTAGAAGTCCGGGAGCGCGGCCCGGGTGATCGCGCTCATCATGTGGGCGGCGAGGGCGACGTCCCCGGTGCGCACGGCGAGGTCGTCGAGGGTGACGATCCCGGCGAGCCGCTCGCCGTCGAGCACGGGCAGGCGCCGGATCCCGTGGCGGACCATCAGCGCCGCCGCCTCCTCGACGTCCATCGCGGTCGTGGCCGTGACCACCGGGGCGCTGGCGAAGTCGCCGGCCGCCGCCTGGAGGTCGCGGGCGTCGGCGAGGACGGAGACGGCGAGGTCGCGGTCGGTGATCAGGCCGACCGGGCGCTCGTGGGCGTCGGCCAGGACAACGGAGCCGACGTTGCGATCGCGCATCAGCTCGGCCACCTCCCGGACGGTGGCCTCCGGCGGGGAGGTCACGACGGAGTGGGTCATCACCTCGCCGATGTCCACGCCGCCACTGTATCCCGCCCGGGCGGGCGCGTCCACGCGGCTTTCGCGGACGGCCGGGCGGCCCCGGCCGCGTTAGACTTGCGGGCGGCATGGAAGATCGAGAGCGCCAGCTCGCATGGGAGGGAGCGAGGCGCAGCCGGGTCGCTGCCTCGGCGATCGCCGCCGGCCTCCTGCTGTTCGTCGGAGCGCTCTACGGCACGCTGGTCGTCCTCCACGGCCTGCCCATCGTCGGGCTCGTGCAGGGACTGACCCCGGCCCTCCACGGGCAGGCGGCGGCCGCCGTCGATCCCCACTCGGCCCGCCTGGTCTTCATCGACCACCACGCGGCCGGGCTCATCCTCGCCGCCGTGCTCGTCTCACTCGGGACCGCCGGGATGCTCCCGGTGCTCGTGTTCCTCTACCAGGCGGCGCGGGTCCGCCTGGCCACCGCGCTGACCGAGGCCGGCGAGGGGGCGCGCGGCCCGCGCGTGCCCCGCGCCGCGCTGGTCCTGGCCGTGTTCGGGGCCGGGGTCGGCTGCGTCAGCCTGCTGGCCACCCAGATCGTCGACGTCATCAACGCCCATGACTTCGTCGGGCAGCCGAGCCGCACCCACGCGGCCGTGGACAACGCGACGCGGCCGACGCTCTACGTCGTGCTCAGCTCGTTCGCCCAGGCCAGCCAGCTGGCGCTGGCCTTCGCCTTCGTGATCATCCCCCTGAACGCGATGCGCGCCGGTCTGCTCACCCGCTTCATGGGCATCCTCGGCATCGCCTCGGGGGCCTCGTTCATCGTCTACGTCCTCTTCCCGCCGCTCCAGGTGCTCCAGGCCTTCTGGCTCGTCGCCTTCGGGGCGATGCTCACCGGCCGCCTCCAGGCCCCGCTTCCGCCGGCCTGGGAGACCGGGGAGTCCACCCCGTGGCCGACCCAGCAGCAGGTGCGCGAGCTCCGGAGCGGCAAGGGGGGCGCCGAGCCGGCCGTCGCCGCCGCCGCCGAGCCGGTGGCGCCGGTCCCGCGCACCCCCGGACCGAACGCCTCCAAGAAGCGCAAGAAGCGCCGCTGAGCGCCGCGCACCACCGGGGCGGCGGCGTGGTATGACATGAGGTGGTGCCCGGTCGCCGAGGGGGCCGCGCCCAGACCCAACGGGCCGGTCCGCCGACCCGACCGACGGCTTGCATGCGACGAGAGGGAGAGAGCATGGCCACCGAACGGACCGCCGCCGACGAGCTCGAGCACGAGCTCGCCTCGCTGCTCGATGTCGAGCGGTTCCCGCCCCCGGAGGAGTTCCGCGACCGCGCCCTCCTGGGCGACCCGGGGGTCTACGACGAGGCCGACGCCGACTGGCAGGGCTGGTGGGCCGAGCAGGCGCGCGAGCTCGACTGGTTCGAGCCGTGGACCACGGTCCTCGACGACTCTGACCCGCCCTTCTACAAGTGGTTCGTCGGGGGCCGGCTGAACGCCTCCTACAACTGCCTCGACCGCCACGTCGCGGCCGGGCGGGGGGACCGGGTCGCCTTCCACTGGCACGGGGAGGAGGGGGGCGAGATCAGCCTCACCTACGCCGACCTTCTGCGCGACGTCCAGCGGTTCGCCAACGTCCTGCGCGGCCTCGGCGTCGAGAAGGGCGACGTCGTCGGCATCTACCTGCCGATGATCCCGGCCGTCGTCGTGGCGATGCTCGCCTGCGCCCGGATCGGAGCCCCGCACAACGTGGTCTTCGGCGGCTTCTCGGCCGAGGCGGTGCGCGAGCGGATGGAGTTCTCGGAGGCGAGCGTCCTGATCACGGTCGACGGGGCGTCCCGGAAGGGCAAGACGGCCCCGGTCAAGGAGAACGTCGACGCGGTGCTGGGCGACCTCGAGACGATCGAGCACATCGTCGTCGTCCGCCACGCCGGGATCGACTGCCCGATGACCGCGGGCCGCGACGTCGACTACCAGGAGGCGATGGACGAGGCTCTGCCCGAGTGCGCGGCCGAGCCGATGGACGCCGAGGACCCGCTCTTCATCCTCTACACGAGCGGCTCGACGGCCAAGCCGAAGGGCATCCTCCACACGACCGGCGGGTACATGACCGGGGTCAGCGCGACCCACCGCTACGTCTTCGACCTCAAGCCCGAGGAGGATGTCTACTGGTGCTCGGCCGACGTCGGCTGGGTCACCGGGCACTCCTACATCGTCTACGGCCCGCTGGCCAACGGCGCGACGTCGGTGATGTACGAGGGGGCGCCCGACTACCCGCACAAGGGGATCTGGTGGGAGCTGTGCGAGCGCTACAAGGTCTCGATCTTCTACACCGCCCCGACGGCGATCCGCGCCTGCATCAAGTGGGGCGCCGAGCACCCACGGCGGTTCGACCTGTCGAGCCTGCGCCTGCTCGGGTCGGTCGGCGAGCCGATCAACCCGAAGGCCTGGCTCTGGTACCACAAGGTGATCGGGGGCGAGCGCTGCCCGATCGTCGACACGTGGTGGCAGACGGAGACCGGGGCGATCATGATCACCCCGCTGCCCGGGATCACGGAGACCAAGCCCGGGTCGGCGACCCACCCGTTTCCGGCGGTCCGGGCCGAGGTGTGGGGGGAGAGCGACGGCGAGCGGGTCGAGAACGGCCAGGGCCTGCTCGTCATCCTGCGGCCGTGGCCGTCGATGCTGCGGACCCTCTACAAGGAGGACGAGCGCTTCGTCGAGACCTACTTCCAGCGCTTCGGCCCGACCGTCTACCTGGTCGGCGACGCCGCGCGCCGGGACAAGGACGGCTACATCTGGGTCATCGGCCGGATCGACGACGTGGTCAACGTCTCGGGGCACCGCCTCTCGACGGCCGAGGTCGAGTCGGCGATCGTCGCCCACGACATGGTGGCCGAGGCGGCGGTGATCGGGCAGGCCGACGAGCAGAGCGGTCAGGCGATCTGCGCGTTCGTGACCCTCCAGGGCGACCTCGAGGGCACCGACGCGGTGGTCGAGGGCATCCGCGATACGGTCGCCGCCCGGATCGGCAAGTTCGCCCGGCCGAAGCGGATCATCTGGACCGACGACCTGCCGAAGACGCGGTCGGGCAAGATCATGCGCCGCCTCCTGCGCGACATCGCCGAAGGCCGGGCCCTCGGCGACGTGACCACCCTGCGCGACCCGGACGTGATGGCCCAGCTCGAGGACCGGATCAAGGCCGGGCAGGCCGAGGAGGACTGAGGTGAACTACGAACAGGCGTGTGCCGAGCACCGGTGGGAGGTGCCCGAGCTCTACAACCTGGCCGCCGATGTGTGCGACAAGCACCCGCGGGAGAAGCTGGCCATGGTCCACGAGCACCACGAGGGCGAGATCCGCCGGGTCACGTGGGGCGAGCTCCAGGACCTCTCCAACCAGGCGGCCAACGTCCTCGCCGGCCTCGGGGTCGAGCGGGGCGACCGGGTGGCGGTCGTCCTGCCGCCGACGCCGGAGACGGCGGCGATCTTCTTCGCGACCTGGAAGCTCGGGGCCCTGCTGCTGTCGATGTCGGTGCTCTACGGGGACGAGGGCATCCGCCATCGGCTGGCCGACGCCGAGCCGCGGGTGCTGGTGACCGACTCGGCCAACGCCGCTCGCTTCCCGGCCGGTCTTGTGGAGCAGGTCCTGGTGCTCGAGACGTCGACTCTCGCCGGGGCGTCGACCGAGTTCGGCCGGGTGGAGACGCGGGCCGATGACCCGGCCCAGCTCTACTACACGTCGGGGACGACCGGCCTGGCCAAGGGCATCGTCCACGCCCACCGCTACATCCTCGCCCACGAGGAGTTCGTCTACTGCCACGACGTGCGCGCGGGGGAGAGCTTCCACGGGATGGGCGAGTGGGCGTGGGCGGCGGGGATCGCCCCGCTGCTCGGGCCGTGGCGGCTCGGGGCGGTGCAGTACGTCTACCAGCGGGCGGGGGGGTTCGACCCAAACCGCCAGCTCGACTTCCTCTCCCGCCACCAGGTGGCCAACGTCTTCGCCACGCCGACGGCGATCCGTTCGATGATGGGGATCGCCGACGCCCGCACGCGCTATCCGCAGGCCTTTCGGATCGTCTGCTCGGCGGGTGAGCCGCTCAACCCGGAGGCGATCCGCTGGTTCCGCGAGCAGTACGGGGTCACCGTGCTCGACTACTACGGGCTGACCGAGTCCTACCCGCTGTGCGGGAACTTCCCGTTCATGGAGGTCCGCGAGGGCTCGATGGGCAAGCCGATGCCCGGGTGGGACGTGGCCATCCTCGACGAGGACGAGCGGCCGGTGGCCGCGGGGGAGCGGGGCGAGATCTGCCTGCGCGCCCGCTCGAACCCCCACTACCCGCTGGGCTACTGGCGGCTGCCCGAGGCGAGCGAGGAGACCTTCGGGGGCGAGTGGTTCCACACCAAGGACGCGGCGAGCATGGACGGGGACGGGTACGTCTGGTACGAGGGGAGGGCCGACGACGTGATCATCGCCGCCGGCTACCGGATCGGCCCGTTCGAGGTCGAGTCGGCCTGCCTCGAGCATCCGGCGGTCGCCGAGGCGGCGGCGGTCGCCTCGCCGGACGAGCGCCGGGGCAACGTCGTCAAGGCGTTCATCGTCCTCGCCGGGGGCCAGGAGCCGAGCGAGACGCTGGCCGAGGAGATCAAGGCCTTCGTGCGCGACCGCCTCTCCGCCTACGCCTACCCGCGGCGGATCGAGTTCGTCGAGGACCTGCCGAAGACCCTGACCGGCAAGATCCGCCGGATCGAGCTGCGCCAGCGCGACCAGGAGCGCCAGGCGGACCGTGCTTGACAACCACGGTGAAGGCGATGTATAGCTTCGCCTAAGGCAGGCGGGGGGGCCGCCTGGAAACATGAGGGGGGACACATCGTGCGCGGATTTCGTCGTGGCTTGCCCGCTGCCGTCGTCGTCGCTGTCGCCGCCGGGGTCCTGACGCCGGGCGCCGCCGGGGCCACGCCAGCGCCACCGTTCAACCAGTGTCCGGCGGTCGGGCTCGATCCGTCATGCGCGCTCCTCATCGTCGTCAGCGACGCGGGCGTGACCGTGCTGGGCGATCCGGCGGTGAGCGCCTACGACGGGTCCGACGACACGATGGTGGGGATCCTCAACAGCTCGACCAAGGCGGTCGGGAGCCTCCCCTTGAGCTCCACCTCCCACCCGATCTTCGGCTTCGAGGACGACGGCCTCTGCTCGGGGCCGTTCGCCAACAGCGCGGGCAACGACGTCCCGGCTCCGGCAGGCTGCCCATTCGGGAGCACCGGCTACGAGGGGCCGGGTACGAGCTTCAACGCGATCAGCGCCGACACGATGTCCGGGATCGTGAACTTCACGACGCCGATCCCGGCCGGGGGATCGGCCTACTTCAGCCTCGAGGACACGCTCCTGGCCAGTGACATCGTCCCGGGCGTCCCGACCACGACCCCGGGCGGAGGGGCGACGCCGACGGTCGTCACGCAGGCGTCCGCGGCGGTGCCGGTCGGAGGGACGATCACCGACACGGCGACCCTCGGCGGAGGGAACGCCCCGACGGGCACGATCACGTTCTCGGCCTTCGGACCTGCCGACCCGACTTGCAAGGCGACCCCGGTCTTCAGCTCGGCTCCGGTCAGCGTCCACGGCGCCGGGAGCTACACATCGACGGCCTTCGCCACCGCGGCGGTCGGGACTTACCACTTCGTGGCCAACTACAGCGGCGACGCGAACAACAGCGCCGTGGCGACCGGCTGCACCGACGCGAACGAGGCGGTCACGACGACCAAGGCGACCCCGACCATCGCCACCCAGGCCGGTCCGGCGATCACGGCTGGGGGGGCCACCGCCGACACGGCGACGCTCGGGGCCGGCTTCAAGCCGACCGGGACGGTCAACTTCAAGCTCTACGGCCCGGCCGACCCCGCCTGCGTCGGCCCGGCGGTGGCGACCTGGACGATCAACGTGAACGGGGACGGGACGATCACCTCGGGCGCGGTGACGCTCGGGACGGCCGGGAGGTACACGTGGACGGCGGTCTACAGCGGCGACGCCAACAACGTGGCCGTGGCCAGCGCGTGCAACGACCCGAAGGAGGCCGTGGTCGTCGGAACCACGGTCGTCGCCGTGGGAGCCGCCTGCGGGGCCCTCGGCGGGCAGGTCGACGGGGAGCTTCCCGGACAGACGATCGGGACCGACCTCAACCAGGGCTTCTCGTTCGGCCTGACGACTTCTCTGAGCATGGGCGTGCGGGTCGTCCTGCGGGCCAAGGACCCGACGAGCGGAGGCTTCGTCTCGCTGGCCAACCTCCTCGTCCACGCCGCCGGCCCGGTCACCGCGCGGGCGCCCGAGAACGGCCTGGGCCCGAGCTACGCCCGGCGGGCACAGCGATTCCTGGCCGCGAGCGAGCAGGCGGGTAGCCCCCTCGTCCTGTTCCGGATCGTCCACTGCCGCCCGGACAAGCAGACCGTGTCGGCCGAGTCGATCGCCGTCGACAGCCTCAACCCGTAGGCCCGCCCGGGGGGCGCCCCCTCAGCGGTGGGCGGGCGGGCCGAGGATGCGGAAGGTGCGGGTGGCCGGCTCGGACCGGTTCCCGTGGGGGTCGGTGGCCGTGGCCGTCAGTCGATAGGAGCCGGGGGCGAGGCTGCGCCCGCCGAGGCGCCCGGTGAAGCGGAGCAGGTTGAGTCCGGGCCGGTCGAGGTGGGTGATGCTCCCGCTCGGGGCGGCGTAGGTCGTGTGGGTGAAGGCGCGATGGCGCCGTCGCGGCGGGCTACACCTTGCGGTGGGCCGGGACCCAGGAGCCGGCCTCGTCGAGCGCGAAGTCGGCGAAGATGTGGGGGGCCTCCCGGGCCATCAGCCGGGCGACGAGGTCGAAGACGAAGCGGAGCTCCTCCTCAGCGCCCTCGGCCGTGCGCATCTCGATCACGTGGCGGAGGGTCCGGAGGTTGGCCGTCCAGATGATGTCGGTGCTCAGGCCGATCGGGGCGAGCCGGCGCAGGGCCGAGGTCGCCTCCTTCTTGACGTGGAACGGGACGCCCTCGGCGTCGATCCCGAGCGCTGCGGCCGCGCTCAGCTGGAACTCCTCGAGCTGCTCGACGATGCTGAGCACCTGGTCGCGCACCGGCTCGAGCACCGGGGGAACCCGGAAGCCGAGGTCGGTCAGCCGGACGTAGCGGAGGCTCTCCTGGCTGAACGCCGACCCGGCCCGGTGGCGGACGAGCTCGTGGGTGAAGACCCGGGAGACGTTGCGGAAGGCGAAGCTGTAGTTGGCGTGCTCGAGCACGCTCCCGTGGCCGCTGCCCAGGAGGTTGCCGAAGTATGCACCCTGGTCGGTACGCACCCGGGTGACGTTGGGGTTCAGGCCCGGCTCCCAGCTGCGGTAGCAGGCCCGCCCGCCGAACTCGACCAGGAGCTCACCCGGGTTCGGCGCGCCGCCGGCCTCGTCGATCCGCCGGTCGAGCCACGCCTCGCCGCCGACGTCGCGCAGGTAGCCCCGCAGCCCGTCGAGGTCGAGCGCCGGGCGGGCGAGGACGAAGACGGTGGGGGTGGTCTCGTGCACGGCCGCGGATCCTAGTGCCCGGGCCGGCGGTGGCAGACTGCGGCCGACCGGCCGCCTCAGGCGACGCGTCAGCCGTGGCCCTTCCAGCCGACGCTGATCACCCGGTCGTCCTGGACGATCGTCGGGACCCGGCCGGTCTTCTTGCTGAACCCCATCAGCTCGGCGCGCCAGTCGGGGCGGGTCGTGGCGTCGCGCTCCTCCCAGTCGATGCCGTCGGCCCGCAGGCCGTCGCGCGCCTGCTGGCAGTAGGGGCAGCCGGGCTTCACGTACATGACGTACACGACGCCCGGGATGCTAGCCCGCCGCGCTCAGAGCAGGTTGCCGAGCGCGGTCCCGACCCCGCTCACGAGGTCGAACAGCGGCTGGGGGACGATCCCGAGGACGATGCTCCCGGCGGCGCCGAGCACGGCCACCAGGGCGACCTCGGCGTGGCGCCCGCGCGGCGCCGGGGGCTCGAGCACGCCGGCCTCCGGGGACCCGCCGGCCATCGCCGGGCGCGCCGCCGGGGCGAGGCTCGGGGCGCCGCGCATCCACATCGCCGCGATCACCCGCAGGTAGTAGCCGAGGGAGACCGCCGAGCCGAGGACGATGACCACGGCCAGCCAGGTGTAGCTCCCGTCGACCGCCGCCTGGATCAGGTAGACCTTGCCGATGAAGCCGGCCGTCGCCGGGATGCCGGCGAGCGAGAGCATGGCGATGGTCATCGACCAGGCGAGCACCGGGCGCTCGGTCCCGAGCCCGGCGAGGGCGTCGATGTCGTCGCCGAGGTCGGTCTCCCGCTCCCGGGCGATGACCACGGCGAAGGCGGCCAGGTTCATCAGCAGGTAGACGACGAGGTAGAACACGGTCGCCCGGGCCCCGAGCCGGGTGGCCACGACCACCCCGGCGAGGAGGTAGCCGGCCTGGGCGACCGACGACCAGGCGAGCATCCGCTTGACCGACGACTGGCCGAGGGCGCCGACGTTGCCGACGACGATCGTGATCGCCGCGAGCGCCGCGAGCGCCGGGGTCCAGATCGCCCGGTCGGCGTAGAGGGCGACGTCGAAGAGGCGGAGCATGACGCCGAAGGCCGCCGCCTTGGTCGCGACGGCCATGAACGCGGTGACCGGGGTCGGGGCTCCCTCGTAGACGTCGGGCGTCCACTGGTGGAAGGGGGCGACCGACGCCTTGAAGCAGACCCCGGTGACGGCGAGGGCGATGCCGGTCAGGAGCAGGGGATCGGAGGCCCGGGCCCGGCCGATCGACGCGGCGATCGCGCCGAAGTCGGTCGCCCCGGTCGCCCCGTAGATCAGGGCCAGGCCGTAGAGGAGGGTGGCCGAGCCGACCGACCCGACGATCAGGTACTTGAGCCCCGACTCGAGCGAGCTCGCCCGTCGGAGCTCGGTCGCGCACAGGACGTAGAGGGGGATCGAGAGGAGCTCGAGGCCGACGAACAGGGTGACGAGGTTGGTCGCGGCGACGAGCACGAGCATCCCGGACATCGAGGCCAGGAGCAGCGAGTGGTACTCCCCGTGGGCCGACTCGCGCGGGGCGAGCGCCCGCCAGGAGAGGAGGGTGGCGGCGATCCCGGCGGCCACGAAGATCAGGCTGAGGACGAGGGTCAGGCGGTCGATTCGCATCGCCCCGGCGAGGACGAGCTTGGCGTCCGACCACTGCCAGATCGTCAGCCCGAGGGTCAGGCCGAGGGTGAGCAGGGTCAGGGCCGGGACGGCGGCGTAGCGAGCGCGCCGCGAGGGCAGGAGCCCGACCATGAGGACGACGATCGAGCCGATCAGGAGGGCCGCCGTCGGCGAGAGGGCGGCGAAGTCGACGTGGGGCCCGGCGATGCGGGCGGTGGTGGCCATCACCGCGGTCATGGGGTCCCGGGGGAGGGGAGGATCCGGCCGCCCGCGGCCGGCCCGGCGGCCGTCCGGCTCGCCGTCGGCCGTCGCCACGAGCCCGCCGGCCGCCGGCACCGCCGCGGCCACGACGCGCGGCTGGGTGGCGGCGATCGAGGCGGCGACCGACTTCTCGGCGCGGTGGAGCTCGAGCTGCGGGTAGAGGGCGAAGAGGACGATCGCGGCGAGGAGGGGCGCGAGGACGAGCCCGTCGACGAGGCGCAGCTCGCGCGACTCGACGTGCGGGCCGGTGCGGTTGTGGACGGCGCGGATGAACATCCGCAGCACGTAGACGGCGGCCATCACGACGCCGGCGAAGGCGACGATCGCGATCGCCAGCTTGGTGGTGAAGAGGCCGAGGAGGATCATGAACTCGCCGACGAAGTTGCCCGACCCGGGCATGGCCAGGGTGGCGAGGGCGACGACCAGGAACACGGTGGCGAGGATCGGGGCCCGGAGGGCGATCCCGCCCATGTCGCGGATGTCCTCCGACCCGCCGGCCCGCTCGGCGAGGAGGGCGATGATGAAGAACAGGGGCGCGACGACGAGGCCGTGGTTGATCATCTGGAGGAGCGCGCCCTGGGCGCCCTGGGTGGTGAGCGAGAAGATGCCCAGGGTGATGAAGCCGAGCTGGGCGACCGACGAGTAGCCGGCGATCAGGCGGGCGTTGGTCTGGGTGAAGGCCATCGCCGAGCCGTAGAGGATCGAGGCGAGGGCGATCAGGAGGATCAGCGTCTGGAAGTGGGCCGACGCCCCGGGGAAGAGGGGCAGGACGATGCGCAGGAAGCCGTAGGCCCCGACCTTCGACAGTACGCCGGAGAACACCATCAGCGCCTCGATCGGCATCGCCCGGTAGCCGTCGGGCATCCACCCGTGGAGGGGGAAGGCCGGCATCTTGACGAGGAAGGCGGCGGCGAAGAAGAGGAAGATCCAGTCGGCCGACCCGGCGGGAACCGGCGCCTTCTGGAGGTCCGAGAGGACGAAGGTCAGGGCATGGTGGGCGCCCTGGGCGCTGAGGACGGCGGTGGCGATCGCCGCCGCCAGCATCAGGAGCGACCCGACCAGGGTGTAGATCACGAGCTTCGTCGTCGCCCGGACCCGGTCCCCGGAGCCCCAGACGCCGACGAGGAAGTAGAACGGGATCAGCATGAGGTCGAAGAAGGCGACGAAGAGGGCGAGGTCCTGGGCCAGGAGCGCCCCGAGGACGGCCGACTCGGCGAGGCCGAGGTGGAAGAAGAAGAGGTGGGGCTTGGGCCAGGACCGGAGGTTGGCGGCGGCGATCGAGACGAAGAAGAGGAGCGTGGCCAGGCCGACGAGGAAGAGGTTGAGCCCGTCGACCCCGAGCTTGTAGTGGATGCCGAGGGCGGCGATCCAGACGATGTCGGTCACGTGGGTCGGCCCGCCGGCGCCGGCGTAGTCGCCGATCAGCCAGATCGCGAGCCCGAGGGAGGCGAGCGACCCGACGGCGACCAGCCGTCCGGCCCACTCCCGCCCCCGCGACAGCGCGCCGACCAGGGCGCAGGCGCCGGGCAGCCAGATGAGGATCGAGAGCATCAGGTCGCCTGGAGGAGGAAGTAGAGGCCGACGGCGGTGACGCCGACGATCAGGAGGCCGGCGTAGTAGCGGACGAAGCCGGTCTGGGCGCTGCGCACGGCGGCCGAGCCGGCCCGGACGAGCCCGACCGTCCCGCCGACGAGCGCCCCGTCGACCAGCATCCGCTCGATCGTCTGCTGGGCGAAGCGCCCGAACCAGGTGCCGGGGCGGACGACGAGGAGGTCGATCAGCTCGTCGAAGTACCACTTGTTGACGAACAGGGTGTGCAGCGGCCGCAGCCGCGCCTGGATCGCCGCCGCGGTCCCCGGGCGCCGGACCCAGACGTGGTAGGCGACGGCGATGCCGCTGAGCCCGAGCGCGGCGCCGAGGACGAGGCCGACGACGAGCAGGTTGTCGGACGGGGCCGCGTGGATCGTCGAGTCGCGGAACGACGGGGCGAGGAAGTCGTCGAGCCAGCTCGTGACCTTCGGGATCTGGACGATGCCGCCGACGGTGGCCAGGAGGGCGAGCAGGCCCATCGCCGCCTTCATCGGGAGCTCCCGCTCGGCGATGTGGTGGTCGGGCCCGGGGAAGCCGACGTCGGTGTCCTCCTCCTCGCCGGTCGCCGGGTTGGTGTGGACCTCGGCGTGGTGGAGATGGCCCTCCTCGAGCTCGGCCGCCTCGGGGCAGGGCTCGCCGAAGAAGGCCCGGAAGATCATCCGCCAGGTGTAGATCGCGGTCAGGAAGGCGCCGAGGTAGCCGGCCGCGTAGAGGCCCCAGTGCCAGCCGCCCTGGGCCCCGACGACGGCGAGGATGTCGTCCTTGGAGAAGAAGCCGCTGAACGGCGGCACGCCGGCGAGGGCGAGGCCGCCGATCACGAAGCAGGCGAAGGTGAAGGGCATGGCCCGGCGGAACCCGGACATCCGGTCGAGATCCTGGGTCCCGGCCATCGCGGCGATCACCGACCCGGCGGCCATGAAGAGGAGCGCCTTGAAGAAGGCGTGGGTCATGAGGTGGAAGAGCCCGGCGGCGTAGGCCCCGGCCGAGACGGCCATGATCATGTAGCCGATCTGGGACATCGTCGAGTAGGCGATGACCCGCTTGAGATCGGTCACGACGAGGCCGATCGTCCCGGCGACCAGCAGCGTGACCGCCCCGATCACCGCGCCGACGTCGGCCGCGGCCGGGGCCGCTTCGAACAGGGGGTGCATGCGGGCGATCAGGTAGACGCCGGCCGTGACCATGGTCGCCGCGTGGATCAGCGCGCTGACCGGGGTCGGGCCCTCCATCGCGTCGGGCAGCCAGGTGTGGAGGGGGATCTGGGCCGACTTGGCGAACGCGCCGACGAGCAGCAGGACGCACCCGGCGACGAGGTCCCCGTCGTCGCGCCCGAACGCCGTGTGGGCCTGGGCGAACGTCCCGAGGAAGTCGAGGGTGTGGGTGTGCTTGAAGATGAAGTACGTCCCGAGGACGAGGCCGACGTCGCCGAGCACGTTGATCACGAAGGCCTTCATCCCCGCCCGGGTCGCGGTGGTGCGCCGGTACCAGAAGGAGATCAGGAAGTAGGAGGCCGCGCCGACGAACGCCCAGCCGACGATCAGGATCAGGAAGTTCCCGCCGAGGACGAGGAGGAGCATCGAGAAGACGAAGAAGTTCAGGTAGGCGAAGAAGCGGACGTACCCCCGGTCGGACGCGAGGTAGGCGACCGAGTAGAGGTGGATCAGCGTGCTCACCCCGGACACGACGCAGATCATCAGGACCGAGAGCGGGTCGACGAGGATCGTCAGTCGGGCGTCGACCCCGGCCGTCACCGCGTAGTCCCAGGCCGTCGAGGCGAGCTGCCGGTGCCCGGCCGCCTCGCCCTGCAAGGAGACGAGCGCCAGCACCGCGAACACGAACGACGCCCCCACCGCCGCCGTCCCGACCCACCCGGCCGCCCGCCCGGGCAGCACCCGGAAGAACGGCGCGATCAGAAGCGACCCGACCAAAGGCGCCGCCAGACAAAGCCAAGCCCAGCTCGTCGTCACGCCGCCGCCCCCGCTGGCGAAGCGGATGAGCGAGCGAGGAGCGAGCCGGGGCGAAGCCCCCGCGAGCGAGCGAGCGAGCTCATCCGCTGAGCTCCCGCAGCTCGTCGACGTCCATGGCGAGGCGCCGGCGGTGCATGGCCACGATCACGCCGAGGCCGACCGTCACCTCGCAGGCGGCGACGACCATCACGATCAGGGCGAAGACCTGGCCGTCGGCGTTGCCCCAGGCCCGGGAGAACCCGATCAGGGCGAGGTTCGCGGCGTTGAGCATCAGCTCGAGGCAGAGGAGGATGACCAGCGGGTTGCGCCGGGTGACCACCCCGCCGGCCCCGATCGCGAAGATCAAGGCCGAGACGACGAGGTACCAGCCGATGTTCACGCGTCCGGCTCCTCGCGGGCGACGCGCACGCGGCCGGCGCCCTCGGCCATCGTCCCGGTGCCCGGCGGCGGCGCCCGGAAGAGGTCCATCGCGGCGATCATGGGGACGCCGTCGTCGTCGCCGATCCCCCCGCGGCGGCGGGCGAGGACGACGGCGCCGACCGCGGCGATCAGGAGCAGGTAGGAGGCGATCTCGAAGGGGGCGAGGAAGTTGGTCAGGAGGAGGTCGCCGATCTGGATCGGCTGGCCGAACCCGCGGGGCAGGCCGGCGCCCCGGGTGCCGATCGCCTTCAGCCCCGATCCGAGGACGGCGATGCAGAGCTCGACCACGAGCGCGCCGCCGCACCCCCAGGCGGCGAGCGTCATCGCCCGCCCGGGCGGGCGTCCGAGCGGGTCGCCGAGGCGGGGCTGGGCGTCGCGGCCGCCGACGTAGGAGACGACGAACGTGTAGAGGACCATGACCGCCCCGGCGTAGACGACGACCTGGGCGGCGGCGATGAACTCGGCGTTCAGGAGCAGGAAGAGGGCGGCCAGGGAGATCAGGTGGCCGACGAGGGCGAGCACCGTGTAGAAGGGGTTCTCGATCGCGATCACGCCGATCGCTCCGGCGATCGCCCCGATCGCGGCGACGAAGAAGAGGACGGCGGACAACTACTCGCCCTCGAGCCGCAGCGGCGTCGCGTCGACGGGCTCGGCGAGCAGCATCTCCTTGGTGAAGATCAGGTCGCTGCGGTTGTAGTCGGACATCTCGAAGTCGTGGCCCATGGTGATCGCGTCGAACGGGCAGGCGACCTCGCAGTAGCCGCAGAAGATGCAGCGGCTGATGTTGATCTCATAGACGGCGGCGTAGCGCTCGCCGGCCGAGACCTTCTGATCCGGGGTGTTCTCGGCCGCGACGACGCGGATGCAGTCGGCCGGGCAGGCGGCGGCGCAGAGCGAGCAGCCGACGCACTTCTCGAGCCCGTCGTCGAAGCGGTGGAGCTTGTGACGCCCGCGGAAGCGCGGGTAGACCGGGACCTTCTGCTCGGGGTAGGAGATCGTGTTGATCCCCTTGGCCACGTGGCTGAGGGTGGTCTTCAGGCCGCGGAGGGTCTCCCCGAAGGCCCGGTAGGCGCCGCCGACGCCGGGCTTCGGCGCCCGCTGCACGAGGATCTGGTCGTCTCCGGGGGTCCACATGGCTTGCTCCTCAGTCGGTCGCCACGACGACTATCGCCGTGATCAGCGTGTTGAGCGTCGCCAGGGGAAGGAGGATCTTCCAGCCGAAGCTCATCAGCTGGTCGTAGCGCAGGCGCGGCAGCGTAGCGCGGATCCAGATGAAGAAGAGGACGAAGATGAGCATCTTGGCGAGCACGACCAACGGGTCGGTCCACCCGGGGGGATGGATGCCGAAGGGGAGCATCCAGCCGCCGAGGAACATGGTCACGGCGATCCCGGAGACGATGATCACGTTGAGGTACTCGGCGAAGAAGAACGAGGCGAAGCGGGCCCCCCCGTATTCGGTGTTGTAGCCGGCGACGAGCTCGGCGTCGGCCTCGACCAGGTCGAACGGCGCCCGGTTGGTCTCGGCGAAGCTGGCGGTGAGGAAGACGAGGAAGCCGACGAACTGGGGGATGACGTACCACATGCCGGACTGGGCGTGGACGATCCCGGTCAGCGAGAGGGTGCCGGCGGTGATCAGCACGCCGGCCAGGGCCAGCCCCTGGGAGACCTCGTAGGAGACCAGCTGGGCGGCGGCCCGCATCGCCCCGAGGAACGAGTACTTCGACCCGGAGGCCCAGCCGCCGAGCATCAGGCCGTAGAAGGCGATCGCCGAGAAGGCGAACAGGTAGAGGGGGCCGATGCTCAGGTCGAGGCCGTAGAGGCCGACCTTGGTCCCGAAGATGTCCTGGCGGTCGCCGAAGGGGATGATCGCGAAGGCGGCGAAGGCGGTGACGATCGAGATCACCGGGGCGAGGACGTAGAGGAAGCCGATCGACGTCTTCGGGCGCGACTGCTCCTTGGTCGCCAGCTTGACGATGTCGGCGATCGGCTGGAGCATCCCGAAGGGTCCGACCCGGTTGGGACCGTAGCGGCCCTGGAAGCGGCCGAGGAGCTTGCGCTCGGCGATCAGGACGATCGGGACGAGCTGGAGGCCGATGACGGCGATCACCACGCCCTTGACGATCTGGATCCACCACGGCTCGTAGTAGCCGACCGTGGCCAGGAGGGCCGGCGTCATGCCTGGGCTCGCGCGGTCGCTCCGGACCCGGCGCCGTTCGTGCTCGTGGCCCGGTGGATCGACACGAGCGGGCCGTCGAGGGCGTTGGCGCCGTGCTCGGCGATCCCCGTCTCGAGGAAGACCCGCCCCTCGGGGACCGCGGCGCGGAGCTCGGCCCGGCCGCGGACCTGCTGGTCGCCGCAGACGACGAGCACCTCGTCGCCGGGGCGCAGGCCGAGGCGGGCGGCGTCGGCCGGGGCGAGCTCGACCCGCTGGCGGCGGGCGAGGAACTTCAGCGCGGGCGCGGCCTCGACCTCGGGCGCGGCCCAGATCGAGCGGTAGGTGCCGAGGAGGAGGCGGGCCCCGGGGGCCGCGAGGGCGTTCGCCGGGCGGACCGGGCCGGCCGGCGCGGCGCCGTCCGGCGGCTGGCTGGGGGTGCTTGGGAGCAGCCCCGCCGCTTGGGGGCGGGTCGGCCAGCGGACGCCGCGCCCGCCGAGCTCGGCCAGGGTCAGGCCGGTGTAGAAGGGGACGCTGGCGAAGAGGGACTCGCTGCACCGGGCGATCGTCGGCAGGCCCGGGTCGGCGCCGAGCCGGCGGGAGAGCTCGGCGATGACCTGCCACTCGGCGCGGACGCCGTCGGGGCGCCCGATCGCCGGGCGCAGCCGCTGGAGGCGGCCGTCGGGGTGGGTGATCGTCCCCTCCTTCTCGGCGGCGGCCTCGGTCGGGAAGACGACGTCGGCGTGGTCGCGGACCGTCTCGGTGAGGAACCCGGCGTGGGCGATGACCCCGTCGGCGGCCGCGAGGCCGGCCTCCCAGGCCGCGCGGTGGGGGTGGTCGCGGAGGGGGTCGCAGGCGAGCAGGTAGAGCACGTCGAGCTCGCCGTCGAGGAGGCCGGCGGCGATCGCCGGGGCGTCGCGGCCGGGGGCGGCGGGCGCGGCGAGGCCGGGCCCGGCGTTGGGCAGGACGCCGACCTCGCGCAGGCCGCGGCCGTTGGCCGCCTCGGGGATGCCGATCAGTCCGGCGGCGGCGGGGCCGGCGACCCCGAGCTGGGCGGCGAGGTCGAGCAGGCCCGCGGCCGCGGTGTCGAGGAGGCGCTCGCCGTAGAGGACGACGATCTCCTCGGCCCCGGCCAGGGTGGCGGCGAGGGCCCGGAGCTCGTCGGCCGTGGTGCCGGCCGCCGCGGCCGCGCCGTCGAGGTCGGCGCCGGCGTCGGCGAGGGCGGCGTGGAGGCCGCCGAGGAGGGCGGCGACCTGGCCGGGGGCGAAGCGCAGGCGGGCGGTGGCGATCGGGTCGAGCGCGCTCGGGCGGCTCGTGGCCACGGCGAGCTTGACCCGGTTGCGCCGGACGCCCTTGCGGATGCGCAGCTCGAGGATCGGGGCGTCGTCGACCGGCTCGGTGTCGAGGACGAGCACGGCGTGGGCGAACTCGAGGTCGGGGACGCTGGCCTGGAGGGCGGGGGCGGCGAGGGCGCGCAGGTGGTCGACCTCGACGGCGCCGCCCGGGCGGGAGTCGAGGTGGGGGGAGCCGAGGGCCTCGCGCAGGAGCCGCTGGAGGAGGAGGCCCTCCTCGTTGGTCGCGGCCCCGCCGGCGAGGGCGGCGGTCCGCTCGCCGGCGGCGGCGAGGAGCTCGGCGGCGGCGGCGTAGGCCTCCTCCCAGCTCGCCGGGCGCAGCGCGCCGTCCGCGTCGCGGACGAGCGGCTCGACGAGGCGCTCGTCGACGTGGATCGCCTGGTAGGCGAAGCGCCCCTTGTCGCAGAGCCAGCCGTCGTCGACGCCCTCGTGGTGGCGGTCGAGGACGCGCATCACCCGGTCGTCGCGGATCGTCAGCTCGGTGTTGCACTGGGCCGGGCAGAGGGTGCAGATCGACCCGGCGCCCTCGATGTCCCAGGGGCGGGCGCGGAACCGGTAGGGGATCGAGGTGAGGGCGCCGACCGGGCAGAGCTCGATGATGTTGCCGCTGAACGGGGCGACGTAGGGATGGCCGTCGAAGGTGCCGACGAAGGTGTGGGCCCCGCGGTCGAGGAGGATCAGCTGGTAGTCCTCGGACAGCTCCTGGGAGAAGCGGACGCAGCGGTAGCAGAGGATGCACCGCTCGCGGTCGATGGCGATCAGCGGGGAGAGCTCGAGCGGCTTCTTGAAGTGGCGCTTGGGCTCGATGAACCGCGACCGGCCGGGGCCCCAGCCGAAGGTGATGTCCTGGAGCGGGCACTCGCCGCCCTTGTCGCAGACCGGGCAGTCGAGGGGGTGGTTGATGAGGAGGAACTCGACGACCGCCTGCTGGGCCTCCTTGACCCGGGCGGTCTGGGTGTGGACGACCATGCCGTCCTTGACCGGGCTCGAGCAGGCGGTCTGGAGCTTGGGGATGCCCTCGATCTCGACCAGGCACATGCGGCAGGCGCCGACCGGCTGGCCGAGCTTCGGCTCGTAGCAGAAGACGGGGATCTCGATGTCCCCGTACTTGGCCGCGTCGGCCAGCATGATGTTCTCGGGCGCCTGGACCTCGAGGCCGTCGATCGAGAAGGTGATCGTCTCGTGTTCGGGGCGGGGCACTACGCGGCCCCCTGGGCGGCGAGGGCCGCGTCGGAGGCCACCGGGGCCCCGAGCTGCATGGCCTCCATGTGGGCCTCGAACTCGGGGCGGAACTTCTGGATCATCGAGCCGATCGGCATGGCCATGGCGTCGCCGAGGACGCACAGGCAGTTGCCGATGATGTGCTCCTGGACCGAGGCCATGATGTCGAGGTCCATCGGCGTGGCCTCGCCCCGCTCGATCCGCTCGAGCATCTGGACCGTCCAGTTGGTGCCCTCCCGGCAGGGGGTGCACTTCCCGCACGACTCGTGGCGGTAGAACTTGGCCAGCTTGAGGGCGACGTCGAGGACGGGGGTCGAGTCGTCGACGACGATGATCGCCCCGGACCCGAGCATCGACCCGGCCTTGGCCAGGCTGTCGAAGTCGTAGGGGAGGTCGAGGTCGGCGGCGGTCAGGACGGGCGAGCTCGACCCGCCGGGGAACCAGAGCTTGACCTCGCGTCCGGCGGGCGGGCCGCCGGCCAGGCCGTAGATGATCTCGCGGGACGGGGTCCCCAGCTCGACCTCGTAGTTGCCGGGGCGCTGGACGTGGCCGGAGACGGAGACGAGCTTGGTCCCGGTCGAGGTCTCGGTCCCGAGCTTGGCGTACTCGGACCCGCCCATCTCGATGATGTAGGGGACGGTGGCCAGGGTCTCGACGTTGTTGATCAGGGTCGGTCCCTGGTAGAGGCCCTGGTTGGCCGGGAACGGGGGCTTCAGCCGGGGGTTGCCGCGCTTGCCCTCGAGCGAGTCGAGCAGGCCGGTCTCCTCGCCGCAGATGTAGGCGCCGGCGCCGCGGTGGAGGACGAGCGGGAGCGAGAGCTCCGTCCCGAGGATCCGGTCGCCGAGGTAGCCGGCCGCGTAGGCCTCGGCGAGGGCCCGGTCGAGGATCTCCGCCTGCTGCTCGTACTCGCCGCGGATGTAGATGAACGCCTGGTTGATGGCGGCGGCGTGGGCGGCGATGACGATGCCCTCGATCAGGAGGTGGGGGTTCTTCTGCATCAGCTCGCGGTCCTTGAACGTCCCGGGCTCGGACTCGTCGGCGTTGCAGACGAGGTACTTGTCCATCGTCCCCTTGGGGAGGAAGGACGCCTTCTTGCCCATCGAGAAGCCGGCCCCGCCGCGGCCGCGCAGGCCCGAGGCGAGGAGCTCGTCGAGCACGTCCGCCGGGGCCATCGACGAGGGCGCGGCGGAGCGCCGAGTAGCCGCCGCGGCGCTCGTAGACGGCGAGCGTGTTCAGGCCGGGCTCGTCGATGCCCTTGAACAGGAGCTTCGGGGGGGCCACGCCTACGCGGCTCCCGGGTAGTCGCCGGCGGCGGCGTCGGTGCTCGGCCGCCGGATCAGCTGCTTGGCCGGGAGCGGGGGGCGCCCGGCGCGGACGTCGGCGAGCAGCGGCTCGACGTCGGCGAGCTCGAGCGGGCCGACGTAGACGTTGTCGACCGAGGCCATCGGGGCGATGTCGCAGGCCCCGAGGCACTCGAACGCGCGGACGTTGAAGTCGGCGTCGCCGTCGGTGGCGGCGCGGAGCGCGGCGTGGAGCTCGTCGGCCCCGCAGAGCGAGCAGGAGATGTTCGTGCAGACGTAGATCGCGTGGCGGCCGGTCGGGTGGGTCTCGAACATGTCGTAGAAGGTCGCCACGGCGGTCAGGTAGCCGGGGGTCAGGCGCATCACGCAGGCGGCCTGCTCGATCGCCTCGGGCGAGCACCAGCCGTGGTGGCGCTGGGTCGCGGCCAGGGCGGGGAGGGCGGCCGAGCGCGGGTCGGGATAGAGGGCCATCGCCGCCTCGATCTCGGCCCGGAGCTCGCGCGGGACCTCGACGGTGGCCGGGTCGGGGATCGCCGCCGGGTCCTTGGTCAGGTCGACGGCGTCGTCCCAGCCGGGCACCCGGGAGCCGTGGGCGTAGCGGGGGACGGAGCGGTGGGCGAGGCGGCGGCGCTCGGTCGCCTCGGCGCCGATCACGTCGGCGTCCGCGGCGGCGGCCGCCGCCCGGGCCCGCCGGCCCCTGCGCGTGGTGCTCATCGATCGATCCCGCCGAGGATCGGGTCGAGCATGGCCAGGGTGGCGATGAGGTCGGCGATGTAGGAGTCGCGGGCCATCGGGGCGATGGCCTGGAGGTTGACGAAGCTCGGGTCGCGCATGTGGACGCGCGCGGGCTTCGAGGACCCGTCCGAGCGCACGAAGCAGCCGAGCTCGCCGCGGGGCGACTCGATCGGGTAGTAGACCTCGCCGGGGGGGACGCGGAAGCCCTCGGTGACGAGCTTGAAGTGGTGGATCAGCGCCTCCATCGAGGTCGCGAGCTCGTGGCGGGGCGGGAGGGCGACCTTCCGGTCGCCGGTGATGTGCGGGCCCTCGGGCAGGCCGTCGAGGGCCTGCTCGATGATCTTCACCGATTCGTAGATCTCCGCGAGCCGCACCGCGTAGCGATCGTAGTTGTCGCCGACCGTGCCGACGGGAATCTTGAACTCGAAGTCGCCGTAGGAGCTGTAGGGGGCGGCCTTGCGCAGGTCCCAGGGGTGGCCGGCGGCGCGCAGGAGCGGTCCGGTGACGCCGAGCGAGAGGAGGGTCTCGGCGTCGAGCGGGCAGATCCCCCGGAGGCGCTGGAGGACGATCTCGTTGCGGCTGAGCAGGTCGCCGTACTGGTCGGCCGCCTTGGGCATGATCGCGATGAACTCGCGCAGCTTCTTGGCGAACCCGGGCGGGATGTCCTCGATCACGCCGCCGACCTGGAAGTAGCGGGTGTGCATCCGCTGGCCGGAGGACATCTCGAAGAGGTCGAGGATCCGCTCCTTCTCGCGGAAGCAGTACCAGAACATCGAGATCGCGCCGAGGTCGAGGGCGCTGGTCCCGAGCCAGACGAGGTGGGACATGATCCGGTTGAGCTCGAGGTGGATCACGCGGAGGTACTGGGCGCGGGTGGGGACCTCGACGTCGAGCAGGGTCTCGACGGCCCCGCAGAAGGCGAGGGCGTTGAAGTAGTAGGAGAGGTAGTCCATCCGCTCGACGACGGGGATGACCTTCCAGTAGGACTTGTCCTCGGCCGTCTTCTCGATCCCGGTGTGGACGTAGCCGATGATCGGCTTGATGTCGCGGAGGACCTCGCCCTCGAGGGTCACGAGCAGCCGCAGGACGCCGTGGGTGGCCGGGTGATGGGGCCCCATGTTGAGCGTCAGGAGCTCCTGGTCGGGCGCCTCGGCGATCTGGTCGGCCAGGGGCGCGAGCGTGATCGACTGCTCCTGCTCGCGGTAGGTGCTGGGGCCGGGGGTGCTCAATGGGTGTACCCGGGGGTCGTCGCGTCGTTGTGGGTGAAGAGGACGGGCTCGCCGCCGATCGGGAAGTCGCGCCGCTGGGGATGGCCCTCGTAGTCCTCGGGCATGAGGATCCTCCGCAGATCGGGGTGGCCGTCGAAGATCACGCCGAACATGTCGTAGACCTCGCGCTCCTGGTGGTTGGCCGTCGGCCAGTCGGGGGTCACCGACTCGACGTGGGGGTCGTCGGTGGGGACGCGGAGCTTGACCGTCAGGCGATCGACCCGGTCCATGTCGAGCAGCTCGTAGTGGACGCCGAGGCGGGGCTCGTCGGGGTAGTAGTCGACGCCGTGGACGCTCGCGAGGAAGGCGAACCCGCGCTCGCGCAGGCGGGCGAGGGTGGCGCGGACGGCGGGCGGGGCGACCAGGAGGGTGGCCCGGCCGCGGAAGTGGAGGGTCCCGGCGACGCTCGCGGGGTCGGCGTCCCGGAGGTCGTGGGCGATGAGCTCGAGGCCGGTCGCGTCAGGCATCGGCGCTCGCCGGGGGCGGGGCGGGGACGACCTCTTCGGTGCCCTCGGCCCCGTACTGGGCGCGCCAGCCGAGCGCGGGGTCGTCCTGGATCATCTTGCGGAGCTTGAGGATGCCGTGCATCAGCGCCTCGGGGCGCGGCGGGCAGCCGGGGACGTGGACGTCGACGGGCATGAACTTGTCGGCCGGGACGATCGCGTAGTTGTTGAACACGCCCATCGAGGAGGAGCAGGCGCCCATGGCGATCGCCCACTTCGGCTCGAGCATCTGGTCGTAGATCCGGCGGACGATCGGGGCCATCTTGATCGAGACGCGCCCGGAGATGATCAGGAGGTCGGCCTGGCGGGGGGAGGCGCGGAAGGCCTCCATGCCGAAGCGGGCGATGTCGACGCGGCCGGCGACGACGGTCATCATCTCGATCGCGCAGCAGGCGAGGCCGAAGCTGGCCGGGAACATCGCGTTCGACCGGGCCCAGGCGACGGCGCGATCCATCGTCGTGGTGAGGACGCGCTCCTCGACGAACTCGTCGAGCGACTGGGTGTCGAGGTCGCCCCGGAGCATGTCGCGGGCCCGGAGCTGGCGGGCGCGGAAGGCGGTCGAGTCGACGGCCGGCTGGCGGCTCACTTCCATTCGAGCGCGCCCCGGCGCCAGACGTAGAGGAAGGCGACGAGCAGGAGCACGACGAAGGCGACCGTCTCGTACAGTGCGAAGGCGCCGAAGCGCCGGAGCTGGACGGCGACGGGGAACAGGAAGACGACCTCGATGTCGAAGAGGATGAACAGCATCGCGATCAGGTAGAAGCTGATGCCGAAGCGGAAGCCCTGCTTCACCTCCGACGGTAGCCCGCACTCGTAGGGGTCCGTCTTCGAGGGGATCTTGCGGCGGGGACCGAAGAGCGTGTTCAGGAAGGCGAATGCCCCACCGACAAGTCCTCCGAGGACGAGGAAGACGATCGCTGGCAGATAGCTCCGAAGCACCGGGGCCGTTATATCACCGACCGGACGCCGGCCGGACCTTTGTGGCAGCCGATACATGCGGCGGGGGTCGATGACGGCGGGCGACGCGGTCGTCGCCGGGTCGCTCGGGGTGGCCGTCCTCAACGGGCTGGTCGGCCTCTACGGGGCCTGGCGCTGGTACCGGGTCGAGCCGAGCCGGGCCTTCTGGGCGGGGCTGCGCACGGGCCAGGCGGCGGCGATCGGGCTGGCCCTCGGGGCCGGGGTCCTCTGGGTCGCCGGCCGGCGGGCCTCAGACGACCTCTTCTACCTCTACGCGCTCCTTCCGCTGGCCATCGGGGTGGTCGCCGAGCAGCTGCGCATCCTCGCGGCCGAGCAGGTCCTGACCGTCCGGGGGCTGGCCAGCGCGGCGAGGTCGGCGAGCTCGCCGAGGCCGACCAGCAGTCCGTCGTCGTCGCGATCCTCCGGCGGGAGCTCGGCGTGATGGCCGCGGCCGCGCTCGTCGTCTGCTTCCTCGCGCTGCGGGCGGCCGGGACGGCCCACGGGTTCTAGGGCACGACGGTGAGCGAGCCGTAGTCGCCGAGGTCGGCGTGGTTGGCGATCGTGTCGACGAGCTTGTAGTGCCCGGGTGGAAGGGTCAGCTTGGGGCTCGTCACCGTCTGGCCGGGCTCGATGATCGGGGTGCCGCAGCCGGTGATCTCGGCGGGGAGGACGCAGTTGGGGACGAGGGGGCTGCCGTTGGCGGACGGGTGGTCGAGCTCGACGCGGACGTTGTGGGTGAGGACGCCGGTGTTGACGGCGGTGATCTTCAGGCGGCCGGCGTGGACCTGGACGTCCTGCGGGGTGATGCTGTACTCGTCGATCCGCAGGCGCAGGACGCTCGAGTCGATCTTGACGACGTGCGTACCGCACCCGCCGAGGAGGAGCGCGAGGCCGCCGGCCAGCACCGCGGGGGCGGGCGAGCGGGCCGGTGATCGGGGAGCGAGGTGGGGGAGCGGGATCCGCATCGAGCGGGGGATTATCCGTATCATCTGCGCCCGCATGAGCCGACGCGCGAAGATCGCAGCCGCCGCCAGCGTGGCGGGGCTCGCCACGATCGCCGTCGGCGGCTGTGGATCGCAGGGTATCCAGCTCGCCCGGACCGATTCGAACTACCACGGCGCCAAGCTCTTCCTCGAGCACTGCTCGGGCTGCCACTCGCTGAGCCTGGTCGGGGCGCGGGGCTCGGCGCAGACGATCGGGAACCGCGAGCGGATCAACGGCCCGAACTTCGACGTCCGGCCGGAGAACGTGAAGAACGTCCTCTACGCGATCCGCAACGGCGGCTTCTCGGGCGCGGTGATGCCGGAGAACATCGTCGTCGGGCGCGACGCGCAGGCGGTCGCCCAGTTCCTGGCCAAGTACGGCGGGTACAAGCGCCCGGCGACGCTGACCGCCCATCCGTCGACCAACCCCTAGCCGCCATGCTCGACCTGAGGCTGATCCGCGATCAGCCGGACGTCGTCCGCGCGGCGCTGGCCCGCCGGGGCGGGGGCGTCGAGGCGGGCGTCGAGCGGGTGCTCGAGCTCGACCGCCGGCGGCGTGAGCTCCTGCCCGAGCTCGAGCGGCTCCGGGCGCGCAAGAACGCGGCGTCGGAGGCGATCGCGGCGGCCAAGCGGGCGGGGGAGGAGACGGGGGCGGCGATCGCCGAGATGCGGGAGGTCGGCGGGCGGGAGAAGGAGCTGACCGTCGAGCTCGCCGAGGCCGACGAGCGGCTGCGCGCCGAGCTGGCCGGGCTGCCGAACCTGCCGCTCGACGACGCGGCCGACGAGGACACGGTGATCCGCGAGGTCGGCGAGGCCGGGCGGACCGGACGCGACCACCTCGAGCTGGCCGGGCGGATGATCGACATGGAGGCGGGGGCCCGGCTCTCGGGCGCGCGGTTCGCCTACCTGCGCGGCGATCTCGTCCTCGTCGAGCTCGCGCTCGTGCGGTGGGCCCTCGAGCGGCTGCGCCCCCACGGCTTCGAGCCGGTCGTCCCGCCCGTCCTCGTGCGCGAGCAGGCCCTGTTCGGGACCGGCATGCTCCCGGACACCGAGCAGCAGATCTACCGGCTGCCCGACGACGACCTCTACCTGGTCGGGACCTCGGAGGTCGCCCTCGCCTCCCTCCACGCCGGGGAGATCCTGGCCGAGGAGGAGCTGCCGCTCCGCTACGCGGGTTTCTCGTCGTGCTTTCGCCGGGAGGCCGGGGCGGCCGGGAAGGACACCCGGGGGATCTTCCGGGTCCACCAGTTCGACAAGCTCGAGATGTTCGTCTTCACGACGCCGGAGGAGGGCAGGGCCGAGCATGAGCGGCTCCTCGCCATCGAGGAGGCGTTGCTGAGCGAGCTCGCGCTCCCCTATCGAGTGGTCAATATCGCGGCCAACGATCTTGGGTCGTCGGCCGCCAAGAAGTACGACATCGAGGCGTGGCTCCCGGGGCAGGGCCGGTATCGAGAGCTGACGTCCTGCTCGAACACGACCGACTACCAGGCCCGGCGGCTCGACATCCGCATGCGGCCGGCCGACGGCGGGCGGCCGGTGGCCGTGCACACGCTCAACGGGACGGCGATCGCGGTCGGGCGGACGATCATCGCCCTGCTCGAGAACGGGCAGCAGGACGGCGGGGAGGTCGTCCTTCCGCCGGCCCTCGTCGAGTTCGGGGCGCCGGAGCGGCTCGACGTCGGCGGTCGCCTGAGCGGGCGGGCCAGAAGCAAGGCGCATCCTCCGAGGAAATGTCGCGCCGGGGTGCTTTCCCGGGGCCTCGATCGATCGTAGATTCTGCCGAGGTCGCCAGTGGTGGGCTGGCAGCATATCGAGCGAGGAGAGCGACATGGCGGAGGCCCGGACAGTTGAGGGCATCAGGGTCGAGAGCGACCCGTTGGAGCCGGACTGGCGATACCGGTTGCTGGAAGAGGACGCGCTGGTCGGCGAGGTCTTCTTCGACGCCGACAACGGATGGGACGTGGCCGATCGTCCGCGCGGGTGGACGCTCCGCTACCTCGAGGACGGGGTGCCGGTCGAGTTCTGTCGCGAGGAGGAGATCCGCCCACCGAGCGGCAAGCCGCTCTCCTGGGCCGCGGGCGACGTGGCGGCGGCGGCGGCGGTGCGGATGGTCGCGGCCGCCCGGGCCGCCTAGCTCCCACTTGTTACCGGGTCGTGACCCGGCTGGCGCGCGGCGGTCGATGCGGCTAGAAGTCCGGCTCGGCGGCCGCGGGCCGGCGTACCGCGGCGCGGTGGAATGACAAGGGGAGTGGCGATGCGGGTTCGGGACCTGGTGGCGACGGCGACGGGGGTGCTGGTACTGGCGGTGCCGGCCACCGCCCTGGGCGACGCCCTGATCGGAAACTTCGACAACAGCAACAACCAGGGGGCCAACAGCAACCAGTCGGGGATCAACGGGTCGGGCGGGGCCGAGTTCGTCGCCCCGGGCGAGAAGTTCATCTCCGGGTCCTCGACCCCGAAGCTGGTCCAGGGTTCGGTCAACGTCGAGGCCAACAGCGGCCTCTTCGGTGGGGGCGGGGGCGACGGGACGATGATCGGGGACGGCAGCCAGGTCAACAACCAGGCGATCAACAGCAACCAGGTGGCCAAGAAGGGCACCCAGATGTCGACCAACATCGAGAGCGGGACGCAGATCGTCGGGCTGGGGGCGGGCGACAACATCATCGGGAGCACGACCCAGGCGAGCAATCAGGGCGAGGACTCGCTCCAGACCGGGGCCAGCCGCTCGGGGACGACGACCTTCATCGGCGGGCCGACGAACCGGGGCCCGCTCACCCAGACGTCGTCGAACACGGCCATGTCCTGCGA